>JBLHRL010000064.1:0-16056 GCA_047625975.1 Arenicella sp.
TGTTTGGCGTTTTTCTACTACCCCTATTACCTGAGAAAGAGGCTTTTCCAGAGTTTCTTTTTGTATATTTATATTCATCTTGGATTATTTATATCTTTATTACTCTTACTATTAGGGGTGTTGATAAGTCGAACATCTTTTTAAAACGTATATTTATCAACAACATAAATGTTTTTTGCCCTGTTGATAAGGCTCTTTACTATTGCCGGTAAAACTGTGGATAGAATGTGGATAAAAGTTACTCTTTGATGATACCGTATTTATACTAAAGTTATCCACAGGCTATCCACAAGTGGTTTTAACTTACTCCGTTTAAACAGACAAAATCTTTTGGAGGCTTGCGTAGTCGTCTTTTATTCTCGAGTCTGTACGGGTAAGTTCGTTGATTTTTTTACAGCCATGAATCACTGTTGTATGGTCTCGTCCCCCGAAAGCATCACCAATGTCTGGTAGGCTCATGCTTGTTAATTCTTTGGCTAGAGCCATCGCCATTTGCCTCGGTCTAGCAATCTGTCGATTGCGTCGTTTTGATTTAAGGTCAGCTACCCGAATGCTAAAATAGTCTGCAACAGTTTTTTGAATGTTTTCAATCGAAATTTTTCGTTCTTGAAACAAGGTTAAATCTTGCAGTGTGTCTTTTGCCAAATCTAAGTCAATAGGTCTATTAGAAAATCTGGAGCTCGCAACGAGTCGGTGTAACGCGCCTTCTAACTCACGCACATTGGATCGTATTGTCTTCGCCACAAGAAAGGCGACTTCATCACTAAGATCGACTTTATTCTTGCGAGCTTTATTCTTCAAAATAGCGACGCGTGTTTCTAATTCAGGTGGATCGATACGAACCGTTAAGCCACTTTCAAAGCGAGAAGTTAGTCGTTCCTGTAAATTATTGATTTCTTTTGGGAACTTATCGCTGGTTAGTATAATTTGGCTGCCGGTTTCAAGTAGCGTATTAAAGGTATGAAAAAACTCTTCTTGAGACTTGTCTTTATCGGCAAAAAACTGGATATCATCTATTAATAACGCATCAAGCGAGCGGTAGTAGTTTTTAAACTTATTCATACTATTTGTTTCGATCGACTTGACCATGTCGGAAACGAACCGCTCTGAATGAACATAAGCGACATGAGCACTCGCTCGGTTCTGAAGGATCAGATTTCCTGCAGCGTGCATTAAATGTGTTTTACCAAGACCAACCCCACCATAAATAAAAAGTGGATTATAGGCTGAACCTGGGTTTTCGCTAACCTGCTTGGTAGCGGCTCTGGCGATTTGATTAGATTTACCTTCAATATGGTTTTCAAAGGTAAAGGTTGCGTTTAGTACGTTTGTTCCAAATGGAGACGGTTTGCTAATTTCCGGTTCTATGCTTGCTGATCTTTCATTGACAGAACGAGAATTTGCTTGCTGTGATAATTGTACCGGGGCCTCTAACGTAACGGTAACAGTGGCGCCATCGCCAGCAAAGTGTTCGACAGTAACACCCAACTTCTCCATAAGGTTATCCATTAACCAGTCTTTTATAAAACGGTTTGGTGCGTAAAGTATCAACTCAGAGTCGGAGTTGTTAGCGTGCAATGGACGTACCCATGTGTGAAAGTCTCGTTCTTCAACTTCGTCTTCTAACTTAGAGAGGCACTTGTCCCAGAGGATGACATTTTGCATATTGGTAGACCGGCGTTAAATCTTACAAATTTTTTGGTTTGAAGTGTTGGCCAAATGACAGCCCTTCCCCGCAATGTTCCTAGCTGTGTAAGCGGTGGAATAATATACCGCCCAGACACTAGGCTTTACAAACTTTTTGTCTCAATTTCTGACTAATAATGAGGTAACAAAATTATGCAAAAAATGGATATATCATGTTGACTATCATTAACAAAATCAGTACCTTTGCACCCCGATCAGAACTTGGCCTTTAACAGCGTAATTAACTGTTTATTCCAAATTGAGAGCCCAAGGTTGTTTATTTACTAACGCCAACCCAAGGTTCTCACTGCTGAGAAAACTTTGCTACATAGAAATATTCTATCTAATTAGTTATATAGAGTGCGAAAATGCAGAAAAACTCTCAATAAGGAAAGCTAAGTCAGCGGGGATACTAGTTAGCAACACCTATATTAACAGCAGCAAACCTGCTTTTATCTAGGACTTTATAAAGGTTATTTAAAATGAAACGTACTTTCCAACCAAGTCAGATCAAGCGTAAGCGTACTCATGGCTTTCGTGCTCGAATGGCGACCAAAAGCGGTCGCGCTATCATCAATGCTCGTCGTGCCAAAGGCCGCGCTGAATTGACAGTATAGGGTTTTGACTGCTATCGCTTTCTTAAATTTTTAAGAAAGCGATAGCAAACCCGATGCTGATTGATACACCAATAAATTTTTACCTATTAAGTTTGCCAGTATAGCCAAGCTGCTCGCTACTCCTTTAGCACTATGAGCCTAAACCTTAGTTCGAAAAATAGTTCGACAAATACATCGATTCGGCCCCAAAAGAGTGTCTCTGTGCCTTATAAAGACCTAACGTTGACTTTGTTTTGCCTTACTAAACAACAGCGATTAAAGACCCCTGCAGAATTCCAGAGCGTCTATAGCTCTAAACAGTGGGGCGGTAGCAATCACTTTACCTTCAACGTGCTTGCCAATAACCTTGATCAGCAAAATACTTTAGGCGTGACCGTATCAAAGAAAGTTTCTAAGCGTGCGGTCGATCGAAATCACCTAAAACGTATAATGAGAGAGTTTTTTCGTCACCGTCAGAGCGATTTAAACGGTGTTAATTTAGTATTAACGGCTAAACCTAGCAGCAAACGTGCAGGTAAGGTAGAGCAACGAGAAAGTTTAGAAGAGTTATGGAGCAAGGTATTAAAGTGGCAACGCTGGCACAATCGTGAGTTGGCTAAAGCTCGTGAGCAGGCTAAAAGCCTTGAGGTTGCCAACAATCTAGAGCAAACTAATTTGTCGCTTCAATAGTAAATGCGGAACACGATGATCGTTAAACTATTGCAAACCTTGTTTAAGCTCTATTACCTACTAGTTAGCCCTTTTTTGGGAAACCGCTGCCGTTATGCACCCAGCTGTTCTGAGTATGCTAATCAAGCATTAGAAATGCACGGCGTGAGTAAAGGGCTATGGTTAACCTTTAAGCGATTATCTCGTTGCCATCCTTGGGGCGGTTCTGGATTAGACCCTGTGCCAACCACCGAAAAACCTTCTAAAGACGACCAAGTGATTCGATAAATGTTCTCTCTACATAGATGATCTAAAGTAAGGCTATTTCTCCCCTGTTTTATCCCCCCCTATTAAGGTTAGAATACGCACCCATATAACAGCCAAAATGAAACCAGCTGAATAGCTCCCTGGAAAATGGATATACAACGTAATTTATTAACAATCTCGCTGGTCGCAATTAGCGCAATTCTCTATTTTAAATGGATTGATTATTCAGCGATCACAGAGCAAGGGCTTAGTCCTGAAGCTCGAGTTGCAGATACTGGCGTACCGAGTACTCCAACCAGTCAAATGAATGGTCAAGACGGTGTACCAACCACGCCGACAAACTCAAGCGCACTCACTGGCGACCTACCGAGTGTCCCTGGCACTCAAGCCGTCTCTAGCCTAGATTCGCTAATCATCGTTGAAACCGATATGGTCCGAGCGACCATAAATACTAATGGTGGCGTGATAGAAAGTTTAGAGCTAAAGAATTACGCTCTAACGCTGGACTATCCTGAGCAAGGCTTCCCGCTTCTTAAAAAATCAGCCGTAGAGACATTTGTCGCTCAAGACGGCCTTTTATCGACCACAACTGACGGCTCACCGACACATAAAACTCAATATCAGTCGTCAGGCCTCAGATACAGCATAAATGGTCAAGATCAAGTACTTGTTCCGTTGACATGGCGATCAGGAAGCGGTGTAGAGTTCATTAAGACTTTTACCTTTAGGAATGATAGCTTCTTAGTGGATATTGATTACCGCGTAAATAACCAAAGTGACGCACCATGGACTGGTTATCTTTACGCACAATTTAATCGTAGCATTCCGGCTGATTCGGGTGGTGGTTTTGGGCGTCTTCCTAGTTATACCGGCGGCGCTTACTACACCACTGAAGATAAGTATCAGAAGGTTGACTTCGGCGACATGGACGATGCTAACCTCGATATTGAAAATAAAGGCGGCTGGGTTGCCATGTTGCAACATTACTTCGTCGGCGCATGGATACCTGGTGATGAAGTAAACAAATTCTACACTTCGATGAATAAGCAAACAGGCTTGTATCGAGTTGGCTATAAAACTACCGTACCGGTGCAAATTGAGGTTGGTCAACTAGGCAACCTGAGTACAAGAGCCTATCTAGGCTCTAAAGATCAGTCTCGCCTGAAAATCGTTCAAGAGAGTGGCGTAGCAGGTTTAACTAGGTCTGTAGACTACGGTTTTCTAACATTTATCGCTGACCCACTATTTACCGTTCTTAGCTGGATTCATGATGTCGTCGGTAACTGGGGTTGGGCTATTATTTTGCTCACCATTCTAATTAAGCTCATGTTCTACCCTCTGTCGGCCGCGAGCTATCGCTCGATGGGTAAAATGAAAAAGTTGCAGCCGCGTATGGCCACTTTAAAAGAGCGTTATAAAGATGATCGTCAAAAGTTTCAGGTAGAAATGATGGCGATGTACAAAAAAGAAAAGGTGAACCCCGCTGGCGGTTGTTTACCAATATTAATTCAGATACCTGTGTTTATTGCTCTTTACTGGGTGTTGCTAGAGAGTGTTGAGATGCGTCATGCGCCTTTTGCTCTCTGGTGGGTCGATTTGTCAGCCAAAGACCCATACTACGTATTGCCAGTTCTAATGGGTGTGTCGATGTTCTTTATGCAGAAGTTAAACCCTGCGCCGATGGATGACATTCAAAAGAAAGTAATGATGATTATGCCGTTTGCGCTAACGTTCTTGTTTATGACCTTCCCTCAAGGCTTAGTTCTCTATTGGGTTGTGAACAACGTGCTGACGATGGCCCAGCAGTGGTTTAACTACCGCCAACAAGAAAATGGCTAGTGTGAAACGTGTCTAGTTCGGCCATAGACACCATAGCGGCAATTGCGACGCCACCCGGTAAAGGTGGTGTCGGCGTCATTCGACTATCGGGCCCAATGGCATTAGATATTGGCGAACGCTTATGTTCCAGAAAACTGGCACCAAGAACAGCACACTACGCAAAATTTAGCGATCAGAGCTCAGACATTGTCGATACTGGCTTGGCAATTTTCTTTGTCGGGCCTAATTCGTTTACCGGAGAAGATGTAGTCGAACTACAAGGCCATGGTGGCCCTGTTATTCAAGACCTACTCCTAAAAGAAGTGGTTCGTTTAGGTGCGCGTCAAGCGCGTGCTGGTGAGTTTTCAGAGCGCGCTTTTTTGAACGATAAAATCGACTTAGCGCAAGCGGAAGCGATAGCCGACCTTATTGATAGCGCCACAGCACAAGCCGCAAAGGGAGCCATGCGGTCACTGCAAGGCGAGTTCTCAAATAAAGTTAAAGACTTGTTAAAAGAGTTAATCTATTTGCGTATGTATGTAGAAGCAGCGATTGATTTCCCCGATGAAGAAATAGATTTTTTAGCAGATGATAAAGTGCGCAATAGCATCGAAGCTTTGCAAGCAAGTTTGGCTGACACTATTAAGCAGGCTGGCCAAGGTGCTATTTTGCGCAACGGGCTACGTTTAGTTATTGCCGGAAAACCAAATGCCGGTAAATCAAGTTTACTTAACGCCCTAGCCGGCCATGACGCCGCGATTGTTACTGATGTTGCAGGCACCACGCGCGATACAGTTACTGAAACTATCGATATTGACGGTTTACCGGTGCATATCATCGATACAGCGGGTTTGCGAGAGAGTGATGATACGGTTGAAAAAATTGGTATAGCGCGCGCTCGTAAAGCGATTGGTGAAGCTGATCATGTACTGCATATTATTGACGCAACTGAACCAATATCGCTTTCTGAGATTGGCAGTGACAACATCACTCTGGTGTATAATAAAGTTGACCTAGAGAATTCGGTTGTTGGCGATGGCATAAGAGTATCAGCTCTAACCGGCTTGGGATTAAATGAGTTGCGTGAACATATAAAGCACTTGGCTGGTTATTCAGAAGGTAGCGAAACGGTTTTTACCGCGAGGCGGCGACACCTAACGGCCCTCGCTGCGGCACGTGATGCTGTAGAGCGCGGTTTACAACAACTCAAACTCTACAATGCCGGTGAGCTATTAGCGGATGAGCTATTACAAGCCCAAGACTCTCTAAACGAAATAACTGGCGAATTCAATGCAGACGATTTGCTCGGTGAAATCTTCAGCGGCTTTTGTATTGGCAAGTAGCCGTAGTTGAGCGTCTATTGACTTAGAGCTAAAGTAGTATTCGACGATATCCCTCGCGTAAACTCCTTTAAGCATTAATAATTTCCCATTTTAGGCCTTGGGATTGCCGTTTCTTGCTGCACGATGTTTGCACGCCATGTTGTTGACTCAGAAATTAGTTTTTAAGGAAGTTTATTCCATAAAAAACAGCGGCTCATAGTGACCATGATCGAGAAAGAAGTAATCGGGCTTGAGTTGCAAAGGGGATTGTTTGATGGTCAGCACTCAGCTGACCTTATAGAGAGGTAATTGAACCAACACTTTCAGCGGATTAAAGTTGATCAGTGTATGGTTGCTACTCCGGTGGCAACCGAGAAAAAGGCACGTATCAACATTCAAACCTCGATTTAAAGTAACTTGTTTGAACACTGGCTAAAATCAGAAACAGGTACCTTTTCTAGTTAAAACCCAAACTTTGTTGGTATCGTCAACAAAACCTTTGCAGCGTCGTCGCGGTATGAACCGCTAAAAGAACTGTCTCAATAAAACCCCAAGACTGTGTCGCGAGAGGACACATTATTCGTGACCAAACTCAAAGGGAAAACAACTTGTGTACTGGAAAATTTTAACTTGCTCGATAGTTCAGCATCGCTTTCCTTTGTATATACAAATTGCACACTAGAGAAACCTTCGACTTAAGGCTTAATCATTCGATTAACGAATGGTCTGATAGGTAAAGGCATGCTCACCGCGTTGAAAGTCTCCGCTGCAGGCAAGTGGGTACCTCAGAGTGAGCGATAACTAAATATTAGTTAAGATACAAGACGGCACGATCGTTTTTTTATTTAATGGACAAGTGGTCTGGTTAATATAGGATAACTTTGCTAAAAGTAGTCTTAGAGGCAGGTAATACAAGCTATAACTACTATTAATGTCGAAGGTATACTTAAGGCACTTATCTATAGGCGGAAATTTTCCCATGACTCGAAAACAGGAATACTATTTTAAAGAGGGTTGCTTTATCGAGGAGTGGCACAACAGTGACAATGATAACGACTGCTCTATCGCGCGAGTGCGGGTAGAGGCTGGCAAAACTACCAAGCTGCACGCCTTAAAACAAACCGCAGAGCGGTATGTGGTGTTGTCTGGCTCGGCCCTAATCACTGTAGCCGATAAATGTTGGCCGTTAGCCGAAGGTGATGTCGTGGTGATTAACCCTAATGAGCCACAAAAAATACAAAACCATGGTCAAAAAGATTTGATCTTCTTGGCTATTTGTAATCCACGTTTTTTACTGGAAAACTATCGAGAACTTTAAAACCTGGTTAGCACTTTAAAACGCGCCGATAGCTAATAAGAGAGTGACGCTAGAAGCAAAGTCAGTAGCAAAAAAACTCAAATAAAATTTATAAAAAACCATCAAAAAGAGAAAATAAGGAAGCATCGAATTGCAAAGCTAAGCATATTAATGCTGGGCTTTTCAAGCTTAACAATGTCGGCAGTCTAATTGGGTACTTCCATACAATACTTTATAACGTACGTCGTTCGGGTGCCAAAGTTTACGTACCATTAGTATTTGCTTTCAACTCATATAAAGCACGTGGCCAGAAGCTTGCTAACTATCTAATGACCTTGCTATAAAGTAAGCTAAATTTGATTGGTCACTGTCAGGCTTCACCAACTTCATGAGTAGCCGCTTCATTAATAGCAAAAAAGTTGCCTAGCTTATCTCCGTGAATAGAGTTAACGGCGGTTCCAAAATAGCCGACGTACTATTAGGTTTATTGCCCAGTTGTGTCAGTCAAAACGTGGTTACCCGTATTTTGAATGCTTCGAATGGCCTAATTAACTTTTTTTGCTGGTAGCAATAATCCGTAAGAAGCATCGGCTAGAGCAAACGCTTTTAGCACTCAGGGCGCAATGCAAAAAAATAAAGCGCTCGAGAACAAAGGCATTAACCATAACAACTGTAGCTCGGCATTCGACAATGTAAATATCAAAGGCGATAACTTTAAAATTTTTTCTTGGTCTGAAGATCGAGCCCTTACCAATTTCTTCGATGTTACCGACGGCTTCTTGAGTGCAAGCTCTCTGGCTTTTTGGTTTGGGCAAAATGATAGTTTAGTAAGCGTCTGTTAGTCTAAGCTTGGGTAACTAATTAGCAGTAGATACAAAACTAACTATGTTGATGCGATTAACCGTTTGTTTGGCGTATGTGGATAGACCAATCCAGCGTCACTCTATCGTCATCAAGCGAACCGTTTAAAGGTTGAGAATCTCTAAACATGCTTCAAAATAAACAGCCAAGTTGTATTTGCATGGTTGTTGTTAACAGTGCAAGCGTTGTCAGTGCTGTTTTTTACCTCTGCCTAGCAAGTGAACAATCAAGCATTTCAAGGGCCAGCGACAGACAGCACGGTTAAGACGAGAGTTTTCAATTATTTGAGTCGTCCAATCGGTTGACAGAGCAATCGTTATAACTTATCTCAACTCTGACTGAACACGATCGGCTCGTTGTCTCTGCGGCATTGAAAGGCACCTGCATTGAAGGGGCACGCAGTGCTGATGATAATGGAGCACTTATCTTAGAGTTGGGAGTGAGAGTTTTTTTCGATTCTTTCTTAAGCATTGCCGATGATGGCGGTACCGAGCCGGCGATTAACGAGATACAGCGATATGCCTAAAGCTACTTACCACAACCCGCGAGTCAACAAGCTGTTGAATTATTAGGCAACCACCTAAGCTACAAGTAAACGAATTTCAAATTCAAAAAACTCTAATAACCAAAGAGACGTTGGACGCCAGCGATAGTTTACTATTATTGAGGACGAGTTTCGATCCATTAAAGTTAAAGCGTCAAACGCTGTTTAGCTCCATTCAAGACCAAGCCGTTATTGACTTAAAAGACAGTTATGTAAATCACACACTATTAACCCTGAGTTAATGACCGACCAGAATATTAGCAATCAGCAAAAGCGAGATAGTTTACGTGATCTTGAATCTCAGTTACCACCCGGTTTATTGGCGAATTTCGCTGAGACCAGAAATGACCTTCAACATCAACAAAACGTGGTAGCTCAGGTTTGCTCAAACAAGGATGATGCAGAAGTTTATAAGTTGACTCTATAATTACGCGATGTCAGCAACAGTGTCATTTCGAAAGTATCTATTTGCACTATAAAGTTAAACAAAAAACCCTAAGCTAGGCTGCATCAGAACTCGAAGCAGACGCTTATCGAGCTCGCCAGACTGTGTTACGAAATCAATTTTTCGAACCCTGAAGATCGAACTTAAGCGACACTAGAGGATTTGAATAAAGAATAAGTGAGAAACTTGTCGTTTACAATTAGTCACTAGCCTAGCAAAGCGTTAATATCACCACGGTGTCAGATCGGCACAGCTCATTGGTCGGTATAAATAGGTTTTAATTACGTATGTTTCACACAGAGTCTTTTGACGTTATCGTTATCGGTGGCGGCCACGCAGGGACTGAAGCGGCACTTGCTTCAGCCCGTACCGGTGCTCGCACACTCCTGCTTACTCACAATATTGAGACGATTGGCCAGATGTCTTGCAACCCTGCCATTGGCGGTATAGGTAAGGGTCATATTGTTAAAGAAATCGACGCCATGGGTGGTGTTATGGCTGAAGCAGCAGATAAAGGCGGTATTCAATTTCGTACCTTAAATGCCAGAAAGGGCCCGGCGGTGCGAGCCACGCGAGCGCAGGCCGACCGCGTTTTATACAAAGCCGCTGTACGTGAAGTTGTTGAAAATCAGGAAAACTTATTACTGTTTCAGCAATCGGCTGACGATCTAATTGTTGAAAATGGCCGAGTAATAGGTGTCGTCACACAAATGGGTTTGAAGTTTAAGTCCAAGACGGTGGTGCTAACAACGGGTACTTTTTTGGGTGGCATCATCCATATTGGTATGGAGAACTATCAAGGAGGTCGTGCTGGTGATCCTCCATCTAACGCCTTGGCAAAGCGTTTACGTGAAATGCCCTTTACTTTTGGTCGCCTAAAGACTGGCACCCCGGCCAGACTAGATGCTCGGACCATTGATTTCTCGAAACTTGAGGTGCAACCTGGTGATACACCAACGCCAGTATTCTCGTTTTTGGGAGACGTATCGCAACACCCGCAGCAAGTAAACTGTTACATAACGCACACCAATAAATCAACTCACGACATTATTCGGGCTGGCTTAGATCGCTCGCCTCTTTACGCCGGTGTTATTGAAGGCGTTGGGCCACGTTATTGCCCCTCTATCGAAGATAAGATCGTGCGTTTCGCCGACAAAGATTCGCACCAAATTTTTGTCGAACCCGAGGGTCTAAAGACACATGAGGTATACCCAAATGGAATTTCGACCTCCTTACCCTATGATCTCCAGTTTAACTTTATTCGCTCTATAGTCGGTTTTGAAAACGCACATATTGTGCGCCCAGGTTATGCAATTGAGTATGATTTTTTTGACCCCCGAGGCCTAAAACCAACCTTAGAAACAAAATACGTTGAAGGCTTGTTTTTTGCTGGTCAAATTAACGGTACAACCGGTTATGAAGAGGCTGGCGGTCAGGGTCTCTTGGCTGGATTAAATGCTGCACGTCAATCAAGGGACCAAGAAGGTTGGTATCCAACCCGCGACCAAGCATATATTGGAGTATTGGTTGACGACCTAATAACCATGGGCACTAAAGAGCCCTACCGCATGTTTACCTCAAGAGCCGAGTACAGGTTGATACTCAGAGAAGACAATGCAGACCTACGCTTGACCGAAAAAGCCAGAGAATTTGGCTTAGTCGATGACGACCGTTGGGTGGCTTTTTGTAACAAGCGTGAGTCGATAGAAAACGAAAAGCAAAGAATGAATGGAACTTGGGTTCGCCCCGATATGCTCTCTGATGAACTGGCCAAGGATATCCTTGGTGATACGCTTAAGAAAGAAGCCAATTTAACGCAATTACTGCGGCGGCCTGAAGTGACCTATGAGCGTTTGATGACGCTGCCTGGCGCCGGCGACCCGATTAGTGATCCGAAAGTGGCTGAGCAGTTAGAGATTCAAGCTAAATATCACGGTTATATAGAACGTCAATATGCTGAAGTTGAAAAGCAAAAGAATAATGAATCGACAGCACTGAATATCGATATCAACTATTCTCTCGTCAACGGTCTTTCAAATGAAGTGGCGCAAAAACTTAACGACCATAAGCCAACAACTATCGGTCAAGCATCGAGAATATCGGGTGTCACGCCAGCGGCTGTGTCGCTGCTATTGGTATATTTGAAAAAGCGAGGAAAGGCGGCATAATTAAAGTGGCTGGCATAACCATTACGATTAGACTAAAAAGGGTGAATTCATGGCCTTTTCAAAAGCTGCTTGTATAACGTTTCGCTTAATAACCTGCATCACCTATAATCGATAGCCGAGTTAGACTTATGTTAGCGGCTAAAACCCTGCATAAAAAACATGGCATCGCTATGAATGATAGAACTACTGAAACTCAAAAAATGTTGGCCGAGCGTATAAAGAAAGGCCTTGATGCACTCAATGTGTCTTACGGTGATGAGGCGATTGAAAAACTAGTGGCTTATATGGAACTGTTAGCTGAGTGGAATAAAACCCATAACCTAACCGCTGTCGACGATCTTGAAGAGATGCTAAGCATCCATGTTTTTGATAGCGCTAGTATCAAGCCTTACGTTAAAGGCATAAGCCTATTAGATGTCGGTAGTGGCGCAGGCTTGCCTGGTATGATCCTGGCTATTTTGTCGCCAGCATTAGAAGTGACCTCGGTTGAGTCGAGAAACAAAAAAGCGCAATTTCAAATGTTTGCTGCTAATAAGCTTAGACTGAAGAATTTTAAGGTAGAGAATGTGAGAATTGAGGACTTTCAGCCGAAACAAAAGTTCGCCATGATTACCTCACGTGCATTCTCAAGTATTGAAAATTTTGTCAATAGCTCTAAGCAAGCGATCGCTAGTAATGGCCGTTGGCTAGCAATGAAGGGCTTAGTTCCGAATGAAGAATTGAAAGTTCTCAAGAAGATGAACCTAAAATTTGATACCTTTGCACTTAAGGTTCCAGAACTTGATGCACAACGTAATCTAGTCGTTATATCTGCGCCCAAGTAAAAGAGCTTAAATTAAGACAAACAATAATAAAGTTCGGCGATTAAAGCTCGTCTCGATAAGACACTATGGCCAAAGTAATATCAGTAACAAACCAGAAGGGTGGCGTTGGTAAAACTACCAGCAGCATCAATTTGTCTGCAGCATTAGTGCTAAAGAATAAACGTATACTACTGTTGGATATGGACCCTCAGGGTAATGCCAGTGTCGGTTTAGGTATTAATACCGATGAGTTAGATGCCACTATTTACGATGTATTGCTAAATGAAACCACGGCTAAAGAGGCGATTGTAAAAACTGAAAGCGGTGTTGATGTGATGACTGCAAACGGCGACTTAGCAGGAGCTCAGGTAGAGTTATTAAACGAAATTGGTCGAGAGCTTCGCCTGAAGAAAGCTCTGGTAGCGGTTCAAGATGATTACGATTATATATTTATCGATTGTCCACCGGCACTGAATGTTCTGACCGTCAACGCCTTGGTTGCTTCGAATTCGGTAATTATCCCAATGCAATGCGAATATTTCGCCTTAGAGGGTTTAAGTGCCTTAGTGTCAACTATTCGAGCTATTCGAGAAACACTCAATCCGTCGTTGAAAATTGAAGGATTGCTTCGTACTATGTTCGATAAGCGGAATAGTCTTTCGAACGAAGTTAGTAAGCAGTTACAAAACCACTTCGGCGAAAAAGTTTATGTAACAGTGATACCACGTAATGTTCGACTAGCTGAAGCGCCAAGTTATGGTGAATCAGCAATTAGTTATGCACCTGCATCGAAGGGCGCCAAGGCTTATATAAAACTAGCCAGCGAATTATTGTCGATTGCCGAAAAAAAAGCCGCTGCCGTCAAGGCTTGAAATCACATCCAAGGTTTAACGTCATGGCAGCTGCCAAGAACTAATACGACAGAACCGAGTTAAATAGTTATGAGCACGAAAAAGAAAAAACGTTTGGGTCGTGGCTTAGAGGCTTTACTTGGTAGTAGCATGGCTGCTCAGCAAGAAAACTCAGAGTCAAACTATACAACCGGTCAGGACACGGCACCAAGTACGCTATCGATAGAGCAAATGCAGCCCGGTGAGTATCAGCCTAGAACTAACATGGATCAGGCTTCGTTGGAGGACCTTGCTGCTTCTATTCGATCTCAAGGTATTATTCAACCTATTCTTGTGCGCCCTATTGGTGGCGAACGATATGAGATTATTGCCGGTGAGCGGCGGTGGCGTGCGGCACAAATTGCACAGCTGCATGAAGTGCCAGTGCTGGTGCGGCACATCCCTGATGAAGCCACTTTAGCGGTTGCTCTGATTGAAAATATTCAACGCGAAAATTTAAACCCAGTCGAAGAAGCTTCTGGTTTAAAGCGTTTAATGGATGAATTTGGGCTAACCCACGAAGAAATGGCAAAAAGTGTTGGCCGCTCTAGAGCAGCCGTAACTAACCTACTACGTTTATTAAGTCTAAATTCAGGTGCAAAGCAGCTGTTGGAGCAAGGGCTTATTGAAATGGGACATGCCCGAGCAATACTAGGTTTGCCATTAGAGTACCAAGACATGGTCGCGGCTGAAGTATATGCTAAGAAATTATCGGTAAGACAAACAGAGGCTTTGGTTCGAAGTTACGCGAGCCCGAAGAAAAGCGTCTCGAAACCAGAAAAAAGCTCAGATATCAGAAATTTAGAAGAAACTTTGGCGGAAAAGCTCGGTACCAAAGTATCTGTTGAGGATAACAACGGTAAAGGTAAATTAGTCATCGAATATTCAAGTCTTGATACGTTAGACGGCATTCTTTCGCATATCAGGTAAAACTCGTATCAGTTAAACTTAGTATCGATCAGCATAAGGAACTGAGGCTGACTAAAGTACCATGTAAGTTATAACTTGTGATTATCTAAAAATAGCCGGTACTTTTAGTCTTTTTGCATCGGTACTCCATTTAGCCATAATCGTTGGCGGCGCACGGTGGAATCTTTTTTTGCTGATGAGCACATGATGGCTTCAATGGCCGAGCACGGTCTACTGCAGCCGTTTTTGATAACTTTATGTTTTTCAATTATTTTAGCCATTTCTGCTCTTTGTGTTTGGTCTGCAGAGGGTATTTTTGTGCCGCTGTCATGCTTGTGGTCAGTCTTGATAGTAATTACCGCGGTGTATTTGGTTTCTTTGCTCCCTTTCTTGCTAACCACCCCCAAGTTACTCAGAATAGTATCAGCGTTTGGATCTTTAGTTCACTTACATGTTTGATTCTCAGGCTCTTTCACTTAAAAGCTATCGTCGATAAATGGTGCCGCTAAAAAATTCATTTAATCAAATTTTTTACTTTGTCGGAGATTGGGCGTTATTTCGTTCTGTAGGAAATTTTAATGATCTTAACCGTCTGAATGATGGAATAAGAAAATAGATTGAATTGGAACTACCTTGAGAGAATTATTGTTTCATAGCGAACTTGTAATTGGCCATTTTTTATCTACTAAAGTGATTATTATTACAATTATTGCTTCAAAAGCCCCTTGGTCTTTCAGTTCAAAAACTCAGATTCGAGAGCTAGTTTTTACAAAAAATTTGTATCGGAGGCTAAAAAACCGCAAAAAAAGCCCTTTCTAGTCAAATAATTTGCCTTAAAGCGCTTTTAGTTATTGTTTTCATGTACATAAGGCAGGTATGGTACGGTTCTGTTACTTAACAGCCTTTATTGAAAAGATTTGTTGAGTCAGATATTTATATATCTAAATTGGTGAACTTAGATATTGTTTAATTTTTTCACCGACAAAACGAGTAAAGAAAATGAGTAAAGGCACAGTTAAGTGGTTTAATGCAGACAAAGGTTTCGGTTTTATTACACCAGAAGATGGCGGCAAAGACCTTTTTGTCCATCATTCTGAAATCCAAAGTGGCGGTGGTTACGCAACTTTAGACGACGGCCAAGCGGTTGAGTTTGAAGTTGGCGAAGGCCAAAAAGGCCCTTGCGCGAACAAAGTTGTTCCGTTATAGGCTTACGTAGTTATGTAAGCATGGACAACAGATTTATCTGTTGTCCATTTACACATTGATGTGAATGCTAAAATTTGTATTGTAAATAAATAATTGCTCTCAATAAAACGCTGTTGAACTTGAGATACCAAAAGAGCAAGAATCATCACTTAGTCGGGCAAGAAAAAATTACGGCTCTTATTGGAGCAGTATCGAATGAATCAAGGAAAAGATTCAATTTCACCATGAAAAATCGAATACACTAGAAATCTCAAATATTCGAATCATTTCGAATAACCTTTGGGAGTTGATAGTACCGCGAGATTATTTAGGTTTTAGCGAAAATTACTTGTCCTGAATTTTAGCAAATTTTGTTGGTCCACAAGCAGCGAAAGATCGCTTAGGCTTGGGAATAATTGTTAAAAAGATCTATTGACTATCATTGTGTCATCGGCTGAGACCCATTCTGTCCAAGAGCCGTCGTAAAGACGATTCAAGCCATAACCACATTCGAACAAAGCCAAGGTAATAATCGCGGCGGTCACGCCTGAACCACAAAAGGTTACCAAGGGCGAACCTCGCAGTAGGCCAGCTTG
>JBLHRL010000065.1:0-15925 GCA_047625975.1 Arenicella sp.
GGCGATATGGGTGCAAAAGGTGACACTGGCTCACAAGGGCCAAGGGGCGACACGGGTTTTACTGGCTCACCAGGTATGACCGGAATGACAGGTGCTCAAGGCCCCGTTGGGCCACAGGGTGAGGTTGGTGCAGATGGTGCGGATGGCAATCAATTTCCGCCGGACGAGATAACTACGTTTGCCAAAGTGCCAGACCCGTTATTACCGAATGAAAAAGTCATCAGTGGCATTACTTACTCGGCTGGTTCACAAATTCAGATAACGACAAACGCCATGAACCCGGATCAAAAGGTAATTAGCTTTGCTCCTACAGCGGGCGGTCAGCGTGACAATCACCAGCCGTCGCTAGCGGTCAACTATATTATAGCGCTGGATGGAATATACCCAAGTCGTAGTCAAAGCACTCCATTAATCGGTGCGATTGTGATGTTCGGTGGAAATTTTGCCCCTCGTAGCTGGGCTTTCTGTGATGGGCAACTCATGCCGATTAGCTCAAATACCGCATTGTTTTCACTACTTGGTACCATCTATGGTGGTAATGGGCTCAGTACATTCGGGTTGCCTGATTTACGCGGCCGAGCTGCGGTACACGCTGGCAATGGTCCAGGCTTGCCGTCAAGGCGCTTGGGTGAAAAGTTCGGTAGCACTAACGTACAATTATAGCCATAACTCTTGTGTTAAATTAAAAAAGGCTCCCTTGAGGAGCCTTTTTTACGCCAATGAAAAACGCCAATAAGTGATCATTATTATGAAAATCCAGTTATCTACTCTGCTCTTTATCGTGCTCTCGCTAGCCGCCATCGACGCTCGCGGATCAGGTGCTGACATCACTGGTAACGGTACAATTGTAATTGCTATCGTTGATGACGCGTTTAGGCCCAGTCATGAAGTGTTTAATGAGCGGCTTTGGATTAATACCAACGAAGTGCCAAATAACGGCTTAGATGATGATAGCAATGGTTACATAGACGATATTTATGGCTGGGACATGTCGGATCAAGATGCCGAGTTACTGCCGCCGCCAATACGCGAGAAAGAGTTTGCACACGGCACCAATATGGCCGGCATAATTGTTAGTACACTGGCCGCCCACTTTGGCAGTGAGCAGCCTATTCCGGTCAAGTTGATGTTTGTAAAAGCGGCATCGGATGTGGCTCAGCCAATCACCTTGAAAGATGGCTATAAGGGTATTGAGTATGCGCTTGATAACGGCGCTGACATTATTAGTCTAAGTTGGGGTGGTGGTAAGTTGACAACACAAGCCAGTCAAGCACTGGCGCGAGCAAGAGCGGCAGGGGTAACGATAATTGCCTCACTCGGAACCTACCCACAAGTAGACCCGAGTTACCCGAGTGCTCACCCTGGGGTAATCGGTGTCGCCGGCGTCGATGAGTTCGGCGCTTTACTTACCAGTAACTTTGGTGGCGAGGTAGATCTGCTGGCGCAGTCGAGTTCTATCAGAGTGGCCGATGTCACCGCCGACGACGCCTATTGGTCTTCTCAAGGCGTGTCAAATTCGGTGGCTATTGTGTCGGCCCAAGCGGCAATTGTAAAACAGGCTAATCCCGCGCTAACATCGCAAGAGTTAAAGCACTGTTTACTGAGTACCGCTTCGGCTCAGGATGAGCAGAATCTTAAGATTGCTGGTCAACTTGGTGCAGGCTTAGTTAATCTTAACGATGCTATAGCGTGTGCTAACAACATTGGGCGCGAGGTTGACCAGATTAGGCAGCAGGCTAAAGGTTCGATACTGTATTCCCGAAAAGAAAATAATTCGTCCGGCGCCAGCACTTGGAAATTACGCCCTAAGGGTGAATATGCGGGCATCTTGCTGAAACCATTTATTCAAGGTAAGCCGAAAAAATCGACTATTCGATTTACCTCAAAGCCAGATAATGTCGTGTTGTGGCAAGGCCCGCTCAGCGAGGTGCCGAGCACAATTGAATCAAGCGCGGCTGATATAGATATTGAGTTAAGTGCCAAGACAAAAAGCGCGTTTCAGTTTGGTTTACAGTACGCAACTAAAAATATTAACTTCGCGCAAATTTATTGCAAGGGAGTGTTGGTAGTCGATCAACCAGGGGTTATTGACGACGGTAGTGGTGATAACCAATATGCCGCGAATAGTGATTGTAAGTGGTTGATCAAAGCCGTTGAGGGCTATGATATTGGGTTTCAATTTACCCAGCTAGACACTGAGGTAAATGTCGACTCAGTTTACTTGTTTCGCGGCGAGACTACTCAGCAAAATAATTTCTTGATGCGAGTTTCTGGATCGCAATTACCCTATAAAGCGATCGTAGAGCAAGACGATGCGCTATTATGGTTTGTATCTGATGAGAAGAATCAAGGTGCTGGCTTTAGCGTCACAATAACCAGGGAGCCTAAACGATCTTTACTTAAGCCTAGTGAGAATGATTAGCAACCTAGGCCGGGTTTTGACCAGTAACAGCTAAGTTTGTTACCCGCAATAAGGTCACCAAACGCTACAGATTCTCTACAATCAACTTTGCATCAGGCAGCGAATTGAAGCGCGTTTTAGTCGCGGCCGTATAGGCCCCCATTTGATGACCAACGATAAGGTCGCCGATTTCGAGCTCTGGCATTAGGATATTCTCGGCGATAACATCGATACTGTCGCAGGTTGGCCCGACGATGATGCTGGCTTGTTTCTCTCCGCCGCGAAATACTTGTAATGGGTAAATCGCGTGATCAAATAGTTGGCCTCAGTAGGAACCGTAAATACCATCGTCCAGGCAGTAAAAAAACCTAGCAACCTAGGGTGGGCAAGTCTCTTTATAATGGTATTTAATCGAAATACCATAAGCGCATAAGTAGACTTGCCCGAATCGGGTTTCCTGATGCCTACTACCGCGTGATGAACCGTGGCCGTGCTAGGCAGAATATCGTTAACAACGCGTCAGATTTTGAGTGATTCTTAACTGCGTTGGAAGAAGCGAGTTCTCGGTTTTCAATTGAAGTTCACGCCCCTTGCCTGATGACTAATCACTACCACTTACTCATCAAGACGCCTCTTGGCAACTTACAACATGGCGTGTGCCATATCGGCGGGGTTTATACACAGCGCTATAACCTTAGCCGCAGAATGGATGGGGCTTTGTTCCGCGCAAGGTAATAGGTCAATATTGGCGTCTAGTGATGAATATTTTCTCCATTTAAGTAAGTATATTTACCTAAACCCTGTTGAAGCTAAAATGGTCGGACATTTAGATTCCTATGGTTGGTCTAGCTACCCGGCCTTTGTCGGTAAGCAAAAAGTATCGAGCTGGTTAAAGATGAATGAGGTTTACGATACTGAGAGAACCTCACCCGTTCTTGGTGATAAGCCGTTTGCAGACTCGGCGCTCAGGTATATCGGTAAGTTTGATGTTGAAGTGTTGGCCGCTAACCGAAGACTAGGTAAGCCTACGATTGATGAATTGGTTTCACAGGTAGCAGTCTACTTTGACATGAAGATTGAATTTTTGACAAATTCTGCCAAAGGTAGAGGTGCTTGAAATACTCCGAGAAAAGTTGCTATGTACGTCGCACAGCAGGTAGGCAATCACCGTTTGAGTGATATAGCCGAGTATTTCGGGCTTCAGCATTATGGCGGTGTACCGAGTGCTATTTCAGATATAATCAGAGGGTTGAGAGATGAGAAACAGCGTCGAAAAATATTATAAAGAGACTTGACCTCTAGCGTTCTAGTGTTTCCTCTGGTTTTGCTCAAACTAGGGCCGTGGTTATTCCGCTGTTCGGGGATGATGCTCAGGCTTCCATCGAGTAGGAGATCGGTGGCCCAGATCCGGCCGGTGGCATTGCTTTTCAGGTAACAAATGGCGGTCTTGATGGTTTGGAGGCAGCGACCGTTGACCAAGCTGCTTCAGTGCGTTGGCATTGCTTCGCTAAGGATGTAACAGGTGTGGTTAATCTAGCGGTTTCAGAAGCTTTGGATCCAAACTCAAGGGCGGTCAATACGCCATTGATTGCAGTAAAATGCCCAGGACCCGCGACTAATGCCGCAGTTTATATTTGGCCCAATGGTCAAACGGATGGCTTTTTACCAATCAAAGAGGAGCTCGATTTATTATATGATAAAAAAGTAGCGGGCGTTGTGAGCGGTTTTACAGATTCAACTATTGGAGTTCGTCGGAGATCAGCAGTAACCTTGCTTGGGTCCAGGTCTTCGTCGATGGCGGTCAGTTCGTCGCCAATAAGAACGACTCACGTGGTGTTCGTGCGGTTCGGTCTTTTTAACTATTTTTTTCCCGCCGCAGGCGGGGCGATTTTTTCGCCTACTTATGTGGAATTGCGGCAAAGATAGTTTTAGTGCGAACGGCAGAAATGAGCATGCAACAGCCATCGTAAATACTCAAATACTACCCCTTGTGTGAGGCGCTAACCTTCACTAGCCGTTACTATTTAAAATAAAGCAACAATGGCGTATTTAAAATGATGCTATTAACAGGAAATGCAGATGAACCTCTAGTTATCGTATCAAACGATGATTCAGAAATTCAAATAGCAATAATAGAGTCGGAAAGATCAGGCTAAAATCGTGGTTTGCACGGATATTTCTGTTGTCGTTGCAAGGGAATTTATTACTCGCTAGAGTTTACAGAGCAACAGAGAATGGTATGAATTATCTAACGATTTTGTAAATTATAGGTGGCCTACTTAACGCTACACTGTAAAATTGTATTCCAGAAGCCTATCAAAAAAACACGTTCGTAAGCAGAATGCTTTTCATAAGAGCCTGTCGTTGTTACAGCACTGGGGGGCATCAAGGCGATCATTTATGCCCCAAATACTACTTAATTAGTAGCAAATCTAGTAATCGCATTTTTTGATTTTTCTGAGAATTTTGGTTTACCTTTATAAACCTCGGCAGTAAGCCAAACTCTTTCATTTTCAGCATTATCTATGGCAATTACGATTTCCCATCCTTTTCCATCGCCATCACTGCCATCTTTCCAACTATAGCCGCGCTGTTTTAGTATATCTTTCGTTTCAAAAGGGGCGTATTCGGCTCTAATTGTAATACTATCTTTTTCTGCAATTTTTATCATTTTCTGAAAATAGCTTTCTCCAGATTCATCAACTTGTGCAAGTATAGCCAGACCAGCCAGACAATCTTTATCGGCTTGATGTGCTGCAAAATAAAAACCCAAATCTGCGGCTAAATGTGTAAGCTTCAAACTCTCAAATCCGAGTTCTCGCCAAGGCACATTGCTCATAGAGCATGCCCACTTCGTTTCAGTAAACTTCGCGCTAATATCATGCGTAAAAGGCCGATCAAAGTCGGCATTATGAGCAATGACAAAGTCTGCCTTTTCCAAAATCGCATCTATTCGAATGATGTCTAATTTTTGGCCTTTAAGCATATCCATTGTAATGCCAGTTAAGTCAATGATCTCTTGGCTCAGTAGACCCGAGGGCTCTTTAAAGCCAACATATGGAGGATACACCCCGATAATTGTATAGTCGTTAGTTAGAGAGTTATGGGCGTAGATAAAAGGCAACATACATATTTGAATAACCTCCGAATCTTTATGAGAAAGACCTGTTGTCTCGGTATCTAAATAAACCCCTCTGTAAATAGTACAGTCTCTCTGATTGCTGATACTAACTTGACTGGGGTTAGGGAAATTTATCTTACGAAGTATCGTGTGATTATCTGAGGTCTTTAAAAACGTAAGAGCCTCGCCGTAACCATCATCATCGTAGAATTTTAAAATAGGTTCGTTCATATAAAATCTCGAGGCATACATTTCAGGTCAATCAAAATAGACATTTTCGGACTATTATTGTTGATTAGCGACAGCAACTAATTCCGACATTTTATACTCTCAACCCCAATAATCACTCACCAAAAACGTCATTAATCCAAGCCCCAATTTCTTTAATTTGTGGTATCACAACTTGGTGTTCCATGGGGTAGGTTTTCCAGGTAATTGAGTAGCCTAATTCGGTTAATACTTCGACGCTGTGCTTGCCCATGGTTAGCGGTACCATGGCGTCGTTTGTGCCGTGGCTGGCGAAAATAGGAGTATCGATATTGATGCCGCTTTGCTCGCTTTTGGTATCATTATCAAATGGTAAGTAGGTAGATAGTG
This sequence comes from Arenicella sp., assembly GCA_047625975.1. Lineage (GTDB taxonomy): Bacteria > Pseudomonadota > Gammaproteobacteria > Arenicellales > Arenicellaceae > Arenicella. The sequence continues at coordinate 6,120 of JBLHRL010000065.1, forward strand.
TCAGCATGCCGCCCAGCTTTCGCTTGCTGCGCACGCCGGTAAAGTAGGTTACCGCGCCACCTTGAGAAAAGCCGGCAAGAATAATATTTTCGCTCCTAATGCCACTTTCAATTTGGCCTTCTATAATTTGGTCTAGCATTACTCGCGACTCGGCCATGCCGACGGCGTCTTGCTTGTCGTCAATGCTAACGCCCTTAATGTCGTACCACCCTGGCATGCGCATTCCGCCGTTAATGGTGATCGGTCGGTTGGGGGCTTGCGGAAAGATAAAGCGAATAACACGATCTTTAGCTAAGCCTAGCTCAGGCACGATTGGCGGGAAGTCGTTGGCGGTTGCGCCTAGGCCGTGCAGCCAGATAATGGTGTGAGTCGGAATGCCCTCACCGTGGATGAGTTCGATTGAATTTTCAGGTAATATCATAGCAACAGAGCGGGTTAAAGAAATGAGTGTAATTGAGATAGCGATAACCAACGGCACCACACGCGAGACTAAACGTTGTGTGGCGGTCATCGGTCGGGCTATCTCAAGCTGTTTACTGGTGTAGGTGACGCGCCAGCATAACTGCGGCTAGTTTGGTTCTGGCGATAAGGCTTTGCACGGTAGATTCTTCGCGTGACGAATGCGAGCCCTTGCCGTCCATACCAAGGCTGTCCATGGTGGGTAAGCCAACGCCTTGGGCAATAGAACCGTCAGTGCCACCGCCCGAGTAACGAGTGCCGGTAATTGGCTCGCCGATTAAGGCTGAAATTGATATCGCTTGGGCAATAATTTCGTCAACCTTGGCGTTTTCAGGTTTTACCGGTCGGTGTAAAACGGCCCAGCTGTCGACCGTTGGTAAATCAGGATATTTAGCATTCTTTACCGTCGGCGTAGCCGCGGCGATTCGCTTAATGTCTTGCTCTAGTTGTTGCCCCGCTTCAAGTGATGGGAAGCGCATGTCAATGTATGCATCGGCACAACCTGGAACGGTATTGCGTTTTTCGCCGCCACTCAGTACACCTGTATTAACGGTTACCTTGCGTGAATAGTCTGTCAGCTTTTCAATTGCGATAATCTTATGCGCCATTTCAAGACTGGCTGACACACCGTCTTCGTGAGCGCCGCCGGCATGTGATTCGCGACCCGTAACGCGCAAGCGAACTTGGCCTAAGCCTTTGCGTGCGCGAGTCGCCAAATTGTTGTAAGTGCCTTCGTATACTAGGCCGACGTCGTGCTGCTGGGCTAATTCTTCAATCAGCGCTCTTGAACCTAATGAGCCGATTTCTTCATCGCTATTAAACAATACCGTTAGGTTTGTATCGTCGAGTAAGCCCTGTTTGTGAAGTGCTCGTAAGGCGTTAATCATGATAACAATACCACCTTTCATGTCAGCAACACCGGGGCCTTTTAGCACGCCGCTATCTTCAATAATCAGTGATTGGAACTCATCTTCTTTCGAAAAAACGGTATCCATATGGCCGTTCATCAGCACTCTATTTTTTGCCGAGCCTGAGCGTTTCGCCACTAGATGATCGGCAATTTGAACCGTCTCGCCTTTGCAGCTAAGCACGTCTATGTCAGCCGAGGAGTGCGTTTTCGTGGTAAACCCAAGCGCCTCTAAGTCGCCTGATAGGCGATCACGGTATCGGTCTAAACCCGCTATGTTTGCGGTGCCGGTATTCATCTCAACGTGAGACTTCAGCTCAGACAAGATTCGGTCTTGGTGTTTATCAACCCAAGCGATTAATTGCTGTTCCTGCTCACTCAGACTAGTTGGCTGAGCGAGTACCGATGTGGATATTAGCGATAAACAAACTACCGCAACACTGCTTACACGTTTTAACATTCTTGGGCCTTTTTAGGTTAACTAGCCTTACGACAGAGGCTTAAATTTGGCTACTAACATCGGTAGCATAATAAGGTTGGCGACCAACGCCGTGATCATCGCTAATGCCGTAAGCATACCGAAATACATGGTTGGTACGAAGTTCGAAAACACCATTATTAAAAAACCAGCGGTAATGACAATAGTGGTATAGATCATTGCTTGGCCTACGTTGTTGGTGGCTTCAGAGATAGCCGCAGGTGCATCATTGCGCAGGCTCATTTCGCTCTTAAAGCGATCGATAAAGTGAATCGAATTGTCGACCGCTATACCCACACTGATAGCCGCGATGGTAATGGTCATCAAGTCCAGCGGAATACTAAACACGCCCATGATGCCAAGCACAACTGAGGCTGAGAATACGTTGGGTACAATCGTGATAAGGGCAAGTTTGACGCTACGAAACAACACTATAAACATCAAAAAGATAACAATAAAAACGGTGCCCAAAGTCAGAATCTGTGAGCTAAACAGCGAATTCAACATATTGTTATAGAACACTAATAAGCCAGAGATATGAACTTGTTCTGAGGCTAAGCCATGTTCTTCGACTAATAAAGTTCGGATGTCGTCGATCAGCTGATTGCGATCTAGGCCTTTAAGCGTCTCGAATACGCGAATATTGATATGCAATTGATTGCCGTCATCAGAGATATACGGCTTAAATAAGGTTTGCTTGTTCGAGTCGGACAATACATTGAGCATAAAAGCCAAGTCGATATTGTCCATCGTCTTGGCATTTTTCAAGCCGTCAAACACACTTATGGTGGTGGCCAAGCTCATTACCTTACCGGTGGCTTCGAGCGAGTCTAAGGATTTTTGTATCGCTTGAATCTTACCAATGCCGCCTTCATTAAACCAGTAAGAGCTGGCGACAATATTGGCTGAGCTATTTGATGTAGGCTCATTACCAAACTCATCAAAGTCGTCGAACTCATCAAAGTCATCGTCGCTGGTGACGCTTTGGCTTGGCTCTTGATCAAACTCATCAAAGAAATCTTCATCTTCGCCAACTGACTTCGACTCGGCACTGATCACTGGCTTTACTTCGGGTTCGGCGAGCGGTTTCTCAAAAAAACTTTTCGGTGCATCGATAATTATATTTAGTGGCGTGGTGCCTCCGAGTTTGGCATCAATCTCAACCATTCCCTGATAAATCTCGGTGCTTGGTTTGAAGTAATCGATAAACCTATTTTCGACCGTCAGGTTGGCCATGCCATAAGCCGCGACACAGGCAACCGTGATAAAAAACAGGCTAACGACTAAGCCGATCTTATGTAGGCTTTGCGCGCCGTTTAAAATAGCCGAACTAATCAGGTCTTTATTGACGGCCACGTTGCGTGGTTTCATAAAAATAGTCAGCGCGGGGAAAACGATAAAAGTGGTGACCACCGCAACCAAGATACCCAAACACATGATGTAACCAAAATCGATAACGGGGCGAATGCCACTAACGATTAACGAGGCGAACGCGACGATGGTGGTTAGCGCTGTATAGATACAGGCAGTAAATTTTGAGCGTATGGTCTGACTCAATAAGCCGCGTTGGTCTAAACTAGGGTCTAGTTTTGCCAGCTCTCGATAACGTACAATTAAATGTATGTTTAGCGATAAGGTGATGATCAGCAACAGTGATAGAAAGTTTGATGACACTACCGAAATCGGCCAATTTAGAAGGCCTAATAAGCTAACCATGATATAGCCGGTTACGGCGCAGGTTAGCAGCGGCATAACCACCCAGCCTAGTTGCCTGAAGGCAATCGCTAGAATCAAAATAATCAACGCGAGCGATGCTAAGCCAAAGGTCTTAAAGTCTGAGTTAATAAAGGCCACGGAATCGGCCACGATCATCGGCAAACCGCCTAGAAACAACTTAGCGTTGGCTTGGTAAGGCTGCATAATGCTGCGCACTTGCTCAATCAACTCGCTTTGGCGCGCTTTAAACGCATCGTCTTTGGCTTGATATTCCAAGGTTAAAGCGGTCAGTTCAGTTTGTTGCTCGTCGCTAAGCCCACTGTTTTCTCGTTCTAGGCGTAGGCTATTGCGGCGCTCTAGCAAGCCCGATAGGTCAGTATTACTCTTGAGTGATACGGCAATAGCGGTTGTTGAATAGTCGCTGCTTACTAACAAGTCTCGATACAAATCACTGTCGCGAAGCTCTTTCTTGGCTAGCACGCGGTCGGTTTTTTTGTCCAGCAGTGTCTGCGTTGAACTGGCTAATTCGCCCAGCGTCACTGGCGGGCTCTGAGTCAGCGGCACATCAATAATCGACAATACTGAACTGACTGGCTTAAGCACTCTCAATTCATCGGTCAAGCGCTTAATATCGGCCAAGGTTTGATCAGCAAACAGATCACCCTTGGGTGCATACGTTAAAATCAATAACTCTTCACCACTGTATTTAGTTACCACATCACGAAAATACTTCAACGACTCGTCATTTTCTAATACCAGCGAATCAGATGAGGTATCTAAACGAAAGTCATCTAGATAAGGCCACAGTGAGGCTAACACTAGGGCGACAGTAACTAAGACCCATTGGGGATATTTAAAAACAAGCGTGTCGTAGAAAGAGCTAGCGTTAGATTCGGGCATAGTAATATGGGGAAGATAGTGGCGTAAATTAGCATTAAATGCGGTAAAACTTCAGGATAGCGAAATAGTACTAGTTTGTCTCGACAACGACTATGCTAAGGCGATTGTTTGCGATAGCGAATAGCCACGATCAAAAAAACCATCGAGAGCTTGGCTCTCGATGGTTTTGTCTAGTTTGGCGACAACTACTTGGCTTTGTTTAGAAACTCGCCTTCGATTTCGATCGAGACTTGGGCACCAATTTTTGGCGCATACTTGCTTAAGCCCCAAATTGTACGGTTAATAGACGTGGTGGCTGAGAAGCCAATTAACGGCACTTTAGCAAACGGGTGCAACGGGGTTGAACCGTTCAATGTTGCATCTAGGCTTACCGAGTGAGTCTCGCCCATCAGCGTTAAGTCACCATTAATGGTGAAACTAGAACCCTCGAGCGGGCTCACAGAGGTGGCGGTAAAGGTAATCGACGGGTGCTCGGCTGACTTAAACCAATCTTCGGCTAGCTCTTTGTTAAAATCTTCTTTCTCAGGATACGGGTAATCAGTATCTAGGGAGTCCACTTTTATATCAACAGCGACCCGGCTGTTTTCAAAGTTCTCAGCGTCGAGCGTAATGTCAGCTGAGAAATCATTGAAACGGCCAACATAGGTAGAAAAGCCAAAATGACTTACCTTCCAAATCACACTGGCATGGGTTATATCTACATTGTAAGTGCCCGATGGCATACCTTCAAGTGGGTTTGCATTAGCGTTTAGAGCGTGAAACAAAGATAAAAAAGTGAATGCCGCGATAGACACGCGTTTAGCCGAAGACAATATGGTCATAGTGTTGGTATTCCGTTTAATGATTGTTGATGAGTGACGATTGCTCTCAGCGATCATATCGCAATCGAGCGGTGCAACTCTTAGACCTTACACCGTAGCACTCCATTGCTAAATGTTACGCTTATATTACGCTCTGGCAAGAATCACTTTCGAACCAGTGGCTACTCAATTAGTAAAAATAAAACACGGTGCCAGGCTAGCTCTAGCCTGACACCGTAATAGCGACCGACTATTGACCGATAAACTCTTCAGCACTCAAATTGAAGCACGTGTCGTCTAAGGAGCTGACTATCTCAAAATTCGCCATCGCTTTTGGTAACTCGTAACGATAGAAGAACTTACAGGCGGCTAATTTGCCGCTGTAAAAAGCGGCGTCGTTAGCATTACCTTTTGCCTGCCCCTCAAGCGCAGCAACTGCTTGCTTAAGCCACATCCAAGCAATAACTACATGCCCCATAGAATCTAGGAAAATAGTGGCATTAGCCAACGCCAGCGACGGATCTGATGCCGAGCTAACTGATTCTAGTGTTGCCTGAATCTGCTGCATGGCCTTACCAAGGTGTTGGCAATAAACAGCAAGTTGATCGTGCCCAGCAGCGCTAGCGATGGTGCCAGTTACCTCGACCGCTAACGCTTTTAACGCCGCACCCTCGGCCATACGAACCTTACGGCCCATAATGTCGATGCCATGAATTGCGTGCGTACCTTCATGAATGTGGTTTAAACGGTTATCACGATAATATCGCTCTACTGGGTATTCACGCGTGTAACCATAGCCACCCAGCACTTGAATCGCTAGCTTGTTAGCTTCTAAGCAAAACTCAGAAGGCCAAGATTTACAGATTGGGGTAAGCAGTTCTAGCAACAATGTCGCTCTCTTTTTCTCGTCTTCAGATTTTGCACTGGCTTGCTCATCGAGTAAGCGTGCGGCGAAAAGAATCAACGACTGAGCACCTTCAACAAAGGCTTTCTGAGTCATTAGCATGCGCTTAACATCGGCATGCTCTGAAATCATCACCATTGGCGACGCGGGGTCTTTATTGGTTAGCAAACGGCCTTGAGGCCTATTACGAGCATAGTCTAAAGAATACAAATACCCCCCCAAACCAATTACCGTGGCCGCCATGCCAACCGCAACCCGTGCCTCGTTCATCATATGAAACATGTTCATGAGGCCTTGGTTCTCGCCACCAACTAAATAGCCGATACTATCTCCGCTTTCACTGAAGTTAAGCAGGCAATTAGTGGTGCCTTTATGACCCATCTTATGGTTTAAGCCGGCTAAGGCGATATTATTTGGGTCGCCGATGCTACCGTCTTCATTGATACGATGCTTTGGCACCAAAAATAGTGATATACCTTTAACGCCAGCAGGTGATCCTGGAATCTTGGCCAAGACCATGTGCACAATGTTATCCGACATTTCGTGATCGCCAGCCGAGATCCACATTTTGGTACCAGTGACTTTGTAGCTGCCGTCGTCTTGCTTTTCAGCTTTGGTGCGAATATCGGCTAATGATGAGCCTGCCTGAGGCTCAGATAAACACATGGTGCCATACCAATCACCGGCTACGAGGCTCGGCAGATACTTTGCTTTTAACTCGTCTGAACCGCAGGCGTTCAACATATTGGCTACGCCTTGGGTCAAAAAAATATAATTGCTTACGGATGTGTTTGCGGTTGTAAATATAGCGCTCAAAGACTGATGAACCATACACGGAAGCTGCATGCCGCCAATATCATAATCATAACCGCTGGCAAACAAGCCGGCACCTTTATACGCCGTTAGGGCTTCTTTTACTTCAGGAATAATCTCGACCTTACCATCAACATATTTAGGTTCGTTCTGGTCTAGATAGCCGGCAAACGGCTGAAACTTGTCTTCAGCCATCGACTGAGATAAATCTAGAATGGCATCAATAGACTCTCGGTCGTAGTCACTATAGCGCTCGCGCTCTAACAGCTCGTCTAGGTTATGAGTTTCATACATCAAGAAGTCGAGGTCACGACGATTTACGATAGTGGACATAAAGATTCCTTTGTTACTGATTTAGGCGGTTTATGGTTAAAGTGATGGATCGAGCTCGACAGCCAATACCAACACTAATTATAGCAAATATATTGTACTTTTTAAGCCAAAGTGTGAGCTAGGACATTTTGCTTTATTTTATGTGCCGGACATTCCTATTTGCTGCGCCTGAAACACTCAATACTGGCTAATTTCGCGCGCATTATTCGGCACTAATTGACATCACCTCTGCAACAGACCAAACTGTATAAGTGATGTCAATTACCAATCTTCAGCAACTCATTTCTGTGCAAACTTCGGCAATCCTAGTGTTTGCAATTTGGACCCGCTTGAGGGCTAAGCTAGGGTTACGCGTGTTTTGACTTAGTCTTGTAAAGTAGAGAGAAATTTAAAACCGCATTCCAATCCCTGGATGCGGTTTTTTTTTCCCAAGTGTGTTGCTGAAAGACGTACAACAAAGAATAAAATCATGAAAACAACGACCCAAAAGAAAGGCCGGCCCTTCAGCCTCTCAAGTTTAGCCATCCCAGCTTCTTTCATGCTGGTGCTCATAATCTGGTCAACCACACCGCTCGCAATCAAGTGGAGTTCGATGAGCGCGCCAATGACCAGTGCCTTGCTAAGGATGCTAGTTGGCGTTACGTTATGCGGCTCAATCGTAATTTTTATCAGCTCAAAGCTCGGAATGAAGTTCGGGACAAAAGCTAGAACAAAATTCAGAGTTGATAACGAAGCACGTAAAGTCTATTTAGTCGGTGGCTTGTCAATCTTTGTTTGCATGAGCTTGTTCTATGCCGCCGCTCAACTAATACCTTCCGGTTGGATTGCGGTGTTGTTTGGGTTGTCTCCGTTAGCAACTGGCTTATTCTCAGCCATAGTCGAACCAGAAACTAAATTGACTCGCTCCAGAATATTTGGTCTATTGCTGGGGCTCAGCGGCCTATATCTTGTGTTCTCGGCTGGCCTCAATGTTGCTGACGCCTCAATCGAAGGGGTGGTTTTAACACTTATCGCTGTGCTTATTTCGTCGGCAACCTCAGTAGTAACACGGCAGCTAGTAAAAGACCTAGTGCTGCCAGGCATGCACATTACCACTGGCAGCTTAATGGTGGCGATACCGTTCTTTATCATCGCCGTATTGCTACTTGAGCCAGAACTGAAGCTCGATTTCACCGCAAAAGCCTGGAACGCGATTTTCTACCTTGGCATAATAGGAACAGGCGTTGGCTTCACGCTTTACTATTACTTACTTAAGCACGTAACCGCCAACCGGATTGCTCTAATCACGTTGGTAACGCCAATAACGGCATTATCAGTGGGTAGTTGGTTGAACGATGAGCCTCTGGTGCCAGAAGTATGGATGGGCGCTAGCTTAGTGTGCATTGGATTACTACTCTACGAGTTCACGCCAAAGTTAGGCCTGAGAAAGTTATAACCGTTTTCGCTACACTACAGCCTTGAGCTATTGGAGACAAATAGCCTTGAGCTACCGGAGATAAAGAGCCATGCCACAGACACCTAGATCGTTATTAATTATTGCCCACGCGCCCTCGCCAAACACCATTACGATGGCTGAGGCAATTTTAGACGGCGCAACAGATAGCGCGGTTGAAGGTGTTACTGCGAGTCTTGTTTCACCGTTTGACTGCGACACTGAAATGGTGCTACAGAGTAACGCTCTGATACTCTTTACCACTGAAAATTTTGGCTATATGAGCGGCGCTCTTAAAGACTTCTTTGAGCGCGTTTACTACCCATGCCTCGACGACCCAAAACGCAATGATGCGAAACCGTTTGCGCTGATCATCAAGGCCGGTTTAGATGGTACCGGAACCGAGTTATCCGTTGGCAAAATAACCACGGGTTTGAAATGGCGGCCGGTTCAGGCAACTACCGTTTGCAAAGGTGATTTTGAAAAAGAGTTCATCTCCCAATGCAGAGACATCGGTTTAACTCTTGCGGCCAGTCTAGAGGCCGACATTATTTAGTAGCCACTGGCCATGGGCTTCAGCTAAAGGTTGCGATTAGCTGGCATTGCTAAAACCAGTCTCAGTCATTCTGAGGCGACCTTGATAAGCACCCTCGAAAAAATCGACCGAACGCTTTTGGCGCAATGCCTTACATCTTTCAACGACGGCGTTGAGTGCTGAGTTGACTGTTATTCAATAACTCTTCTAGGGACGGTTCATTGCCCTTAACCGACGCTTAATTTAATGATTCATACCCCCTTGATGGTCATTATCAGCGCAGCCGAAAGAGCTCATAGACACAACTCTCTATCGCTACAGATCCTTCGGCTTCGCTCAGGATGACGTAGGATAATGACTTATGGCTGTTTTTGCCCTTAGCCGACGTTTGATTTAATGATTCATGCCTCCTTGATGGTCATCTTCAGCGCAGCCGGAAGATCTCATAGACACAACTCTCTATCGCTAGAGATCCTTCGGCTTCGCTCAGGATGACGTAAGATAATAACTTATGGCTCTTATTTGCCCT
>JBLHRL010000066.1:0-15701 GCA_047625975.1 Arenicella sp.
CGCTCAGGGTGACGGGCGATAAAAAGATACCACTCGGCCCAGCGCGGAAGTTGGCTACTAAGCCAATAACTTCTTCTCAGCCGCATCGACACTTTGGTATATCAAGGTATTGATGGTCATAGGCCCAACGCCGCCAGGCACTGGCGTGATTGCGCTGGCTTTTTCCATCAATGGCGCAAGCTCTATGTCGCCGATACCACCAGGGTGATATCCGGCGTCGACTACTACCGCGCCGGGTTTAATCCAATCGGCTTTAATCAGCTCTGGCACGCCGACGGCTCCAACAACTATGTCGGCTTGGGCAACCAGTTCAGCCAGATTTTGAGTGCGCGAATGACACACCGTTACGGTTGCATTGGCATTCAATAGCATCAATGCCATCGGCTTACCCAAGATCGGGCTGCGACCAACAACCACAGCATGCTTACCTTGAAGCTGGATATCATAGGCTTCGAGTAGGCGCATAATGCCCTGCGGCGTTGCGCTTCCGTAGGCTGATTCTTGCATCGCCATACGGCCAAACCCTAAGCAGGTCACGCCGTCGACATCTTTACTTAAATCAATTGCGTCAAAGCAAGCTCGCTCATCAACTTGGCTTGGCACTGGATGCTGTAATAAAATACCGTGAACGTCAGGGTTGGCATTCAACTCAGCAATTTTAGCCAATAACTCTTCGGTAGTCGTTTGATCACTCATCTCGACACGAATTGACTCCATGCCAATTCGCGCACAGGCATTACCTTTCATTTTCACGTAGGTGGCCGATGCTGGGTCTGCTCCTACTAAGATGGTCGCTAAAATCGGCGTTGCGCCGCTGGCGGCTTGCTTGAGTTTAGCAACTCGAACTGAGAGTTCCTGTTCGGTCTTTTTAGCAACGGCTTTGCCGTCCAAAATAAGTGCAGTCATAGTTCATCAATCGTTAGTAAGGTAAAAAGTAGGTGAGTCGCTTAAGACGTCTGGCCGATTAGACAGCTAAGCGCGTTGATCACCATGATACAAGCGAACAACGTGCCGTGCTTCGGCAAAGAACAACCAGCGCTCTATGAATAAGCCAAGATACAAGGAAATCATTGCTAGATAAGCCGCAGGAGCGACATCAAACATATAGCTCGCGACTATTAATCCTAATGGAACAACAAAAGTTAGGATAATCATCAACCACCGTAAGCGCAACAACTTCATTGCGCCAGCATCAAAAACAAATTCTTTGGTTAGAAAAGTATCGCTGGTATGACCGGCCTCAAGCAGCCGAACCTGCGCTTGGCTAAAACCGGTGGCGCTACCGATAGTCGAGCCTTCAGGTTTGCCAATAGATTTAAAATAAAGCACCTTAATTAGCAATGAGGTGACTAGCAAAAGTACAAACGCGCGCGTCGCAAAATCAGATAAACGGCCTTCTAAGGCCAGACTCATAAGACTGAATGCCAAGGCACCACTGGTAAAACTAAAGAGTAAATATAACGGCGTCACCAACGGGTTATGCCATTGCCGAATTGGTTTAAGACTGGCATAAATCATACCGGTGCAAACCACAATCGCCAGTGCTATCAGTAGTGATACAACCCCCATCCCCTTGGCTAATATTGTTAGCTCATCGCCGCTGATATAAAGCAGGTAAGCGTAAGCCAAAATAATAGGGTAATACACAAGTGACAATACACCTTCACGAGACAGCCAAGAGGTACGAAAACGACTGAACGCACGCCACGCATTTTTGGGGTTTGCCAAGTGCAGCGTTGACGACAATAAGCCCAAAGTGGCTAGCGTCAAACCGATAAACCCGACAATAAGAACGTTAGACAAGTCGCCAACCTGACCACTCATTAGTTGCATTGCCACTAACCACATAAGTAGACCGTAGCCAATACCCGATGTGACGGTGAAAAATAGTACTGAAAATGCTGGTTTCATTTTGCTTCTTCTTATTGGTTATAAGTAGGCTTGCTGGTTATTTTGGGCTTGAGGCTTGGGCCTTAGCGAGCAATAACTCGATTCGCCCACTGCTTTAATTTTGACAGTGCCGGTTGATTAGTTTTTGCCATCATAGGCATTTCACCTTTCTCTCGTGGCGGCAAGTAACGATTTGTTGGTTTGTAGCCGAGCTCAGGCATTAACGCTTGGCCGGCTCGCTCTACGGTTAAGCGGCTGACCTCAGAAGTAGGGTCATCAAAGTCACCAAATATTCTCGAACTGGTTGGGCAACTCAATACGCAGGCCGGTTGACGTTCAGACTCGGGTAAATTTTGGTCATAGATACGATCAACACACAACGTGCATTTTTTCATCACACCTTGCTCTTCATCAAGCTCACGCGCGCCATAAGGGCAAGCCCATGAACACAAATTACAGCCCATACATTTATCTTGGTCTATTAATACAATGCCATCTTCCTCACGCTTATACGATGCACCAGTTGGACACACGGTGACGCAATCAGCATCTTCGCATTGCATGCAGGACATTGGCATATGCACTGTCTTGCTTGCCGGTGCGCCAGTGGCTGAATTTATGCCAGCTACAGTAAGCGCCGATTCGCCTTGTGTGGCCAGCGCAAAGAGGTCAAATTTGTGCGCCATCGGTGCGCCAGCTGGTTTTACTGGCGGTGCTTTGTGGGTGCTTTGTTGCTCCTTAACTTCGTAGGTTCGAACGCGATTCAACCAAGCGCCATCGGGATTTTTGCCATATGGGTTTTGATCCGAAAGTGGGCCGATGGTGCCAGAGGTATTCCATTGTTTACATGCGGTCGCACAGGCATGGCAGCCAACACAGGTATCGAGGTCTATTACTAAGCCGAGTTTCATTATTTGTTACCTCGTGTCAGGATGTCTTTCAAAGAGCGCTTGATGTTCACATTTTTATGCGTGGCATAACTAATCTCGCTAGGAGATGGCGGCTGATTCGGTAGCGGTTGTACCGGTTCGAACTGCGGCCAGGCACCGATTTCACCAGGCTCAGCTGGCGTGATTTTGACACACAGATCGTACCAAGCGGCCTGCCCCGTGACTGGGTCAGAATTAGTGATATCAGCAAAACTCTGCTTCGGCGGCAGTAACTCTGAAATCAAATGGTTTAGTAAAAACGCATCTTTGCTTTCGTTGGCGTCTTTATCTAAACCCCAGGCGCCAGGTGCTTTAGCGATGGCGTTCCAGGTCCAGACGGTGTTTGCTTCAACGCCGTCCATGTGTTTCACCTGCGCACGAATCTTGCCGTTATACGATTCAAGCCAAACCCAACTTTCGTCGTCTATGCCCATGCGGCCGCATTCTTCACGGTTCATGTATAAGTAGTTCTGTGAGGCAATTTGACGCAGCCATGCGTTTTGCGAATCCCAAGAATGGTACATAAACATCGGCCGTTGAGTTATCGCGTGAAAGCGATATTCGTTGGTGTCGATGCGCTGCTGCTCTAATGGCATGTAAAAGTATGGCAACGGATCGAAGTGTTCACTCAAACGTTGCTTATGCTGCTCGTCGGTCGGCATAGGCCCGTCATACAGGCCTTGACCTGCTAAGCGAAATTTCTGTAGTGGCTCAGAATACACCTCGATCAATATCTGTTCTGTTGAGCCAACCCAACCGGCGGTCTTAGCCAGCTCTAAGTAATCCTTGTTGGCATGTCGGTAATATCGTTGACTTGGTTCAAGCTCGTATTTGAAAAAACATTCGTTGTCTATGTAGGCTTCCCATTGCTTGGGATTTGGCTCGCCAACTAAATGTTGATCACCGTCTTTACCACGCCAGCCAGCTAGAAAGCCTATTCCGGGCGCGCGTTCATAGTTAATGATGAAGTCTTTGTAGTCTTTATACTTATTATCGCCCTGCTCGTTTTTAAACGCCGGGAAGTCCAAGCGCCCAGCTAAATCGACTAAGACTTCTTGCCATGCTCGCACATCTCGATCAACCTTAAGAATAGGTTGCCGAATTGAGTCACAGGCCGCATCAGGTTCAGAAATCGGCCGGTCTAACATTGATATAGTGTCGTAGCGCTCTAAGAAAGTAGTATCAGGCAAAACTAAATCAGAGTAGTTGACCATCTCCGAATGGAAGGCGTCCGAGTTGACGATAAACGGAATTTTGTATTCGCCATTCTCTTTTTTCTCACGCAACATAGCCATCGTATTGGCGGTGTTCATGCTCGAATTCCACGCCATGTTGGCCATGAATAACATCAGCGTATCAATTTCGTATGGGTCGCCTTTAACCGCGTTACTGATCACCATATGCATCAAACCGTGAGCGGCAATCGGTGCATCCCATGAATAAGCTTTATCGATTCTTAGCGGCGTGCCATCGCCGTCGATGCAAAGGTCTTCTGGTGCAGTCGGAAAACCCAAGGGGGCAGAGGTCAATGGCGTATTCGGTGCCATGTCACGTGCCGGCTTTAAGTTTGGCGGAATATGTTTTGGAAATGGCGGTTTGGCTAGGTGACCGCCGGGACAATCAATGGTGCCAAGCATCACCTGTAGCAAATGAATAGCGCGACAGGTTTGAAAGCCATTAGAATGTGCCGAAATACCCCGCATTGCGTGCATGGAAACGGGTCGCCCGATAAACTGAGTTTGCTTGCGACCAGCCCAATCTGTCCATTCACAATCAATCGTAATGCTTTCTTTAAACGCCACATGCGCAATTTCTAAGGCCAAGCGTTCAATCGTTGCGGCAGGTACACCACAGACCTTAGAGGCCGCTTCGGGAGAGTACTCATCGACTAAATATTTGTCAGCGAGCATACTCATAACGGTTCTAACCGGTCGGCCATCGGCTGCGGTGAAGTCGCCAAACAGCGCTGGGCTTATGTCCACCCGGTTGCCGTCGACCAGGGCCTCACGTTGCTGGTCGTAGACCAACGCTTGACCGTCGGCATCACGCAAAAATAAACCATCGCCGACTTGGCCGGGAGTGTTTACGACTAAACGCGGTGAATTTGTGTAGCGCACCAAGAATTCGTCGTCGAACATATCGTGTTGCAACAACACGTGAACCATTGCCAACGCTAACATGCCATCGGTACCTGGACGAACCGCGATCCACTCATCAGCAATCGCCTGGTAACCCGTACGAACTGGGTTTATGGCAACGAACTTAGCGCCACGTTCTTTGAGTTTTTTGAGACCAATTTTAATTGGATTGGAGGCATGGTCTTCGGCCACGCCCCACATCATGAAGTACTTGGTCAGGTTCCAATCTGGGTCGCCAAACTCCCAAAATGAATGACCAGTAGTATAAAGGCCTGCAGCCGCCATGTTGACCGAGCAAAAGCCGCCGTGAGCGGCCCAATTAATGGTGCCGAATTGACTCGCCCAAAAACCAGTTAAGGCTTGCATTTGATCACGGCCGGTAAAAAAAGCTAGTTTTTTAGGGTCTGTTTGACGAATATGCTTGAGGCGCTTGGTGAGTATATCGAGCGCTCGGTCCCAACTAATTTCTTCGAATTCGCCAGCACCACGTTCGGTGCCGGGTTTTCTCAACATCGGCGATCGCAGCTTCGCTGGCGAACTCTGCTTCATGATTCCAGAGTTGCCCTTAGCGCATAAAACACCCTTATTGATTGGGTGGTTTGGGTTACCTTGAATAAAGCGAACTTCATTTCCTTCAGTGGTCACTTTGATTCCACAACGACAAGCACACATATAACAGGTGGTGAACTTAGTATCTTGTTGCGTGTGGTTTTCGAATTCGGGAAGCGAATCTACTAGCTTGGTCATACAGGCACCGATCAGATTTTAGTCGAATTAGTTACCTCAATATCAGTGACAGGAAAGCTGATTGCAAAACGTCACTATTTCGAGACTTTATGTATCATAATTTACCATAAATAAAACTAATTAGCTCATAACAATTAATTATAAGCGCTTATGAACCTGACGCAAATAGGTGATCTTAACGCGAGCGAAAATAAAAAAGCCGACTGGTTTCCTAGTCGGCTTTTTATAACTATTGAATACTGGGTAGCTTAAAACAAAGTTGCGGTGTCCTAGCCAGCTAGGCCAGCAAAATCAAAGGCTCTACTGGGCGCATTATGAGTACCCGTAGTAACGAAATTAGTGTCGCTAGGGGCAACCGCCACCGTCGTTAACATTGGCTTGCCTTTGACGATTTCTACTTTCTGCTGAGTAGCAATAGCCTGGGTGTTGTATGAACTATGGTAAGTACTGTGTCTGTTCGCTTGCATGGTTGTAACCTCTTTGTCTGAAACAATTATAAGCCCGCATAGCGGTCCAGGGGAAAGAACACTTTTAACTATCAATAGTCGAACAAGTTATATAAACGTAGGTTGAAATAAACTAGAATTATGCGGATTGCTTAAAAAATGAGACTCATCACACAATATGAAAAATGCTTCTGGTAACTCTGAAAAATCTTCGGCCGCATTACGTGTGCTTAGTATCTTAGAAACGGTCGCCAAGTCATCTACGCCGATGACCGCGACTGAAATCAACACTGAGCTAAAGCTACCTAAGCCAACAATTCACCGGCTTTGCACCATGCTAGAAAATCAAGGATATCTGCAGCCGAGATTAGACGGTCGAGGCTATCTACCGGGGCGCAGGCTGTCGGCTATGGCCATGGGCATCTTCAGTAATAACGACCACTGGCGGACCGAACGGCATGGCATTTTGCAACGCTTGTCTGAAGAGGTTGGCGAAACGTGTAATATCTCGATACCAGATGGCTCAGAAATGGTGTACTTCGATCGCGTAGAAACTCATTGGCCACTGCGAATTCAATTAGAAAAAAATGATAGGGTACCTATTTATTGCACCGCAAGTGGTAAGTTGTTCTTAAATAACCTACCTAGCACTAAGCGTTCTCGGCTATTAGCAAAAATTCATTTCGAGCAATTTACCGCAAATACCTTAACCGACGTGCAAAAGCTAAAAGACGCACTTAAACGTTTAGCCCAACAGGACATTGGCATCGATAACGAAGAATTTATGCAGGGCATGGTCGCTGTAGCGGTGCCTCTTCGCAGCGATCAAGGTGGCTTTTATGGTGCCTTAGCGATGCATGCACCTAGCGCACGCATGACCATGGAGAAGGCGATTAGCCACATACCAAAACTAAAACTAGCCGCACTGGAGCTGGTCGAGCTAATCAACGAATAGAGCCCGTTTTGATAGGCTCATGGCGATTTGATGCAAACCGCCATTTAGCCGTCGAGATTAGTAGTTTGGCGGGCAGATCACCCAAACGATAACGGCGGCGTCCTTACTTGAGGGGTTATTGATTAGATACAGATCGTGCTTACCGATGGTAAAGCTATCGCCAGCCTTAAGCTCGAAAGAATCATCGCCCAAACTAAGCGTTAATCTACCTGATTTGATATAGCCGCCTTCTTCACCTCGTCGTTTTCGCTGCTGTGCAGAACTTTCGGAACCGGGTGCAAAGGTGGTTAGAATCATTAGCATTTCACCGCTTAATGTCGGCGAAAGAAGCTCTTCTCGAATACCAGTACCGGCAAAATTTAGATGCCTGCGCGCTTTTTTACGCACAATGTGGCCCATTTCTTCTATCGGCTGTTCACTCTCTGTGTGAAAAAACCAGGTAATTTGAACTTCAAGTAACTCACAGATCGACTGCAGCACGGGAATCGGCAAGACCGAGACCCCACGTTCTACCTGGCTAACATAGCCAACCGAACGACCTATTTTATCCGCCATGGTTTGCAAGGTAACGCCTTTGGCCTTACGCAGGTCGCGTATTTGTCTGCCAATACGAATACCCTCACCATCAAACTTTGCAGAATCGGCCGGCCCGCCGTCAGCATCACTCATGCTTTAATTCTTTCCATTTTGGCATCGTAGAATGGGCGCAGTGACGGAGTTACGGTATATCGCTCACATTCAACTTCGATTTCAAAATGTGAACCGTCTAACCACTCTTTAGTTACCCCGGCCGAGTTTTCGACATAACCCATTGCTATCGTTGCGCCAACTGTGTGACCAAACATGGCCGAGGTGACTCGCCCGACAATCTGGCCATCAGCGCAAATCGGTTCTTCGTGATAACAAAGTGGCTCTGGATTTTCAAACAAAAACGCAACAAACCGTTTAGTCAACGTGCCCTGCTGTTTTTGCGCCAACAAAGCGTCTTTACCGGTAAACCCATTTGCTTTTTTAAAGTGTGAGGCAAAGCCAAGACCCGCCTCTAAGGCCGAGTCTTGGTCGGTGATGTCATGCCCCCAATGGCGATAGCACTTCTCAATACGCAGTGAATTGAGTGCGTGATAGCCGTAAGGCTTGATTCCGAACTCGGCTCCCGCTTGAAACACCGCATCGAAAACACTTGGTGCATATTCGGTCGCAATGTAAAGTTCCCAACCAAGTTCACCAACGTAAGTAATTCTCGATGCTCTAACGATGGCATAGTGCAGGTCGATTTCTTGAGAGCTGGCAAACGGAAAAGCGTCATGACTCAAGTCAACTTGAGTCAATTTACTTAATGTCTCTCGCGACCTTGGGCCCATCACCGTAATCACCGCATAAGCCGAGGTTACGTCATTTATAATCGCCGCTTCATGCTCTAGCTTATTACGTCGCAACCAGTTCATATCACGAGTTTGACAAGCCACACCCGAGACTATTAAAAACTTATCCTTCGCCATACGAGTGACTGTTAGATCAGCCTCGATACCACCGCGAGCATTCAAGAACTGGGTGTAGACTATTTTTCCTATCGCTACGGCAATGTCATTTGAACAGACTCGATTGAGAAAGGCTTCAGCGTCGGGGCCTTCTACTTGATACTTTGAGAATGAACTTTGGTCTATCACTCCCACGGCATTACGCACAGCCTGATGTTCCGCCTTATTATTTTCGAACCAGTTTTGACGGCCATAAGATAATTCGTATTCAGCTTTTTGGCCCTCGTTAGCAAACCAGTTAGCGCGCTCCCAGCCACTGTCAGAGCCAAACACCGCGCCTAATGACAGAAGTTGATCATGCAGCACCGAACGACGAACGCCGCGCGCCGTCTTGTATTGCTTAAACGGAAAATGAGTTTCATATAAAAGCCCTAGAGACTCAGTGGTGCGCTCTTCTAAGTAGCGTTGGGTATTTTGAAACGGCATATTACGCTGAATATCTACTCCCCATAAATCCTGTGGCGCATGGCCTTTTTGGATCCATTCAGCGAGCACTTTACCGGCACCACCCGCTGATTGAATACCAACGGAGTTAAAGCCAGCGGCCACAAAGTAATTCTTACACTCGGGCGCTTCACCTAAATGGTATGCATCATCGGGAGTAAACGACTCAGGGCCATTAAAGAATACTTGTAAACCAGTTTCGACCATTTGTGGCACGCGCTTCATCGCCATTTCTAAGTACGGCATCAGGTGATCAAAGTCTTCTGGCAATTGATCGAAGCAAAAATCTTCGGGTATGCCTTTCATACCCCATGGCTTGGCATCGGGCTCAAACATGCCGACTAATAATTTACCGGTATCTTCCTTAAAATAACTATAGGCGTCCATGTCTCGGAGCGTGGGCAAACCAGGTGTTAGACCTTGCATTGGCTCAGTCACCACATAAAAGTGTTCAGCCGCGTGCAATGGCACGCTCACGCCTGCCTTTTTACCAAATTCACGTGCCCACATACCCGCGCAATTGACCACATATTCAGCGTCGATATCGCCCTTTTCGGTTATAACACCCGCCACTTTTCCGTCGTTAATTTTCATGTCGAGCACCTTAGTATGCTCGAAAATTTGCGCGCCACCATTGCGTGCACCAATCGCCAGTGCCTGAGTTACATCGACCGGGCTAGTGATTCCGTCATTGGGCAAATGAACGGCACCGATGACATCGTCAATATTAAGCAGAGGCCAAAGACCTTTAGCTTGATCGGGGTCGATGAGATGACACGGAAAGCCAGCAACTTTAGCCATAGATGCACCGCGCTTTAACTCTGACCAGCGCTCTTTGTTGGTAGCAACGGTGAGTGAACCATTGCGAGTATAGCCCGTGGCTTGACCGGTTTCAGCCTCTAGGGTTTCATACAAACTAGCACTGTAATTGGCCAACATAGACATGTTGTAATTGGCACGTAATGTTGGCACCAAACCAGCGGCATGCCATGTTGTACCGCAAGTTAACTGTTTGCGTTCCAATAATACGACATCAGTCATACCTAGTTTAGTGAGATGGTAGGCGATGCTACAACCAATGACACCGCCGCCAACAATGACGACTTGGGCGGAAGATGGAAATTGTTTAGCCATGATGCTTCTCGACTTGTGGTTACTGTGTGACTATTATTTCGCTATGACTGTTATTCTGCTAAGACTATTAGTTTGAAAGGACTGTAAATCGGTTGCGACGATTGTCTATTGAATGCTAGCTAAATACTACGGTGCTATTACCATGCACCAGAACGCGGTCTTCGAGATGCGCACGCAAGCCTCTAGCGAGCACTGTTTTCTCAACATCTTTACCCAGTCGAGCTAGGTCTTCTGCGGCGTCACCGTGATTCACGCGCAGCACGTCTTGCTCGATAATCGGGCCTTCGTCTAGCTGCTGCGTGACATAGTGACAAGTCGCGCCAATCAGTTTCACTCCGCGCCGGTGAGCTTGGTGATAGGGCTTAGCACCGATAAACGACGGTAGAAAGCTGTGATGAATATTAATCACTTGATGTAAATATTTCTGGCACAAAGCCGGCGGAATGATCTGCATGTAACGCGCCAACACGATAGCATCAACATTATAGTGATCGACCAAACGCTCGACTTCGTCGAAACCTGCTTGTTTATTGTCTTTTTCGATTGGCACGTGATGGTAATCTATGCCGTAAAACTCGCTAAGACCGCGCATGGTATCGTGATTAGAAATAACACCTACGATGTCGCAATGCAGCTCATTGCTGCGCCAACGATCGAGCAAATCGGCTAAACAATGGGTGCCTTTGCTGACCATCAACACCACCCGTTTAAGCGTCGAACTGTCGACTACGCGCCAATTCATTTTAAACTCTTCAGCGATCGGTCGAAATTGAGCTTCAAGTTCTGCACATGATATTGATAATGAATCAGCCAACACCTCCATTCTAGAAAAGAACCAATTTCTATCAGTTTCAGAGTGATGGTTAGATTGCGAGATCCAGCCACCATTCGCGGTAATCAAATCGCCCACACGATTAACAATTCCAGCTTGGTCTGGGCAATCAAAAATAAGACGATAAGTGTGCGGCATCGTAATGTCCTGTAAAGATAGGGTTTGGTTGTTGCTATTAGTCGAAGTTATCACATCTACACGATTTTCATATGAAAATTTTTCTATTTTTTTCATTTATCACCGTGGGTAATAATACGCTATGGTTTTTAGCCAGTTGTGTCGATTAGTGGCTGTCGATGGAGCCTGAAAGCGCAACAACTTTATGCTAGGGTTATTGTGCAAATGAAGATTGTCTAGAACAAGCTTAGTTTTCAAACATAAATATAAAAATTGATAAGGCGATTGAATGAAGAAAAATAGTAAAGTTATTGCTCTCTGTGTTTTTTTTAACACCCTCAGTTCAACTGCTCACGCTAGTTTTGACCAAGCGATTAATCAATGGTTTGAGCCTATCGCCAAGGTAATTTCAGACATCGTTTTCGTATCCGTATCAATCAATGGAACGCAAGCACCCTTGATCGTGATGTTATTAGTTGTTTGTGGTGTTTTCTTTACCGGCTACCTAGGCTTTATCAATATTCGCGGCTTTGGCCATGCACTGAAGATTGTGCGTGGAGATTTTGCTGATAAAAAAGCACCAGGCGAAGTGACTCACTTTCAAGCCCTGACAACAGCGATCTCAGGCACTGTTGGGGTTGGCAATGTGGCTGCCGTCGCAATCGCTATCTCTATTGGCGGGCCAGGAATAACGTTCTGGATGATCGCTGCGGGTTTATTCGGCATGTCATCTAAATTTGCCGAATGCACACTGGGCGTCAAGTACCGTCAAGAAAACAACGATGGCAGCGTCTTTGGTGGCCCCATGTTTTACTTAGAAAAAGGCTTAGCCGCCATTAACCTACCGAAGCTTGGTAAAGGCTTGGCTCGATACTATGCGATCTGCATTGTTATCGGCGCACTTGGCATTGGTTGCATGTTTCAATCCAATCAAGCTTATACAATTTTTGTCGATACTACCGGTGGAGAACTTAGCTACTTCTCTGACAAAGCATGGTTAGTAGGAGCCGTTCTTGCAATATTAACGGCGATGGTAATTGTTGGCGGAATTAAATCAATTGCCGCCGTAACCAGCAAATTGGTTCCCGTTATGGCGGTTCTCTATATTGTCTCTGCGTTAGTCGTGCTCGGCGTTAATGCCGACAAACTACCATATGCATTCTCGGCAATTATAAGCGGCGCATTCAGCCCTGAAGGAATGGCAGGTGGTTTGGTCGGGGTGCTCATTATTGGCTTTCAACGTGCGGCTTTTTCGAATGAAGCTGGCATAGGATCGGCATCGATAGCGCATTCGGCGGTTCAAACTAAAGAGCCTGTAACCGAAGGTTTTGTGTCAATGCTCGAACCATTTATAGACACCGTAGTTATCTGCACTATTACGTCCTTGGTGATAATTGTGACGGTTTATCAGCCGGGTGTGACCGGCGCCAATGGAATAAGTGGCGTTGAACTTACCTCGGCCGCATTTGCCAGTGTTATCCCTTGGTTCCCTTATGTGTTAACCGTCGTGGTTATTTTGTTTGCCTATTCGACAATCGTAGCCTGGTCATATTATGGTTTAGCTGGCTGGGTATATCTGTTCGGCACGGGCGCTAAAACTAAGATGGCTTACAACTTGTCTTTCTGCGTATTTGTTATGCTCGGCTGTGCCATCGAACTTGGCTCGGTATTGACCTTCTCCGATGCGATGGTGTTTGCCATGGCACTGGCGAATATAATTGGCTTAGCGCTTATGGCACCCGTGGTAAAGCGCGAATTAAAAGAATATTGGGGACGAATGGAGGCAAAAAAGTCGCCATAGCCGCTGCTTGGTGCACTTTGATTGGTCAACTATGATTGGTCTACTATGATTCGCGTTTATTCATTAACGCGTGGTGCACCACATTTAGCAGCGCCTGATTTTCTTTGACCTTTTGGATTACGCGCCAATATGACAATAGGGCCATCGGCTGATGTCGTTGTTCGGCGGCTATCTGGGCCAAATACTTTGCGTGTTCAAAGAAAATTGCATATGCCTGCCAGACTGAATATTTGGGGTCGAACATATGCGTCGGTAATGATGCCACCCCATTGACTTCGATGACCACAAACTCACCTCGCTTGAACGCCTCTTCATCAGCGGCTTTAACATCAACTCGACCAAAATTAAAACCCGGCTGAGACTCAAATGCCGCGAACACCGCCTTTTCCAATTGATCGGTATGCAGATGCGCGTCGTCGGTAAATTTACATCCCAGCGTATGCGAACCGATAAATGATAAGCGTTTTTCAACTCCGCTGTTAAGCACTATGCTGGTATCAAAATCTTGAAGAAATGAGTTCCAGTGCTGGCTGTATCGATAGTGGTTTTTGGCCAGTGTCGATAGATCGTCACGTCCATTACCAATAACGGTCGGAAAGTGCTTTTTATTGATTCCAGTAATTTTCGCTTTACCGTTCTGACGAATATAGAAGACGCCGCACTCATAAGAGTTAGAGGTAAATTTCTGTAGAATATAGGCACCAAGTAAGCGCGGAGTATGTTTATCGATATCCGCATTTGAGGTAATTTTAACGATACCCTTGCCGACACTGCCTACGTTTGACTTCAATATGACTGGATAGTCGTGTTGCTTGACAAATGCATAGATCGCTTCCTTCTTCAACTCCACAGTCAAGCCATCTTCGATCAGAATACTCGGCAAAAAGAACTGCTGATCAAATGCCAATTGGCTATCGAACTTTGAACTCAGACCAATTTCTCCATGATCAAGTGCGTAGTTCGCCTTGGCTAAACCTTTGATACCGACACGATTAATTAAACACTGGGCGCCAAGGTATAGATAAAACGGTAATTCAAATAAGCGCGGGTTCCAAAATTCGTACTTTTTAATCAAAATTCAGTGTCTCAGGTGAGCGTTATTGGCGAAAGTTTTTAGTCAGAAACATTTGTGCATATTAATGAAATCGTAATTCGGCAAGCAAAACAGGCCAAATAATCTACGCCAATTGTAAGTCGAGCAAATTCAATAATCTAGGGCTTTTCAATCACCACGCTCACAACAAGGGCGATATTAATGATACCAAAAGTATCAAAAAATATCTTTTTACTCTGGCGTCGCTTAATGAATTCTACTAATCTGGTGGTAGTTAGGTTGCGACTGAGAGATTCTCCGGTTCGCCAATATTATGACCCTAGTTTGCCAACAATTATTACCCAACGGCACGCTATTTTGGAGTTAGCAATGCAACAGAAAAAAAACCTTATCGACATCGATTTAGCCCTCGCGGCAGATCAAAGTAGTGTCTGGCATCACCTGACCAACCATACGCCTTATGAAAATGCGGCACCGATGATGATCGTTGAAGGCCACGGTATGCGAGTACGTGATGCCAAAGGAAATAACTACCTCGATGCCGCTTCAGGTGGTTTATGGACCGTTAACGTTGGTTATGGACGCGAGAGTATTGCCAAAGCTGTTTACGAGCAATTACTGAAAATGAATTTTTATTCGCAAACAGCGGGTAATCAACCAGCCGCACTATTTGCTGAAAAATTGATATCGAAAATGCCGGGTATGTCACGGGTTTATTATTCGAACTCGGGGTCTGAGGCGAATGAAAAGGCATACAAGATCGTACGACAAATCGCGGCCAAAAAATACGGCGGCAAAAAGCATAAAATTTTATTTCGTGAGCGTGACTATCATGGCACCACGATTACCGCCTTAAGTTCAACCGGCCAATTCGAGCGAAAAAATCAGTACGGCCCATTCACTCCTGGATTCGTAGAGTTTCCACATTGTCTGGAATACCGTTCTCAATGGGGCGACATTGCTGACTATGGAGTAAGAGCCGCAATGGAACTTGAGCGAGTTATTCTCGAACAAGGTCCAGAGACAGTCGGTGCCGTTGTGCTTGAGCCGATAACCGCAGGCGGCGGGGTAATTACGCCACCCAGTGGATACTGGAAAACGATTGAAGAGATTTGTAAAAAATATGATGTACTTATTCACATAGACGAGGTGGTTTGTGGCTTAGGTAGAACCGGCAAATGGTTTGGCTATCAACACTATGGCATCAAGCCGGATATTGTCACCATGGCCAAAGGGGTCGCCTCAGGCTATGCCGCGATTTCATGCACCGTGACCACCGAAGAAGTCTTCGATTGCTTTAAAACTGACGGCGACGATAGAGACGGCTACTTCCGCGATGTATCAACCTTTGCAGGCTGCACCGCCGGCCCGGCAGCCGCTCTTGAAAACATACGAATCATCGAAGATGAGAATTTACTCGACAATGTGGTCACTCAAGGTAACTACATCAAACAAAGATTACTCGAGTTAAAAGACAGGCATTCAGTCATCGGCGACGTCCGTGGCAAAGGCCTATTTGTTGGCTTGGAGCTGGTAAAAGACCGAATTACTAAAGAGCCAGTTGAGGAAGCATTGGTAATGAAAATTGCTGCGCACTGTCAAAACCAAAGTGGCGTTTTAATCGGCCGAACTAATCGAAGCTTTCGAGAATTCAACAATACCATTGCCCTAAGCCC
>JBLHRL010000067.1:0-15391 GCA_047625975.1 Arenicella sp.
AAAATGCTGAAAATAAAAAGACTCGCTCTTATTATTATTATTAACGAGTCTTTTCATTTTCATGAGTTGTGCTATTAACTGCACTTTCCTCACTCCTAGGCGACTTGGGCTAACCAATGTCTGAGACGCAAATTACCTAAAATTTAGGTTCGTGTCTATCCTTTTATAACTAAATGTTACAACTCATATGAATAAAAGTAATATTGAAGACAGTTTGTCCATTTTTACAACGATATAGCACATCTGTAATCCATCTAATGACAAGTATTTACTGATAGAAAGCAAACCACTCGCAAATTTAAGCTTGACCGTTATAATAGCCAGTCTGATTTTAGTCGCGCCTTATAAACGCCTTAGTTGAACTTATGGAGTTGAACTTAGGGAGTTGGAATGTTCAGCTAGTTAATTAGGCCGCTCTTTTTTTCTAGTCAGTAACAATTATTTAATTAGTTGTTGCTGCCATTACTCACCAACAATTGTTGGTGAAAACTCTCAGCAATATATAATAAACATAATGAGCAATGTACTAAGCTTTCAAGACATGATTATGCGCTTGCAGCAATTTTGGGCCGATAATGGTTGCGTCATCATGCAACCAATAGATACCGAAGTAGGTGCTGGCACCTTCCATTCTCCGACCTTTTTAGGCGCCATTGGTCCGGAGCCAATGAAGGCCGCTTATGTACAGCCTTCTCGTCGCCCGACGGATGGTCGCTATGGTGAAAACCCGAATCGCTTGCAGCATTATTTTCAGTATCAAGTCATTCTTAAGCCGTCGCCAGATAACATTCAAGAGCTGTATCTTGAATCGCTCAAGGAGCTCGGCATTGATATGTTAAGCGACGATGTCCGCTTTGTTGAAGACAACTGGGAATCGCCCACCATTGGCGCATGGGGCCTAGGCTGGGAAGTTTGGCTAAACGGCATGGAAGTAACGCAATTCACTTATTTCCAACAAGTTGGCGGTTTAGACTGCCGACCTGTAACTGGCGAAATCACTTACGGCTTAGAGCGCATTGCCCTATATCTTCAAGGCGTCGATAGCATTTATGATCTTAAATGGACCGACGGTTTCACTTATGGCGATATTTATCATCAAAACGAGGTTGAGCAATCAACTTTCAACTTTGAACACGCCAATGTTGATGAACTCTTTCATCAATTTAATGCCTGCGAAGCCGAGGCCAAGTATTTGCTTGAGCAGAACCTACCGCTACCTGCCTATGAGAAAATGCTTAAAGCGTCACATTCTTTTAACATGCTCGATGCTCGCCACGCTATTGGTGTGACAGAACGCGCCAGATATATAGGTCGCATTCGTGGCTTAGCCAAAGGCGTTGCAAAATCTTATTACGAATCACGCGAAGCCTTAGGTTTTCCGCGTGGTCGCTCAGCAGGAGAATCGTAATGACTGATACTCTATTAATTGAGCTTGGTACCGAAGAGTTGCCTCCGAAAACACTAAAAAAACTTAGCGACGCTTTTACCGCCGAGTTACTTAACGGCTTAAGAGACGCCGAGTTAATTAGCCAAGCTGACGCCGATTTAGCATCACCTTTTGCTTCACCACGTCGGCTTGCCTTGGTGTTACCGAACGTTATCGCGGCACAGCCAGACCAAACAATCGAACGGCGTGGCCCAGCGGTCCAGGCCGCTTTTAAAGAAGATGGACAAGCAACCTCAGCGGCAATCGGTTTTGCCAAGTCTTGCGGCGTTGATATCGGTGACCTTGAGCGTCTAAAAACAGATAAAGGCGAATGGTTAAGTTACAATATCAAACAAGCTGGCAAATCACTGAGCGCATTGCTTCCAGCGATTATTGACCAAGCGATCAAACGCTTACCGATCGCCAAGCGCATGCGTTGGGGCAACGGAACGGCTGAATTTGTTCGCCCAGTAAAATGGTTAATCGTGATGCATGGTGAGCAAGTATTACCAGCAACAATTTTAGATATCGACTCGGGCAATACGACTCGCGGCCATCGTTTTCACAGCGAGGGCGAGATCGTTATCAATAATGCCAATAATTACCAACAGCGTTTATTAGAGCAAGGCCATGTGATGGCAGACTTTAACCAACGCCAAGCGATGATTTTGCATCAAGTAAAAGCCGCGGCGGCTAGTGTCAATGGGGCGATTGAAGACGATCAGGCATTACTAGATGAGGTAACCGGCTTAGTTGAATACCCCACTGCGGTAGTCGGCGATTTTGATCAAAGCTTTTTAGAAGTTCCACAAGAATGTTTAATTTCATCAATGCGCGACCACCAAAAATATTTCCACGTTGTTGACCAGAGCGGCAAATTAATGCCGCATTTCATCACCGTAAGTAATATCGAAAGTAAAAATCCAGACCAAGTTCGCTCAGGTAATGAAAAAGTATTGCGTGCACGCCTATCAGACGCACAGTTTTTTTGGCTAACAGACCAAAAAATTAAATTAGCTGATCGCGTCCAATTATTAAGCAAGGTTATGTTTCATGCAAAGCTTGGCAGCGTATTGGAGAAAGCGCAGCGCATACAGCAACTGGCGGGTAAATTGGCAAGCAAAATGGGCGGCGACCCGGCGTTAGCTGAACGTGGCGCCTTACTTGCAAAGGCTGACCTTGTGTCAGATATGGTCGGTGAGTTCGATGAGCTTCAAGGCGTAATGGGGCACTACTATGCCGACCGCGATGGTGAACCGGCTCTAATCGGTGAATGTATAGAGCAGCACTATTGGCCTAAATTCGCCGGCGACCGCTTACCTATAAGCGCTGAGGCTCAAGCCGTAGCACTGGCCGACAAGCTCGACAGCTTAGTCGGTATCTATGCTTCGGGCGAAGTGCCTACCGGCGATAAGGATCCGTATGCATTGCGTCGAGCATCGTTAAGCATTTTGCGTATTTTAATTGAGCAAGAGCGGCCTTTTAAGCTGTCTGAACTGGTTGCCGAATCGGTTGCTGTTTATTCGCTAAAACAAAAAATTGAGATAAACACAGAAACGCAAATCGCCATCGTCGGTTTTATCCGTGGCCGATTGACGGCTTTCTATCAATCTCAAAATATCGCTACCAATACGATTAACGCGGTATTGGCCTGTGAACCGGACAGTCCGTTAGACTTCGAGCAACGAGTAAAAGCCGTCAGCGCTTTCACCCAGCTTGCTGAAGCCACTGATTTGGCCGCTGCGAACAAACGAATTAGTAATATCTTAAAGAAACAACAAAGTGATGTTACCTCTGAGGTAGACGAATCTCTGCTAACAGAAACGGCCGAGCAAGAACTTTATTCGGCAATTCAACACATTGAATCTGATTGTATTTCCTTATTCGATCATGGTGACTACCCTCAAGGGCTGGAAAAGCTGGCCAGCTTGCGCACTCCAGTTGATAATTTCTTTGAGCATGTGATGGTGATGAGTGATAATGACGATGAAAAGAAAAATCGTTTAGCACTTCTAAAGCGCATGCAAAGCTTATTTTTGCGCGTCGCTGACATTGCATTACTTCAGGCCTAATACTAACTTTGCCTCATACCAAGCATATAAAATTAGTGGTTCTTGATCGCGATGGAGTGATCAATAAAGACTCGACTTCGTTTATCAAAAGCCCTGATGAGTGGATTCCTATAAAAGGCAGCCTAGAGGCTATTGCACGCTTATCGCAAGCGGGCTATGAAGTGGTCATTGTTACCAATCAATCTGGCATTGGCCGTGGGCTTTTTAGCGCTGACACCTTGGCTAAGATACATGTACGAATGATTGACTATGTTCAACAACATGGTGGCAAGATTCAAAGCGTACTATTCTGCCCTCATCACCCTGATGATGGCTGTGATTGTCGCAAACCACTGGCAGGTTTATATAAGCAACTTGCTGACCGCTTGAATATTAACTTTAGCGCCGTTTACTCGGTTGGCGACTCAGTTCGAGACCTAATAGCAGCAAAAACAGCTGGCGCTAAGCCAGTTTTAGTAAAGACAGGTAACGGCAAGAAAAGTCTCAAAAAAATAGCCGATAACTCACACATTGATTTAGACGGTACGCTCGTATTTGAAACGCTAGCGGCCTTTACAGATGCGCTTCTTAAGCACGAAATCTAAGTATGCGCATATTTTATATTAAGCCTATGATTTATATTCGATCGGTACTTTTTTACCTTGGTGAAGCACTGTCAACCATCCCTTTTTTGATAGTGTCAATTGCGGCACTGGCGTTTAAGCCAGTGACGCGCTCATGGCTGATTGCCGGTTGGGCAAAGTTCGTCACATGGTGGTTAAGAGTCACCTGCGGCCTTACGCATCAGCTTGAAGGTATGGATAATATTCCTGACCAGCCATGTGTGTTTGCCTGTGTACACCAATCAACCTGGGAAACTATAACCACGCAAACTTTTCTACCCGCACTTGCATGGGTACTAAAAAAGGAGTTGTTAAGTATTCCGGTATTCGGCCTAGGCTTGCGTGCGACTGGCCCGATTGCGATTGATCGCTCTGACAAGAAAAATGCTTTAGACCAAGTTGTTGAGCAAGGCATCGAAAAATTTAAAGAGGGTCGCTACGTATTAATCTTCCCAGAAGGTACTCGTACGGCCTACGGTGAATCAGGTCGCTTCAAGAAAGGTGCGGCAAAATTAGCAATCGCCGCTAGCAAGCCGATAGTTCCAATCGCCCATGATGCTGGCAAATACTGGTCACGCGACAGCTGGTGGATTAAATCAGGCACTATTCGCTTTATCGTCGGCCCAGCAATTAGCGTTGAAGGGAAATCTGATATCCAAGTTACCGCCGAAATTCAAAACTGGATTGAAGCACAGGGCCTATAGCGCTGACGTTTAGTTACTGCTAGAAGTCGTTTCGAGGTCTAGAATTGTTATCTTTAAAACTGCAGCCCAGTAACGCAGCAAGTCATCAACCTTTAGAGATAAGCCGTCCTTTAACCCATAGGCCAAACAATATTATGCTAAACCCGACCCCCCAAGGCCAAACACAAGGCGTAACAGAGCCAGGCGCCACTATTGCCAGCACTGAAGCCGCCTCGACAGTTGCCACCGACATCGCCAATCAGATCCCAACCTTTAGCGATATTCTACCAGAGCAAGTCCAGCCTTATTGGGCGCTGGTGCAGCAATACCCAATCATCGAGGCCGTTATCATCTTTACCTTGTTTTGGGCGTCAGCATCGCTCATACGCGTTTACGCACTGAATTTGATTCAAAAGCTAGCAAGTAAAACCAATAGTCAATTAGATGACCAAATAATCGCCGAGCTGCGCGAGCCGATTTTCAATACGGTGCTCTGGTTCGGTTTAATCGTAGCGACCAAATCGACTGGCTTCATCGACGGGCTAGCAGCGTATATAAGCCCTGTAGCGCTGTCGATGATAGTCCTCGCTTGGACCAGAGCCACGCTTTCGGTTAGCGGCACGCTGATCACAGTCATGTCTCGAGATGATTCGCGATTCAAGAAAATGGATGTCCGCACCGAGCCCTTACTGATCATAAGCAGCAAAATAATGTTGATGATTATATGCGCTTACTTAATATTAATGATTTGGGGTATCAACCCTGTCGGCTTATTAGCTTCAGCAGGTATCGTCGGTATCGCCGTAGGTTTCGCCGCCAAAGACACTTTGGCAAATTTGTTCTCGGGCGTGTTCATTCTGGCTGATCGTCCTTATAAGCTTGGAGACTACGTTAACCTAGACTCCGGTGAGCGAGGTAAAGTAACTCATATCGGCATTCGAAGTACGCGCTTAATTACCCGTGATGATATTGAAGTAACTATTCCCAATGGCGTTATCGGCAACCAAAAAATCGTCAACGAAAATGGTGGCCCGGGACACTCGATGCGTATTCGCCTCGACCTTCAATGTGCCTATGAGGCAGACTTACAACATGTAGAAGACGTCTTAATGACGCTGATAAGCAGACATCAGGAGATTAAACAGCATCCCTGTCCGCGCGTTCGCTTCAGAGGCTTTGGCGATAGCGGCATTAACCTTCAGCTGATGGGCTGGATCGATGAGCCGCAAGACCGTGGGCGCATTTCACACCTGCTTTACAAAGATATTCACGCAACCTTTGCCAAACATAATATTGAAATTCCCTACCCGAAACGTGAACTGACGATCACTAGCCACAAGCATCAAGATCAAAGCAACTTAGATCAAAAATAGCCCGATTAGCCTAAAGTTGCAGCAATAACTATTGCGTATTGTAGTCAGCAAGATAGTCGTCAAAACTAATGTTATCTTGCGTTTCAAGCTCACACTGCTGTTCAATTGAATGCTTCGCAAGAACCATTAAATTATCTTGGAACTCAGTATTTCTATCTAGACTAGCGAAGTGAGTTTTATGCTTGTCAGCTTGCTCACTGATTATGTCAATAAACTCGCTGCCGGCCTCAACTAACTCCATCATTTGTCCAGACGGGGTTAAGGCCGGATCGTTTACCTTAGCCTGCTGAGCATAGACGGCAGAGGTGTATTCGAAACTGCTATGCGCTTTATCGAGCAATTTGGCGGTTTCCATAATAGCGTCAAGCAGCTCAGTAGCCGCAATCTTGAATGGAACTTGTTCACTGCCATGTTGCAAGGTCAAGCTGGGGTCTCGACCGCGCATTATCACGTCACGCTGATTTACGCGAATTTCAGGGCAGCTTGTGTCACTAGTTTGCGGACACTGCGAGAACAAACAATATAAAAGAAATGCATCCATAAACCGTATTTGCTGAGCGTTAATCCCTTCAGCAAGGAACGGATTAATATCTAATATACGCACTTCTATATATTCAACACCACGATCGCGTAACGCCGCAATCGGCTTCTCACCTGATTGGGTTACTCGTTTAGGTCGAATATCACTATAATATTCATTCTCAATTTGTAAAACATTAGTATTCAGTTGCCGATACTCACCGTCTACTTTGACACCGATATCTTGGTAGGCTTGGTACTTATGAGTCATCGCCTCAGCGAGAGTAGTCACGTAATCATCAAGCGAGCTATACGAGACATGCAGAGCTTCTTGAGCTGAATTTTGATACCCAAGATCACTCATTCGCAACGAAGTAGCATGCACCAAGCCGTAAGTGTTTTTACGCAAAGCGTCGAGACCGTGCTGATCTTCAGTGAGACCAGCAAGAAACGACTTGTCCAACACCGGTGAAGCGCCGAAAAGATAATGTAAAACCCAAGAGTAGCGACGAAAATTTCGTATTAAGGAAAAATAATTTTCTGATTTGAAGTCCTGCAGAGATTGCTTATCGTTGAGCTTTTGCTTTGATTGATACGCTTGCCAAAACGCGTCTGGTAGTGAGAAATTATAATGAATTCCTGCGATTGACTGCATTATACGGCCATAGCGTACGCCCAAACCTTGCCGGTAGATATGCTTCAAAGTACCTACATTTGAGCTTCCATAAACCGCTATCGGAATACTATCGTCGCCTTCAAGCCGACACGGCATACTCGCTGGCCATACACGCTCTTGCTCGATGTTACTCGAGGTAAAGCTATGTAAATCACTCAAATACGTAACGGTCTCTTCGACATCGTTCAGCACTGGCGTAATGAATTCGAGCAACGCCTCAGAATAGTCGGTAGTAATACTTGGGTGCGTCAGCGTTGAACCCAGTGCTGGCTGATGCACGGTCTGAGCGACATGTGATTCTGGGGTGATACGCAAACCCTCTTTTTCGACGCCACGAACAATACCTGACAAAGTACTGGCGAGTTCGTCATCGACTAAAGACAAGGTAGAGGTGCATTCTGAATTGAGCATAATATTTTTATGTTTGCAGCGATTAGCTGTCCATTGTACTCAAGATTGGCATTCAATGCTGAGACGAATTATGATCAAAGCATCTGCCAAAAATGGCTACTGCATCGCTGCTAGGATATAACGCAGGATCACATTGACCTTAATCCAAATTATTTATAATCCAAAATAGATTTAATTAGTCGTCATCAACTTAAGTCGTTATTTTTAGCCATTTTGGCATATTGCCTAGCCGCAATTTTCAACAAAATATTAGGGAAATAACGCTTCAACCACAGAGCATTCATCTCGAAACCCTCACCGACACTAATCTCAGGCTTTCGACGCTTAAAGCCGGTCATAATAACCTTGGCACATTCGCTAACATCCATACCACCTCGAATTTCTGTATCTTCGCGGTCATAGGCAGAGCCATCACCTAATAGTGCGTTAGATGAGATTGGCGTGCGGATATAGCCTGGCGTGATTGTTGTGACTTTTATATTATGGTGATCGACTTCGGTCCGCAAGGCATCAAAGAATCCCATCATGGCGTGCTTGGCGGCACAGTAACCGCTTCGAAAAGGCACCCCTATTTTTCCAGAAATAGAAGATGTTACCGCAAAGTGGCCACTACCCTGCTCAATCATGATCGGCAATACTGCTTTGGTAAGCGCTATTTGACCGAACACATCGACCTCAAATATTGCTCGGTAAGTCGACATATCGGTATTCAGGCAACTCGAACGCTGAGTAATACCCGCGTTATTGATCAACATATCTATGCATCCACCCCAATCTTTTGCTAACTCAACCTTGTTAGCAAAACTTGACTCATCGGTAATATCCAATGGCAATACTAAACTCGCATCGTTGCCCGAGATCGCATCACATTTGGCTTTCACTAGATTTAGGCCGTCTTCGCCTCGCGCCGACAACACCAAACGAGCTCCGTGTGCAGCAAACTCCAAAGCCAATGCTTGACCAATCCCTGATGATGCTCCGGTAATCCAAACTACTTGATTATCAAACATGTAACTCCCTTTAATTGTCTTTAACGGACTTCTGACTCGCCTTGCCCTGACTCATCGAGTTGCGACTCATCGTGTTCTTCCTCAAACGGTTCGCCGCGCCGCAATTCTACGACATATGCGCCTAATAAGCTGGCAACAAACACAATCGGCAAGCCAAAAATTAGCGTAAAACTCCAGCTTTCTTGAGCCTCAGTATCAGCCAGTGTTGTGACTACGAACAAGGCCATAGACAACAATACAGCAACAAGCCATTTATTGGTAAGCAAATAGCTGACGAGGCCAATTAAAAAAGCCAAGATAAAGAGGATCGCAAAAATCATAAACATACCATAGTGGATTCGGTTTAATCAGGGCAAGCACCAGTCACCCTGATTGCATAAGACCTCAAAATGAGGATCAGAGAATATAGCGCGCGTAATCCTCATTCTCGACTAATTCATCGAGGTGTTGATTGACATAAGCTTGGTCAACCCTCACCGACTCTCCAGAGCGGTCACTGGCTTCAAACGAGATTTTTTCAAGCAGTCGTTCTAGCATTGTATGCAAACGCCGCGCACCAATGTTTTCAGTGCTCTCATTCACTTGCCAAGCCAACTCGGCGATACGACGAATGCCGTTCTCGGTAAAATCTAGAGTGACACCTTCAGTGGCCAACAATGCATCATACTGCTCGGTCAGCGACGCATCGGGCTCAGTTAAGATACGTGTAAAATCATCAACCGTTAAGGCCGCGAGTTCAACTCTAATCGGCATTCGACCCTGCAATTCAGGAATCAAATCAGACGGCTTAGATAATTGAAATGCACCTGATCCGATAAACAAAATATGGTCAGTTTTAATCATGCCGTGCTTAGTCGAGATAGTGCTTCCTTCAATCAAGGGCAACAAGTCTCGTTGCACGCCTTCGCGCGACACATCAGCACTTTTACCGCCTTCTGATCGACCTATAATTTTGTCGATTTCGTCAATAAAAACAATACCATGATTTTCTAATCGCTGAATCGCATTTAGCTTGATGTCCTCTTCGTTTATTAACTTCGCCGCCTCTTCTTCGATCAAGACCTTCAAGGCGTCTTTGACACTCATCTTACGGCTTTGTTTTTTATCGCCGCCCATGTTTTTCATCATCCCTTGTAACTGACTGGTTAGCTCTTCCATACCTTGTGGGCCAAACAGTTCCACACCTGGCGCTTGGGCTGAAACCTCTACTTCAATCTGCTTGTCATGCAAGTGGCCTTCACGTAATTTTTTGCGAAAACTCTGTCGTGCTGCGCCGTCTTTACTCTCAGAAGAATCGGCCGTAAAGCCAACGTCACGCGCCGACGGCAAGAGAATATCAAGCACTCGTTCTTCAGCCGCATCTTCTGCACGCACCTGCACTTTTTTCATTTCAGTTTCGCGCTGGCCTTTGATTGCAATATCGGCTAGGTCGCGAATAATCGAATCGACCTCGCGACCAACGTAACCAACTTCAGTAAACTTAGTCGCTTCTACTTTAATAAACGGAGCATCGGCAAGCTTAGCTAAGCGGCGAGCTATTTCAGTTTTGCCGACTCCAGTTGGGCCAATCATTAAGATATTCTTAGGCGTAATCTCGGCCCTCAAGCCACTGTCTGACACTTGCGATCGACGCCAGCGATTGCGTAGAGCGATAGCCACCGCGCGCTTAGCATCACCTTGACCGATAATATGGTTATCGAGTTCTTGAACTATCTCTCTAGGGGTCATTTCGCTCATCTTAGAACTCCAGCTCTTCTATGGTCAGGCTATGATTAGTAAATACACAAATATTAGCCGCAATATTGAGTGATTTTTCGACAATGTCTTTAGCGCTCAACTCTGTATTCGAGCCTAGCGCACGCGCCGCTGCTTCGGCGTAGGCACCGCCAGAACCAATCGCCATAATACCTTCTTCTGGCTCAATTACGTCGCCTGTTCCTGAGATTATGTAAGAGGCGTCTTTATCCGCCACGCATAGCAATGCTTCAAGTTTTCGTAGCATCCTATCGGTACGCCACTCTTTTGCAAGTTCGACCGCCGCCTTAGTCAAAATGCCTTGATGTTTAGCTAATTTTGCATCAAATAGCTCAAATAAAGTGAACGCATCGGCGGTACTGCCTGCAAAGCCAGCGATTACTTGACCTTTAT
Source organism: Arenicella sp. (assembly GCA_047625975.1). Classification (GTDB taxonomy): domain Bacteria; phylum Pseudomonadota; class Gammaproteobacteria; order Arenicellales; family Arenicellaceae; genus Arenicella. The sequence goes on from JBLHRL010000067.1 coordinate 10,921, forward strand.
ACAAACGGCGAACCTTACGTGCATTACCTTTCATAACGGTATTACCGAGAGAAACTTGCCCGTCACCGCCAATAACCACTTGCTTATCGCGACGCACTGAAAGAATAGTCGTCATTGTGACTCCTGTTTATGCTGTTGTTTTGTCTGTTTTACTAATGCTAGACCACTTATGTTGCGACACTTTTGGCTGTTTCAAGCTAAAACCAGAATTGATTGCGATAGATTAATCTATCTCAATCAACTCGATGACACCTTCACGTCGAGGATCAACCCCGCCTTCAAGTCGGCCGTTGGCATGTTGGTACACAACACTTAAGCCTGAGTTTTCTCCGGCGCTTTCATTAACCTCATAACCATATTCACGAAGGCCTGAAATTAAGTCCGCTGACGCCCGCGATTTTTCGATTCGAACTTTTCCTTTGCGGGCCACCATATTTGGTAAATCAACGGCTTGTTGCGGGCTTAACCCCCACTGCAAAACAGCGACTAAGGTTTTCGCTGTGTAGGCAATAATTGAGTTACCACCAGGCGACCCGCTGGCCATTAAAAATTCACCGTCTTGATCCAACACAATAGTGGGAGACATAGAAGACCGCGGACGTTTGTTGGGGACTATTTTATTGGCAACTGCTTGGCCAGATAGATCAACCGGATTAAACGAAAAATCGGTTAACTGATTATTCAAAAACATACCGCCAGCCATGCGGGTATTGCCGAAGATACTTTCAACGCTAGCGGTCATTGAAACAACGTTGCCATCACCGTCAACTACTACAAAATGAGTGGTTCCTGGCTGGTCATCAGTCGCATCATCGCCATAGCGCACATGGTGACTAGACTCATATGCCCACGGATCACCTGGGCTAACCTCAATCGCGTTTTTTTTTGGATCAATCAGTTTCGCTCGTAGGCTTAAATAATCGGCACTAAGCATGCCGCCCAGTGGAACATCAACAAATTGATCGTCAGCAACATACTGATCGCGATCGGCGTACGCAAGCCGTTGCGCCTCAGCGAATACGATCCAATTCTCTACATTGTTTACGGTGTCTACTCCCTCCTTAGTCACGCCCGCGAGGTTGTCCAGCAAGCCCATTATTTGACCGACAGCGACCCAAGATGATGACGGCGGCGGGCCGCATACGAGAGTGGCTTTGAATGGTGTACACAACGCTTCACGTTTTTGCGCTTTGTAATTACGTAAATCATCTAAGCTCAGGCTGCCCGCTCGCGGCGACTGAGAGGTTTGTTGAACGATTTTTTCGGCCAGCGGGCCTTCATAAAAAGACCTTGGGTTATCAGCAATTAAGTCAAGTGCGTCGGCGTAGCCTGAGTTTGTACGCAAATCACCAACCGCAAGCGGTTCTCCGTTTTCTTTGAAAAAATAGCGATATGCGTCTATCGGGCCTTGATTCAGAGTGCTGGGTATATGTTTACCGAAACGCTTGATCATTCCCTCCAATCGCGGCGACACTTCAAAGCCATCTTTGGCTAGCTGTTTAGCACGGTCAAATTGTGGCCCCCAAGGCAACGACCCATGGTCTTGGTGCGCCAAAGCCAGCATCGACACCATGCCCGGAACGCCGGTCGACAAACCACTGTTTTTAGCGTTAAGAAAGCCGATCGATTTACCCTTATCGTCAAGAAACATGGCCTCTGTGACTAACGCTGGCGCTGTTTCTCTGCCATCATAAACGGCCATAGTATTGGTCGCATTATCGAAATGCATCATATAACCACCACCTCCCAAGCCAGAACTTTGCGGCTCAACTAAGCTCAATACAGACTCAATCGCAATAGCCGCATCAACCGCTGAGCCACCAGCACGTAGAATTTCAGCACCAGCTTTGCTTGCTAGAGGGTTAGCCGTGACCACCATAGCGGCCTTGCTCTTAAGCTGCTCAGGCTTAGCGCTCAGTGTGTTAGGCGTTGTTGCGGTACAAGCACCCAACAATAACGTCAAAAAAATTGAGGTAAAAACTAAGAATTTTTTTATCATATTAGAAATTGCTGTGATTAACCATTGATAGCAATTGTACTCTCAAGTTTTCATCAACGATACATCACTCATTAGACGTTACACTGAGCTTTCTGATTTACAAAAACATCGAACTTATCCTAAAAGATTATTTGCCAAACTGAAGACTACCGAAAGCCACATCATTATGAGTTCAAAAAAGAATCAAGAAAAATCGATCCCTCGAACACGCCTTGGCCGTCTAGGAAGAATCGCACGTATGGCGGGCGGTGTCGCCGCCGGTATGATTGGCGAGGGCGCAAAACAACTGAGCCAAGGCAAGCGACCGAAAGTCAGTGACCTACTGCTAACACCATCCAACGCCCGTAAAGTAGCCAACCAATTGGCCACCATGCGCGGCGCGGCGATGAAAGTTGGGCAACTACTATCAATGGAAACTAGCGATTTTTTACCACCAGAGTTGGCTGAGATTCTCGCTCAGTTACGTAATCGCGCGTTTATCATGCCACGCAATCAACTGCTCGACTCCTTAGTAAAGGCTTACGGCGATGATTGGCAATCGAAATTTAAACACTTTGAGTTTGAGCCTCTGGCGGCGGCCTCGATTGGCCAAGTGCATCGCGCTACAACGCTGGATGGTGAGGATATAGTATTGAAAATTCAATATCCCGGTGTCGCCAAAAGCATCGATAGTGATGTTGACAACATAGCGACTCTTTTTAGAGTAACCAAGATACTGCCAAAACACATGGACATCACTGATCTGCTTAGAGATGCGAAGTTACAGCTACATGAAGAGGCCAACTATCTGCAAGAAGCCGAGTATATGGAAGCATTCCGTAGCGCTTTAGCTGATCAAAAGAATTATATTATTCCTAAATACTACCCTGAATTAAGCACTGAGCGAATTTTGGCTATGGACTTCGTTAGCGGAGAGCCGATAGAGTCGCTTGCAGAGTTAGATCCGGCGTTAGTCGATAAACTGATGACAGCGATGTTCGAATTGACCTTTAAGGAGCTATTCGAGCTACGCTTAATGCAGACCGATGCTAATTTTGCCAATTACCTCTTTCAGCACGACACACATAAAATTGCGCTGCTCGATTTTGGTGCGAGCCGCCGATTTAGTAAGCGCTTCGCGATCGATTATAAGCGCCTATTAAGAGCGGTTGAGGCGAACGACTCAATTGCCATAATAGTCGCCGCTGATAAGCTCGGGTACCAAGCAAGTGAGGCCAGCGAAGAGTATCAAGAGTTCCTCGTGGCGGTTTTCACTATCGCCTTAGAACCATTTTCTAAACCGGGTTTATACGATTTCAAAGCCGGCCTGTTATCCGACCGCTTGTCACAACTAAGCCAAGACGGTTATAGTTTTAAAGAGTTTTGGCAAACCCCACCGACTGACATACTTTACTTACATCGAAAACTCGGTGGCATGTTCATGTTGGCAACAAGGCTAGGGGCACGCGTCAATACTCATGCCTTGGCTCGCCCGTACTTAGAAAAATTAGCCTTATAATATATTTGGCTATTACTAAAAGATGCAGCCGCGACGTCGTTTACCCTCCGATCAAAATTAATTGAGCTTTTTGACCTTGCTTTAATTTTTTGTGGCCAGTAATCGCTTGAGCAGTAGAAAATCTTGTTTCGGTGCTAATAATTTTCAAGCTCGCAATTACATCCCCAATAGGCTGCCCGAACTCATCGACGGTAATGCCACTATCTATCGGGTACACCATCACGATGTCACCTAACGTAAAGATACCCTTCCCGTAATTCAAGGTGATCAAGGCGCCTTCAGTATCTTCGGAGATTTTATAACGTTCAAATTTTTCAGATTCTTCATCGTATGTAACAATTTTCATTACTCTGATGGGAAACAAGTTAGCAATCACTTGATCGACCAATTGCTTACTCGCTTGCTTGATTGCGCTGTCCAGTAGTTGCTGAGCATCGTCGGCATCGCCGACGCTTAGAGGCGCATAGACTTTAGCAATTACTTTCGAGTCAATACCAACAGTAGCATCGGCGACACCGATCAACTCAAACTCTATATTGATTATCGCCGCCGAATTGTCTGTTTTACTAACTTCCTGTTTAACCAAACTAAACTCAGTGATGCTGGCATTGAGTATATAGTCCAAACCAGCTTGTACAATTGCATTACCGCTGTATTGCTTAAAATAGAAGTCAATCAGATTGCGATCTTGCTCTTCAATTCGCGATCTCAATTGTGAGTAATCTAGTACCGTGAATTTACGAGTTTCAATTAGGCGGCTATTGATGCTATCAGCTACCGCGCTGAGAATACTTTCGGTAGATCGCAGTTCTGCGCTAGCGTCGGCAGTTAGCGTGATGCCACCGATACCAATAGTGGCTACCTGTTGAGCATTTAACTGTGCGGACGATATTAATATCGCTACTAGACTAAAAAGTTGTGCGAATTTTTTCATTAGTGGCCCTAATTATTTGAGTCTATTACTGACGGCAAAA
>JBLHRL010000068.1:0-15058 GCA_047625975.1 Arenicella sp.
GCACCATGCCATTGTTTAACTGAATTTAACTTATTACTTAAGCGACCTTGCTGCTGGCTAATGAGAAGATTGAAGTCGTTATCATAAAGTGGTTGAACCGGAATTATTCCTTGTCTAAACGATGCCTGTGTCGAATCAACAAATGATTTTATCGCCTTTTGATATTCTGGCGTTGCTTTATCGGTAAAGAACACTTCTTTTTCATAACCTAATAATTGACTGTGAAAAACCGGCGGCACCGCTACTGGGATAATCGCTGACTTGTCTTTATAGTGATTATATAAGCTTCTCACAATATGCATATCTTCGTACGAATCAGGGCACCACAAACCACCATTTTTTTCAGCAGGATGATGCCCCATTGCTCCGCCACCAAAGATAAATACAACACTAAGTTCCGCGCCTGAGTCGGCAATAATTTTCTGCAAACTTAGACTTTTACCTGTTATATCTGACACGGTTACGTGTTCTGAGATACGAGAATCGAGTTGATAGTGTTCTTGGCCGTTGGCAATAGGCTGCAAGGTCAGGACTAAAACCAGCGAAGTAATTAATTTAAACATTGTTCTAAAACCGTTTTCGATTTTGTTGACTCCAGTTTACGACGCAGCCGTTGCGCAGCGATCAGAACTTGATCGGCTTAGATACGCTCAGGACTCTTTGTTTAGACTCTTCATCAATCAATGACTTATTCTCATAACCATCAAGAATCAGATTGATTTTTTTTAAGTGAGGTATCAAAAGCTCTTTATCTTTTGCCTTCATATCATATTGGTTTATGCCTCGAAGGATAGCTATGGAAGCTTTATTTAAACTTCTATTTTGCCTTGGAGTCGGATTGTCATGAGGCGTTGCTAGCCCTAGTTTGTGAATTAACTGTTGCACCACATCACCTTGGTACTCAAACACTGAGACCCTGTTTTCACCGAACAATGTCTGACATTCGCTAACAAAGCCTTGATAGTCTAGGTGACGCGAAAACCATTCGATATCGAGCATTTCAGCAAACGACAAGTCTTTGCCATAACACCCGTTGCTTGCTATTTGTGGGTTGCGAATACATTGTTTGTAATAACTCTCAATGAACGCCAGTGGTTGGCGAAACCATACCCAGATTTCAATATCGAAAAGCTTCGCTAATTCAGACAAAATACTTTTCGACTGATCTGGAAAATCCCACCAATAATTATAAATACCTTCGGATGAAAGGATGATGGTGTGGGTATCATTTTTAACTTGGGAGATTATATTATCAAAATTTTCTAGCAGGTGTTGTAGATGCGTAGTGACTAAATTTTTCTCAAGCCATTGATGCTTTGGCGCGGTAGGATTTTGAACTTTCTCTAGATTATGTGGGTATAGAATCCCCTTCCCCCTAAGTTTTCGTTGTTTTTTATCTAGATAGGTTTGTATGCTGGTTGTCCCCGTTTTTGGTGTGCCGGCATGGATAACCAGCGTTAGTTTCCGACCGTCAGCTTGTTCAAATGGCTTTAATAACTCCGCCAGATGCGCAGTAAAATGCACAGATAATAGTTCTATCACGACAGTCAAAAAGTGGTTGCTAACTCTACGCTAACGCCTTTAAGGGGGTAGTTATTTATCATAGCCTATCTGATTCATTTTGAAGGTTTAATCTCTGTGAGCCGGTCCACGATTGACCGGGTTGCAAACAAATTTTGTCGGTCGCTAAAACTGATTCAACACATAACATGTTGATGTAATCTTGATCTTGCATATCATTAAATTGTTTAGCTCGTTCAATCCAAGGATTCCAAACAACTGTTTCTGTAAACCCTGAAGACTCAATCAGAATTTGTCGCTTAGGCGATATTACTCGCAAAGGCTTTTGTTGTTTACTGCAAAAATACACTCTGTCAGTCTCGCCCGTAATCTCAATCAACGGCTGATACTCTTGATGACGCTTGCCATTCTCGATATAGGCACATTTATCCAGTCCAGATATTCGAGTCTCGCTTATGTCGTCTGTCGCTAGATACGTATGCAAGCCTCCACCAAAACTAAATTCTTTGTCGTCGGTGTTAGTCACAGCATAGTCAAGGTTAATGCTTGAATCGAACAAGGTAACCGTCAAGCGCAAAGTGAACTGTGCAGGCCATATGCTCTCAGTAGACTCGCTCGGCGATAACTCTAGCGTAACACGATCGCTATTTAGCTCTCTTTGTCGAGCTAAAAGATGCCACGTAGACAGCCTAGCAAAACCATGATTAGGAGAGTTTTCTTGAGCACCAAAATGAGGAAAAAGAACTGGAATTCCGCCGCGAATAGCGGCGGAGCCGTCCAACACAGCGGTGTTACTTAAATACAATTGCTCGTCATTAAGGGGAAGCGGCTGCCAAGACAACAGGTGCGCGCCATACAAAGCAATCACCGCACTTGCTCCTGCCGGAGTACGCATTTCTATAGATTCGATTTCTAGATTTAGAACTGGCGACATCGCTCTAGCCTTTAAGGAAATATTTTAAGCTCTTTAACCGGTTAAGGCTTAAGTAGCTCTGATTCAGAGCCTCAGATAATGCCACATTGTAAGCTACAGCGAACAGCAATAAAGCGCCGCCTCTACCATACTAAGCGCAGCCGAGGATCTCATAATTAAATAGAACCTTCGGCTCTCTTGCTAACGACGTTATCAGGATGAAAAATTCCGATCTCAGCAATTGCTTAATGTGCCTCGCGAATTAAACGGTTTTAATAGGTGAGACGACCACTTTGATCACACTCGTATAGCTGGTGACATAGTAAATAACGCAAATATAGTGCCGAGCAAGAAAGAACTATTCGATCACCCAAACGACTAAACCTTGGCGACTCATTATTGCTGCGGATGGAAAGCGTCATATTGTTTACTTGCGGTGACCGGTAAATCAGCGCAGCCGTTAACCAAAGGCTGACTAATAGCGATCACTTGCCACGCTACTTCGCAGGTTCGAATTAGGTAATACATATTCATAAAACACTCACCGGCGGTGGTATCCAAAGTTAAAAACTACGATTCCGCATCAACACATAACTATTATCTCGCAGGCGCTCTGCGACACGATGCCGCTCGTCCGGGTCTATCGATAAACCTTGCAAGTCATGGTATCCAACCTTGCCGTACGACAGAGACCAGTCTTTAACCAAAAATGATATCGTTTCGAACGCGGTTGCGGCAATCCCAGAAGACCGATGTGCATAAATAACCCAGCCGACTTTATTAGCCGTGATTAAGTTTGATGCACTCATTTCGTTGAAGTGCAAGCCCGACTGAGGCATCTAAAAATTATGCTCACGGCCTTGAACACCGGCCGTTATGTGGTTCTAAACGGTGTCGTCCCAGCCATAACCACTCTTCAAACAAAACATTGCAGCAAGATCAACTCTCTCTTGACCTTGCTGCAAGCGCAAATCCAGATTGCTTTCTATGTTGGTTATTTGTCTTTTTTGCCGGTAATTACGGTTTAGGTCTATGAATCGGAAATGGCATTTGACCATTTTCCACCCGCAAAATATTATCAGCCACCACCCGCGCAGCCGACTTAGGGTAGGTTGCACCGGCGGTATGTGGGGTAACGAAAACATTGTCTAAATACCAATAAGGTGATTCCGCTGGTAGAGGTTCGTCGACAAAAACATCTAATGCAGCGGCCGCAATATGACCTGATTCAAGCAAACCTATTAGCGCGGTATCATCTATGACAGCACCGCGGCTAACGTTTATAAGAGACGCCCCTTTGGGTAATTGACTCAAGCTAGACTTATTTAGTAAATGATAAGTCTGAGCGCTTAACGGTAGGCAATTAATCACCACATCGCTAATTGCTAACACCTCCTTTAGGCGCTGAACGCCACTATGGCAAACAACTTGAGCTAGATTCTTTTGACTGCGGTTCCAAGCAAGAGTGTTATAGCCATTTAATGCAATGCGCTCGGCGATCAGCGAACCAATCAAACCCAAACCGAGTATCGAAACGGTAAAATCCACCGAGCGAGTAACTTCATGGCGTTGCCAATGTTGAGTAGATTTTTGTTGCCGGTATCGCTCGTATTGACGATGGAAGTGCATTGTCCAATAGCAAGCGTATTGAGCCATATCGTTACCGACATCGGGGTCTAACAGACGTACCAATGGCACATCGGGTAGTTCTGGATCTTGGTCGACATGATCAGTTCCAGCACCTAATATCATCACCGCTTTTAGATTTGGGTAATTAATTAGGTCACCATGCGGGTGATGCCATACCACCGCGTAGTGAATGTCTTCAGGGTTTGGAATGTTGGGGAATTGATAGATCGGCAACTGCGGCAAATAGTCACCTAGAGCCTCAACCCAGGGTGCATTGTCGTAGCCATGATTGTTTAATAAAATTGCCATTAGAATTCGCTGTTATGCTCCAATTAAATCGTTAACTTCTAGGGTAGAGAGTCTCAGTATTACCATCAACAGCAATCATCTGCCCTGAAATATGCCTTCCATAGTCAGACGTTATATAACAAATCAGGTCCGCTATTTCTTGCGCATCAACATAACATTGCATAGACGTTCCTATCGAATACATGCGGCGTATTTGTTCTGTCTCGACCTTATCGGCTTTGGCTTGAGCCTCTATTACTCGCTCAATTCGGTCGCCTTCTACATTGCCGGGGACAATGCCATTAACACGAATATTACTGGGGCCAAGCTCCATCGCCAATGTTTCGGTAAAGCCTCGCACAGCCCATTTTGCCGATGAGTAAGGGGTTCGCGTAGGATAACCAAGAATTCCGGCGGCGGAGACAATGTTGATAATAGACCCAGAGCGTTGCTCTTTAAAAATCGGCGCAACCCGTCTCACGCAATAAAACTGAGAATCAATACAGACCGACATGCACTCTCGCCACTCTTGGTCACTTATGTCCTCGACCAGCTTAGTTGGCCCAGAAATACCGGCGTTGTTGACCAAGATATCCAGACCACTCGGCAATATTTGATCAAACATAGCATTCACGGCGGCAGAGTCTGAGACATCACATTGAAATGTGGTTATCCCAACTGGCAAGGTCGAGAGCGCAACATGGTCAATATCACAGGTAAAAACTTGGGCACCGAGCTTATGCATGGCAATCGCAGTAGATCGGCCCATACCCGCTCCACCAGCACTTATAAACGCACGTTTTCCATCGAGTGATACTTTCATAAAACTATTCCACAAGAAACTCAGATTTGCACGTCTGTAAGAATAGATTGCTATTTCAATCTTGTAAAACAATTTTAACTTGTATTTAATATCGATTAAATTTGATTAATATCAACAAAGTAATGAACATTGCGAACATCCGTGCATTTTTAGAAGTTGCCTCAGCTGGAAGTTTTCAGCAAGCTGCACAGAATTTGAATATCACTCAGTCAGCAATTAGTGCGCGGATTAAAAACCTCGAACAGATATTAAATCGACAACTATTCAATCGAAAGCGTAACGGCGCCACCCTAACGGCGGGAGGTAGCGCGTTTCATAAACATGCGGTATCGATGGCCAGTACCTGGGAGTTAGCTAAGCAAGAGGCGGCGCTTTCAAAAGAATTTAACGCCATTGTTGGCTTAGGTGTGCAATTAAATCATTGGAAAAGCATTGCCTCTCCATGGCTAAATTGGATGAACGAAAACGCAGCCGATATGGCCACTCAGGTACGGTCAGACTATTCAGATCAATTGATGAGGATGTTACGTAACGGGCTGCTCAATGTGGCGATCGTCAACGAGCCTCAACGTAATCCGGATATCGTAATTACTGAATATGATACTCACCAACTGGTTATGGTCAGCACGACCACCAGAGCGGTCGAAAAGACCGCAGTCGACGGTTATATCTACGTCGATTGGGGTGACTCATTTAGAGCCGCGCATAGTGCCGCCTACCCAGACAGCCCGACACACCAAATGACCGTAGGCTTGGCATCGGTGGGTCTTAATCACATTATCGAACAAGGTGGCTCTGGCTACTTCTTAGAGCGTGATATAAGGACTTATGTAGCAGACAATAAACTCTTCTATGTTGATGACGCGCCGGATTTTTCACTCACGACCTACTTAGCGTATTTCGCTGAAACCAGTAAAACACCTGCTGTTCAAACCGCTCTTAAAGGGCTGCAACAGATTAAAAGCACCTAAATTGACCGATTGAGAAGCCAATCAAAGCACATAGAAGACGGCAAAATAGTCATTCCTCGGCGGCCTGATATGGGGTTTACCTTCAATCAGAGCTCGATTCAAGAATATCGCTTAAGGTGATGATTGCTAAACAGCGGCTTAGCCAGATCGAGCTAGGCAACACTCGTGTAGCTTGAAATTAAAACAGCCGATCTAATATTTACCGCTAGCTGTTTGCAACTTTTTCCGCCGTGTCTTTATTCATTAACTCGTAAATCTTAGCGCGCACCCCAGATGTGCTCTTTACCCGTTGCCGCAGAGCGGGGGTATTACAAATAGCATAAACAGACTCCTATTCTACAATTGTTGTAGCGCTGGCCGCTAAGTGCAAGAAGCACCCAACTTCGCCGATAAATGCCATCGGCTTAGGAGTGAAAAGCTTGTCGCCTTTGCTAATCTCCATCTTACCTTGGAGCAGGTAAAATAAGCTATCGCATAGTTGGTCTTTAGTGGTAAGAGTGGTGTGCGTTGCCGGAGTGTTCCCTTCAGTTAGTTTTAACAAGTACCTAAACTTGTCCGCCTGCAGGCGTTTAAAAACTTGATCTAGAATTTTCTCCTTTTGAGAAAAGCTGGGTGTCGATTTTAAGGTAAGTGATTTACTTAGTAACAGCCCATTAACAATCGAGGAAAGCCCCGCCAAAACACCCGCATACCGATAATCAAAATTATTACCTACCGCAAAAAAAACCGCTAAGACAGCAGCGCCAATCATCATGGTAAGTCTCATTTTAACTTCATCCTAAAAAATGAGCGCGACAGAGACAGCTAGGCCGCCAATATTGATTAGGACAAACGAAGCAATTGCTTGCATTGCTAGTAGTCTCTTTGCATTGTTCAAACTTAGTCTTGACTTGAATCTGAAAGAGGCCCTGTGTGATCGCAAGGCTTAAACGTAAATATGTGACTGCTTGGAGCTACACTTTTTGTTCTAAATTAGCTATGAGCAGATTGTTTTTTTCATAGCGCAAGACCTGATTCTGCTTCTGGTTTATATTTATCGACTAGATTTTAATAGAGGTATCGACTCGATGCCGCACTATTTTCAGAGTTAAAAATCAAAGATATTGTTTTCAGAAACCGTATTGGAGTCTCTCCCATGTGCCAATATTCATCTGTTGATGGGGTTGCCAATGATTGGCCTTTAGTCCACTTGGGTTCTCGAACCATTGGCGGTGCTGGCTTAATTATCGCAGAAACGACGGCGGTCACTCCTCAAGGCCGCATTACTTCAAACTGTGCCGGCCTATGGAATGATCAACAAATTGAACCTCTGCTGCGGAACAATTCATTCCTTCGTGAACATCGCGCTATAAGCGTTATTCAGATAGGCCACGCTGCTCGAAAAGGATCATCGTCAGCTCCTTGGGACGGCGGTTGTCACCTTGACTATGATCACGTTGGCTGGCAAATCATCGGGCCAAGCGACCAAGCATTTGATCAGGACGGCACTCGACTAATGAAAAAGCCGAAACAGATGACACTAAGTGATATCAACGATGTTCAAACGGCATTTGTAGAGTAAGCTAAACGCGCACTTATTGCCGGCTACCAACGACTGGAAATTTATGGCGCCCATGAGTATCTATTGCACAGTTTCTTTTCGTCGCTAGTAAAACTCGTGATGATGACTATGGTGGCAGCCAACGCAACAGAGCACGAATGATGCTTGAAACAGTTGAGGCTGTGCGCAAAGTATGGCCAGAAAGCTTGCCGCTAGCGGTTCGATTGTCTGCAGCCGATTGAATCGATGACGGCTTAGTGATAGAAGACAACATTGAGATGTCTCGATGGTTGCTAGAGCGAGGCGTAGACATCGTAGACTGCTCAGCGGGTGGTGCAACCCCAGCCACCCGTTCTTCAATGGGTAATAGAACTGCAAATCAAGTTGCTCTGTCAGCACAAATTCGACAAACAGTCGGTATTAAAACTATGGCGGGCGGTGTCATAACGGAAGCTCGTCAAGCCGAAGAAATCATTGCCAGCGGCAAAGCCGACATTGCACTGATGGCACGTCAAAGTCTAGGCGACCCATACTGGCCGATCCATGGAGCAAGCGAACTAGGCATCGAAAAAAAGCCGATGATGCCAATACAAAATAGTTTTTTTGTCGGTACTTAGATTTTAAGTGCATTCAATTTTAGACATAAAGACGGCTAAGCTCTGGTGCTAGTTTCGGTCATTCTGATCGGTGCATGAAAGCCACCTTTAAAAGCAACGCCGGAGCATTTTTTAAGTGAAGCCGAAGGATCTGATGCTAATTGTGGATTCCTTCGGCTCTGTTCAAAACAGGGTTACCATAACCAAGTTAACAGGAGCGCATAACCTGCCGTAAGGTAGTAAGATTTAAGCGTCGATACTTTGCCCTAGCGATGCGTTGACGATACCGCCATCGACAGAAATCGTATCACCAACTATATAGTCTCCCGCCCTACTAGCTAGAAATATCGCTGTGCCTGCCATATCTTCGGCTACTCCAATACGTCCAGAAGGGATACCTGCGGCTACTTCATCAGCATGATCGCGGGCCGCACGATTCATTTCGGAAGGAAACGCGCCTGGCGCAATCGAAGTTACATTTATATGCTCGCCGACCAGGCGTGCCGCGAGTCGTTTAGTTAAATAGATGAGGGCCGATTTTGAGGCGTGATAACTATACGTGTCCCAAGGGTTTAAGCGCTGGCCATCAATCGAAGTAATATTGATCACCTTGGCTGGCTGATCCTTGCTGGCAGCGGCCAGTAACGATTTATGTAAAGCTTGCAGTAAAAAGAAAGGTGACTTGAGATTTAAATCCATTACTTTATCCCAGCCGACTTCAGTAAAATCTTCAAACGGCATACCCCAAGCGGCCCCCGCATTGTTGACCAAAATATCCAGCTTAGATTCTACTTGAGCATAACTAGATGCTAAGTTTCTGCAGCCCTCCACCGAGCTAACATCCTGTGGTAAAGAAAAACACTTGGGGCCAAGTTCAGCAGCAACCGCATCGCACACCTCAGCTTTTCGAGACGATATATACACCGTCGCGCCTTGAGCTATAAAACCCTCGGCGATCATTTTACCAATACCGCGCGAGCCACCAGTAACGAGTGCAATTTTGCCTTCGAGAGAAAAAAGTTTTGAAGTGTCCATAAAGGGTTTTCTGTGTCTGTAAATTGAGGTAGATAATTCTAACTTACCTCGTTACTCATTAACAGATGCGTGAACAAGTGCCTCGACAACAGACCACGATATAAGTTTTCTGGCGATGCTTCGTTAGGTCTAACCAAGATTCAAGCTGAGTCAATAATGTTGACTAACTTTCAAGTGGGGCGTTTAAGTCACCTCAAGGGGGATCAATCTAATCATCCCAACGGCTAGCAAATCGTGCATCCTCTTTAGATTGCTCGCGAATAATACTCATGCGAGTCTCAAGCCCATCTAACATGGATCGAATCGCCGTATCAGCCCTGAATTTTTGCAGCAGCGGATCAAGTCCAGGCAACCAAAAACTTCTCCAGCCCTCGTCGATCGCTTTTTGCATAAATTGCCTTACCATTTTTTGATCATTTTTGAGCGCCGCAATTTGCACCTTGAGAAACCAGTTTTCAGCGCTATTGTCTTGATCGCTCTGCAGTTTCTGATCTAAGGTCATCTCTACTTCAGCAATTATTGCCTTGGCATCATTTATCCTTCCGAGTTTTTCATAGGCATATGCAATGGCAATTTTTGCTGCAAGGCTAAACTCTTTTACGTAGTCGTCATGCATAGCATCGCCAGCGTTATCTAGAGCCTGTTGATAAAAATTGATCACCGCTTTAAAGTCTTTTTGGTAGTAAGCCGCGAGTAACTTATGGTAATAGTCACTTTGATTATGCACCTTTAGATCAAAAATCTGCTTAAGGTAAGGAGCTGCTGCCGAACCATCTCCCTCGGCCGCGTAACGCCGAGCCTTTACCCAAATAAATAGCGCACGATATTCTTCTGTCACATCTACGCCGGCAAGAGCGAGCCACTTATCAGCCCCCCTAAAATCACCTATATCTACATACAGGCTGGCTATTTTGATAGCCATAAAAAAATCTTTATTCAAATCATAACTACGCCGATACTGCCCTATTGCTTCGGTGATTTGGCCACGACTATCACTCATACGGGCAACAAGTGTATAAGCGTTGGCATAAAACGGATCAGCCTCTATAATTTGACTAAACACGGTCATTGCCTCGGCTTCTCGACCTTTTTTTACCAGTAGATTAGCAACATTATACCCCGCAACAGCGGATTTTGGGTCGAGGGAAAATGCCTTTTGATAAGAAGACAATTGGTCATTGTCATTAGCCTGAATGCTGGCAAACCACATATACGCCATTGCATAATTTGGGTTAAGCTCAATCGCCTTAGAGAGGGCGCTTTCTGCCGCCGATTTTTCACCTTTTTGGCTCAAAATCAAACCTCTACTTGCCCAGGCTATACCCAGATTTTGATCTAGCGTTAGCGCCGCGCTTACGGCACTTTCAGCTCTGGCTAGGCCGACATCTTTTTCAGTAAAACCATAATTTACCTGTAAGGTATTTGCATCCGCGAGGCCGGTATAGGCCAGTGCATAATTGGGGTCAGCATTAATAGCTTCTTGAAAATAGGTCTCTGCGTCTTTAAGGCCTTGTTCGGTGCGTTTTGATAAAGCTGCTTGCCCCATGCTAAAGGCAATAAGTGCATCTGGGTTTGCCGCTTTATTTCTAGCAATAAATTCAACCTTGACGCCCAAGGTCAATTTCAATTGATTCGCGACCGACTGTGAAATTTCATCTTGAATCTTGAATACATCTTTAAACTCTCGATCAAAAGTTTTTGACCAAAGGTGTGTGCCATTAGCCACATCAATTAGCTGAGCGGTGATGCGTATTGTATCGTCAACATCATTCTTGCGAACGCTGCCCTCTAAAATTGTGGACACGCCCAGTTCTCTACCGATTAGCTGAACGTTCTTACTAACCCCTTTATAAGCAAAAGACGAGGTTCTCGCGGCTACCTTTAAGTCCGGGAGCCGTGAAAGCACATTGAGCGTCTCTTCAGTAAGACCATCGGCAAAATATTGATCTCGCGGTTCGGCGCTAAAACTGACGAACGGAAGCACGGCGATTGAATCAAACTGATTGGCAAAAGAATTATCGGCAAAAGAGTTACTTTGATTGGCCGCTGAGGAGACCTCGCTATCGACGACTAAATTCAATGATGAGTCTTTGGCGTCATCCATTGACAGCTGTACAAAGAACAAAGCCGACACTAACATCACTAATACCGCAATAAACGTAAATTCAGTCTTTGAGCCTAACAAAGCTAACTGTGGCTGACCTTTTCCGACGTTAATATTACTGCTACGAAAGTCATATAACCATGCAAACATCAACACAAATGGGAGTCCACCAAAAAACCCGAATACCAAATATCGCATAAAGTAATCGGGTATATCTAATGGTGAAGACAAAATATCAACAAGCTGTATAATTGGCCAAAATGCGATCACATAAATCGCCGTAACTCGGAAAACCCGTCTACGTTTATAAGCTTCAAATAGTGTTTTTAATCCTTTTCCAGACACGCTTAATTACTCGATTCTAATGTCAGCTGACATAGTTCTAATTCGAATCTCACCAGAACCATCTCCAAACTTCATTTTTAATTTCTGTTGCCCACTAGAAGTCCTCGACACTTGATCATCAGTGAGGTCATTTTCAATATCGCCGCTCATCCCCGCATCAATATCAAATTCGGCGCCAAACTCTCCTTGTAATGCTAATTTTATTTCACCGCTGATACTTTCTAGATCAATAAAGCCGCCACTCAATAAGTCACTCATCACATCTATATCGCCACTAATCGACTTAACACGAAGCTTCTCGTTTTCAACCACTTTAATGTCAACATTGCCAGACACTGTGTCCAGATTGATCTTACCCATATGCGAAAGCACTTCCACATCGCCACTAACAGACGCGCAACGAAGTTGACCCTCACTGTGCTTAATAACTATCTGGCCACTTACCGAACTTAACATCAGATGGCCCTGCAGATTGTTTGTCTTAATGTCACCACTTACGGAATTGATTCTTATTCCTCCGCTGATATCTTCGGCAAAAACATCGGTAGAGATACCAACAAAATCTACACGACTGCCTTTAGGAACACGGATAGTAAGATCCGAACCATCACCCCAATTGATACTTCCATTGGGCATTTCAACCTTGATAACCGCATGATCACCATCGATCTCGAACATCAGTCCCTTAGCTAAAGTATCTAGCTCACCGGCTATCGATATCTCATCCTTATCCCAGCCAATAATACTAACCTCGCCGCGAACGTTATCGATTTTTATAAGCCCTGTGGCGACAACAGATTTAGTCAGTTCAATGTCATCTCCCGCATATAGAGACTTTGCCGCAAAACAACCAATTGCAAGCAATCCAATAAAAAATAAATTTCTTTTATTCATAAGGTCATCTTTCTCATAACATTTATAATAAGACGTAAATAACAGCTTAATAGTTTACATGATATGAAAAATAAAATTCTCGGCTATTCTGAGCAAGCGACAAATTTAACCACTCGGCCTGCGGATGATTCAAGTCAATATTTTTTCACGCCCTTTGAAAGTAGCATCAGTCGGGCAAGCCTATATTAGCCGAAAACAATATTTTCTATTAATTCGTATCGGAAACCCTCAATTTAGGTGGTTAAGTTGCTTGAATCTGTTTCGCAGCCTAACAAAAAATTCCAGTTGCCGGTTGCTGATTATCGATCCTTAGCGTAACACCGTAATATTAAATTCGAATCTCACAATCTGAGAAGCAAAGCACTTAACAAAAGCGATAACTCAGTGGCGATGGAACTTTGGCACAACGTGGCCAAGCCCCTAACAATGCACTTACAATTTATCAGTGAGGGTGCCCGCAGCAAGATCTCAATCTACCGGGGTCTGATCGTCCAACATGCTTGCTTATGTTCGGAGGCTTCCAACAACGACGCCCCAGCATACTTGAGTTACCTTACATTACTTAAATCGTAACCAACCGAGCTGTCTTATAAACTAGCCGTGTACTGCAACTTTAAAATAGCTGCATTTGGACTACTCACAATCAAGCGGCTGTGATAATTTGAGGCCAGATAAAACTAACTCCGTAACAAATATTATGAGCGAATCGCTGACCAGCATTATTGAATATTTTTATAAGTGGGAAGTCGAAACCCCAGATCAAGAATTTTTACGTCAGCCCTTCGGTGATCAATGGACAATTATAAGCTATCGAGAGGCGGGTCAAGAAGCTCGAAAAATTGCCTCAGCACTCAAATCCCAAGGCTTAGAAGTGGGTGACCACGTTGGTATATATTCTAAAAACTGCGCGCATTGGGTATTAGCCGATTTAGCCATCATGATGGCTGGTTTAGTGTCTGTACCTTATTACGCCAGCTTACCAAAGGAACAGCTCAAACAGGTTATTGAGTTAAGTGACATTAAAGCACTGTTTATCGGGCGACTGGATAAGTGGGGCGACAGAGACCAAGCCCTCTCGGATCAGCTAAAGGTAATTCGCTTCCCTCACTATGACGGTGACCCCGAACCAAAGGTTGGCGAAAATTGGGCTGATTTACTCGCATCTAACCCAGCACTGGAAGAGAATTTCATTCCTAACCTAGACAGCAATTGGACAATTAAGTTCACCTCTGGCACTACCGGCACACCCAAAGGAGTAATGCATACTCATAGAAACCCTGCGTTAATAATACGCGATGAGCGAGAACAGAATTGGGTTGGCTTATTCAAGATGCGCGAGCAAAAGTTTTTTTCGTTTTTACCGCTTAATCATGTCGGCGAGCGGATGGCCGTTGAGGTGCCTGCAATCACCATGGGAGGGTCAATATCATTTGCTCAAAATTTGGCTTCGTTTGCAAATAACATTCGAGACTCTCAACCAAGTTTGCTATTTGCAGTGCCCCGAATCTGGACCAAATTCTACCAAGGTGTTACCGCTCAGATTCCTGAAAAGAAACTCGATTTTTATCTAAAGATTCCCATTGTGTCCGGCATTGTGAAGAGAAAACTGCGCACCGCGATGGGGCTTCGAGATGTTGAGATTGCGGCCACTGGCGCGGCAATTACACCGGCGTTTATTAAGCAGTTCTTCCGTAAACTCGACATTCAGTTAGTGGAGGCCTACGGAATGACGGAGACCTGTGGATCAATAACCAATTCGCCTGACCCCGATTCGCCCAGCGACTCAGTTGGTAAAGCCGTACCCGGCGCTGAGGTGCGCATTGATAAAGAAACCGAAGAAATTATGATGCGCACTCCTTACATGATGGCGGGCTACTATAAAAAACCTGAGAAAACCGCTGAGGTTTTGAAGAACGGCTGGCTGCATAGCGGTGATTGTGGCGAAATAGACGAACAAGGTTTTCTGAGAGTAACTGGCCGAGTCAAAGACGCCTTTAAAACATCAAAAGGCAGCTTCGTTACACCAAATCCATTAGAAGAAGCTATTTCTGAAAACGAGTTTGTTGAACAAGTCTGTGTGGTCGGCCTAGGTATTGCTCAACCAATAGCGCTGCTTAATTTAGGTGAGACGGCAAGCGGCCGATCTGAAGCCGACATATCAACATCATTAGTCAATACTGTTAAAGCCTTAAACGCTACAAGGGCTAAATTTGAACATGTTTCTACGCTGGTAGTACAGAAAGAGCAATGGACCGATCAAAATGGGTTTCTGACACCGACTCTGAAAGTAAAAAGAACCGAATTAGATAAGGCCTTTGGAGCAAAATACCTGGACTGGCACGAAGCCGCCGACAATGTGATTTGGAGCTAGAGTTGCCATCTTAGTGGCCCGTCATCTT
>JBLHRL010000069.1:0-14819 GCA_047625975.1 Arenicella sp.
TCAGAACGTATATAAACTGTCAGAACGACTATAGACGGTCAGAACGACTAGTAAGCCGCCAAGCCTTGTATAGGCCGGCCATTTAGGTGGCTACAAAATACGCCCTGTGCTAGATTTAAGAGTATTGCCTGCCTTTGCGCGCCATATGTGCAGCATATAGAGCCGCTGATAATAGTGCTACCGCACCAGCCTGATGTGCCGCGCCCAAAGCCACTGGCACTTGCATCACAAGCGCCGATATGCCTAGACTTACTTGTACAAACATAATCGTCAGCACTAGGCCCCTACCCGTTCTGAAGCGCTGCTTGATACCCACCACGAAAGCGATAATAACCGAAGCTAATACCAATACGGCAATGCATCGATGAATAAACTGCACCATCACAGGGTTTTCAAATAAATTTCTCCAAGCAGGCTGAATACTCAACCAACCTGATGGAATCCATTCGCCGTTCATGGTCGGGAATGTATTGATGATATAGCCAGCCTTAGTACCCGCGACAAAACCTCCACTCAACATCATCAGAAAGATAATAAAAACCACCCAAAAAGTCGCTTTCAAGTATCCACGTGAGGCATGATTAGCGCGAGTTTCGCCGCGCAAGAAATCCATCGCAAACCACAACATAGCGGTAAAAATAACTAAGGCTAAGCCCAAATGCGCGGTTAATCGATATTGACTGACATGGGGCACGTCGACTAGACCACTTTTAACCATGTACCAGCCCATCAAACCTTGCAGGCCGCCTAGAACAAACAGTCCAAACAAGCGGGCATACCAATCTTTTGGCACCATTCCTTTGAGTGCGAAGAACATCAACGGCACAAAATAAATCAGACCGATGACTCGACCCAGCACGCGATGACCATACTCCCAATAAAAGATACTCTTGAAGGCATCAAGGCTCATGCCAGCGTTTATTTTAATATATTCGGGGCTCAGTCTATATTTATTAAAAACGTCCATCCACTGAGCTTCGCCGATAGGCGGAATAATACCCATAATCGGATCCCACTCGACCATCGATAGGCCTGACTGGGTCAGCCGAGTGATACCCCCAACCACAATCATAATATAAACAACTGCGGCGCAAAATAGCAGCCAGCAGCCAAGGACAACGGCGTGTTGGTATTGAGATTTTTGATTCATGATAGTTAAAAAAATGAGCCGACAAAAGGTTCTAACGTAACAACGTTAAAAGCAGAACTTGAGAGTAGCGCAGAGCTGTGAAACTTGGGTGCAAAGCGTTGGCTAAATTCAACGCTTTGCACCTCGTAAATGACGTTAACAACAAAAGCTAAATACTAGGACGCAGCCTATAGGTCCTGAAAAATCAAAGTGGCGTTAGTGCCGCCAAAGCCAAAACTATTTGACATCATAGTTCGCACTTTCTGATTTAGATTTTCCAGCAAAATAGGCAGCTCAAGCGCTACCGGGTCGAGTTCCTTGATGTTAGCCGATGCCACAAGAAATTTTTCTTTCATCATGATCAAAGAATAAATGGCTTCATGTACACCTGCCGCACCTAATGCATGTCCAGACAATGCTTTGGTAGCACTTATGAATGGCATCTTGTCTGTAAACACGACCTTCAGGGCTTCAAGCTCTTTAACATCCCCAACCGGCGTACTGGTTCCATGGGTGTTAACGTAATCAATTGGACCTTCAACCGTCTCCATCGCCTGCTGCATGCAACGAACCGCACCTTCACCCGATGGTGCAACCATGTCATAGCCATCAGAGGTGGCGCCAAAGCCGACTAACTCGGCATAAATTTTTGCGCCACGAGCTACCGCATGCTCATATTCTTCGAGCACCAAGATACCACCGCCACCGGCGATCACAAAACCATCGCGGTTAGCATCGTAAGTCCGAGAAGCCTCGGTTGGTGTATCATTGTATTTACTCGACATTGCGCCCATCGCGTCAAACAAAATAGACATGCTCCAATGCTCTTCTTCACCGCCGCCAGCAAACACAGTGTGATGTCGGCCTCCTCGAATCAGATCGGCGGCATGACCAATACAGTGCGCGCTGGTAGAGCAAGCCGAACTAATTGAATAGCTTGTCCCCTGAATTCCGAACATAGTAGACAAACAGGCGGAGGTTGTGCTGCCCATCGTTTTTGGGACGGCATAAGGACCTACCCGCTTAACTCCACGTTCTTTGGCAATTTCAGCCGCCAAGATATTATTTGATGTTGAACCTCCGCCCGAGCCTGTAATCAGGCCAACTTTGGGGCTTTTGATTTCTTCTGGATCTAAGTCTGCATCTTTAATAGCCTGCTGCATAGCAACATAACTAAAAGCGGCCGCATCACCCATAAAGCGCAAATGCTTACGATCAATCAATTCTTTTTGATCAATCGAAACACGACCAGCAATCTGGCTGCGCATGCCTAGCTCTGCATAATCATTACAAAACTGAATCCCCGACTTACCATTTTTTAGGCTTGCGGTTACCTCAGCAACGTCATTTCCGAGGCTTGATACTATGCCCATTCCCGTCACTACAACTCTTTTCATCACAACTAATCTCTCTGGTTGTCTAACTATTGATTGCTTAGCTATTTAGTCATTTACTTAGCGTCGGCCCCAAACAGACCCACTTTTAAATCGCTCATGGTATAGATCAGCTGGTCATCGCAGTACACTTTAGCATCGCCGATACCCATATAGAGTCGACGTGAAATTACACGCTTCATTTCAATTTCATAACGCACTAGTTTTGCCGTTGGCTCTACTTGGCCCGTAAACTTGACATCACCAACACCTAGCGCCCGACCTTTGCCCGGACCACCGTTCCAAGAAAGGAAAAAACCCACAAGCTGCCAAACCGCATCAAGACCTAAACAACCAGGCATTACTGGATCGCCTCTAAAGTGACAGTCGAAAAACCAAAGGTCAGGCGTCACATCTAACTCAGCCACAACCTTACCTTTACCATGCTCACCACCGTCAGTAGTAATTTCGGTGATGCGGTCGAACATCAACATCGGCGGTAGCGGCAAACGTGAAATATCTTGATTTGGTAGTTCACCATTGCCGTGCGCAATAATGTCTTCGTAGCTGTAGCTAGGTTGTTGAATCATATTTTTCTCAAGGCCTTTTCGGCTCAATCTTGTTTAGAGTGCAAGACTAACGTCAAACACAAAAAATGCAAGTCGGTTGATGCTATGCACACGAGCTTACCACCTTTTGTCTAGAACCTAGGTTGTAAACTGTACTCGCTTCACACCACGGCACCAGATAAAACCAACCATAATGCCAATGGCAAGGTCACCACCGAGGCAATGTTTCCAATTAACACCATTGAGGCAACGGCCTCAGGTTCGCGATTATATTGCTCGGCTAGCATAAAATTAATCACCGCCGGTGGTAGCGAACCGAAGAGAATTAAAACGCTCTGATGCAAATTGCTCATTGGTACAAACTGACAGATAGTCACCGCCAACGCTATGCCAACAATCGGGCAGAAAGCGGCCATAACCAAACCCGGCTTTGAATCGTGCCAGGTAACCCGCGTGAGGCGTACACCGAGCGAAAATAGCATCAAAGGAATCGCTACTCGACCTAGCATTTCAATCGGCAGGTCAATCGCTGTAGGCAAACTCACATCTAAAGCATTTATCAGACCACCTAACAGCACAGCAACAATAATGGGTGTTCGCAGCACTTCAAAACCAGTTAACTTGCCAGAGTAAATATACGTCCCGATGGTGAAACACAGTAAATTACCAGCAACCACGAGCATTACCCCTGCACCCAATGCCGCATCGCCCAATGCAAACACATACAAAGGTAAGCCTAAATTTGCCCAGTTTGAGAACATCGCGGGCGGCGTAAATGCGCGCCAAGAAAAGCCAACCGCCTTACTCAAAAAAAATGCAGCGACACCAGACAGCAACATTAGCAGAATTCCGGCGGCGACCAAATTGAGATATTGGCTGGGGTAAAAATCGTCTTGAATCATGACGTGAAAAATCAGCGCTGGCATGAATACATCCATAATCAACTGATTGGTAATACGCATCTCGGGGCGCACCCGCGAAGCATAGAAATATCCTATCGCGGCGATGAAAAAAAGTGGTGCGACAATTGAGAAGACTTGTTGGATCATATTTTTTAGATGAGAGGCGACGCTAAAACTCAGAGTGTACCTGTTTTAGACTATAATTTGGTTATCAGACGATAGCGAATTCTTCACGACCAACTCGCTCTACGATTAACCTTGTTGAACGATCAATTGCTTATTAACCATGAATACCATCAAAGACCAAATTTACCGATCATCTGCCGACATCGAGCGTGCTCGGCCTGGAAGCTTTGTATTTGATAAACGAGTTGCCACGGTGTTCGCCGATATGATTTCGCGATCGGTCCCAGGCTACCAACAAATATTGCAAATGCTGCCGACCTTAACACGCCGTTTCATTAATCCACATAGCAATTACTATGACCTTGGCTGCTCGTTAGGCGCGGGTATGTTGGCGATGGCGGAAGGCCTAGGTCAAACCAAGGCACACCTTATAGGGGTAGACAATTCAGCGGCAATGTTAGCCCAAGCAGAGCGCAATCTAAACCACCTTAAGACAAGCCATGCCAGCTACAGGCTAGTCGAGAAAGACCTGTTAGATATCGATATCGACTCAGCCGCGATGGTGTTAATGAATTTCACCTTACAATTCATCCCTCTAGCTCAGCGCGATACTCTAATCGATAACATTTACGCTGGCTTACTCAAGGGTGGTAGCTTGGTACTATCAGAGAAAGTTAGATTTAATGATGATAAAACCAATAAAGCGATGATTGACGTACATCACCAATATAAAGCTGACCAAGGCTATAGTCAGATGGAGATTTCTCAAAAAAGAGATGCAATTGTAAATGTGCTGATTCCCGAGACGCTAGAGACTCATGTAAAAAGACTTAAGGAAGCTGGCTTTAGTGTTGTTACTCCTTGGGTTCAAAATCTACAATTCATCTCAATACTGGCGATTAAATAATTTCAATTATGATCGATTTCGACTCCTTTTTCGCGCGCACTGAATTTCAACCCTGGCACACTAGTTTTAAAACCGTACTTAAGCAGCGAGTAGATCCTAAGCGGCATGGAGATCTGAACGCTTGGCTCGAAATCGTAGATTCTTTACCCCTCATAAATGCACAACAAGTCTCTCTAGAGCTCGATACGGTTACCTTTGGTAGCAAAGACTTACTAAACGAGCAACAGCAAACCCAATTGCGTGAGGCACTATTTGCACTCAAACCCTGGCGTAAAGGCCCTTATCAAATCTTTGATACGTTTATAGATACCGAATGGCGATCCGATTGGAAGTGGCAGCGCGTTAGCCCTCACCTGAAACCACTTCAAGGTCGTAAGGTTCTAGACGTCGGCTGCGGTAGCGGCTACCACTGTTGGCGGATGCTTGGCGACGGCGCTGACTACGTTCTTGGCATTGACCCATCTATGCGCTTTCTGGTTCAGCATATGGCGATTCAAAAATACGCGCAAAACGTCCGTTTTGATTTGCTGCCGATTGGCATCGAAGACATGCCGAGCTCAATGCCGTTGTTTGATAGCGTGTTTTCGATGGGAGTTTTGTATCATCGACGAAACCCGATTAATCATATACTAGAACTAAAAAACCTACTGACTAGCGGTGGCGAGTTGGTGCTGGAGACTCTAATTATTGATGATACTGAGAATCTAAGTGACGTTCACGATGGCGTACTAGCGCCCGCTGATCGCTACGCACAGATGCGCAATGTCTGGAGCATTATGACTGTAGACAAAATTATTTCGCTGATAGAACAGGCCGGCTTCACTGAGATTAGGTGCGCAGACCAGAATGTGACGTCACTCGACGAGCAGCGTCGAACCGAATGGATGCCGTTTCATTCATTAAAAGAATTTTTAGACGCGGATGATATAAGCAAAACTATAGAAGGTTACCCGGCCCCTAAGCGTGGTTTATTTATGGCCACAAAACCGTAAACATAACAGCATAAATTGTGTCGGCTTAAACAAGAAAAGAGCCTGGAAGAGCCAGACCCTTTAATTGCCGATGAAAATACTGAAAAAATCTCCAGCTGTGTCTAACTGCTAGGTTTACCAGCAGTCTTGCTAGTAGATTTTTTGCTGATCGATTTTGTGCGACAAAAAGATTTAACACTGCGGCCATCTTTACGTTGGTAGCCCTCAACCCAGCCACATGAAGCCTCATTTGCACAGGCGGAATCATTTAAACCCTTGCAGGCAGGGGCTGACATTGCTGGTATCACTATTAACATCGAGCCGATCATGCCTAGCGCAACGACGCTGCTACGAATCATGCTTGAACTGCCTTTGATTTGATTTTGTTTGCTTATCATTATAAAAATCTCCATTTTAAATTTACGCTTTTAAGCGCTGACCCTTTCTTAGGTCAACCAATAATGTAGCCTAAACACTAGGTACCCGCGTCACCCTCAAGGGTGATATTTTATAGATTGACGTTCAGGCGGCCATGCAGAGTCACGACTATCCAATCTAAGTAGCAACTGTTCTAGTCTAAGTAGCCATGAGCTGAACGAGTCATAACTAATTTAGTGCCAGAACATCTGCTCTTTAGTCTATCTCTCTATGAGTTATTAACCGCCCATTCGAAAATGCTTACTTAGTTTCAACCCTTGCGCTTGATAATTAGACGGTACGCCTTGGCCATAGATACGATCAGGGGTCTCCAGCATGTTTTCGTACACCAAGCGACCAACATTTTGGCCATCTTCTAGTAGAAAAGGAACATCAAAGCTACGCACTTCTAAAACCGCTCTTGCGCCGCGCCCACCCGCTTCTGGCGCACCAAAACCGGGGTCAAAGAAACCGGCGTAGTGAACTCTGAATTCACCTACTAAGGTATCATAGGGCATCATCTCCGCGGCATAATCAAACGGTACGTGCACCGCTTCTTTAGACACCAAAATATAGAATTCACCTGGGTCAAGAATAAGTTGTTTAGACTCGGAATAGAGTGGCTCCCAAAAATCAGAAATTAACTGCGCAGCCGATTTGTCAACATCGACAACACCCGAATGACGTTTTGCTCTAAAACCAATCAAGCCAGTTTCGTCACCGGCTAAATCAACACTTACCGGAATCCCGTTTTTAACTTCTTGCGCGCTTAAATCAAGGTCGACTAAACGCTCTTGAGTCTGTAGATCGAAATGCGCGGCATCATTGATGCTTGAATCACCCGATCGAATTCGTAACTGCGACAGCCTAGAACCGCGCCGCACCAATACGCTAAACGTTAGTGGCGCAATCTCAGCATACAGAGGGCCGCAATAGCCAACAGGCACTTGCTCAAATTCGGTTCCATGATCGGTTATCAACCGGGTAAATACATCTAAACGACCAGTCGAACTTTTAGGATTGCCTGCGGCCGCTAAATTATGCGGTAAATTCAAGCCTTCTTGCAACGGTACAATGTAAACACAAGATTTTTCAAGTACAGCGCCATCACTGAGATCCATGCGGTGCATCACCATATCTTCTAAACAGTCGCTGACCTTGCGATCTTTACCTGGCAGAAAAGATGCTCGAACTCGATAAGCAATGCTGCCTAAGCGTAAATCAATGCTGGCCGGTTGAATCTGGTCATCATCGACTGGACTATCTAAGGTGATAACCGACTGATCAATCAGCTGTCTTAGGTGTTGCGAGGCTAGCGCCCCTTTTTGCTCAAATTTCATACGTAAATGTGGTACTCACTTCGTTGGTCTATTGACGTAATCACTTTCTGTAACAACCGCAAATAACAATAGAGTTCTAATCAAAAATAATGGTGCGCTTGCCGTAAACGATCGTTTTGTGCTCTAGCACTTTGAGCATAGCGCGAGCGAAAAATTTTTGCTCTATATCGCGCCCATTTTAATCATATCGGATACTGTACTAGCTTGGTTTAGTTGCACACTTTAATTTGAGAGTTTTGATACTCGATAGAAGTTTTATAGTCTCGTGTTGCGTGGGGCCTCGTGCCGTTATAGTAACGGATGTATTTATTAACGTCATTGATAATTCCTTCACGCGTCAGGTGGATAACATTAGCGAGCCATTCGAACTTTAAACTACCAAAGAATCGTTCTATAACCGCATTATCGTAGCAGTTTCCCCGACCACTCATTGAGCTTAGCATGCCGTAATCATCTAGCTATGTACGGTAACTCCGACTTGTATATTGCGACCCTCTATCGCTGTGATGAAGTAATCCTCGTGGTCGCTTACGCAGTGCTAAGCGTGCTATAAAGCACACATTATCAACGCCGTTGTCATGCGTTCAGATATTGCCCAGCCGACGATCTTACGTAAGTGTAATCCACCACGATGGCTAGATAAACCCAGCCCTGGCGAGTTGGAAGACACGTAATATCGGTACTCCATACTCGATTCGGCCTCTCAGGATTAAAACATTGATCTAGTACGTTAGGCGAAATTCGATTGCTATGGTTACTGTTCGTTGTCGACTTGATAGGATAGTCTCCGAGTACATTTGGGACTGAATTTGCGCATTATTGTTCTCGTTCTGGTTTGACCAATGGCAAAGTCTGATTTATTCAACGCGCGGCATAACTTCACTCAGCCAATGCAACTTAGTGTTTGATTGAACAATCGCTTGGCTTCACGATAAAGCAATAACTCATCTTCGCTAATAATCGTGGCGGGCTTACGCCGCCAACGAAAATGCGCATCTGGGCTGACACGCAGTGCGGAGCATAAATCAACGATTGGGTAGTTTAACGCCCAGAGTGCGATGGCCTTGAATCTCACTTCATTTCCTTGGCAAAGTAAGCGCTGGCTTTTTTTAATATTTCCTTTTCAATACGAAGTTTTTTGACTTCTTTTCGGAGTTTAAGTAACTCTTCTCTATCTTCACCCGTCAAACGGGTACCCGTGGCTTCGTCAGCAATGCGCTGCTTCCAGTTATAAATTTAATTTGTTCGAACGCCAACTCCTTCAGCGGCTTCGATCACCGTATATCCTTGATCTGTAATTAAAGCCCCGGTTTCTTCTTTAAATTGCTGCGTATACGTTTTGTTCTTGCGTTTTAATAATATCATTTGAACCTCGATAAGTGATTAAAGTATCTCTTATCAAAGTGTGCAGTTCCATCAACCTAGTACACGTTACAAAGGCATCTAAATTAACACAACGAAACCGCACAGAGTTTCACCGCCTTCTGAACAAACATAAAATTGACGCAACATCATTAAGACATTAGATTTAACCTCACTGATGTTAAGTTTTCACTCGCATGAAAACCATAAGCGTCTATAATAATAGCTCGATATAAGTTTGTGGAAGAGAGGGACTTTAGCGTCAAAGTTTATTAATTGACTCTGAAGATGCCCGCCGAAGGCGCAACGTGCTCGTAACCGCTCAGGCAAAAGGACCGTAAACTGTTTTGAATTAGCCCGCTGATTAAAAATCGCTGGCTAATTCAAATTTCGACTCTGGAGAGTGCTCATCATGTCGCCATGACTTGAGCCACCGAAGAGGTAATCTTTCAGGTAACCGGACAGAGGAGCGAAGCACCAACCATCAGGCTATGCCATCAATTTGGCATGACTAACTGTTGGCAGTTGCATAGATTTATTTTCATCGCCGTTAATAGTCTATGCCTAAACTTGTTTCGCTATCAATGGCCTAAGGTCAAAACGGTTCCAAATGAATAATTCAGATATTACGCCCGCAGCCTCTTCAGAGCCGCCGCGCAAGGCTCTTTCAGCAACGCCGTCGAAGACTCCTCTCCACTCGCAGCATGAGGCTCTAGGAGCCAAGATCGTTGACTTTGGCGGTTGGGCATTGCCAGTAAATTACGGCTCACAGATAGACGAGCACCATGCAGTCAGAAATAACTGCGGCATGTTTGATGTCTCCCACATGACCGTTTCCGACGTTACTGGGCCACAAACCCTACCTTTTTTAAGCAAAGTATTGGCTAATGATATAGCTAAAATTTCGGCCGCATCGGGCAGAGCGCTCTACAGTTGCATGTTAAACCAAGACGGCGGCGTAATTGACGATCTGATTGTCTACTACATCGATGATAAGCATTGCCGTTTAGTTACCAACGCCGGCACTAATGAAAAAGACATGACCTGGTTAAAGCAGCATGCAACGGCCTTTGACATCAAATTTGAGGAACGGCCGGAGCTGGCGCTAATTGCGATTCAAGGCCCTAATGCTCTGCAAGTTTGCACGCAAGTATTACCATCGGAGTTAGCGCTGGTGGCGGCTTCATTATCACGATTTCAGGGCGGTTTCGCTGGCCAAGAATTTATTGGCCGTACCGGTTACACCGGCGAAGACGGAGTTGAGTTGATCGTTAGTGCCGAACTGGCTAATTCATTGTGGTCGGCACTAGTCGACGCGGGCGTACAAGCATGTGGCCTCGGTGCGCGTGACACCCTTCGTTTAGAAGCCGGTATGGCCTTGTATGGCAATGATTTAGATGAAAGACACACGCCGCTTGAATCCGGCCTGAAGTGGACACTCAAGCTTGATGACCAGCGTAACTTCATCGGCAAGCAAGCGCTTATCGACAGCAACAGTGAAGATACGTTGGTGGGGCTAATTTTACTAGACCGCGGTGTTTTGCGTGGCCATCAGGAAGTTTTTATCGGCGACCGACGAATTGGTGAAATTACCAGCGGCACATTTTCACCAAGCCTCGAGCAATCGATAGGATTAGCCAGAGTGTCGCTGCCGTTAAAGATAGGCGATCAGGTCGAAATCGTGGTCCGCAGCAAACGGCTGATGGCGATAGTAGCAAAATATCCGTTTATAAAAAACGGTCAAGCAACAAATCCAACCCATTAGACTCTTCGACTTACTAGGCGCCATAGATGACTAGCGGCACCACCACCAAACCTATCTCTTCTACCTCTCGACCAATACGGTAATCATGACCAACACAACATTCGCACAACGACACATCGGCCTCAACGACGACGACATTGCCACGATGCTGGCAGAGCTAGGTTACTCCTCACTCGATGAACTCACCAACAACGTAGTGCCAAGCAGCATAGCTGATAATGCAGCGTTAAACCTCGACAACGGATTAAGTGAAGAGCAGGCATTGGCCGAGCTGAAGTTAATTGCCGAACAAAACATCATCATGAAGTCTTGCATCGGCCAAGGTTATTACAATACTTTTACACCTAAAGTGATTCAACGAAACGTGTTGGAGAACCCCGCTTGGTACACCGCTTACACGCCTTATCAGCCGGAGATTTCGCAAGGCCGTTTAGAGGTTTTGTTCTACTTTCAAACAATGATAACTGAGCTAACCGGCATGGATATCGCCAATGCGTCGCTGTTAGATGAGGGAACCGCCGCTGGTGAGGCTCTTACCCTAGCCCATCGTGCACTCAAAGGTAAGCGCAACAAATGTCTTGTTTCTAAAAATTGCCACCCGCAAACTCGGAGTATTTTAGAAACTCGTGCTGCGCCACTGGGTATTCAACTAGAGAGCTTTGATGAAGCCAATACGGCCGAGATCGACGCCGACGTATTTGCGATTATTGTTCAGTACCCAGATACATATGGTACGGTTAGCGATCTCACTGGCTTGTGCGACTCGGCACACGGTGCGGGCGCACTTGTGATCATGGCGACTGACTTATTGGCACTAACAATGCTGACATCACCTGCCACTCTCGGTGCTGATATCGTGGTCGGCAACTCTCAGCGCTTCGGCGTACCTCTAGGCTTTGGTGGTCCTCACGCTGGTTTCTTTGCGGTAAAAAACAAATACAAGCGATCGATGCCAGGTCGCTTGGTGGGCCAATCGATTGATATACACGGTAACCCGGCCTATCGGCTAGCGTTACAGACGCGCGAGCAGCATATTCGTCGTGAAAAGGCGACCTCAAATATCTGTACCGCACAGGCACTATTGGCGATTATGGCGACTCTTTACGCTTGCTATCACGGCCCTGCACAGTTGCGTAATATCGCGCAGCGCGTCAACCGTCTTGCAAACTCGTTGATAGCCGGTTGTAAGTCATTAGGCATCAAAACAAATAAGACCGTGTTTGATACGGTAACGCTCATGGAAATTGATGCCAACGCATTGCTATTGGCCGGGGTCTCTAAAGGCTATAACCTAAATAAGCGTGATGACTCAAGCGTGAGCATTGCCTTCGATGAGACATGCGAAGAGTCAGACGTGGCTATGCTACTAGGCTGCTTAGGCTTAGAGGATAGCGCTGTGGATTTAGCCCCAGCGCTTGACGATAGCTGTTTACGAACCGACCCTTACATGAGCCAAGCGGTATTTCACGATTACCATAGTGAAACTGAAATGATGCGCTATTTACGTCGTTTAGCCGACAAAGACATCGCCCTAGATCGATCGATGATCGCCCTAGGTTCGTGCACCATGAAGCTCAATGCGGCGAGTGAAATGACACCCGTAACATGGCCTGAATTTTCTAATATCCACCCGTTTGCACCGAAAAATCAAACCCTCGGTTATCAAACAATGATCAGCCAATTGGAAGATATGCTCTGCGCTTGTACTGGTTACGATGCAATGTCGCTGCAACCCAATGCAGGATCACAAGGTGAGTATGCGGGCCTACTCGCAATCAAGGCATATCATGAGTCAAGAGGTGATGTCGAACGTGATATCTGCCTTATTCCTAACTCCGCGCATGGCACTAATCCTGCTAGCGCGCAGATGGCAAATATGAAGGTAGTCGTAACCAAGTGTGATGAGCGTGGTAACGTTGATTTGCAAGACTTGGCAAGCAAGATTGAAGCTTACCCGGATAGCATAGCCGCTATCATGATCACCTACCCTTCCACCCATGGCGTGTTCGAAGAAGACGTTACCAAGGTCTGTGAGATGGTGCATGCGGCTGGTGGCCAAGTGTACATAGACGGCGCTAACTTAAACGCATTAGTTGGCGTAGCACAACCAGGTAAATTCGGCGGTGACGTATCGCATTTAAATCTGCATAAAACCTTTTGTATACCGCACGGCGGCGGCGGTCCTGGTGTCGGACCAATTGGGGTTGGCAAGCACCTGGCACCGTTCATGCCCAAAGACGGCTACAACCAAGAACGTCTTGGCGCGAGCATTAGCTCAGCGCCATTTGGTAGCGCTAGTATTTTGCCAATATCTTGGATGTACATACGCATGATGGGCGCCGAAGGCCTGCGTAAGGCCACCCAATGTGCGATCTTGAGCGCCAACTATGTGGCGCATAAACTGAAACACAACTACCCTATTTTGTTTACCGGCAATGGTGGCTTAGTGGCTCACGAGTGCATCATTGATACTCGCCCAATGAAAGACCACGGCGTGTCTGTTGACGATATTGCTAAGCGCTTAATCGACTATGGTTTTCATGCGCCAACCATGAGCTTTCCGGTGGCGGGCACACTTATGATTGAACCAACCGAGAGTGAATCACTGGCTGAACTGAATCGTTTTTGCCGCGCAATGGATGGCATCTTCAATGAGTATCAACAAGTTAAAAACGGCGACCTGCCGATTGATAACTCAATGCTCAGCAATGCCCCGCACACAATGGCATTTGTACTAGACGACGAGTTGGATATTCCTTATAGCCGCAAGGTGGCTTACCAACCGGATCAATCGGCCGATGCGAATATAAAATATTGGCCCCCGGTTGGTCGAATTGATAATGTCTTTGGCGATAAGAATTTGATTTGCAGCTGCCCGTCGATGAGCGAGTACGAGGAGTCCTAAAACCAACCTTTCTTAGCGCTATCTAACTCGGCTTTGCATTGTGCCAGCTGGCTAGAATAGCGCTTTGAACGCGTTTGTACTTTTTTTGCCACATTTAATAGCCACTGTTTTGATTTGTAGCTACCACGAGCGTAACCACCTTGACCCTCGTGATAGTTAAGGTATTGAGCATAAGCATCCCATTTAGATACGCCGTTGCGCTTTTGTGATACGTCCATGTACCATAAAATGAAATCGAACGCGTCTGCAAAATTATCGCGGTCAGCTGATCTTTTACCTATGGCTTTTTCGTATTCGCCCCAGGTACTCTTCAAGGCCTGAGAGTAGCCATAGGCGTCACTTGCTCGTCCCTGCGGTATGAAGCCTAATAAATATGCCATTGGCGGTCGGGCATCTGACTTAAAACTTGATTCTTGATACATTACCGCCATTGGCACATGGATGTTACCGCCCCATTTATCCACGCTTACCTTCGCATGACGGTACCAATTCGGTTTTTCTTGGAACAGTTTGCAGATGTTTTCGGTCGCGCTTGAGCTAACAGGCTTGGTTGCGCATGAAGAAAGACCAATAGAAGCCATCAAACAGAGCAACAAACAAGACCACAAGCCTCTTCTTGACTTTATTTTTTCAACTAAAGAAAACATTTTTCACTTCACTCAATAAACGTCGGCTAACGGTAAACCGCTTGCCTGTTGGCTGCAGCTCAACAATAGTTACCCCATCGGCATCGCGCAACAATCTTACCGTATGATGATGGTTTACAATAACACTGCGATGGACACGCTGAAACGCATCCGAAAAACGTACCTCGAGGTCTTTCAATGTGTAATCAATGAACACTTCGTCTCCGTCGCTCATGCCCGCCACTACATACTTACCCTCAGCTCGGAAATAATCGATAGCGTCGATAGAGATTTTTTCAATAGCGCCATTTCGCTGAATCGATAAAGCAGGCCTTGAATAGCTTTCTTGTTGTTGTAACGCGGCAAGTTGTAATTGACTTAACTGGCTCGCTTGAGCTATCGCATTGGCAACATCACTGGCGGATGA
>JBLHRL010000070.1:0-14732 GCA_047625975.1 Arenicella sp.
GTCGGGTCGCGTGTAACGCTGGCCTCAAAACCCATAGATTCTATGCGAAGCATTGAATGGGGAATCATGGTGATTACATTCGGCCCTAGGTTCAGCTGTTGAAGATGATCAAGATATTGCTGTGGCGTATTCCAGCTTACTTTATCAGCGCAGGCACGAAGCACGGGCTTAGGTATATTTTCAACGCGGGCATAACAATCGACAATTGGGTCGGTTTCGCCTTCGCGCTGGTTGCCAAACGCTAAGCCTAAGCTGCAGTTCGAAATGACTACCGAGGTAGTACCGTGACGAGTAGATTCTGGTAACCCAGGCGCGACCTCCAACTCGAGGTCATAATGAGTGTGTATATCAAACATACCTGGCATGGCCCAGAGACCCGTGGCGTCAATCACTTTTTTGGCCTCAGAGGTATCCAGCGACTGACCACGTTTAACCACTACCCCATCTTTAATGGCGATGTCTTCAGTCACCGGATTTTCGCCATTGTTGAATACGCGGGCACGTTGAATAACGGTATCGAATGTATTAGTCATAAGTTTATTTTCTAGCTTGTTGGATTAGTTGTCGCGTTAACTTGGTTCTGAATAAAGTAACTTGCTAACATTTTTGCTCCGATCTCAAGGCCTTTTTTCAGATCTCCGCCGGTTGCGTCGTAGCCAGTGGGGTAAAACACCAATCGGTGAACCAAGCCCTCGGCCATTGCGAATAGGTTTTCAGCGACCAATTCAGAGTTGCTAATGTTGAAGGTATTAACGAAGGTTAGAACTCGTTTTCGTAAAACATGTTCGCCTTGATTCATAATTCTTTTTAATTTCGGGTCTAAGGCGCGCCGTTGTTCGAGCACTTGATGTAACTCGGGGTCTTGTGCGTGAAACTGATGCACGAACATCAATGTCTCAAGAAATTGCGCTTCTATATTGAGCGAAGGTGACAGCGACTGATTTATAGTTTTTAATTCGAGTCGCTTAATACGCTGGTGTAGCCCATCAAACCGAGTGCTCGCGATTACTCGTAAGATTTCATTCTTATTGTCAAAATACTGATAAAACGTCCCGGTCGCGACCGCCGCTGCAGCGGCGATGGTCTTAGCCGTCGCCACCTCAAAGCCATTATTCGAGAACTCTCGTTTGGCAGCATTAATCAGTGATTGACGCTTTATCAGCGCTCGCTCTTGGGTGGGTAAAGTTTTCATGTTACTTGCTCTGTTGGCTTAAGCTTAAGTTTGCAATAAACTGAACTTGACGTCAAGTTCAGTTTATTGCAAACTCTACTAAATTAACCAATCAAGCCAATCCCAATGAAAACGACAGCGCATAAATTTCAAAGCAAATCTGTTCAGACCTGGTTTGATCGTGGAAGTATGCGTTCAATTAATGGTAACGAGATTTTTGTGATTGACCAGGGACGTGAAAAAAAGTCGACCATTATATTAATCCATGGCTTTCCGACATCGACCTTCGATTTCGACCTCATTTGGCAGGCATTGGGCAAACAACACAGACTAGTGTGTCTTGATATGCTCGGCTTTGGCTTTTCTGATAAGCCCGATAAACGCGACTATACTTTACATAAACAGGCTGATTTATTCGATCGTTTGATCAGCGACCTTGGAATCGACGAATACCATGTATTAGCTCACGATTATGGTGACAGCGTTGCACAAGAGTTACTCGCCAGACAAATTGACGGCACAGGTCAGGGTAAATGGCGTTCTTGCTGCTTCTTAAATGGCGGTCTATTCCCAGAAACCCATAAAGCCTTACTTATTCAAAAAATAATGCTCAGTCCGCTAGGAAAATTAGTCAATAAATTGACTGGGCTTAAACAGTTTGGAGCATCGTTTTCCAAAGTATTCGGCGACGCAACCAAACCGAGTGACGTTGAGCTAGGTGAATTTTGGGAAATTATTAATTACAAAGACGGACGTCATATATTTCACAACTTAATGACCTATATATTAGATAGGCGCGAACACCGAAGTCGTTGGCTTGACGCACTTCAAAATTCGCCGGTGCCGATTAGCGTGATCAACGGCTCGGTCGACCCCGTTTCAGGCAAGCATTTAGTGGCCCGTTATCAACAATTAAATTGTCGTCTAGATCACCTGGTTGAGCTGCCAACGATCGGCCACTACCCTCAAGTAGAGGCGCCGAATAAGGTAAGCGCAGCGTATTTAGGTTTCTTAGGTCAGATCTCGGGTAAGCCGCTAGTCGGCCCGAACGATATAACTACAAGAGCATCGACGTGACCGCCGCTGCCTGCACTCAAGCCGCCCTCGTGGATGCCTGTTACGCCAGCACCGCTCGATTGAATATCAAGATCGGAGCCAGTGCCGCCGCCATATCGACCACCACCGCCACCACCGCCACCACCGCCACCTACCAGTGACTCGGGTGGTTCGCGGTCACCGTTACTAGCGTGATCGTGACGCACTTTTACCTGAGCAAGACCGCGACCATTTTGACCAAAAGAGCCTCCGGCTCCCCCGCGGCCAATAAGGCCGCCGCGACCAACACCGCCGCCACCGCCACCGCCACCAGCGATGACAAGCAGCTCTTCGCCAAGCACACGGATAGCTCCGCTGGCACCGCCCCCTCCGCCACCGCCACCGGCTTTGCCTGCAACCGCCGTTGCCCCTTTGAACCCTTCTGTTGAACCGCCCCCAAGCCCACCATCAGGCAAGCCACCATCTTGACCACGAACACCGACAAAGATTTCCAGTGATTCACCGGCATAGACCTTAATATTCGATACAGCGGTTCCACCATCTCCGCCGTTATTGAGTAGCACCCCGAACCCGTTACCAGCCCCCCCAGACGCTCCCACAGCATAAATTTTTAACTCATTAACCCCGATCGGTACTACAAAAAGGCCATCGCCGGAGTAGCTTAGCGTTTGTCTAACCATCGGCGGCTGAACGCTAGCTTCGGCTATAACCTTGGCCCCTCTTAACTGTTTGATACCGGCAACCTTTTTCCTCGATTGTTGTTTAACGTTATGCTTCTTTTCTCCAATTAATGATCTTATTCAGAGCTGTTAGACCTGTCTGTAGCACAAATGGACTAGAACCATTAATAATTAAGCTGCTATAATTTTGAGAATGTACTTTTTCGCTTAACACCATGAAAAACAGCCATATAATGATTGTTGATGATCACGCTCTGTTCCGCACAGGCATGAAGATGATATTGACGCAGCTGGGCGAAGCCGGCGGTATTTCAGAGGCTTGCTCGATCAAGGAAGCCTTTGATTTTAGTCAGTCCGGAGTCGATATTATTTTGCTAGACATCCAAATGCCGGGCTTAAACGGTATCGATGGGATCAAACCGAT
The DNA here is from genome assembly GCA_047625975.1 of Arenicella sp. Taxonomy (GTDB): domain Bacteria; phylum Pseudomonadota; class Gammaproteobacteria; order Arenicellales; family Arenicellaceae; genus Arenicella. The sequence continues at coordinate 3,332 of JBLHRL010000070.1, forward strand.
ACGGGATAAATTTGCTAAGATACCGATCGTTGTTTTGTCCGCAAGTAGTGACATCAATGATATGCAAAAAGCCAAGGAACTCGGCGCTGCTGGCTTTATCAACAAGGCCTCTTTGGCCGAAGAAATGGTGAGCTCGATTAAACTTATATTGCACGGCAAAACATGCTTTCCAGATCACCTTTATTCAAGTGAGTATAATGCTAAAGCAAGCTTAGGCAACGCCTTAACACCGAGGCAAATCGAGGTACTTATCTACCTTTGCGAAGGGAAATCCAACAAACTCATCGCTCGGGAGCTAGAGATGTCTGAAAACACCGTTAGGGTACACGTGTCAGCGATTCTCTCAACACTCGGCGCGGTAAATCGATCTGAAGCTATTTTAATCGCCCAGAGAGAAGGTATTACCTCGTAGCTGAACTCGCGAAAGCTAAGTTAAAAAACGGATGTACCGACTAAATTTAAGCATATTTACTTATGATATTTTTGCTACCAAAAACCACCCAATCAAGTAATTCTATCGCAGGAGTTGAAGCTCACGGGGCGCTACTATTTTCCCGGTACAATTTTATGTACGGTCAATTATGGCTTAGCCGCCTATTAGTCAACATTAGACATCGTTAGCCCTCAGGCAATGGCTTTGGTCCGGGCATTGAGCCTACTAGCGATTATTTGATGTGGGTTCTATTAGAGAACAAGACGCACGTTTGGTGATAACCCTCGCATAGACATAATTAAATTATTGGTCTTAGTGGCGATTCCTAGTCTCAACTACACTTTCTTAGTTTACTACTTCATACCGAGTGCCTCTTACGAGTCGGTTATGACCGCTACGGCGATGACTCTGGCGCTTGCGGCAGGCGGAGTGACCCTAACATCACCCAATGTGCAAGCATTCTATACCATGACTTACCCTAGCCTAATGGTACTGGTAGTCAACCTCTGTCACCGGCCAGAAAATATTTTTTTGGGTTGGCGATCGGTTGCTTTGATATGACTCTAGGGCATACGTGGCTCGCGATCACAATGGTCAAAACTATTAAGCGATCGATTGAAATTGCCTTTGAAAACGATGCCTTGGTGCATAAGCTGACAATGGCTTTAAATCAGACTGATCAAGCTAATCGAGCAAAATCAGTATTCTTAGCTTCAGCGAGTCATGATCTACATCATCCGCTGCATGTGTTTGGGCTGCTGACTGAAACATTGGGTGGCACCAAACTCGATGATCAGCAAATCGACATTCAGTCACATATGATATCGGCAGTCGACTCGACACGTGGCATGCTAGATCCTCTATTGAACATTTCAAAACTTGTTGCCTGTGCGATAGTTGGTGCCTAAAGCGTTATTAGTTCCAGCAATGTTTTATAAGCCAGAGAACGAGCTTGCACCGGCTGCCTACGAACACCCGCTCATTTATAGAACCAGAAATAGCATTGCTGACGCCAACTCGGACCCGATGATCATTGAATAGACACTTCCTAACTTAATAGCCAACGCTATCCGTTAAAACGATCTAGGTGGCTTACACGTTGCTTGTAGACCACGTGGTGATGAGCATTTGTCAATTGAAGTTTATGATACCCATGTTGGTATACCAGTGGATAAGACCGAAGACATGTTTCGTGAGTTCAAACAACTTGAAAACCCAGAACGTGACGCGCAGAAAGACTTTGGGCTCGGCTAAGCCATTGCCCAAGGCTTAGCGTCTGCACTCAACACAAGAATAAAGGTTAAGTCGGTTCTTAGGCGAGGCTCAGTCATTAGTTTTGAGCTATCGCGTTCCACCTCCGCTGTGATTGAAGACATTCCAAACAATATTGAGGTTACACATTTAAAGGGCCGAAAGTGATCGTAATCGACGACAACGAACGTGTCAGGCTGTCAATGCATGGCCTGCTCAAAAAATTTGGGCTGTTACTGTATTAATGGTGAGTCTGCCGCCGAAGTTTTGGCGCAGACGTCTGACGCTGACTTTGATCTTTTACTGGTCGACTACAGGCTACGCGAAGGCACTACCGGCCGAGATGCAATACAGACTATACGCGCTAAGCTCGGGCAGCAAACACCGGCTATTATCATTACTGGCGATACGGCCGCAAACCGAATTTCTGAAGCTCAGTCTTCAGATGCCTTACTATTGCATAAACCAGCGTCAACAAGCCAGTTACGTCGAATCATGGCATCGATACTAATAGACTCTACCTAGGCTGATTAGCAGCGATCATGTTCACTGTTTACAGCGACGAATCAGGCTCTATTACCTTTGCTTTAATTCGAGACTGTGAGGCTAACGCTAATTCGGCAAGCATCGAACTTCTGATCACGGGTACCGGCGCATTTCCATAGCTTAAAAACTTATTATGGAATGTGCGTAAATCAAAGCTCTCACCCATCGTCTGCTTTAACTCTTCTCGAAACGCATAGATTTCAGAGTAGCCTGAAAAATAACTGGTAAGCTGTACTTGAGAAACGGTCGCTCTACGCCACTTACCCTCAGCCTCAGTGCGCTCTTGAAATGCCTCATTCATCAACAGGTCAAGCGCCGCCTCGCGCTGCATCCCCAAGACTTGAATGCTGTAGTCAAGGATCGTATTCACCACGACACGCAAGTTCCACTTACTGTACATCAGCCACATTTCAGGCTCATTATCGCCATAGCCGCTCTCAAGCATCATCCGCTCTGAGTACACTGCCCAACCTTCAACCATTGCGCCATTACCAAAAATCGATTTAATTTTACTTGGGCTCTTATTGGCATGCATGAGCTGAGTGTAATGTCCCGGAATAGCCTCGTGGATATTCAATATCTGTAATATCCAATGATTATATTCACGCAGATAGCTCTCAGCTTGCTCGTCGGTGTAGTCGTCAAGCGGAGATACATTGTAATACGTATTAGCCGTTGCGTCGTATGGCCCTGGGGCATTTACAGACGCACCGGCAAAGCCTCTTTGATACTCGGGTGTTAACCTCACCACTAAAGGTCGTGAGGAGTCAGAATCAAGTAATTTATTATCATCCATATATTTTTGAATGATCGGCATTTGTCGACGAATTTCATCAACAAATTTATCACGCTCGACGTGTTTTTGCGAAAGATGGTCGATCATCTTCTTAACCGCCTCTAGCTTAATCTCTGGCATTACTTGATCTTCAAAGTACTTAGACCAGAGCTCTTCTGTAATGCTGACCATTTCTGTATGCAATTTTTGTTTAGCATCAAGAGCCAAATTGTAGAGCTCTTTGCCAGTATAATTCGATTCTATATCAAACTTAAATTTCTTCTCGTATAGCTCCTCGCCAATGCGGAAATCGCGAGCCTTACCGCTCTCTAGCAATTCAGCCTGTTTTGCTTCTAGCCACTCTATATACGACTTAACCGCGGTTGATGCATCGAGTAAGCCGCTAGCCAATTGTGCAGATAATGGCGCGTCTAGTTCAACCTCTTGAATTTTTTCTGGTATTAATTTTTCGAACATTTTCAACGCGCCTGCGCTCTGTTGAATAGCTAAACCCAGATGCTCTAAGGTTGGTACTTTTAGGTTATTGATAGCGGCCTGATAATAGGCAGGTACGGCTATAAGGCGAGTTGATATTGCGGTCAAACGCTCGGTAAGAGGCTTGTAGTCGGTATTTAAGATAACCCCAAAAGCACCTGCAGGATTGTATTCAGCAGGGTTCCATTCATACGCACGAAACACATCAATGTACCAAAGCTGCGAACGTAATTGGCTCTCAATTATGGCCAGATCTATGCCGTTACTTGAGCTCAATTGATTGGCGTCAAATCGCTTTAAGGCTTGCAGCTCAGTTGCATAGTACTGTCGTCGTAACGCGCGATGCTCTCCATTGGGCACGGCCAACATATCATCGTAGTCGTAAAACCCAACATAGACAGCAAAACTAGGATTTAATTCCCAGGTCTTATTGAGATGATTCTGCTTAAAGTTGTCGAAAATTTTATTTTGATCTACGACTTTTTCAAGCTTGAGCACTTTACCTTTAGCTGCTTCCTCGGCTACCGGAGCCGCTAGAACAACGTCACCAAGCTTATCGGCTTGAGGGGTAGGCGCGTCAGAACATGATGCTCCGAAAAGCAGAAATAAACTCGCAATTATTACCTTACGCTTCACCTGAATACTCCAATAGACATAGATATATCAACTATAAACAAATTAGTTTCTTAGCTCCACTAATAGCCAAAACTCTTATGCAAACAATGATTACATATTGCTAGCCGTTAATGGTTACTAAGCGAGACTGTATATCGCCATAAATAGCTTGCTTCATCGCTGATGTTTTATACAATGCAGCGACAAACCTATAACAGCGTTATTGTGAACTATCATAGCTTACTAAATGACCAGCAGAGGCCATCAATGTCACAACCGTATCCGCATTTACTCGAACCACTCGACCTTGGTTTCACTACGCTTAAAAATCGATCTTTAATGGGCTCCATGCACACAGGGCTAGAAGATAGAGCCAAAGACTTTCCGAAGCTAGCCGCCTATTTTGCTGAGCGTGCACGGGGCGGCGTAGGCCTTATTGTCACGGGCGGCTTTGCACCTAACGTCGAAGGTTGGCTGTCACCCTTTGGCAGCAAACTGAGTAACAAGTCTGAAGTTAAGCGGCACCTACAAGTCACCAAAGCGGTACACGACGAAGGTGGCAAAATTTGCTTGCAAATCCTGCATGCTGGTCGCTACGGCTATAGTCCACTTTGTGTCTCTGCCTCCAATGTTAAATCACCAATTTCTCCGTTTAAGCCACGTGCTCTAAGTACTAAGGGGGTCTACCGAACCATTGACGACTACGCCAATTCAGCCGAACTGGCCCAAGAAGCGGGTTACGACGGCGTAGAAGTAATGGGCTCTGAAGGTTATTTTATTAACCAATTTTTGGTTACCCACACCAATAAGCGTACTGACGAATGGGGCGGTTCATTTGAGAATCGAATGCGTCTTCCAGTCGAAATCATCCAAGCCGTGCGTGACAAAGTTGGCCCTAACTTTATTATTATCTATCGCCTGTCGATGCTCGACCTGATCGAGCAAGGCAGCACTTGGGATGAAGTGGTGCAACTGGGTAAAGCTATCGAAGCCGCGGGGGCGACCATCATCAATACCGGTATCGGCTGGCACGAAGCACGAGTACCGACTATTGCCACAAGCGTACCTCGCGCAGCCTTCAGCTGGGTCACTGGCCGTATGCAGGATCACGTATCGATTCCAGTAGTGGCGACCAACCGAATTAACGACCCTAAAGTCGCCAACGATATCATCGCTAAAGGCGAAGCCGATATGGTGTCGATGGCTCGACCGTTCTTAGCCGACTCTGATTTCATCAATAAAGCGGCCGCCGGCAAACCTGAAAGCATCAATACTTGCATTGGTTGTAATCAAGCATGCTTAGATCATACCTTTAGTCGTAAACGTTCAACTTGTTTGGTCAACCCTAGAGCATGCTATGAGACTGAACTGAATTTCTACCCTACTAAGATTAAAAAAAGAATTGCTGTCGTCGGTGCTGGGCCAGCTGGTTTATCAGCAGCGACGGTGCTGGCCGAGCGAGGTCACGACGTTGACTTATTTGATAAAGCCAGTGAAATTGGCGGCCAGTTTAATATCGCCAAAAAGATTCCGGGTAAAGAAGAGTTCTACGAAACACTTCGTTACTATGCCAATAAAATAGACGAAACTGGTGTCAACTTAAGACTCAGCGAGGGCGTAAGCGCAACCGCTCTCATAAGTGCCGAATACGACGAAGTGGTTCTAGCCACCGGCATTGTCCCCAGAACATTAAATATCGAAGGCGCTGAGCATGAAAAAGTTCTTTCATATGTCGACGTCGTTCAAGACCAAAAGCCTGTCGGCAAACGGGTCGCGATTATCGGTGCCGGTGGTATCGGTTTTGATCTCGCCGAACTACTCGCCCATCAAGGCGTCTCACCAAGCTTAGACATCGGGTTATTTAATAAAGAATGGGGCGTAGACTCGGATTACAACGATCGTGGTGCATTTGGCCACGCCGACCCTGAAGCGCCCGCACGACAGATTACTATGCTGCAACGCAAACAAGGTAAAATGGGCGCAGGCCTTGGTAAAACCACTGGCTGGATTCACCGCGCGTCATTGAAGATGAAGAGCGTACAAATGGTGGGTGGCGCTGAGTACACTAAAATAGATGACCGGGGACTGCACTTTACGATTCAAGGTGGTGAACCGCAGGTAATTGAGTGCGATACCATCGTGGTTTGTGCTGGCCAACTTTCTCGCACCGATCTACTGGCTGAATTACAAGCGGCTAATATCTCAACCCACTTAATTGGCGGTTCTAAGTTGGCGGGGGAGTTAGATGCAAAAAGAGCCATCAGGGAGGGTTTTGAGTTAGCGGCCTCACTCTAGCCGTTGGCGTTAACTCTTGGAAAGATTGCCAGCATCGGCGTAACCGCAAGCGCGCTGACGTCGATGCTCGTATTATCGCCTTGGTAGCCCAACAAACTGAACCATTGACTAGATTCGAAAGTTAAACGCCGCCTTGAAAACAATGGCAGAGTCTATAATCTTTTCAGTAACCCGATCGCGTGTTTGATTTAAGACTAAGAAAAATTCGCGATTGGCACGCGGCTGAAAACGTATGCGGCTGTTGATCGAAATTGTATCGCTAAAGTTGTCGGCTTGAACCACATTTAGCCACGCCCAACGGCGGTCAAACGCATAGTTAAATCGAGCGGAATAAAGGCGGCTAGTGAAATTGCCTTGAGGCAACTTAATTCGATTCTCATTGGCTGAGAATGAGGCGAAAATATGCTTGCTTGGTCGCCATTGCACTTCTGGTGTTACCTGCAAACGGGAACCTCCAAAGAAATCACCGTCAGCGACTTCTAGTTCAAAACTCACAGGATTTTGTGGCCCAGTTTTAAAAAACACGCCGTAACGGTCTGACGTGAACTCGCCGACTGGAATGTCAACACCACTGCGTAACTCAAATGGCGTAATGACTCCCTCTTTAGTTTGGCCGATAAAAAAAGTAAAGAAATCATTTTTCTCAGAGAATCCCTCGAAAAAATTCCAAAACACTCTTTGACTTTGAAGACCACCGTTAATTCTTTCACTTCTAGAGTACTGAACCCGAGTTCTCAGCCATTGCCAATATCGGCCTTGTAGCCGATGGCGATACCTTGCTTGACCGTCTACTTGCTCAACTCCGCTTCTATTAACAAAGCCTAACGCTGGGTTAAAATTTTCTTCAATTCGTCGATAGTCGAGATACCCACTGTATTTGTAATTAGGTAAGTTGATACCAACGCCGTAGGCACGTTGATTATCATCAAAACCATCGGTCTCAGTCTCTTGGTACCAAGCCGTTGCTCGCAGACGCTGGTCTCCAAGTAAGCGACTAGTACGATAAGTATAATCACCCCCAACCAAGCTATTACCCTTGCTCGAAGTCGGGTCGCCCGAAGTCGTAATGAGACCAACTTCAGACTCATCAAAAACGTTTCGACTAACTCTACCGACAAAAAGGCCGTTATCAGCGCCATCCAATTCAGCATCTTGACGGATCGCTAAAGCGCCAACATTCCATGCACCAGCCCGCCCTGACAGCTTAACCCCTGCATCGATATTAAGAGGCTCACCCTCACTAGACAAGCCGATTCGTCTAGAAAAAAATGGTCGGCCATTATCATCGATGTTGCCGAATTCGAAAATGCTCGCATCCCGTAAGAAGAACTCTCGTTTCTCAGGGAAAAACAATGAAAAACGACTGAGATTAAGCTGTCGATCGTCGACATCTGTCGCTGAGAAATCAGTATTTAGGGTAAGCCCCGCAGTGAGAAAAGGAGTTACATTATAAAAGGTGGTAAGCGAAGGCTCGATGTCTGTCGTACTGCCAGCCTCATCATCAAAATAGACGAGTGAAACTGAAGGAGCAAATTCTAAACCGAGGCCTTGATCGAAATTTTTAACGCCGCCTATATAGCCTGCAACAGACGGGTTAATATTGCGCTCACGCGACGACCAGGCCATCTCTTCGCCTACTCGAGGGTGTACTCGACCAAAGTTGATTCCCCATGAATCAGCATTGGGGTCGAAGGCAATGGATTTAACTGGGATTGCCATCTCAGCCGACCAGCCCCAATCATGTCGCTGTGTATTGGCATACCAAATGGTGCTCCAGTCTTCGATAAAATAATCATTACCAAGCAGCGCATCACGGCGAATACCGTTACCATTAACTTGAAAAAAATAGCAATTACGTCGGTCATTAAACGAGTCTATATAGACCGCTAGTCGATCATCCGAAAAGAAATTCTGGCCTTGAATAAAACCTTTTGCAGAAAGATTTTCAATGTCTGAATCGTAGGCCTTGAACGCAACATAAATGAACTCATCGCTACGCGCGATCTGCACCTCTGTCTTCTCACTCGGAACGCCGTGGTCGTCGGGTCGAATTTGGTGAAAATCCGAAATCACTGGTGCCATACGCCAGACCTCTTCATCAAGGTTCCCATCTATTACCGGCTTATCAGAACCTGTAATTCTATGAAACTCTGTTCGCATCTCCTGAGCAACGGCGTTTGATAGTAATACCAGCATACCTAAAACAGAAAAGACTAACCGTGTTTTCATTTGAAACCTTCGAGTTAAGACAGCCTAATTTTTATAATTATTAACTTGCTCACTATACGCGTCAGGCCATTCGCTCATAGCAAGATAATTGTTGTGTTATTAGAATGTACAAAATACCAAAAAAAGGTTTCAATTTATTTTAAATACCTCGGCTAAACACGGTAATGCGCCCTCATTTATAGCGCTTTATACGAATCTTTCTAGCCTGTTCTTCTATTTGCATTACATACCCAAAGCCATCTTTACTTATTATTACGTTAAAATTACAGCCCTTGTAATTGTAACGGCGGTTATCGGCGTTGACTTGCTTCCAGACTTGTCCATTCTCGAAGTTAAAAAACCATTTACGGTCAGCTGATTTCTTACAGGAGGTAACAAGGCCTTGGCTCCCCTCTTTCACAACTGGGTTGTCATCGAACTTCACGCCGCCGAGATTTTCAGGTAAACCGGGTTGAGATGATATTACCACCTCTGTTTTTACCGCTTCTTGTTTCTTAATCACGCTGATGGCTATAGCGTCGAAACATTTGAGACGCGCTCGATCGTTTATTGTCGATGAGCACTGGCCGATTTTTTCAACTAAAACATCTTCAGAGGCAACACTGACCGACTGATGACTCAGTAAAAGCCCGACAACACAGACTGTAGATAGAACTAGCTTTTGCAGCTTGATAATTTTAAGCATGGTTACGATAGAGGTGGTTGATTCACCATCAGAGTACTAAATCTACTCCAATCTCTCCACAATTGATTTCAAATCCTTATTTACCGGCGTTAGCCATTCTAATCTTATCTAACCTTCTTTAACCTTTTATAGAGGTCTAATTTCTTACCGATAAGGGCTGACCCTTGGCGTGATAGGTGACCACCACTGGTGAAGATTGGCGTTTGCTCAAGCACTGTAAAACATTTATCACCGTTGCAGAGAACCTCATCTAACCAAATAACGTTATAATCTTTGGCGATTTCTAGTAGCAACTTATTGGCACTTACTTGAGCCTCGCTGATAGTCGATCGAGAGAAATTACATGGCTTGATATCACGGCCAAGTTTTACCGCACTTGCGGCACAAACAATATTAGCATCCGGCGGCCTTGCAGGCTCTGAAATCACTACCGGCGTTATTCCCCTATTGGTCAAGTTCTCTAGAACTTGCTGGAAATCATGAGTTACAGTGCGTAATAAACCTTGTTCGCCGGAAACCTTTTGAGCCGCGGTATAGTGCGATGACTGAGCATAATAGCGAGTAAAATGATTCGAAAAACGACTCGATACAATCGCGTAATTTACCGAGTTAAGGTGATCGAGTGATGCAAGTACAAGCCGGTTAAACTCAGCGCATTGCCGCACTCGCTGTTTATATTGTAAGTTAGTTGGACTTATTCTAGCCGCCATAGGCACTGGGCTACACGCACTTAACGTGAATTGGATCAGCGATGCTTTAGGATTAGATGCTAATAGGCCATCGACAATATGCATCGCAAATGAATCACCCCAGAGCGCAATTTCAGGCTCGGCACCGGTCTGGCACACGCCATTGCTAGCACTAAGTGACGAATTAAACGGTGAACAATTTTTCGACAAACCATAATTGTCTCTCAGTGCGCTATCTGTCTCAGAGCTCATGCCTAGAACAACACCGCCAGACAAGACCCCATAAACACCAATAGACAATATCACCAATGAGGCACTGCAAACAGTAACCAGAAGTCTTTTAGTGTTCACCAGTTTGGCGTTTCGAAAAGGGGTCTCAACCCAGCGCCAACTTAGAAACGCTAACATTAATGCCAACATGGTTAAACCGAAGTACTCGCTCGCCGAAACCTCAAACAGCCGAATCCGAGCAAGAGCAAAAATCGGGTAATGCCAAAGATAGAGGCTATAGCTTATTAAACCGATTGCTACCAATAAGCGGAGTGAAAGTAACCGACCCACCATATTATGCTGACTGGCAAATGCGATCATCATAGCAACGCCAGCAATGCTAATCGAGGTCCAAGATAGAACCCCTATGCGGTGCTCGAAAAAGAGATTGTTTGACGCAAGAATTATCGGTAATAAGAACATCGAAGCGCCTATTATCGCCAAGCTTGCCGCGAACCGATCGGTTACAAGTTGTTTGCGATGACAGGTGAAAAAAACTAAGGCACCAATACCGAAAAGCCACACTCGAGCTTGTGGAAGATAATACTGAGAAATCAAATCGCCTGCCAGATACCACTCGGCATAAGCCGCAGACATAAAAGTAACAATCGATACTAAATATACGGTATATCGCTTTCCCCACTGTAACAGAGGCAATAATAACACTGGGTAGAACAAATAGAACTGTTCTTCAATCGCCAATGACCAGGTGTGTAACAGTGGCTTAAATGAAGAAGACTCAGCAAAGTAATATTGCGACTTTAGCCAAAATAATATGTTTGACGAGAAGGTAGTTGTAGCAATCAGGCTCTGTGAAAAATCTTTAAACTGAACCGCTAACATCCATGTATGTGCAAACGGGATACAAACCAACATCAGTAGTAATAATACCGGAAGTAGCCTTCGAATCCGCCGTAGGTAAAAATCGACCAGTACGAAGTTGGCTGTTTGCTGTTTATGAACGATCAAACCGGTTATCAAATAACCACTAATAACAAAGAACACGTCAACACCGATAAAGGCCTTATCGAATAATGAAATTTCGGTATGAAAGAGCACGATTGCTACTACTGCAATGGCTCTAAGGCCATCTATTTCTGGGCGATAATTCATAGACC
>JBLHRL010000071.1:0-14703 GCA_047625975.1 Arenicella sp.
CCCCTTCTCACAATAACCGTAACGCCACCGCATCATGAACCAAGACAGTTAGCCTAAGAGAGCATGGACCCAACCCAAGGCAATATAGAATAATAACCAATAACTTGCATCGATGAAAAACAAGACTTTTGATTTTTGCGAGAACAGATAATTGGTGCCAATCGTGAGAATAATGAAGCCTACCGCCACGCCAATTGTCGTCATAATTTTAGCCTCAATACTAAATTAAGCAACATAACTGACTAAGTTAGAGCAAAGGCCAATGATGAGAACACACTAAAAAGAATGAACCAGCTTAGATCGATGGCATGTTTCCGCCTTCTATCTATTGTTGGTTTAAACCTAACGCACCCATCCATTTTTAGCCCATGGTCGGGCCGTACCAAATACCGCCAACAATGATGCTATGAACCGTGGCTGCGATAATAGCGAGCCGACTTAGATTGAATAAAACTATAAGATCCTTCTGATGTTAAGGCGTATTTCGACTTATTTTTTGAAATCACCCCACAACAAGTTTTAGTGATAGACATTTTTCATATTGATTCTTATGCTGTAGCTAACTCTTGCAAAGCTAACCCTAAACGGACACCCATCATGCAATCACCGGTTATTTCAAACCAATTCGACAGTGGTAATATCGAGATTATCGACGCTTCTGACCCGCATCACATCAAACTTGCAATTAGCAAAGATAACGCCAGTGATTTTCTCCAGTTCTTTCACTTTCGCTTAGAAGCCGCTGTCGGCGAGACGTGCAAGATCAGCATCGTTAACGCCGGTGATTCTTCTTATCCAGCCGGATGGCCCGATTACAATGTATGCACATCATGGGACCGCTCTGATTGGTTTCGTACACCCTGCACTTATGTCAATGGTGTTCTGAGTTTCGAGATCGAGATGACTCAAAACTCTGTCTACTTTTCTTACTTCACGCCCTATAGTCATGAACGTCACCTAGACTTGCTCTCTTGGGCTCAAGGGGATACTCGCGTGACTAACCAAACACTTGGCCTGACCTTAGACGGCCGAGCCATGAGCATGCTAAGAATTAGCGACACTGAGACACCGAAACGTAAGGCGTGGATTATTGCTCGCCAACACCCAGGCGAGACTATGGCTGAGTGGTTTGTTGAGGGTTTCTTACATTCACTATTAGATGAAGACAACCCCGCGGCCCGAAAGTTACTCAACGATACCGCTTTTTATGTGGTACCTAATATGAATCCAGATGGCTCGGCAAGGGGCAACTTACGGACTAATGCGGCTGGCGCTAACTTAAACAGGGAATGGCAAACGCCAACCATGTCAACCAGCCCAGAAGTGTATTTGGTTCGAGAGCGTATGATCGCGGAAGGTGGCGACCTATTTTTAGATATACACGGTGACGAAGAGCTACCATACAACTTTGTTGCCGGCTGCGAGGGCAATCCCAGCTATGATGATCGCCATGCCAAACTAGAAAAACGTTTCAAGAATACCTATATGGGCATCTCACCAGACTTTCAAGATACCCATGGTTATCCTAAAGATGAGGCCGGACAGGCCGATTTACGAATTGCTGCGAACTGGCTAGGTGAACATTTCAAAACGCTTTCTTTTACTATCGAAATGCCATTTAAAGATAATGCTGATTTACCTAACCCTGCACGCGGATGGTCTGGCGAGCGTAGCGCACAATTAGGGCGTGATGTGCTGTTTCCTATCGCCAAAACATTTCGACTAATGAATAGGCTCGACGATAGCTAAGTTTCACAAGGGGTCTTGGCAATAAGTTCAAGGCCTCTTTTTGCTAACAGCTAGGCGTCCCACCTAAACGGCTGCAGATAAATGCTACCGCTGGCATTAAATTCTACACCCTCCTCTTCAAGCAATATGAGCTGATAATCTTCATAGCCCGCTTTTGTACGCGCACTAATTTGGCCTTTACTATTAACCACCTGGTGCCACGTAACCTCATGCTTCTGAGGTACTACAGCCAATGCATGCCGTTACGAGGCAAACCAATCAAACGTGCTATTTTCCCATAGGTCGCGACCTTAGCTTCGGGCACACTGCAAAAAACTATATCGTAAAGAGACGGCGCTGATAAGGTGGTGCCTACAGAAGTCTAAGCATTAGCCACGTAGACTAAATGCGTCTGACAACAGTATCGTGACATTAGCGCCAGCTCGACGATCCACCGCAATTTCAATGTATTCCGGCGAGTCAGCCCAAGCATGAAATGCCGCTGCATCAGGGAAAGAGAGCAACACTATTTTATGCATCGACCAATCACCTTCTAAGAGCGTTGGGTTTTCATCGTTAACCAACAAACTACCGTCGAACTGCTTGAACACGTTCCAAAACTTCGCTTGGTAACGGTCGTAAGCTTCTCTATCAAAAATCTCGACTTGAACTACTGCGTATACAGTCATTTTTCTTCTCTGTGCCTCCCAGGCTTCAGATTTGCTCTAGCAATAAGAGTATTAACTAATTATATTTAGCACAATATTAATTAGTAACAGTCTGTGAACCATGATAACTCTCGAGCACGTCAACAGGCACATTGTCACCGACTGAATAGCTCAGAATTTGACTTAAATGCGTTATCGGTAAGCCAGTCTGTTGCTGCCATTCATTAAATGCCTCTTGCACCCGTTTTAAGTCACGCTGGCTAGTAGCCTTGTCAGTAATATCAACGCCATTAGCAATCAGCGCAGTAATCACATCACCGGATAGTATGAAGCCGTCTTTGCCGGTAAAGCGAATAAACCACTGCGCCGTTTTGCCGCCTAAGCGAGAGCCATTTTTGTGCAGATACTTCATTAGCCCAACTTGGTCGTTACTTGGCCACTCGGCGAAAAATTGAGCAAAACTACCGTGCTCAGCGGCAATTTCATCAAGCATCGCTGCATTGTGAAAAACCGTTTGAATCTTCTGCCAATTGCGAATGATACGAGTGTCTTCAACATAAGCCTCCCACTCATCTGGCGACTTAGTCAGTAACTGACCCAAATCAAAACCATGAAAGGCTTCCTCAAAACCATCCCATTTGGCGCTAATAACGCGCCAGTGAAAACCAGCATTAAATACGCAACGGCTCATCTGCGCAAGATATCGTTGATCCGGTATGCCAGCAAGCTGCCGCTGTGTAGCGGTTGCTGTAAGCAAACGTAGAAGTTGTTGTTTGCCGCCTTTACGTTTGATGACGGCCTCTTGGATAAATTTAAATTTTTTCATTTAGGTTTGTTCTAATCTGCGAATTCTCCGCTTGCTAGTCGATCGCGTAACACTTTTTTATCAAGTTTACCGATAGCCGTAAGTGGAATAGCGTCGATAAAATAAACCTTCTTCGGCACCTTGTAGGGCGACATGTTTTCTCGGCAATACGCTATAATATCAGTGCGCAAGGTATCATGCTGATCGCCTACATTGGCCGGCATCAACTCAACGAATAAAGTAACAATATCATTACCTGGTCGAGCCTTATCGGCAACGCCTACAAGCGCTGTTTTAGCAACAAAACCTAGGTTATTGAGCTTATCTTCAATCTCAACAGAGAACACCTTAAAGCCGCCTACTATCAGCATATCTTTGGCTCGATCAGACATAGTCACATAGCCTTCGTCGTCCATAAAACCAACGTCGCCGGTGAACATCCAAGTCTTCCCAGCGAATTCACGCAACGCTTTAGCCGACTCTTCTGGTAAATTCAGATAGCCCTTCATCACATGAGGGCCAGCCGTTACTATCTCACCATGCTCTCCAATTGGCATTTCTTTAGTACCTGTCTCAACATCCATTATCTTCACATCAGCACCAGGTACCGGAATGCCCAAGGCGGTTGGCTTAAGACGTTGTGGTGGGTTAACAATATAAACCGGTGCCGTTTCAGTCATACCAAAGGCATCGCAGAGTTTGTCTTTGCCGATAACCGCTTCTATCTTTCGCCGGTCGTCGGATGTTAGCGGCGCGGCGCCGGTAACCGCCATCTTAATTTTCGAGAAATCAATTTTGTGGAATTTAGGGTTTTGCAACAACATTTGGAATAGCGTTGGTACGGCACCAAAATATTCAGCTGGCTTGGCTAACATCTGATCACAGATATAGTCTAGGTCACGAGGGTCCGGCACTAATACCGACGTACCGCCGAAGCGTAAGCCGCTGATCACGCCCCCCGCTCCGGCAATATGAAACATAGGAAATGGTGTTAAGAAAGAGTCTACACCTTGTGTCAGAGGCATAAAAGCATATTGAGTCGCTGCGCAACGAACAATATTGCGCACCGATAACATTGCTCCTTTCGGTGCGCCCGTAGTGCCACCAGTATATTGAATTAGATAGGTATCATTCCAATGCACATCACGTTGTTCGAATTGATCGCTAGCATTGTCCATTAACGCCATAAATGACTCAACACGTACACCCTCTATATTAGGTAAGCTCAACTCACTAGGTGCTAAATAATCAGCCGCTTTGGTAACGATCACAGCTTTCAAACACGCTGGCATTTCCTGCATCGCGACTACACTGGTATTGGTAAGCCCGTCTAACGATATCAGCACGCTTATATTCGCATCGGATACTTGATATGCCAGCTCAACTGGCGCCAACATCGGTGACACTCCTGAACCAGCACAACCGATCTTGGATACCGCTAAAAAGCCTAGAACATATTGCGGGATATTAGGCATATGAAAGCCGACAACATCGTCTTTAGTAACGCCTAGTTCGACCAATACATTGGCGAGTTTATTCGCTTGCCAGTTTAGTTGTTGGTAGCTGATTTCAAGGTCAAAATATCGAATTGCCGGGAACGCTGGAATCTGCTCGGCATGAGTTTCTACATAGAGACTGAGCGCGGTCTCATCTAGAGGCGGATTCTTTACACCAAATTCTTGATACACGAAGTCCCAAAGATTTCTCGTTTCGCTCATTCAAACTCCTATTTTCACTCAGTATTATTAGTCTACTCTTAGCTTAACGTGTAAGCCGCCATGTCTATTTTTTTCAAACGCATAACATACTCACGGGTGCCACCTGCCCAATTATTAGTAACTTTATCGCCGTCTTTATACCAACTGTTTTCAATCTTACTGAATGCCATGCTCGACAGCCGAGTCTGCAACTCTAGGTTATACGTCTGTTCAACCTCATTTTTCACCTCGCAAGTTTGCTTCGATACTTGATCTAAATGACACATCGCCTGAATCACGAAGTCAGCTTGTGCTTCAAGCATAATGATAATCGAAGTATGTCCAAGATTAGTATTTGGGCCATACAGTAAATGTAGATTCGGAAAGCCGTTGGTAGAGACTCCTAGATAAGCCTGTGCGCCGTTGCTCCAGGCATCCCTGATACTTCGTTGCCCGATCCCAGAAACTTCGATGTCGGCAAGAAACGGGTTAGTCTGAAAACCAGTTCCATAGATAATTACCTCTGCTTGAGTTTCATCGCCTGCTTTATCGACTACGCCTTTGGCGCTAAATGATGTCGCACCAGCGGTGTTCAAATTAACGTTATCGAGCGCTAATGCCGGAAAATAGTGATCACTGAAGAGTACCCGCTTTGCACCAACTGGATAATCAGGCGTGAGCTTCTCTCGGAGCTCGGGGTCGCTGACATGCTTATTCAAATTACCCAAGCAGGCTTTCCTAACTAACCATTTTGAAATACGGTTACCTTTGATTGCTGGCAGCACGCCGTATTCACCTAAAGCCCAGAGACATCGCCGATACAGCTTTGCCATGAGTGGATATTTGGCCGATACACGTTGCTCAAAACCTGAGTAAGGGCGATCAACTTTTGGCAGAATCCAATTCGGGCTGCGTTGAAATATAGTCAGCTGTTTGGCAATTTTAGCAATTTCTGGAATAAACTGAACGGCACTTGCAGCATTACCAATAACGACTACTTTTTTATCCTTGAGATCAACCGAGTGATCCCATTTTCCAGAATGAAACACCGCACCTTGAAACTTCTCAGCATTGGCAAATACAGGGGTCGCAAGCTTGTGCAACTGGCCAATAGCGCAAACCACATGCTGAGCCTTGAACTGAGCGCCATCAGAAGTGCTAACGGTCCATCTCAACTCACTCTCATCGAATACCAAAGCGATTACTTGTTGCTGATACTTGAGATGTCGATCTAAGCCATATTTGGCGGCAGTGTCATGCTGATACTTAAGGATTTGCTGTTGGCCCGACCATTTAGATTGCCACTCTGCATTATGCTCAAATGAATAGCTATAGAGCGCTGAAGGAATATCACACTCAGCTCCTGGGTAGGTATTTTCTCGCCAAGTACCGCCTAAATCATCGGCCTTTTCGAGAATAATAAAATCATCGTCACCCGCTTGCTTAAGCTTGATGCCCATACACAAGCCACCAAAGCCCGACCCAATAACAACTGTTTTTACTGTCTGCACTGAATGTCTAATCTCATTTTTATTATTATAGAAATCGCTTAATAAAAGATATTATATTGACCAATATCAAAAACGATAGCGTGCTTCCGCAAATAGCGATCGAGGCTGTCCAGGAAAATATCGCTCATCAGTAAAGCTAGTAAAGTCGGCTCGCTCGGCATAACGTTGGTCGGTAGCATTGAGTAAACGTAAACCAAAAGCCCAGTGATCATCTAAAGCGTAATCTACTCTGGCATTGACCAAAGTATGGCCTTGGTACTCGCTATCATTACTCGGATCCAAGTAATAGCTTCCCATGCGTTGTATTTCCATCTCGACGCTAGCCATAGGGGTTGCTTGCCAAGTTAAGAATAGGCTACCGAAAAATTCGGGGGCTGTATCCACAGCATTGCCGTTAAAATTTCTATCACCAACGATTAGATCAGACGTGTATTGATGCTCAGCAAATGAGCCTATCGCTCTCCACGACCAACGTATATTCAGCGCTTGTTCGAAGCTAAACTCGACACCGTGACTGAGCGTGCTTTGACCGTCGACGTTGAAGAAAGAACTATCACGAATAATTAGGTTGTCGATATCTAGTCGGTAAATTGAGGCGCTGAATTGTAGTGAGTCTACTTGATATTTAGCGCTTAGCTCGACACTAACCGCGTCAACAATATCTAGATCTGCGACTGTTTGCGCGCGCTGTAAACGATAAAGCTCAGTGGCTTGAGGCGCTCGAAAGGAATCAGCTAGCGCCAAAGAAAATCGCCAAGCGTCGTTAGCGTTGTAATGCAGTTCAAGCTTCGGTGATAAGTGCGTAAAGCTATCATCACGATCAGCCGGACGACTGTATCGACAGCCTCCAAAGCCACATTTACTACCGTCATCGCGAGTTCGCCCGTTTAAGCTTAAATTATCGTAGCTATATTTAGTTTTTTCTAAGCGAGCACCGGCGACTAATCTCCAACGCTCTGCAAGCGACCAGTCGGCGTGTGTGAATAAGCCCATTTGTTGCGCATCAACTTGGTAGTCATAATGCACTCCTGTTGGAATAGTTGCTCTTAGAAATGCCGATCCTAGAGTTGGCTGGTCTTGGGTTTGCTGTAGTTCACTATCGGTAAGATCACCATCGAAGCCAATGGTCAAATTAAGTGACTCTTTTACTTTAATATTAATCGCCGACTGCCAACCAAAACCGCTTTGAGCATTTTGCTCTAGCGGATCACCCGGTAAAAAGTGCAGGCGAAAATCCATGTCGGTGTCACGAACATAAACCGTACCACTGGCGTTAGCGCCGTTTTCTAATTCAGTCGACGCTGTTAGCCATGCGCGCAATGAATTAGTTTTTCTGAATGCTTCGGGGTCTAGATTTTGGCGCGCCAAAGTTCTATCTTTGTAGCTATTTCGACCGACAATAAAGCCCGCAGTCTGTTGATCTAAGCTAGTGTAGCTTGCGCCTGCTTTTAGCTGCCAACGCCCAAGCTGCTGCGCGTGTCGCCAACTTAATTTTTGCTGGTTATAGCCTGAGTCGTCGCGGTAGCCGCCATCATCGGTAATGGTCGCATAAACTCGCCCACCATTATAAGAAACCGCTGCTTTAGCTCGAACATAATTATTAGCCCCCAGCTCTAACCAAGCTTGGTCTTGCCCTTCGCTCGGCAACACTACATTGACACTACCCGTCAGTGCATTTGAGCCATAGAAAGCGGTGTTAGCGCCTCGAACAACCTCTATCCGTTCTGCTTGCTCAAAATGGGTATCAAAAAGTTCATTGAGATTGCATGCACCCGCGCCACGCACAGGAATAGATTCTTCGAGAATTAACACGCTGCCGCAAGCCCCTGCTCCCGTGACTACCGCTGAACGTATCGATGGTAGTGATTCCTGACCGTTGCCACGTTGAAAACTTACGCCGGGCACTCGATTCAGGATCTGTTGAATATGAACAGGGCTAACACGTTCTAGGTCTTCGCTACCTATCAGCGTCACATTAGCCGCTTGTAGAGAGGTAGGTTGTGGCGAGCGAGTGCCTATTACCGACACTTCTTCCAAAGGATCAGAAGCACTACTAATCGTTGTAAACAACGAGGCCAGTACAATCAAACTGAGTCGGCACGCAGGTAAATAATTCATATAAAAAGAGGTCTACTTAAGAGGATTTTTAGCAAGTAGAGCACGATACCATAAATAGTTGTAGCGTAACTTAACTACTACTGTTGTAGCTTAAAGTTTAGCTATCATTTACCACCAAGCATTCCATTGCGGTTTGACGAAAGGCTCTGTCCTGAGTGCGAACAGAGCCCAACATTTCACTATCTAAATATTTGAATCCTCAAAACTTGCCTTACGCTGCTCCATAAAAGCGATCAGTTTGGCATCGATTTCAGCATCAAGTGGCGGCAAGGTATAGTCGGCCAACATTTTTTTGTACTGCGTGTTGGCCCGCTTTTGCATATCTTGGCTACCATCTTCAACCCACGCTTCATAACTATTATTATCTGAAATACTGGATGGGTAGAATGCCGTTTTAAAGTTCTTTTGAGTATGGTCACAGCCAAGGAAGTGCTGGCCTGGCCCAACTTCACGCAGCGCATCCATCGCCTGACCATTCTCGCTCATATCGACGCCTTCAGCCGACACTCGCAACATACCCGCTTGATCGGCATCCATAATAAATTTCTCATAACCCATGGCTAGACCACCTTCTAACCACCCGGCTGTGTGCAGTGCAAAGTTGACACCCGCATTTAGCGTCGCGTTCATGGTATTAGCCGCTTCATAGCCAGCTTGAGCGTCAGGCAATTTAGATGAGGTAAAACCACCGCCGCTTCTAAACGGAACACCAAGTCGGCGCGCAAGTGCACCACCAATATTCATCACTTGCGCCGCTTCAGGAGTACCGAAGGTCGGCGCGCCTGATTGCATTGACATTGAGCTAACAAAATTGCCGTAGATCATTGGCGCACCGGGACGAATCAGCTGCACTAAAGACATGCCCGCCAGCCCTTCGGCTAAGCTTTGTGCGGAAACACCCGCGGCGGATACAGGTGACATCGCACCAGCAACAATAAATGGCGTGACGATACAAGCTTGGTTATTGCGTGCATAGACCTTTAATGAGCCAACCATGGTGCCGTCAAAGGCCATCGGCGAGTTAGCGTTAATCAGGTTAATCATTACGCAATTTTGATCGACAAACTCATCACCAAAAACGATTTTCGCCATGGCAACTGAATCTTCAGCACGCTCAGGCGCTGTAACTGAACCCATGAATGGCTTATCCGAATACTTAAGGTGGGCGTAAACCATATCAAAGTGACGTTTATTAACCGGCAAATCAACTGGCTCACAAATAGTGCCACCAGAATGATGCAAGTTTTCAGACATGTAGGCGAGCTTTACGAAGTTCTGAAAGTCCTCCATCGTCGCGTATCGTCGGCCGCCATCGAGGTCATAGACAAACGGAGGGCCATAGGCCGGTACCAAGACAATATTATCGCCACCAATCTGTACATTGCGCTTGGGGTTTCGAGCGTGTTGGGTAAATTCTTTTTGCGCAGTCGCTTGAATTAAATCACGACACATTCCTCTAGGAAAACGTACGCGGTCACCATCAATAGAAGCGCCCGCATCACGAAAAATATCCATCGTTTCTTCATCATCGGTAAAGTTGATACCGATTTCTTCAAGAATGATTTCAGCATTGTTTTCGATCACGCTCAATGATGTATCGTCCAACACTTCATAGTAAGGAATCTTGCGTTTAATATAAGCTGGAGCAGTCGACTCTTCACTTGCAACCTGAGCTACTCTGCGGCTTCGGCCGCCGCCTCTACGTTCTTTGGCCATGATAAATTCCTCTAGTTTTAATTCGTTTTTTCTTATATTTGTAACAATTCTAGCTTCGACGACGTCGGCGATTTCTCTGCAAATTTTGAGTCGCAACTGGTGATACTGAGAAGGTCATGCCGGCGACGAAGTAATCTTGAAATTTAGGTTCATTGGCACTTTCAATCTTGCGTACCTGCTTGACTGCATCGATAACACGCTGACGCTCATTACTGCTTAGCAACGCCTTAGTTGCACCGATCCCGGCGGCATTACCAACTGAGCGAATCTGCTCCCGCTTGGCGCTTGGAATAATATCTAGATCGGCGACAAATACTGGATCTAGATGAGAGCCAAAAGCGCCAGCCAACAGAACTTGATCGAACTCTTCGCATTCGAGGTAGTCCATTAACAATTGTACGCCAGCCGATAACGCCGCTTTGGCAAGCTGAATCGAACGTACGTCAGTTTGTTCTACATAGATCGAATTATCACCTTGATCGATCAACATAAAACGCACCGTGGAGCCATCTTCACTCGGCCGAGTATCAAATTTTTCTGGCGCTTTAGCTTGCACAAACAAACCCGTTTGATCTATCAATCCGGCCTTGGCCATTTCGACCATCACTTCGATAATGCCTGAACCGCAAATACCAATGACTCGAGGTTGCGCAGCTGCAAATGCGGCTTCATTTGACCACGCGTCAACCCCAATTACCTTAAAGGTAACCTCAAGCGTATCAGGGTCGATACGAATGCGTTCAATGGCACCATGAGAAGCGCGCACACCCGAACTTATTTCAGCGCCTTCAAAAGCGGGACCAGTTGGCGATGAAGTCGCGTAGACAACGCCGTTCTTAGCCAACATAATTTCGGCATTAGTACCAATATCAACGAGCAAAGTAGTTTGACTTTGCATCGTTTCAATTTCACTCAAATAAGCAGCTGATGTATCAGCACCAACGTGGCCGGCGATTAACGGCAGAAACGCTATGCGAGTAGTCGGATACAGATCTAAGCCAACCTCGGAAGCGGTCATCTCTAGCCATTCACGAATCGCCAGGGTAAAGGGCGCTTGGCCAAGCTCTACCGGCGAAATACCAAAGAACAGGTGATGCATTATTGGGTTACCAACTAGCACCACTTCTAATAACTTATCATGCGCCATCTCAAGCTGCTTGCAGGCTTCATGAAACATCTCGGTAAGCTTTCGACGAACGGCATTAGTAAGCTTTTGGTCGCCACCTTTGTTCATCATTACATACGAAACTCGGCTCATTAAATCTTCGCCGAATTGAATCTGCGGATTCATCGCCGAGGTTTCATAAAGTAATTCTCCCGACACTAGATCGTGAACATAAAGCGCTAATGTAGTTGAACCGATATCAACTGCAGCACCAATTATTCGTGCTTCGCCTTGTGGGTATACACCAACCACATGATGTTGGTCGCGAATAGCAACGCTGAGTTTACCTTTGCTCTCATGCACTAGCGGTTGCAAGCCTCTGAGTAGCCGATGGTCAAAGCTGGCAGTGATTGATTGCTCAGCGAGTCGCTCTAATATGTTTTCAGTGGCGGAAGGGTTGGTGTCCATTGTCGCTTCAGCTAGCTCAATATCAACCACGCTAATGACCGACGCAACATCAAATTCTCGAGCCACATTTTTCTTCGAAATATAGGCTAGATTTTCTTGGCTACGCTCAGGAACATCAACCACTAAGTCGCCCAAAATTCGGGTTCGGCACGCTAGACGTAAACCTTTGAACTTATCATTACGCTGGTACATACGCTCTTCAAGTTCAGTCACCGGTGACAGGTTGTCGGCCGAGCATTCAACTCCATGCTTGGGATGTGAGCCTTCAGACACTTCGATCCAACATTGGCGACAGTTACCATTACCGCCACAAAGAGACCGAATCGCGACTCCGGTGTCTTGCGCTGTTTCTAACAGAGTTGAGCCGAGTTCAGCATCCGCCGACAAACCCGATGGCGTAAACACCACACGCTTAGTTTGCCGCACCGAACCGGCCTCTGGAATCGGCTCTTGCATCGTTTCCGTAATATTTTTAGTCAAAAAGTCAGACATAATTTTTAAGCATCGATATCATGAGTGTTAGATTGAACTATCCCAGCAAATATAGCGTTTTTCGTCGCCCGAGATCTCGTAATAATCACCTTTTTCACCAACAAAAACATGGCCTGCAATATGCAGCTTAGGAGCTTCATCGATGCTACCTCCAGTGATACTAAGAAAGTCATTATTGTCGTTTCGCCAGAACATCTGAGAGCCGCAGTTTGCGCAGAAACCATGCCTTGATGAATCCGATACGTAGTACCATTTGGCCTCACCGATAATCATAATGTCGTCTAATTTGACTTGCGCGGCCGCCATGTGATGGCCAGTCATTTTACGACATTGCTGGCAATGACAGTACCATATAGGCTGACTAGCCTTGGCAACATAGGTGATTTCGCCGCAACAACAAGAGCCCTTGATTGGTTTAGACATAATCACTTTTCTCTCTATGCAAGCCGTTGTTTTAGACTTTACGACGACGGCTGCGACGACGGCCTTCAGCTTCGCCTTCTTTAGCAGGCTCACGATAATTCAGGATCCATTGCTTACAGTCCGGATCATTAAACGCCAATACATCAGCCGCTCTCACGGCTTGAACCAAACCTTCATGTAGTGGGTTAACGATCGCTGAAGTCATTCCAGCGCCCATGGCCATTGGTAAAAAAGCGTTATTAATGCCATGCCTATTAGGCAAGCCAAAGCTTATATTTGAGGCTCCACAAGTAGTGTTAACCTTCAATTCTTCGCGCAGGCGTTTGCACAAAGCAAACACTTGTTGACCGGCACCACCAATCGCACCAATCGGCATAACTAATGGATCGATAATTACGTCGGCGGCCTTGATGCCATAGTCAGCCGCATGCTCAACAATACGCTTGGCAATCTCGAAACGTACATCAGGGTCTTCGGAAATACCCGTTTCGTCATTTGAAATACCAACTACTGCAGCATCATATTTCTTTACCAGCGGTAACACCCGCTCTAGCACTTCTTCTTCGGCGGTGGTTGAGTTAACCAATGCACGACCTTGATAGGCCGCTAAACCAGCCTCTAGTGCTTCAATTATTGATGAATCGATACACAGCGGTACATCAACAACCGCTTGTACGCGGCGAATTGCCTCAGCCAAAATGGCTGGCTCATCGGCCAACGGGATACCGGCGTTGATATCAAGCATTTGCGCGCCTGCGGCTACTTGAGCGATTGCATCTGATTCGACGCGACTATAATCGCCTAGCTTCATTTCAGCCGCTAGAATTTTGCGTCCAGTCGGATTAATACGTTCACCGATCATGGTAAACGGGCGACCAAAGCCAATGATGACTTCTCTATTTGGTGACGATAAAACTGTTCTAGTCATTGCTGCATCTCTATTTGTCTTTATTAATATCCAGGTGCCCAGGCTTGACGCCCTTCTAGTACACCTGACTCCTTCACCATTTCAGCAACGTATTGCTCTTGACGGTATGCCATTACATGCACACCACTGATGCCTTCGATCTGTTTACACTCTTGCATCAATTCAATACAAATTTTCTGGCCTTCGGTTTTTTGATTCTTAGCGCCTTCTAAGCGCTCAATTATATGGTCAGGGATATGCACACCTGGCACATTAGTGCGTAACCAACGCGCGGTGTTTGCTGACGCGAGGGTTCCGACACCGGCGAGGATAAATGCGCGCTCAGTTAAACCCATGTCAACCGCCTGCTGCATCATCGACTTTAAGACAGGCATGTCAAAACAATATTGGGTTTGAATAAATTCGGCGCCGGCATTAATCTTTTTTTGCAACTGCCTAACTCGGTTGTCGACCGGCGGTACAAACGGATTAATCGTCGATCCAGCAAATACTTTAGGTGCTTTATCTAACTTGCGTCCACTCAAAAATCGAGATTCATCGCGCATGATTCTAATCGTTGTTAGTAAAGACACGCTGTCTAAATCAAATACCGGTTTGGCCTCTGGGTGGTCGCCAGAAGACACATCATCACCAGTAAGCGCTAACACATTACAAACGCCCATTGCCGCAGCGCCGAGTACGTCGCCTTGAATTGCGATACGGTTTTTATCGCGGCAAGAAATTTGTAAAATCGGTGAATAGCCAACGTGTGATAACAAAGCACATACGGCAACGCTCGACATATGGCAATTAGCTCCCGAGCCGTCCGTCGCATTAATTGCATCACAGGCACCGTCGAACAATTGAGCGCGCTCGTATACTTGATCTGCGTCGGCTGAGTCTGGCGGTGCAATTTCACTGGTTACAGCAAAATGACCTGCCCTTAATACTTGTTCAAAACGACCTTGAGAAACATGTTCGTCATTTTCTGGCAGCGGGCTGCCAGGGTTGTCGACCGGAGGATGAAATTCAAGTTCTTCGCTTTCCAGCGCTGTGTTTTCCAGC
>JBLHRL010000072.1:0-14556 GCA_047625975.1 Arenicella sp.
GGCGATTTAGTAGAAGTTGCCATCGAAAGCGTTGAAGACGGTTATGGCCGTACGAAACTGTCTCACGATAAAGCACGACGCGTACGCGTTTGGGCTGAGCTAGAAAAAGCACACGAAAACGAAGACATCGTTGTTGGTCAAATCACAGGCAAAGTAAAAGGCGGCTTCACCGTATCTCTACAAAATGTCCGTGCTTTCCTACCGGGTTCTTTGGTTGACGTGCGTCCTGTGAAAGATTCTGCGTATCTTGAAAACCGTGACTTAGAGTTGAAAGTTATCAAGATCGATAAAGTACGCAACAACGTTGTTGTATCTCGCCGCGCTGTGGTTGAGAACGAGTTGGGTGCTGAGCGTGAAGAGCTACTTAGAACAATTGAGGAAGGCCAAATCGTTAAAGGTATCGTTAAGAACCTTACCGATTACGGTGCTTTCATCAACCTAGGCGGTATCGACGGCTTGCTACACATCACTGACATGGCTTGGAAGCGCGTTAAGCATCCTTCTGAGATTTTGGAAGTTGGTCAAGATATCGAAGCTCGAGTATTGAAGTTTGACAAAGAAAAAGCACGTGTATCTCTAGGTATCAAGCAAATGGGCGATGACCCATGGAAAGATCTAGCACGTCGTTTTATGGTTGACACTCGCCATTACGGTAAAGTGACAAACATCACCGATTACGGTGCTTTCGTTGAGTTGGAAGATGGTGTTGAAGGCTTAGTTCACGTTTCAGAAATGGATTGGACTAACAAAAACATTCACCCAAGCAAAGTATGTCAAGTAAACGACGAAGTTGAAGTTGTTGTGCTTGAAATCGATCCAGAACGTCGTCGGATCTCTCTGGGCATGAAGCAGTGTCGTTCAAATCCTTGGGATAGCTTCGCAGCGACTCATAAGAAAGGTGACAAAGTTATTGGTAAGATCAAATCGATCACTGATTTCGGCGTATTTATTGGTTTAGACGGCAACATTGATGGTCTAATTCACTTGAGCGATCTTTCTTGGAACGAAGAAGGCGAAGATGTAATTCGTAACTTTGCAAAAGGCGACGAGCTTGAAGCTGTTGTACTAGCGGTTGATTCTGATCGTGAGCGCATTTCTCTAGGTGTAAAGCAAGTGTCTGGCGATCCGTTCACAGATTTTGTGGCCACTAACTCTAAAGGCGCGGTTGTCAACGGTACTGTTAAAGAAGCAGATGCTCGCGGCGTTACTATTGAAATCGAGCAAGGCGTTGAAGGTTACCTTCGTGCTGCTGAAATTTCACGTGATCACATTGAAGATGCGTCTGTACTCTACCCAGTAGGCACAGAAGTTGAGACTAAGATTACGGCTATTGACCGTAAGACCCGTCGCATCTCTCTGTCGATTAAAGCTTTGGAGGCGCAACACGAAAGTGAAGCGATTCAAGAGTACGGTAGTGGTTCTAGTGAATCAGGTAGCGGCAGCTTGTTAGCTGAAAAACTTAAGCAGTCACTTAATAAGTAAGCTGTTTGGGATGTCTGAGAACCTCGTGTTTTAACACAAGGCTCCTCAGCAAAGAAGCCTTGGTCGACTAGCGTTGGCCAAGGTTTTTTTACGTTTGTAAATTTAATCCTAACTATTTTTACTATAAATGAAACAATATCAGTAACTTAGATCTATTTTTTGCACCTAAGGTTATTGCGCCTTTGCGTTCGGCTATTTATACTTAGCTGCCTAAAAATTAATCAATGGGTAACAGGGTGATGATTAAAACACCAACAATTACAAGATCTGAGCTGATAGAGTCATTGGTAGATAAGCAGCCACATTTAGCGCATCGCGATGTCGAGTTAGCGGTTAAAACTGTATTAGAGCGAATGGGTAATGCATTCGAAGACGGCGACCGCATTGAGATACGTGGTTTTGGAAGCTTCTCTTTGCATTATCGACCAGCCCGAGTCGGGCGTAATCCGAAGACAGGCGAGTCGGTGGCAGTTGAAGATAAGTTTTCACCACATTTTAAGCCTGGCAAGGAATTAAAAGAGCGAGTTGACGCCTTTAATTCTTAATCAAGCCATCGCATTTATTAGATAAATAGGAACTAGGCGAATTAGTCTATGAAAAAAATATTATCAATCATTTTGTTTCTTGTCTTCGCGCTATTCGCATTGACACTAAATCTAAAGAATCCAGACGCAGTGACGTTGCGTTATTATTTTGATCTCGAACGAGAAGTAGACTTATTTGTTGTCTTGCTGGTGCCTTTTGTGGTCGGAATGTTGCTAGGGTTATTGTTAATGAGCTTTTCTGTGGTTCGAAATAAGATGCAGGTCGGTAAAACTAAGCGCGAACTAGCAAGAGTTGAAAAAGAGGTTCAAAACCTTAGATCGGCGCCGATAACTCAGCCCATGAAGGACGAAGCTTAGAGCTTGCCTATGTGTAAAATCGAGGCTTATTAGAAGTGAGTTTTTTATCGCAGTGGAACTGGACTTGGCCAGCTATAGCGCTGGCCTTTTTATTGGGCGCGATGGGAAGTCGCTGGCTATTTTTGAAGCTCGGCTTCGGGCCAAAGCCGGCGGTTAATAATGAGTATTTTAAGGGCCTTAATTTTCTTTTAAACGAAGAGCCTGATAAGGCAATAGAGGTATTTATTAAAGCTCTAGAGGTTGACAGCGAAACTGTCGAGCTGCATCTTGCGCTAGGCGGTTTGTTTCGGCGTAAAGGTCAGGTAGATAGAGCTACTCGAATACATCAGAATTTAATTGCGCGACCGAGCCTTACTGACGATCAGCGAATGCAAGCAATTCATGAGCTTGCCCATGACTATTATAAGGCCGGTTGGTTGGATAGAGCCGAAAACCTTTTTAGCGAACTTAAAGACTCAACTGGTTATAGGGTGCTAGCCGTCGAGGGCTTGGTTGGTATCTACGAGCAAGAGAAGGAATGGCAAAAGGCAATCGATGTATTGCGCTTGTTAAAAAGAGGTGAACGTCGAAATGTTAACAAACAGGTTGCCCACTATTATTGCGAATTAGCAGAACTGTCTATTGGTATCGGTGACTTGCAGATCGCAAGGCATCACTTACGCAATGCTCGTAGCGAATATCCGTCGATTGCGCGAGGCCTTTTGCTGCGAGGCGACCTGCGGTCTGCCGAAGGTGATCACGTCGGCGCCAGAGAGTTGTGGTTGACATTAGCCGATTCGCATCCCACTTTTGCCGAGCTTATTGTTGAAAAAATGATTGCTAGCTTTAGTGTTACCGGCGACTCGGATGGTTTAGAAAACTATATACTTAATGTCTCGGTAGTTCCAAAGAATGCTGACTCGTTCGCGGTATGGCAGCAGTCACTCGAGAGCATTCTTGGTGAATCTGCGTCTATTGATCACATAATAGATACATCGAGCAATAAAGGCATCAGCTCGCCACTCGCAAGCTACCTAAATACCGCGTTAGTGGCAAACAAACTTAGCGATGATCGCAGCGCGGTATTACTAAAAAAAATGCTGAGTCGCGCAAAATCCAAAAAGATTGAGTATACTTGTGTTGGCTGTGGTTTTGACACCAAAGCTATGTATTGGTTTTGTCCTAATTGTGGGCAATGGGAAAGCTTTCGTTAGCGGCTAACTGGCTAGCCAAGTATTTAATCTGTAAATAGATGGAGTTTTGTTCAGGCAACTGAGTTAATAGAGTCAAGCGATAGGCGGTTAAGAATAGGATCGTCACAAATTAATTAGGCATAAGTGTATAGATAGCGAGTATTCCTGTGACCACTGAAATCAAATATCTAGTTTTCAAAGGTATTGAAAAGAAAGAACAAATTTTGTTTAAGTCATTCTTGAACTTGGCGAAGAATGAGCTTGAATATCAAGTCGTTATTTTGAAAGAAAATAGTGATTTTGAAGGAAGCCCAGATATTGTGATCGCCGATTCGAGCTATGATTTTTCTACAGAGACAGCGCTCGGCAGTTTGCCAACTATTAGGGTTGGTAATGAGTTAGATAAGGCCAGAGGTTATATTGTTCGTCCGGTGCAATGGAGCGACTTCAAGACTGAGTTAACGAGACTAAATTTAGAAGCCGGCGGTCAACCCGATGGTTCTGTTGAGAGCGGTTTACCGCAGGTCATGGAGTTTGTCCTTGCTAAAATGGATAAAAGGTCTAAGACGGATCCTCTAAAGCTGGGTGGGT
Organism: Arenicella sp.; assembly: GCA_047625975.1. Classification (GTDB taxonomy): domain Bacteria; phylum Pseudomonadota; class Gammaproteobacteria; order Arenicellales; family Arenicellaceae; genus Arenicella. The sequence goes on from JBLHRL010000072.1 coordinate 4,148, forward strand.
CTGCTGAGGCTGACGCCTTTGATTATGAGCTGGATAATTTAAGCATCGATTATCACAGCTTCACTAATAGCGAGTATGTGGAGATAGATGACGATGTGAAAGGCTTTAAGGATGGCGATAAAGGCATCGATCTTTCGAAAGCGGTTGTTATGATTGCCGACGACGAAAGTGGATCAGTTAATAGTGTTCTAATTATCGAAACCAATAGTTTAGATGTTTGGGAGATGAGTGAGGCTGAAATTGAAGACCGAGTCGAGGAAAACTCTGAGTCAATTGAAAGTGAATCGAGTGACGTTGATGCAGAGGCTGAAGCGCTAATATCTATAGCACTTGCGTCTGGCTCTGTGGTTAAGCCTGGTCATGAGTTTTGGCTTGAAGACGCTGAGATATACTCTGCTCGGGAACAACTGCTGGTCGTTAGGCCCGCGCGTGAACTGGTTTACTCGCATAGGGAGCCCGGTAAATGGACCGAGGCTCTGCGTAGAAAGACCATTACTAAGTGTTCGCTAGCAGCCAAGTGGCGACCGAGCGAAGAAATAAAGGCATTTCCTCTCAGCCGACTAATCTGGGCTAACACAATTGCCAATAAGAGCCATACCTTGGCCAGCGACTTGGACCCAAAGACAGAGTATATTCTTGAGCGGTGGCCACACTTTGATTTGCTAGAACTGGACAATATGTTGCTAAAATTATGTACTATGCTTTTTGTCCAAGCTGAAAGTCCGAATAGTTTATTGCAAAAATCTGGTTATAGCCGCAGCGTTGTTTACGGTTTGGTTAACGCCTGCCATGATTTAAATATTTTACGAGTTGCCGCTCAATTTGATTTAGAAGAATTTTCGCGATCGAACGCTAATGACGGCATGTTCGGTAAAATTAAAGATGTTTTTCGTTAAAGCTAAGTGTGCCTTTGCTATCAGCGGGTATGACGTTAACGTCGCTGGTTTCGCAGTTTGAAATCCCTGTTTTCTAACAATTTATAGTGAGTAACTCAAGTGCTTAATATTGCAGTCGCTGGCGTTGCCGGCAGAATGGGTAGAAGCCTTATCCAGGCGGTTGCATTAGCACCGCAAGATGAGATTAAGTTAAGTGCTGCAATACAGCGCCCAGCAAGTAGTTTGCTGGGAGCAGATGCAGGTGAGCTGGCTGGTCTAGGCAAGCTTAATATAGCCGTTGTTGGCACTCTTGAGCAGGCCGATTTTGATCTATTGATTGATTTTACCAGCACCCAATCGACTCTTAGTAATCTCGAATATTGCCAAGCGCATGGAAAGTCAATGGTAATAGGCACCACTGGTTTTAGTGATATCGAGAAGCAAGTGCTAAGCAAGGCAGGTGAGTCTATATCGATTGTGTTTGCGGCTAATATGAGTGTTGGTATGAATCTGTGTTTTCACCTGCTCAAACAAATGTCAGAAGTTTTAGCGGCTGACTCTGACATCGAAATTATAGAGACCCACCACCGTCATAAAGTCGATTCGCCTTCGGGCACTGCTTTGCGTTTAGGTGAGGTTATCGCAACGACACTAGGCCGAGACTTAAACCAAGTGGCTGTTTACGGGCGAGAAGGTATCAGTGAACCGCGTGACAGAGAGGTTATAGGCTTCTCTACGGTACGTGGCGGTGATGTGGTGGGCGATCATACGGTTTTGTTCGCAAGTGATGGCGAGCGTGTTGAGCTAACCCACAAGGCGTCATCACGCATGACTTTTGCTAAAGGAGCGGTAAGGGCGGCTATGTGGTTGGCGGATAAGCCGGCAAACTGTTATGACATGCAAGACGTATTAGGTTTGCGCGATTAAATTTTGTGTTGTCCTCGAATGACGTCGGGCGTGTGCTGATTTTATTGTAATTTTAAGCTGCTTTAATATTGCATCTATCGGTGTGCTTGGCTAGAATACGCCCCGATGAAAAGGCCATATAAAATGCTCTCCAAACCCTATTGGGTCGCCAGTGGCGCTAATGGTTTTTGTTGATAAAATTTCAAAAAGGGAGAAGCCTGTTAAGGCTTCTCCCTTTTTTTAAGTGGGTTTTACCGCCTTCTAAATTAACTTTGATAAATTTTGCGTGCTCATCAACGTTCAAATTAAAAATAAAAAGGCTCGAATCGTGAAATATACGGCATTACTAGCACTCGCAGACGGCACCTTGTTTTGGGGGCAGTCAATTGGCGCAGAAGGTCAATCGGTAGGCGAGGTGGTATTTAATACCTCAATGACGGGTTACCAAGAAATTCTGACTGACCCTTCCTACTCTCAACAACTGGTCACTTTAACCTATCCTCATATAGGCAATACAGGTACCAACCAAGAGGATACAGAATCGAACTTCGTTTACGCCAACGGTTTGATTATTCGCGATTTGCCACGCATGGCCAACAATTGGCGAAATACTCAAAACCTTGATGAGTATCTAAAAGACAATGACACTGTCGCGATTGCCGATATAGATACTCGTCAACTGACACGAGTGCTGCGAGAGAAGGGTTCTCAGAATGGTTGCATTGTTGCTGGCGATAATATCGACGCCGAGGAGGCGATAGCGGCGGCTCAGGGTTTTGCCGGGCTAAAGGGTCTGGACCTAGCTAAACAGGTGACCACTCAAGAGTCTTATAAGTGGACTCAAGCCGAATGGACTCTCGATGGCGGCTATGGCCATAAGCTGGATAGTAAATTTAACGTGGTGGCCTATGATTTTGGTGTTAAGCACAATATTCTGCGAATCTTGGTACAGCTCGGCTGTGCCGTAACCGTAGTTCCTGCGCAAACCTCAGCGGCCGATGTTTTAGAGCATAAGCCTGACGGCGTGTTTCTATCGAATGGCCCGGGTGATCCCGAGCCTTGCGACTACGCGATTAAGGCGACTGAAGAGATTATTGCTGCAGGCATACCTATTTTCGGCATTTGCCTGGGCCATCAAATTCTGGCTTTGGCATCTGGTGGCAAAACTGAGAAAATGAAGTTTGGCCATCATGGCGCAAATCACCCGGTGCAAGATCTAGCCACAAAGAAGGTTATGATTACCAGCCAAAACCACGGCTTCGCAGTTCAAGAAAGCGACTTGCCAAGCAATCTCGAAGTGACTCACCGCTCTCTGTTCGATAATACAATTCAAGGCATCTCGCGTACCGACGCGGCGGCCTTCTCGTTTCAAGGGCATCCAGAAGCAAGCCCTGGACCAAGGGATGTCGTGCCTTTATTTGAGCGGTTTATCGAGATGATGACCCAACACAATGCGAAAGCTTAAGAGGATTTAGAAATGCCAAAACGTAGTGACATTCAAACCGTCTTAATCATCGGCGCAGGCCCAATTATTATTGGCCAAGCGTGTGAATTTGATTACTCAGGTGTTCAGGCCTGTAAAGCCCTAAAAGAAGAGGGTTATCGAGTAGTACTAGTGAATTCGAATCCAGCTACGATCATGACTGATCCAGGTTTTGCTGACGCAACCTATATCGAGCCAATTAGCTGGCAAGCAGTTGAGAAAATCATTGAGATCGAGCGGCCCGACGTATTGCTGCCGACCATGGGGGGGCAAACGGCATTAAACTGTGCTCTTGATTTAGATCGTGAAGGCGTTTTGAGTAAGTACAATGTTGAGATGATTGGTGCCACTAAAGAGGCAATCGACAAAGCTGAAGATCGCAATAAATTTAAGAAAGCGATGACAAAAATCGGTCTAGAAATTGCCAAAGGTGATATTGCCCATAGCATGGATCAAGCATTCGAGATTCTTGACGGCCTTGGTTTGCCGGTTATCATTCGGCCATCCTTCACGATGGGCGGCACCGGCGGTGGCATTGCTTATAACAAAGAGGAATTTGTTGAGATTTGTGAGCGTGGCTTAGATGCCTCTCCTACCAATGAGTTGCTGATTGAAGAGTGTATCTTCGGTTGGAAAGAATACGAAATGGAAGTGGTTCGCGACCATGAAGATAACTGCATTATAATCTGTGCTATCGAGAATTTCGATGCAATGGGCGTGCACACCGGCGACTCGATTACGGTGGCGCCAGCGCAAACATTAACCGATAAAGAATATCAGATTATGCGTGACGCATCACTTGCGGTGTTGCGAGAGATTGGCGTTGATACCGGTGGTTCAAACGTTCAGTTTGCGATTGACCCTAAAACTGGCCGCATGATCATTATCGAAATGAACCCACGGGTTTCGCGTTCGTCGGCATTGGCGTCAAAAGCGACAGGTTTTCCAATCGCCAAAGTAGCCGCTAAGCTAGCGGTTGGTTACACTTTAGATGAGCTGCGAAATGATATCACGGGTGGGCTAACCCCCGCTTCTTTTGAGCCTAGTATTGATTACGTGGTTACTAAGATACCGCGTTTTGACTTCGTTAAGTTCCCACAGGCAGATGACACCTTGACCACGCAGATGAAGTCGGTCGGCGAAGCGATGGCTATTGGCCGTACTTTTCAAGAGTCGTTACAAAAAGCGATGCGCAGCTTAGAGATTGGCAGTCATGGCTTTGAGCCGCAACTTGGTGATTTATCAGGCAGTGAACGAGCTGATCGTTTGAGCGCCGCGCTCAGAGTACCCAAAGCTGATCGATTGTGGTACATCGGTGACGCCTTTCGCGAAGGCTTGTCAATTGAAGATGTACATGAGGCGACGGGTATAGAGCCTTGGTTTCTAGCGGAAATTGAAGATCTGATTTTCACCGAACAGAAAATTCATGGCATGCAAATCGGGTCGCTAGACGCGGATCAAATGTTTGCTTTAAAACGCAAAGGGTTTTCAGATGTGCGTTTGTCTGAAATCTTGGGTGTGAGTGAAGATCAGTTGCGTGCCAAGCGTCACGATTTAAACATTCGTCCTGTTTATAAACGAGTCGACTCTTGTGCGGCTGAGTTTTCAACCGCGACGGCCTATATGTACTCAACTTATGAACATGAGTGTGAGTCGCAGCCAGAGCAAACTAACAAAATTATGGTGCTCGGTGGCGGGCCAAATCGAATTGGCCAAGGTATCGAATTCGATTACTGTTGCGTGCACGCGTCGATGGCGCTGCGTGAAGCGGGCTATCAAACCATTATGGTCAACTGTAATCCAGAGACCGTATCAACTGATTACGATACCTCTGATCGTTTATATTTTGAGCCGCTAACACTGGAAGATGTGCTCGAGATTATACATAAGGAAAGCCCATCAGGCGTTATTGTGCAATACGGTGGTCAAACACCGTTAAAGCTAGCTCGTCCTTTAAAAGCGCATGGCGCGAATATTATTGGTACCTCGCCAGAGGCGATCCACGACGCCGAAGATCGCGAAGAGTTCCAAGCTTTGCTTAACCAGTTAAACTTGAAGCAGCCGCCTAACCGTATCGCCTCAAGTGAAGATACGGCATTAGCTTTGGCTGACGAAGTTGGTTATCCACTAGTTGTTCGTCCGTCGTATGTGTTGGGCGGGCGGGCGATGGAAATTGTGCATGACTCTAGCGCGCTGTCGCACTACATGCATACCGCGATCCAAGTATCTAATGAGTCGCCAGTGCTGTTAGACCGATTCTTAAATGATGCCATTGAAGTTGATGTTGATGCGATTTGTGATGGTACTGACGTTGTCATCGGTGGCATTATGGAACATATTGAAGAAGCCGGTGTTCACTCGGGTGATTCAGCCTGTTCTTTGCCGCCATTTAGCCTGTCTGAAGAAATTAAGACTGAGCTACGCGAACAGACTAAACAAATGGCTCTGGCGTTAAATGTTATCGGCCTTATGAATGTTCAGTTTGCGATTCAAGGGGCAGATATATACGTGTTAGAGGTTAATCCACGCGCCTCCCGAACGGTGCCGTTTGTATCAAAGGCTACTTCTCGACCACTTGCAAAGGTGGCGGCACTTTGTATGGCGGGCATAACCCTCGCCGAGCAAGGAGTTACTGACGAAATTATTCCTCCTTACTTCTCGGTAAAGGAAGCCGTTTTTCCGTTTGTAAAGTTTCCAGGGGTCGACACATTGTTAAGCCCGGAGATGAAATCAACGGGCGAAGTGATGGGAGTAGGGGCAACCTTTGGAGCCGCCTATAACAAAGCGCAACAAGGCACTGGCGCCGATATTCCACGCCACGGTACGGTGTTATTCAGTGTCCGAGACTCTGATAAAGCCATCGCCATTGAATTAGCGGCTTATTTGTCGGTATCTGGTTTTACCATCGTAGCTACTCGCGGCACAGCGGCGGTGTTTGAGAAAGCTGGAGTAGTGTGTCAAACGGTAAACAAAGTCGCTGAAGGGCGGCCACACATTGTTGATATGATTATTGATGGTCAAGCTAATTTAGTGATTAATACAACTAGCAGCAACAATACGGTTAAAGATTCGTATACGATTCGCCGCGAAGCATTGATGCACAAGGTAACTTACTTCACCAATATTGCGTCCGCTCGTGCTATGGTTGAGGGACATAAAGCACATGAAGAAATGCGCGTTAGCAAGCTACAGGACCTGCACAAAACTATTAGCATTTAGAACACTCAAGCTATACTAGCACCCTAAGCTCAAGCTCACGGCGTGATGACGGTTAGACAACAAGATTGCTGGCGTTTAGGAAGTTCAGGCTTCTTAAGCGCTTTTTGTTGTTAACTAATCTCCTCATTCGTACCAATATTATTGCAACTTACAAGAATTTAAAACTGAATTAAAATGGATCGAGTATTACTAACAAAAAAAGGCGCCGAAGAACTTCAGGCTGAATTGAAAAAACTGAAAAGCGAAGATCGCCCTAAAGTTATTCACGAGATTGCCGAAGCCCGCGCTCACGGAGACCTATCGGAGAACGCTGAGTATCACGCTGCGCGCGAACAACAAAGTTTTATCGAAGGCCGAATTAAGGAACTGGAAGGAAATCTTGGTATTGCCGAGGTTATCGATACCTCAAAGCTAAATGTACAAGGTAAAGTTGTGTTCGGCGCCAAGGTTAAATTGTATGACGAAGGCGCACAAGCGGAAGTTACCTATCAAGTTGTTGGTGATTTAGAAGCCGATATCGGCTTAGGTAAAATATCGTTGAGCTCACCAATTGGTCGTGCTTTGATTGGTAAGTTTGAAGGAGACGAGTTTACCTTTGACGCACCAGCAGGGGAGAAAGCATACGAGATACTAGAAGTTAGTTACGACTCTTAAGGCGATGATCTGCAAGGATGTAGAAAACCAGTGCTGGGATATTCGGTATCGCCCAGCTTAGTTAGCCTTGCTGTCGGTTTAATTTAAGGCGGCGGCTTATATCTACAATATCTACAATATCTACAATATCTACAATACCTACCGGTCGTGTTTAAAGCGCAAGCTTAGATGCTCGGAATGGTTATCCTAGCATTATCGCTGGCGCGGTAAATTACCGCGACTCGACCAATTAGCTGCACTGGTTCACTATTAGACTTAGTAGTGATCTGGGCTAGTAAAGCGACTTTCTCGGCTTTTTGATTGCCAGGCATTTTAATTTTGAGTAACTCATGTTGATCTAGGGCTAATTCGATTTCGTTCATCACAGAATCGGTTAGGCCTTTACCTCCAATCATAACAACAGGGTTAAGATTGTGGGCAATTCCACGTAAGTAGTTCTTTTGTTTTCCAGTTAGCGTCATTTAATGAGATAATTATTAGCTGCGCGACCTTTTAAGTTCACGCGGTATACTTTAAGAACGCGCGATTCTACCTAAACTCAGGGAAAAAACATCCAAAATGGCACGAAAAGGCAATAAAACTGGTGAATGGGCACGTCGCCACATTAACGACTCTTATGTTAAGAAGGCAACGAGTCAGGGGTATCGGTCACGTGCTGTATACAAATTCAAGGAAATTGACGAACAAGACAGCTTAGTAAAGACTGGTATGGTGGTGGTCGATTTAGGTTCAGCACCAGGCGGTTGGTCACAATATATTGCTCGAAAATTTGGTGCTAAAGTCACTACAATTGCAATAGATTTACTGGACATGGACCCAATCGACAACGTGCATTTTATCAAAGGTGACTTTCAAGACGAAGAGGTGTTGAAACAAGTTGATCAATTACTCGATGGTCGTAAAATTGACCTTGTAATCTCCGATATGGCCCCCAATATTACAGGTATTCGTAGTTCTGATGATGCTTTATACGAAAGCCTATTGGATTCGGTTCTGTATTTCTGTGAAATGCGCTTAAAGGCAAACAGTCACTTACTAGTGAAATTGTTTGAAGGTAGCGCATCACATTACTACCGTCGCGAAGTCAAAAGCCGCTATAAAAGTGGTGCGGTACGCAAACCCGCTGCGTCTAGGCCAAAAAGTCGTGAATATTACTTTTTGGCCAAAAATAGACTTACTTAATTGTTGCTTAAGCATCGTTCATGTGTAGCCAACCTCACACCAATTCATGCGAGGCTGATACACTTAGTAGGATTTAAAAAACTAATTTGCCCTTAAATTTAGGGCGCTTAAAGGTATCACGAAGTGAATAGACTAACCAACGTAATTATTATTGGCTTACTTTTCTTGATAGTAGGTTCGTTTTTGGCAGATCAAAACTCGTCTAGCGGCACCACGGCTGAAGAGTTGAAATACTCCGAGTTTATGCAGCAGGTCAAAAATGACAACGTCAAGTCGTTGTTGATTGATGAGGGTGAGCTGAAAATTAGAGGTGACTATAAGTCTGGCGGAAAATTTTCGACGGTAATGACTCGTTTTGACGAAAAGTTGATAGACACCTTAGTTGATCGCAGTATCCAATTCGAAGTTAAGCAGCCTGAAGGGCGTTCACTGTTGACCACTATTTTGGTCAACACTTTACCTATTCTACTATTCATTGGCGTATGGATTTATCTGATGCGACAAATGCAGGGCGGTGGTGGCGGCAAAGGTGCAATGAGTTTTGGCAAGAGTAAGGCTAGGTTACTTGATCAAGATACCAATCGCGTCACTTTTGATGATGTTGCCGGGGTTGAAGAATCGAAAGAAGAAGTTCAAGAAATTGTCGAGTTTCTACGTGACCCCTCACGCTTTCAAAAATTGGGTGGTCGTATGCCTAGCGGGGTTTTGTTGACCGGTAGCCCAGGTACGGGTAAGACTCTTTTAGCAAAGGCGATAGCGGGGGAGGCAAAAGTGCCATTTTTCTCTATCTCAGGTTCAGACTTCGTTGAGATGTTTGTGGGTGTTGGAGCCTCACGCGTACGAGATATGTTTGAGCAGGCTAAAAAAAGTGCCCCATGTATTATTTTTATTGACGAAATCGATGCTGTTGGCCGTCACCGTGGTGCCGGTATCGGTGGTGGTAACGACGAACGTGAGCAAACACTAAACCAATTATTAGTTGAGATGGACGGCTTCGAAGGTAATGAAGGCATTATTGTGATTGCCGCCACCAATCGACCAGACGTGTTAGACCCGGCGCTACTAAGGCCTGGCCGCTTTGACCGCCAAGTCGTGGTGCCACTGCCTGATATTCGTGGCCGCGAGCAGATCCTTAAAGTACACATGCGTAAGGTGCCTATTGGCAAGACAGTCGACGCGGCCGTGATTGCGCGTGGTACTCCCGGGTTTTCAGGTGCTGACTTAGCTAACTTAGTCAATGAATCGGCTCTGTTTGCGGCACGTGGTGCCAAAAAGTTAGTTGAAATGGAAGACTTTGAATTTGCTAAAGACAAAGTCATGATGGGTGCTGAACGGCGTTCAATTGTAATGCCAGAAAAGGAACGTTTAAATACGGCTTATCATGAATCGGGTCATGCGGTTGTCGGCGCAGTCTTGAAAGATATATACGACCCAGTACACAAGGTTACCATTATCCCCCGTGGCCGCGCGCTTGGCTTGACTTTCTACTTACCGGAAGAAGATCGTTATGGTTATGACCGAGAGTTTCTGTATGCTCGCATCGCGGTTGCCTTAGGTGGCCGAATAGCTGAAGAAATTTTTATGAAGCAAATGACCACTGGCGCTTCTAGTGATTTCGAGAGTGCTACCGAAATGGCGCATAACATGGTATCGCGCTGGGGCATGAGTGACGCGCTTGGTACACGTGTTTATGTCGATACTCAGCCGAATGGAGGCTTAGGCGGCAATACCAACTCGAAAATGAGCAATCAAACAGCCAATTTAATAGATACCGAAGTATCAAAAATTTTGGATGATCAATATGCTCGAGCTAAGAATATTTTGGAAGATAATCGAGATAAAGTAGAGCTCATGACGCGCAGTTTAATGGAATATGAAACTCTTGATGCAGGCCAGATAGCTGAAATTATGGAAGGGAAAAACCCAACACCTCCAGCTGACTTGCCAACGCCAAAGAAGAAAGATGCTAGTGATGATTCGGAAGACCGACCGAGTATTAAGCCGCTAATGGACAAACCGGCGAGCGATACCTAGCGACTAAGTAACCGCAAGTTTGTTAACTTGCGGTTACTCCATTAGGTTCTACTCAA
>JBLHRL010000073.1:0-14028 GCA_047625975.1 Arenicella sp.
CTGGCACAGAGACAGCAACTGACTGGTACGGTTATTTCGAAGGCGCGCTTCAGGCCGCAGAACGAGCCGTTGATGAGGTAGTATGAAAATGATAAATAAAAGGAATCCTGACTATTAAAAACAAGCTAGCATTGTATGTTGACATAAACTTAAGGCAGCTTAATACTGCTGCCCTTGGAAGAACAAAACGGGTTTGACATAATCGACCGTCGGCTCAATACTCTTCTCGGCCAATCGCATTGGTTTCTTCCAACTGATTATTCTCCTCACAACGGCCATTCGATTATGCTTATCAAGCATTCATTTAATCGCTAAATAATACACAAAACGCTACCGCTTAAACCCCTACTGGCAAGCGTCGCTGATGAAGCAGTTATAGACGAAGCGTTTGTCTGGCTAAGCACACAACGTAAAGCCTATCCAGCAAATGCCGATGTTTGGCACCTTCGCCGCCACTGGCAAACCAAGCGCAGTAGCTTGATTAATATACTGCATACAGGCCGTTACAACTTTAGCCCACAACAACGTTTAATTTTGGCTAATGGCAAAACCATTCATTTATGGTGCGCGCAAGATGCGCTCGTACAAAAGGCGATGGCCATTGTGCTTGGGCCTGCGTGGCCTATATCGCCGCGTTGTACTCATAATAAGGGTAACGGCGGCCTTAAAGGCGCACTGCGCTGGTTGCACGGCAAGTTGCCGCGTTTTTCATTTGTGTTTCGCTGCGATGTGAAAGGCTACTACGAAAACATTGATCAAACTTTGTTACTTGAGCAGTGCGAAAAAGTGGTGCCAGATAAAGCGGTTATGCGTTTGTTGGCGCAGGTGATACAGCGCAGCGTTGAATGGGGCGGCACCTTTCGGTCGGTTCACCGGGGCATTGGCCGTGGTTCGCCACTAAGCCCCTTATTTGCAGCGCTGTATTTAAAACCGCTTGATGATGCTATGGGCAAAGCTGGCATCGCTTATGTTAGGTATATGGACGACTGGGTAATCCTGTGCAGCAACCGACACAAGCTTAGGCAAGGAGTGCGCTTGGTAAACCAGTCCTTGAACGCCTTAAAACTAAAACAACATCCAGACAAAACGTGGCTGGGAAAAATAGACCGGGGCTTTGATTTTTTAGGCTACCACCATACTCGTGCGGGCTTAAGGCCAGCACTAAATACCATTGAGCGGTTTCGGCAGCAAATAACCCAGCTTTACGAGCAAGGTGCGACAACAGAGCGCATTGGGGCTTACGAAACTCGTTGGTGGCGTTGGGTATGTGCTGGTTTGCCTGGTAATCGAGTGCTAGTTGATCAAATAAGTTTGAGTTGCCTAACCGGGAACTAAAACTAATCAGTCAGACCTGTCATATATTGACAAAATGGCGCTACCCTCACTGTTCAAAACAAAGCAACGAACCGAACGAATCGCATCCAATTGGGTTAGTGAAATTCCAATTACCCGGGATAGTGCTCGTGACAAAACCGTACGCCCCTCTGTCTAAATTATCATCACTATCCCAGGACGTGCAACTCTCAATTGTAACCTCGCCTGAATCAGTAATCCCAACCCAAGGAAAACGCGCGTCCCCCGCCGCAACGAAGCCCGACTCATCCAAGATAGGGTTCTGTGGGAGCACGTTCAAATCCCATAAATCATCAAATACTAATACTCCTTCAACATTATGGTAAGGTAAATCATAAAGAACTAACTCGCGACCACTGCCGTTAACCGTCGCAGGGCCACCGGAAGATAACCAAGCTTTGAAACTCTTCCCCTTAACTTTCGAATTGGCCGCGCCTGCTGCGCTCATGCAAAGGTTATCTGCGCCAGATGGACCGTCATCGCCATCTCCTGCTGCCATAAGATTCCCAGTAAAAGTGCCCGACGTTACGAAAATCGTCTTAAAGGTGGGTGCCTCATCACCGCCTAATGGAATAACAACCACCTTGTTGTGGGCGAATAATGTGAATGATGCTAGCACAGTAATAACTGAGACGGCTTGAATGATTAATTTTTTCATTAGCTTTTCCTTTTCCTGTAAGTGTAGTTCAGAAGGCACTGTAATATATAACTGCTAATAGGACTAGCGGGGGCATTTGAACAAGATTTTACGGTTTCGACACAAATTCGCGTCAGCTCTACTGTCTTTCGAAGAAAATAGTATAGAACATGTCTCAAAACACTCTTTACGTGACATGTTCAGCTGACTAGCGTAGGTAAACTCTAGCCCCGTAAGAGACGATAGTACGCCATAAAAGCACTGTAATGTGACAAGTGCTGTATTTTGAGCCTTTCGAGGGGTGAGAGATGTGCTGAAACCTCCGGTTTTAACCCTAGTCTTAATTCATAACCGTAAGTTTTTGTTCAAATGCCCCCGTTAGTCCTAATAGTAGACGATTAAGAGACAGCCGAATTGTCCGCTTTGAAGGAATTATAAGGATCACGAAGAAGTCTTGGACCGGCCGTTTTGGTTAAGCAAGAGCCCGTTGGGCTTGATTTCTGGCTCAGGCGGTTAGATACTCAGGCTGTGTCAAAACTCCAATTTCAAATTTGCCAAGAGTCCACATGAAATTTGTGCTTAGAGAGAGCTAATGAGCGCTGTAGCTGATCAGATTAGACATAGCTAAGCAGAGTTGTTTACTCGGTAAAATTTGAGACTTAAAACGCGAACCACAGCCTCATTTTTTAGTTTTCACACAGCCTGAACTCATAGCAGACGTTCGGCGATTTCTTGTGCGTAGTGTCAACATTAAACCTTAGGTCAATTCACAATGAAACTCGATAAAATTGGAACCTGGTTGCAGGTATCTGCAAATCTCGGCATTCTGCTTGGATTGGTAATGGTTGGTCTGCAAATGAAACAGAGTTCAGATCTACTGAAGATTCAACTCTCTTACGAGGAAAGTAGTCGATATGCTCAAAATGAACGGGTAATGTGGGGAGAGAACCCTTCTGAAGTCTGGGCAAAATCGATCGAGACACCCGAAGACTTAACTTTTGCAGAGCAACGTATTATTGAATCCATTGTCTGGGCAGGTGTCCAGGAATGGTACGCTGTATACGAGCTATCGACACTTGGTCTGATTGGTAATGAATGGAAGGACCGCATCGACAACGAAGGAGCATTTTGGCTCGGTAACCGTTATGGAAGAGCGTGGTGGAAATTAAATTCAGAGAATCAATTTGATGATGAATTTGTCGAGGCTATTAGCGAGGCACTAAAAGCACAACCTAATCGTACAAAAGTGTACATGAATATGATTATGGAAAATCTCGGGAAGGATAAAAACTCTGAAAATGAAGGATTAAAGCAGTAGGGGCGAATACCTATTCATTAATTAGTTTATATTTTTAATCAACTTAATGTCTCCTTTGGGCAACTTTCTGCCTGTGGCTTGCTTTTCACAAGAGGCTGTAGAATACTCATTTCTGCCGTTCGCACTAAAACTATCTTTGCCGCAATTCCACATAAGTAGGCGAAAAAATCGCCCCGCCTGCGGCGGGAAAAAAATAGTTAAAAAGCCCGAACAGCACGAACACTGAGTGTGACGTTCTTACCTTCGAGGCCGCCCTGATTGCCATCGACGAAGTACTGGTTCCAAGCGAGGCCACTGTTGAACTCCGACGAACTCCAATAGATGTTACTGGCAAAACCGCCCACAACTCCGGCTACTTTTTGATCATACAATAAATTCAGCTCCTCTTTGTTGGGTAAAAAGCCATCCGTTTGACCATTGGGCCAAACATAAACGGCTGCAAGAACTGCGGCATTAGTCGCGGTTCCTGGGCATTGTACTGCAATCAAGGGCGTATTAACTGCACCTGAGTTTGGGTCTGAAACTCCTGAATTTGCTAGATTGGCCACACCTTCTATATCCGTGCCATTGCAATTCCAAGGCGCTGTGTCTTGGTCAACTGGCGCTGCCTCTAACCCATTGAGGCCGCCGTTTGTTACGTGAAAAACAATGCCACCGGCCGGACCTAGGTCACCTATCGCGTATTCGATCGACGCTGGAGCATCATCTCCACCCAATGGAATAACCACTACCTTATTATGAGCATAAACAGAGGAGATACTAAGAAGAATAATCAACGCGACAAAAGCGCGTAACGGATATTTGAACATAAATCACAACTCTAGATTCTTTAGAAAACCTTTGGCTAAAAGCATCATTGTATAAAAATTATAGCTTAAAAAGAAAAGAGTGTCGGAACTGATTTGGCAGAACACTGGCAAGCCCCTAGTATTCTAGACACTTAAAAGCATTACAATTAACGCATCATAGTAGGGTCTAAAATGGGGCTGCAATACAATCACCTTTTGATCGTTTACCTACCTACGAATCCCGATGCATGTGAACTTAACTTCTCAGTAGCCTCCATGGCAGTCTTCAAGTATGCCCATGAGCCTTGACTTTAGAATCGGGTAGGAATCGTTGTCAATTTTAGAAGACTTAGATTGCCTCATAATCCACTCAGAAATAGCCTGAGCATTATCTTTTGCTTCGGGGATACCGAGCACAAAGGGAAGTTGGTTTTGCTCAGGGCTAATATTAAGCTCTATCATTAGCGCAGTCGCCGCATTTCTTGCATTAGCCAATAAAGCCTTACGCTCAGTTGAGTCCTTTTTGCCGACCACCTCGTTTATAGTGTCATCTTTGTTTTCATCAGTTTTTATATCGATGCTCTCAATCTGTTCACGTAAGGTGAATGGAGCGCCGCCCGCAATACTCATTAACAGTGATACCATCGCGCCAAGTCGCCTCACGTTCCAGTTTGGGTCAATATAAATGCTTGCCTTTCCCGATTGAACGACATGGCTAACATTCGTTAGTTGTTGTCGTAGAGCGGCCATGATTGCTTTGTATTCGTCTATTAGGTTCACTTCGTATCGAATGCCACCTTCAAGGCGATAACGTCGTGTGCCATAGATTCTAGCTCTGCGTAATCATTATTTTTTTTGGTCATAAAAATCTCCTAGTTATTGTTTGTTTGGTTTAGTTTTTCAGACAACAAGGCTGCAAATGCGGAACCATCTTGTCTTGTTAGGTTTGGTACATACCGGCTATATACTTTGAAAAGCATTTCTGTAGAGCTATGCCCAAGCTGTCTCGCTATCCATTCTGGGCTCTCACCCGAAGCCAGCCATAAGGTTGCTGCTGTATGCCTTGCTTGATAGGGTATTCGTTTCGGAAGGCCGAGAAACCGTAAAATCGGATACCAGACTCTTTTTGTAACGTTATGAACGGCCAAGGGTTTACCGACTGAGTTACTGAATACGAATGTCTCATTACCACTCACTAGCTTTTGCGCTTGTAGGGCATCAAAGACCGGGTCTGACATTTGAATTTCACGTATTGAGCTATCTGTTTTTGTATCTGTCATTTGGTCCATCACAAAGCTTTCTCTGATAAGGATTTGTCGACGCTCGAAATCGATGTACTTCCACTTCAACCCATGTATTTCGCCAGTTCGCATACCTGTAAAAAAACGGACTGTATAAAAAGGTCTATAGTCTTTACGCACATTGGCAATGATCAACATCACGTCCTCGAACGAGAAAGGGTCGATCTGAGTTTTGGGAACACGTAATGGCTTAATGTTTTTGTAGGGCGTATCAAACTCGTATCTATCAGCGGCCTCTGCAAGAATCATTCTTACGGGCGTCATAATGTGATTGATCCGTGCTGGAGGAAATCTGTGATTATCTCGGATGCGAGCTCAGCGAGTTGTTCTCAATTGAGAAAGAGTCGAAAAAATTGAGCTAGCTGCTCAGCTGAGAAGGATCGATTGAATAAGACCTTGTCTAAGAGTGCGTAGACTCGGCTAGTTGATTAATTTTAGTGCTGATTACCGAATGAATATTGTGCTTAGTGTCATCGGTTTTTTATTGAGTCTCAATCTAGTCTCAATCAAAAAATGACCAATCTGTTGGCCAAAAAAATCAGCCCTAAGTGGCTGATTTTTCTTTTAATTTCGTTGGTGGCTATAGGTGGACTTGAACCACCGACCCCGGCATTATGAATGCCGTGCTCTAACCAACTGAGCTACATAGCCATTACGATTTTACTCTTGTCATTGCAACAAGGATGCGAAAAATACACGTCTAAAGACTCTTCGTCAAGCCTTCTTGTCTAATTATCAGCTCCGATTATCGTCACTTTATCTTTGCTGTCTGTTTTTTGAGTTTTTAAGCCAATTGATCACTTAGCCATTGCTCAATTGCGTCTCGGTTATCTAAGGCGAACAATAGAACAACATCGCCTGACTGCGCTAACTCGAGTGCCTTCTTGGCGCCGTCTAAGGGGTCTGCCGCAACACTGATTTGTTGCTTCTTTAAGCCTTGTTGACTGAGAACCGATACAGTCAACAAGGGGACTTCGCCCGCATCTCTGCCGCGTAGGTATTTTTCCAGTTCGCTAACAATATAGAAGTCGGCCTGTAGCGTGGATACCGCTTCAGTTGCTCGAATAATATCGGCATCGCTTCGATCACCGGCATGACCGAACATCACTATTTTGTGTTTGGCTGGCATTTTACTGACCATATCAACCATTGCCCTTACGCCATGGTCGTTATGTGCAAAATCGACGATCACTCTAATACCGTTGAATTCGTATTGATTACCTCTGCCGGGGTTATCACTGAGCTTACGGCCAAATGACTGCAAGCCTAAGTTAATCGCTTCCGACGGCAGCTTAAGCGCTTTGCACAGCCCAATAACGCCTAAGGCGTTCTGTACGTTGTGTGAGGCCGTTCCATTAAATGTGATCGGCGCATCGGCAATGTCAATAAGTTGCTCGCTAACTCCCATGTGGTAATAGACAAATTTATTGGCTTCGATATAGACGGCTCGGCCACCGTCTTGCCGTTGCTTAACAATAATTGGATTGTCTTTACGCATACTAAACCAGCAAATAGTCTTGTCGAGTTTACTTGCTTGATCTATCGAGTTTTGGTCATCTGCATTTAGCACCAGCACATTGTGTTTGCCCAAGCCCTTGCTGACTATAAATTTAGTCTCGGCGAGTTCTTCAACGGTATTAATTCCGTATTCGCCAAGGTGATCGCTGGCTACATTGGTGATTAACGCGGCATCGACATGATTAACTGGCAGGCCGCGACGAAGCAACCCGCCTCTAGCGACCTCCAAAAAAGCCAACTCAGCTTTGCTATCTCTCAGTAACATGCGTGCACCACCGGGGCCAGAGTAGTCACCGTGCTCTATTATTCGATCTCCCACCTTGATGAAGTCGGTGGATGTTACGCCAGCTCGAACGTCGGCGAATTTTGCAATCTCCGCGGCGAGTCTAACGCAGGTAGATTTGCCATTGGTACCAGTGATAAAAGCGGTAGGAATGCTCGAGTAGTCTGCCCATTGAATATTTTTTATAGACGGCAGCTTATCTATTGGCCAAACCTTTGCGGCCGCACCAGCGCCTAGACTGATCTCGTCGTCATCGACTAAACAAAGTATTTGATTCCTTTCTGCCTGATCTATTAGCGCTAATAGATCAGGCTTACTTTGTTGCTTACAATCAAGCTTGAGGCTGGCAACTTGTTCTTGCCAATTGGGCAGTTCGGTTTTCTGACATTCGGCCTCGCAGCACCCCCACGCAATCTCGGCGACATCACAGGCGACGTAAAGCAAATCAAGTGGCGCACTAATCGCGAAGTTTGCACCATGGGCATGAACACGATGGGTAGCTTGCTGGTCGCTCCATTCCATCTCAAACAAGCATCTATTTGACCATTTTTGCCAAACCTCAGCCATCACTGACGCATCGACACCTTCGAATAAAACATCGAGGATAGCGCCAGGCTTGTCCCACAGAAGGTTAGGCCCAGTTAAGCGGCGAACTTCATCTAATACTATTTTCACGCGGCGATACGACCCTAGTCTGACTCTTCGTCACGTTCGACAACAATACGAACCCCACGATCATCTTTTACTAATTTCTGTCCATCTTCCAAGCTAAATTCTTGCTCTACTGATTGATATAGCTTTTCAGGGAAATCGGATGATACTGTGACGGTATCTTCAGCCTTAGCAATGGTACCCGAATTGAAACCTATTATTTGCTTCCAACATCGGGTTGTGTCGTCGCCCAATACAATTAATAAATCACCGACATCGCATTGGCCTAAGGCATTTTCGACGGCGTCTACTTCGGAAGGAATAATATCGATTAATTCGGCAGAGACTCCCTGTGCTATTAATGCCGCCTTAAGCCGTTGAGGAACCTCATCATGACCTCGACCACGTCGCTTGTCATCAGCTTTGCAGACAAAGCTGTCGAAGCCATTGGCAACTATCCGTGCGGCTTCGATAATGTCTTCATTACGGCGGTCGCCCGGAATCGAAATGACTAAACGACGCTTGCCGATCACATCGAGTCGCGTCGCCAGACCAGTAATTGAGGCAAACGCAGCCGGGTTATGTGCGTAGTCTAGAATGACTTTAAAAGGGTGCTGATCGTAAATGTTTAAACGGCCAGGCGCTTGGTAAAAAGACGTATCGAAAATACGCAGCCCTTGGCGAATGTTCTCAAGCGAGGCATCGAAGCTATAGGCCATTGCCGCTGCGAACATGGCGTTTTGCACGTTATGCATTGCCTTGCCTTCGATTGTCGCTGGAATCAGATGCGTCCATAACAGCGGCATATGAGCACCGTTGTCATAGATGGTAATCATTTCTCCGTTGATGCCCTGCTCTAATACTACGGCCAGACCGCCACTGCGAATATGCTCACGAACTAAGCCGTGACCGGAGTTAGTGGTGACATAACAGATTTTTTTAGCGTCACAAAAGTCAGCCATGGCCAAACATAAGTTGTCGTCGGCGTTTAACACCACACAGTCCTTAGCCACTTCTACGACCACTCTCTTAACCACAGCCAGTTGTTCTATTGTGTCAATGCCGTCAAGCCCGAGATGATCCGCCGATACATTTAGACAAGCACCTACATTACATTCGTTGTAACCCAACCCGCGCCTGACAATACCGCCACGAGCGGTTTCCATGATGGCAAAATCAACACTTGGGTCGCGCAATACAATTTGTGCCGAGGTTGGGCCTGTCATATCGCCTTTAACAGTCAAATGACCGTCAATGTAGACGCCATCAGTTGAGGTCATGCCGGTTGTGAATCCGGCGCTGCCCATAATGCTGGCAAGCATTCTTGAGGTAGTGGTTTTACCATTAGTGCCGGTAATTGCGGCAACCGGGATCTTGGCGTTTGAGCCGGCAGGGAAAAGCATATCGATCACTTTGCCGGCAACATCTCGAGACTCACCCTCGCTAGGCGCCACGTGCATGCGAAAGCCTGGGGCGGCGTTACATTCACAAATACCGCCACCAATATCTTTATAAGATTTACCAATGTCTTCGGTTAAAAAATCGACTCCGCCGATATCCAAGCCAATCGCGCGGATCGCACGAATCGCCATGTCTCTATTATCGGGGTGAACGATGTCGGTCACATCAATGGCGGTTCCGCCAGTTGACAGGTTGGCCGTAGAACGAAGATAAAAACGTTGATCTACTTCTAAAATAGTCTCAGCGCTGTAGCCCGCTTCGTCGATCAGACGCAGTGCTTGCGAGTCCATCTCTAGACGAGTAAGTACTTTCTCATGACCGATTCCTCTACGAGGGTCCTCGTTGACACTATCGATCAGTTGTTCAATCGTTGACTTGCCATCACCGATTACATGCCCAGGCACACGTTTGGCAACCGCTACTAGCTCGTTGTTTACCACTAACATACGATGATCGAAGCCAGTTATATAACTCTCAAGCAATACCGCTCGACTAGTGCCAACCTCTTGCGCTTGGGCGAATGCGATTGCTACTTCGTCATCGGTATTCAGATTGATTGAAACACCTCGACCGTGATTGGCGTTGAGTGGCTTTACCACAATCGGATAGCCTATACGTTTCGCATAACGTAGCGCTTCTCGCTCGCTGTAAACCATTATTTGATGAGGCACTGGCAAGCCTAGGTCATTTAACAAATCATGGGTTTCTTGCTTGTCGCAAGAAATCTCAACGGCTATATGCTTGGTTTGACTGGTAATAGTCGCTTGGATACGTTGCTGGTACTTACCGTGGCCAAATTGCACTAAGCTATATTCATTCAGCCTTAACCAAGGGATTTGCCGATCTTCGGCAGCGGATACAAGTGATGCGGTACTCGGACCTAATTCTTTACGTTGAGCACTTCTTACAAAACTATGCAATTCGTCCGAAAAATCAAAATCATCTTCGATATTAGCGTTAATTAACTGCTGAACATTAGCTGGCATTAGGTGAGTCAAAAGCTTAAGACCCAATTCACCCGCGGCTAGCCCTACTTCACGCTGCTGATATTGGTAAACCACGGTATAACAACCAAGCTCGCCAGTGCCTCGTGTTTTACCGAACGAGACAGAAGAACCTGCTAAATTTTGCAATTCTATGGCTACATGCTCCCATATATGACCTATCCAGGTTCCCTCGTCTTCTCTCAAGCGCCTAAGAAAACCACCTTCTTCTCCGTAAGAGCAACCATGCACCTGCAGTGATGGCAATGCCTCTATTAACCCGCTTATAAAGTCATCGCCCAGCTTAACGGATGGCCATTGCTCAAGCTCGCCAAGATCCAGTGTGTGTCGAATAACGGGAAAGTTGGCGTGTATATTGGGTCCTACATAGACATTAGTAGCAAGAATTTTCATATGAAAGGCTTTTCCTAATTAAGGTTTTAACGACTTTTGGCCTTTATCCAAATACCAAAAAAGTGCTTACCACGAGCTGACGTCGCGAGCGCATTACTTGTTCGATGAGCGCGGGTTTAGACCGAGTAAAAAATTTCTTAATCGCCGCTATTGATCAACAGCCGTGATATCTCCCTAACAGTATAAAAAAATAATAGCCAATGCTACTACTTTTCTACCTTTGATCTATATAGACACCAATACCAGTGCTTATTTTTTGAACGCTTGCCGATCATTGATACTAAACCGAGCACCGGCAGCCAAAATATGAACCTTAAGGTTAAGTAACGTAAGAGCGTCACCCTCTCTCGCTTCGGCGGCCGAGGAATATTCTATATTCGACGGGTCTACTACTGTAATCGAGCCACTGCCGACAACCGTAAAGATATTATCACCGTCAACGAATGCGGCGGTATTTTCATCAATACCGATACCGAGCAAAGAGGGATTATACGAGACCGCGCTAAAGAGCCGAGCAAAACGATTACGTTGATTAAAATGTTGGTCAACAACAACGGTATTAATCAACCCCATGCCTGGCACTAAACTTACTCCGCCTTCGGTCGGCACAGCACCCGTCTTACCACCGGCGATCATGTGCTGAGAGACTATCGCCGCCCCAGCTGAAGTGCCGGCGTAATGAACACCCTTTGCGATTAACTTACGAATTGCTTGCGCAATCGGCGTACCACCGAGAATCGTAGACAGCCTTAATTGGTTGCCACCGGTGATAAAAATACCGGTGCACTTTTGTAAAATATCGACGTAGCTTTGATCATTCGCGTGAGCACGATTTGAGATAGGTAATGAATAGGTTTTACCAGCGCCAAGTGACTCAAAAATTTCTTGATATCGAGCGCCGGTATCAGCCAGTTTTGACGCGGTCGGGATAATACCAATGACGGCATTTTTGCCGCCGGCTAACGCTACAAATCGACGTAGAATTTCAGGATTATTTAGTTTATTTTCAGCGCCCCCGATGGGGATCACATAGCCACGTTCTTGGCCAACAATACTGGGTGACGGCATAATTATTTCTCGAATGAGCCTTTTTTTATTATTTCTTTATTAAATACATGCCAACAGCCTTGAGCCATAACGTGTTCAATTCGGTTTTTATGATCTAGTACGATTAGATCGGCATCAGACTCTGTAATGAGGCGCCCTTTATGATGAAAATTCATAAGGCTGGCTACATTACTGGTGAATACAGGCAAGATGTCTTGCAATTCTTGGCCGTGATCAAGCAAGTCGTAGAATACTTGTGTCATTGACTCAGAACTAGCGAAATCCATCTTAGTTAAATGGCCGTGCTTATCGAAAAACGGTAGGCAACCGCCGCCATCGGAACTCATTGTCAGTTTATCACGCGGTAAATCTTGATCAAAGAAACGCAATACAGCATCTCTAGGCTCAAAACCTTCGTCGCCTGTTTCAAACGCGGTGATATCAATCCAACAGCCTTGCTTACTTAAGTCGCAGGCCTCTTCAAATAAGGGTCGAAGGCGATTTATATGTGTTGGATTGTAAGTGCGAGGGGGAATTTCGGCTTGCTGCAATGCCTCTCTTACCAGCGACAAACCTCGCTCACCATCACCCAAGTGCAAATGTAAAATACCCGCTTTACCTGTCATTAGCCTTGCTACATGAGCTTCCGATGCTATTTTTAGCAACTCATTAAGGGTCGGTTGGCTTGAACGATGGTCGCTGATAGCAAGCTCGCCAACGCCAATAATCGGTTCTATAAAAACAATATCAGATCTAACCGAGCCGGTTAACGTGGTGGGTGGTAAGTGATATCCACCAGTATAACAATAAGCCGAGAGGCCCTCTTCGCGTAACGCATAGACTTGCGCAATCATCGACTCGGTATTGCGCGTTATATCATCAGTGCCAAGCAAACCAACAACAGTAGTTACTCCTGCGCGAGTAAACTGACTAAGAGGAACCGCTGGCACACGGGTAGAAAAACCTGCTTCACCACCACCGCCAGTAATATGAGT
The DNA here is from genome assembly GCA_047625975.1 of Arenicella sp. Lineage (GTDB taxonomy): Bacteria > Pseudomonadota > Gammaproteobacteria > Arenicellales > Arenicellaceae > Arenicella. The sequence continues at coordinate 12,750 of JBLHRL010000073.1, forward strand.
ATGGCTATCTATAAACCCAGGAATAACGGCACGACCATCAAGATCAATTACTTCGGCTTCGAGTACGTCATCAAGGGCTGGCAATTGCTCACCAACATAGACAACCTTGCCGCCCGCCAAAAGGACATTCTGCAGGCCTAAAAACTCAGGCGCATAAACATTTGCATTGGTTAAAAGGGTTATTGGCATTAGCGAAAAAACTAAAAAAGGTTATTTCACGGGATCGTAAAGCACCACTCACTATTATCAAAGCGATTTAACGCAATCGCTTTAAATAAGCGCATCACGTTTAATCATTGCTTAAGCCTGTTTAAATTCTATCGCAGCCCTGATGGCTACGAAGATTTAGTACAATATCCTTGCGGCAGCCTATTTCGTCGCGGCGGCGAGTCTAAAGCGTTACGCACTCGGGGCAGACTGACGATTTTAATTCAGAGATTGTGCAAATCTTATTTTGACCGGCGCCTCCCATCGAGCTAACAAGACCCGGCGCCTGTCGCTTAGAGCTAATTACTTTTGTTGATAACTCGGTCGAATGCCCGGCACAAATTAGTTTCCAAACGAACTCTGTGCGGCTACTTTTACTCACTTTAAATTGGCAATCATCTAGGCCTCCCATAGCTTCTTTGAATTTTTCATCGACATTATTTAACCAATCTGAGTTTATGCATTGCTTGACAAAAGGCCGTTGAATTTTACTCTTCAAGATCTCTCGAACCTGAGCCCTTTGAGCTTCTGGCATGCTTACCAATATGTTTGTAATCGCTTCACTTTCAAGCATTTTAGTTGTGACTTCCCAAGTTCCATATCAAGAGGCACAAAACCCATCTCTGCATAAGAAGCACCTTAGCTGCTTTAAAAAAGAAACTCTGGTGTGTTTTCTACCAACCTTTATTAAACGGCAAGCTTATGGTTTAGCCGCATCCCGAGTTAAGGCCTAAATAAAAATACTGCAAACCAACGAATCGAAAGATTACATATACTAAATCGCGGCCAACGCATCGTTTAGTGGTGTCAATTGCTAAGCCAACACTCCGACAATCCGCAGCACAATGATTATATAACTCTTCATCCATTATAGAGAATCATAAACCACTGATATTAAGTGTTTTTATCAACAGCACTATAGAATAGTAATTGTTTCATATTTAGCCTTGTAGTAACCCTATCTTTCTAGTTAATGTGGGTATCTAATAAACTTCTTTCTGCCCCCTACTTAGCTAATAAACGATGAAACTAGTGCCCTTAATTCGTGGTCTCATTGCCACTACTCTCTTGG
>JBLHRL010000074.1:0-13918 GCA_047625975.1 Arenicella sp.
CAGTTTTAGTTATGTGCCTTAGTTGGACGGCAAACTAGTAACGATAAAAAACGGTAAATAAAAAAAGGCTCACCCGTCAGGAGTGAGCCTTTTTTAATAACGCTACTCTCATACAACAGTGGCTTTCAGCCGTGATTTCTTCTTTGCTGCAGCCGCCTCGAGTTACTTAAGTGACCAAACTAGTTGCTAGATACCATAATTTTATTTGGTCATAAAGGTATAGACTCCATCCCAGTCTTGCGCCGGCGGTTCGGCTAAAAAGCGTTCGCTACGTTTGATGTAAAGTTGGTGCACAAAGCGCTCACCAAACTCTTTATCTAGCTGTTTAAAGGTTTCGATAGCTGTGGTGAATTTTTTTTCTTTGTAGAGCTGTAAAGCAGCATGATAGCGATCAAGCTCTTGTTTTTCGGCTTCGCTGACCTCTTCAATCAAACCCATCGGCTCAAGAATAGTCACCGGTTTATCTTTACCTTTTACCCGAACGTTATCCAATATTCGGTACTCATATTCTGGTGCCTCGGCGGCGGTAAACTCAGTAACAATAAATAATACACCATACTCTTTAGTTAGCCCTTCGACTCGTGCCCCTAGGTTTACTGAGTCTCCAAGAACGGTGTAGGCCATACGGAACTCGGAACCCATATTGCCAACATTCATGTTGCCGGTGTTTAAGCCAATGCCGATTTTTACCTCCGGCCAACCTTTTGCCGCGAAGCGTTCATTAAGGGGGCCAAGCTCCTGTAACATCGCCATTCCTGAGTGTACCGCCGCGCTGGCGTGGTTTTTATTGGCCACAGGAGCTCCCCAGAAGGCCATCATGGCGTCGCCCATGTATTTGTCTATAGTTCCATGGTTCTCGTGAACGATGCGGGTCATCGGGCTTAAGAGCTCGTTCATCAGGGTGGACAATGATTTCGGGTCTAAGCCTTCCGAAATTTTGGTAAAGCCACGCACATCGCTGAACAGCACGGTGAGTTGTTCCCTTCTAGCCTCAAGGTCGTAAGCGTCTGGATCTTTCGACATTTCGTCTACTAATTCTGGCGGTATATATTGACCAAATAGACCACTTAGTTTCGCTTTGTTACGTGACTCAAAGAAATAGCCATACGCCATGTTGACCATATAAAGCCCGGTCGCCAGCGCTAATAGCGGCGCAATAGTTAAGATTGTATTTTGAGCCGACCATAAGTAAAGGTTGCCAGCCACAAGCCCTGCAGACAACAACGTCCAAGTCAGGGTTTGCGCAGTCGCGCCCATCATTGGCAATAGCACCGACAGCGATAAGCCTAAAAGTAAGATTAGTAGGAATTCAGCGGTTGCGGCGTAATATGGGCGCGACCTAAAACTGGAATCGAGGATGCCAGCGATGGTAGCCGCATGAACCTCGACCCCTGGATAGTTGTTTTGTTGTAAAGGTGTATTTCTTAAATCCACTAAGCCTGCCGCGGTGGTGCCGACAATACCAATAACGTATTGTAGGTCTTCAGGATCTTCAACTGTCTGGTTTAAAATATCGGTTGCCGATACGTAGCGAAAACTATACGCCTTGCCAGTGTATGGAATATAGGTAGAGCCTTGGGGGTCAATCGGCACCACTCCAGTACCGATGTCTAAGCCTTCTATAACCTCTTTACCTTGTTCATCTATGGCGGTTATTAATTCGGTTTCGCTGACTAGATAGTTTCTAGCCAGTGCCAGCGACAAGGATTCATAGATTGCACCGTCGAATTTTTCCATTAATTGGATGCGTCGTAGAATGCCATCCCTATCTTGTGATGGAATCGAATAGAACCCGCCGCCAAGGGCGCTTTCTTGTAACTCATCAACGTTACCAGTGTAGCTGGTAACCTTCGCTTCAATCATTTCGCCTTCAGTTGCGCTATCACTTCGGTCGTCAGTTCTTTGCAGTGTCAGCATGTCGTAGTAAGGTGTTCCTTGCGGAAATGCAGGTGCAGCAAGCAAGCCTGTTCGAGTAGAGCGAGTAATACTTTTATCAAAGTAGTACCCAAGCACCGTTTGTCTGTCTTTAAGCGATTCAGCGAATACCGTATCGGGGTTTAAGTAAGGCTTATAGTCTTGAAACCGTTCGAGAAACGCCGCGTCGCCAGTTTCGGCCGCCAACGATTCGAGCAGCTCCAGTACTTCCGAAGAATCACGTTCAGCGAAGACTATGTCAAAACCTAAAATGTCGAGCTGGTAAACATCGAAAAGGGTGTCCACTAATTGTGCCAATTTCACTCGATTCCAAGGCCAGTGACCTTCTTCGACTAAGCTGCGCTCATCAAGATCGATAATGACTACGCGCGGATCAATCTCTTGTTCTGGTACGGTATAGGAAAGCCGAGCATCATAGGCAATCAGCTCAAGTTTATCGAGTAACGGAATGTCGATTTTATTACGTTCCCAGGCGACGAATACCCCGGTAAGAATAAGGCCTACAAGAATTCTACTAAAATATTTTTTATTCATTAAATAACATATTTGGGTGTTAGTACTTTACTTTGTCTGCGGCGTTGCCATTTAGAGGTTGATGATTTACAAAGCTTTACAGAGTATTAGTTGAACTGCACATCGCGATAGGCTATAAATTGATAACTACCGACGGGCTAACTAAGAATATGACAGGCGACATAGAAAACCTAAGAATACATTTTTACGGCGTTCAGGGCAGTGGATCAGTTTTCCCCGTGAAGAAAGAGCGAGATATTATTCGCCAGAACTCTGACCTAGACTTGTTAGAGAAAGTGTTTTATAAATTACAAGATAAAGCAAATACCAACAATACTCTAGATTCTTCGGTCGAAGAAATTTTGCGGGGCCCGATTAATAAAGAATCACTTATTAAGTTCCGCGATAGTTTAGAACCTCAAGAGCAACCCACATTTGGTGGTTGGACTACCTGCTTCAGGTTGGAAACTTCTGACGGCTACGATATTGTCATAGATTGTGGTAGTGGTTTTCGATTGTGTGCGCAAGACTTAGATAAGAAATGGGGCAATAAAGAGCAACGCACTCTTTACATACTGGGCACGCATGCACATTTTGATCATACCGAAGGTTTCGATCAATCCAATGTGTGTTTTGATCCCCGTAATCACATCCACTTTTTCGCTAACAGATCTTATTTGAAAGCGATGGATACGCACCTTGGGATTTTCTCTCATCAATCCGATCGTAAAGACGAAGGCCGACCGACACCCTTGAATTACGAGATGATGCCGGCCAGTTTTGAGGCAACCGAAATTCGCGACATTGCAAATGATGGCGCTAATGAAAACGTCATGGTCAGTCAATACCACGATATTGGTGAGCCAATAAAAATTGGTAAAACGACCATTCAACCGTTTAGTGTTTTCCATCCTGACCCGTGCTTAGCGTATCGCATAGAGCACAATGGCAAAGTCTTCGTGTTCTGCACCGATCATGAGCTGCGCCGGGGCGATGACCCTGATTTCCCATTGCAGCTTGAGAGCCTAGAAGCGGAACAACGTTTGATAGACCATGCTATGAATGCCGATGTTCTTTATCGCGATGGGCAGTTCTTGCGAGACGAATATGATGGCAAAATACCGCTCGGTGGAACGCAAGGCGTAGCCAGAAAAGATTGGGGACATAGCTGCGTAGAAGACATCGTTGATATGGCTAAAAAGGCCAATATAAAACGTACCTACATTGGCCATCATGATCCGAATCGAAGTTGGTCTCACTTAATGCAGATCGACCGAGATCTAGCGGCCCAATCGGATCGCTCAGAATTGTATTTTGAGTTGGCGAAGGCTGAGACAATTATTGACCTTTAAGGTAAGCCGCTTGCCGATCTAAACTCGATGCGTTGTTGAAACTGGCCTCAGGCTGTTATTCTAATAAGTTAGGGACTGAGCTAGCTACTCAGCTCAGCCCTTTGCTTAGTGTTTTTCAAATTAAAGAGCATTACTCTTGATCACCAGCATCTTCTCGCGGGTCATTTCGTGCATCGAATATTGAATGCCACCCATGCCTATACCGGATGCGTCGCGACCGCCAAAGGGCATCCAATCCACTCTGAATGCCGTATGGTCGTTAATCATCACTGCGGTTGCGTTGAGCCTATTGCCGGTGTCTAAAGCATCGTCGAGAAGCTTAGTAAATACCGACGCTTGAAATGCAAAAGGTAAGCTATTAGCTCGCGCAATTGCATCGCTTTTGTCGCTGTAAGAGTAAACACACACCACGGGTCCAAAAATCTCCAATTGAGAAACTTGAGCGTTTTCAGCCGGGTTTAGAATGACTGTTGGTGCGTAGCATGTCTCCGAAATTCGTTCGCCACCGCATAACACTTGCCCCCCTGATTGTTGGGCTTCGATAACCCAGTTTGCGACCCGGTCGACTTCTTTCGGCGTAATCAATGGGCCAACGTCGGTATTAGGGTCAAGTTGATCACCGACGATAAGTTTGGATGCTTTTTCAGCCAGCGCTTGCGCAAAATCGGCGGATCGAGACTCATGCACGTAAACGCGCTGAACCGAAACACAAACCTGCCCAGCGTGATAAAAACCGCCCTTGGTTAAGCTTTCTAGCATCTCATCGGTGTCACTCTCCGTGTCGAAAGCGCTTTGGTCGACAATCACCGGCGCGGCGCCACCGTGCTCTAACGCTGAACGCGTGCCAGGTGATAGTTTTGACTGTAGCATCCAACCGACTTTAGCCGAGCCAATAAACGAGAAAAAATTAACCCGTTGATCGCAAACCATCTTTTCAGAATCTTCGCGACTGGTTAGCAACGCCGTACACCAACCTTCTGGTAGACCCGCTTGATGCAGAATTTCAACAAATCGGAAACACGACAACGGCGTCAATGCAGCTGGTTTGATCAGCACCGGGCAACCCACGGCTAATGCCGGTATGGTTTGGTGGACGATCAAGTTCAGAGGATGATTGAACGCGCTCACCGAACAGACAACACCAATCGGTTCCCTTTGTGTGTAAGCAATTCGGTTGGCCGATGAGGCCGTGTGTCCCATCGGTATTTGTTCGCCCTTAATTTGCGGAATATGCTCGATCGCCAGCTTAACCCCGTTAATGGCGCGAAGCACCTCAACCTTGGAATCAATGTATGGCTTGCCACCTTCGCTTGCTGCCAGTTGAGTGAGCTCTTCAACTTGCTCGCTCATAATACTAATTACCCGCTCAAGTATTTCTACTCGCTGATACGCGGGCAACCAGTTGTCACGATTCTCAACTAAGCTGTGGGCCTTGCTAATGGCACTTTCAAGCTGCTCAGAGGTGCTCACCGGCATGCTCTTTATTAAGCTCTGATCGAAAGGGTTGTTAACCTGAATATTACTCATAGTTTTGTCTTTCCTCAGCCTGTTGAGCTGCTCTTATGTATTGCGGATTGAACGTTATGAATTAAATAATACATGCGCTTTCTTTGAGTAATACATTCAAGATTGAGTGGTTCAGCGAATAGTCAATTGGCAGGTCTATGATGTGCACCCCTTTAGAGTTCAATGCGGTGTCCAAAATACTTTTGAATTGCTCATCCGATTCAGCACGGTAGCCATGAGCGCCGAAACTTTCCGCGTACTTCACAAAATCAGGATTATTGAAATCTAAGCCAAAGTTGTCGAAGCCAACGCCTTCTTGCTTCCATTTAATCATGCCGTAGGCGCTGTCGTTGAGAATGATAACAACCAAATCTAGGCCCATACGAACCGCGGTTTCAATTTCTTGCGAGTTCATCATGAAGCCACCATCACCATTGATCGATACGACCTTACGGTTAGGGTGAATTTGCTTTGCCGCCATGGCTGATGGCAAACCTGCGCCCATAGTCGCCAATGCGTTATCAAGAAGCATTGTATTCGGTGCTCGACATTCATAGTTACGCGCAAACCAGATTTTGTAAACGCCATTATCTAAGGTAACAATGTCTTCGTCATCTAAGTTCTGGCGTAGCAAGTTTACCAAACGTTGGGGCAACATCGGGAAGCGATCATCTTCAAAGTACTTAGTGATATGGCTATCTACTTTATCTTTGACGCGCTGAAAGTAGCTGAAATCTCGATCTTTAGAAACCTTTACTTTCTCTGAAATTTCCCACATTGATGATGATATGTCGCCAACAACATTCAGTTGTGGAAAATAGACATCGTCAACTTGCGCCGCGAAAAAATTCAAATGGATAACTTTTTTACCCCCTTTTTCCATAAAAAATGGCGGTTTTTCGATAACATCATGGCCAACGTTTATGATTAGGTCAGCTCGTTCGATCGCACAATGCAGATAGTCGTTAGAAGAAAGCGCGGCTGTACCTAAATATTGCGGGTGACGCTCGTCGATTACGCCTTTGCCTAATTGTGTATTGAAAAAATAAATTCCAGTTTCGTCAACAAATTTACGCAACATCTTGCCTGCAAGTTTTCTATTTGCACCAGCGCCAACCAATAAAAGAGGTAATTTAGCGTTTTGGATCATCTCCACAGCGGCATCAATTGATTTATGATCTGCGCTTGGGCGCCGATGACCAACAACATCAAAAAGGCTCGCGTCAGTCTCTTCTTCAGCGATGTCTTCGGGTAGTTCTAAGTAGGCTGCGCCAGGTCGTTCTTCCATCGCAATTCGAAATGCGTCGCGCACCATGGCCGGCACGTTATTACCATCCACTATTTGCTCAGAGTATTTTGTGATTGGCTTCATTAATCCGACCACATCAACGATTTGGAAGCGGCCTTGCTTACTCTTTCGAATCGGTTTTTGACCCGCCAGCATGATCATTGGCATCGCGCCTAATTGCGCGTAAGCTGCTGATGTTACAAAGTTTGTTGCGCCTGGGCCTAAGGTTGAAAGGCATACTCCAGGTTTGCCAGTAAGGCGGCCATAGGTTGCTGCCATAAAGCCTGCAGCTTGTTCGTGGCGGGTTAGAATTAGCTTAATTGATGAACCCTGAAGAGAGTCTAGAAAATCTAAATTTTCCTCTCCTGGTATGCCATAAATATATTCTACGCCTTCATTTTCTAGTGCTTTTACGAACAGGTCTGAAGTCTTCATTTATTACCCTCTGATGATTAGTGTTTTTATTATCTTGCCAAGCTTTAAGGGCCATTGAATTGAAATTATTCTTGCCTTAGAAAGCAACGTTTTGCACCTAGTAAGTACTTTTGGTGCAATCCGTTTAGATTAACACTGGTTTACCCTATTTGCGCAATAGATCAAAAGGATTATAGACATTCGTTGGATATGCCCGTAAAAAGGGTTTATTGTCCAATGAGTCTTACGACAAAGGAGTGTATCTGGGGGAATTAAGGCGTCAAAGGTTTACCCTTTCGACAACTTTCTAAAGATCGCTACAGCTCTCGAAATGAGCTATTCATACTAAAAAACTACCAAATAAAGGTGATAAAGTGACGACAAGTAACGCTAGCGAAGAATTGGAAGAATTCATGATTGGTTTAAAACGCCGAAATCCAGGGGAGATTGAATTTCAACAAGCGGTAGAAGAAGTAGCCGCGACCATCATCCCGTATATCCACGATAAGCCAAAATACAAACAGGCGAGAATTTTAGAGCGCATGTGTGAGCCTGATCGCTTGATCAGCTTTCGTGTAGCCTGGGAAGACGATGAAGGTAGTGTGAGAGTTAATCGGGGTTATCGTGTGCAGTGCAACAATGCAATTGGGCCCTATAAAGGCGGCATTCGATTTCATAAAAGCGTAACCGCCAGTATTCTCAAATTTTTAGCCTTCGAGCAAACCTTTAAGAACAGTTTGACCGGTTTGCCAATGGGCGGAGGTAAAGGGGGAGCTGACTTTAACCCTCAAGGCAAATCAGACCGCGAAGTGATGCATTTTTGCCAAGCCTTTATGACTGAGTTATACCGCCATATTGGGCCTAATACTGATGTGCCAGCGGGTGATATTGGAGTAGGTGCGCGTGAAGTCAGTTTTATGTTTGGCCAATACAAGCGCATTAGAAATGAATTCGTAGGCGTGTTAACGGGCAAAGGTTTGGAGTTCGGCGGTAGCCAAATTCGTACCGAAGCTACCGGTTACGGCTGCGTTTACATGATGGAAGACATGATGACTCATCATGGTCACAAGCTTGATGGTAAAACAGCGATAGTCTCAGGTTCGGGTAACGTTGCTCAGTACACCTGTGAAAAGGCGACTCAGTTAGGTGTCAAGGTTGTAACCTTGTCTGACTCTTCTGGTTACATCTATGACCCTGAGGGCATCACTGCCGAGAAACTTGAATTTGTTAAAGAGCTTAAAGGCGCTCGTCGAGGTCGTATTTCTGAATACGCCGAGAAATACGGTTGCGAGTTTCACCCAGGCAAAGGTCCGTGGGAAGTTAAAGCTGATCTTGCATTTCCTTGCGCTACGCAAAATGAAATCACCTTAGACGACGCTAAAATGTTGATCTCCAACAACGTGATGGCTGTTTGCGAAGGCGCCAATATGCCAACCTATAAAGACGGTATTGATGCTCTGTTGCACGCCGGTGTGCTGTTCGGCCCAAGTAAAGCGGCTAATGCCGGTGGTGTTGCTGTATCTGGTTTGGAGATGACGCAGAACAGTATGCGTTTGTCATGGGACCGTGATGAGTTGGACCAGCGCTTGCGTAAAATTATGTCAGGAATTCATGCTAGCTGTGTTCAGCACGGCACCGGTCAGCACGATACTACGGATCAAGTTGACTATGTTAAAGGCGCAAATATCGCCGGCTTTATTAAAGTAGCGGATGCCATGTTGGCGTATGGCGTAATGTAAATTCGCGTTAGCGCTAGTTTGGTTAAGTACTAGTCTAATTAACTACTTAATTAAAAAGGGCAGCTCTAGAAATAGAGTTGCCTTTTTTTATGCTCTCGTACTTGTGCTTTGTTCGTTATTAAGCGTCGGCAACTAAACAGTGTTAAAGCTCGCTTAGTGGAATCGGCCGCAAGCCGATCATCTTCTGGCGATACTCTTTGGTAATAGCGTCGGTGTCTTGTTGGTTATAAATAACGCGTGGCGTTATCAATACAATTAATTCTGTGCGCTTCGACTCATTATTAGTGGTGCTGAATAACTTACCCAGCGCCGGAATGTCTTTGAGTAACGGTATGCCTGCGTCACGAGTTGAGATTTGTTCTCTAATCAATCCCCCCAAAACAACCGTCTGACCGTCTCTAATCGAGACAGTGCTATTTAACTGGCGTTGCTGAATGGTTGGCGCATCGATCTGCGATGACGTGTTGTTGACTACGCTACTGACTTCCTGGCTGATGTCCATAGTTACCATTCCGCCCGAGTTAACTCGAGGTGACACGGTAAGCAAAATGCCGGTGTTGCGATATTCGATCTCATTAACCGTCGGTGCGTCAGGAGAGATATTGCTAACAGCTTGACGCGTAGGAATTGGCACTTCATCACCCACCAATATGCTGGCAGTGCGATTGTTGAGGACCATCAGTGATGGTGATGACAATACTTTCAAGCGAGAGTCATCAGCTAAGCCGTTAAGTGCGGCGTTAACTTCGCCAGCGCGATCGACAACGTAGCTGAAACCAGGTTGAATTGCGCCAATACCTGCACCGCGTAAGTCTAGACCTCCGCTAGTACTTGAACTGCCACGTGAGCCGTTCAAGTACCATTCTAGACCGTATTGTAAATCGTCACTAAGAGTGAGTTCCATAATGCGTGCTTCAACCAGCACTTGTAGTGGCGTGCTATCAAGTTGCTTCATCGCGTCGCGAACCGCTTTGTAATAATGAGGGCTGCCAGTAACGATTAAGCTATTGGTACTTTCATCAGCGACCACTCGAAAGTTGTTTTTTGATGTCAAATTGGTCAGAGAACGTGGCGCGGTTCTACTTTTCTCGTCATCGTTGGTTAGCTGGTTTGTGTTGCCAAACATCGACTCGAGTAATTTAGCTAAATCGCTGGCGCGGCCATTCTGAACTCGATAGACAAAGAATGCCTGGTTTGATGCGGCGCCGATTTTGTCTAAGCGTTCGACCCAGTTGCCTATCATTTTTACTGAATCGTTCTGGTTGGCTATCACCATAATCGAGTTTGAGCGTTCGATTGCCATAATTCGTAGAGCTTGAGCCTGGCCTTTGTCGATTTCTTGACCGAATAACTCAAGCAGTTCGCCGCGTAACGTTTCTGCGCTGGTGTTTTTGACCGGAAATATACCAATCGACATTCCTTTCAACCAATTTATATCAAAGCTTTGAGCTAACTCTCTAATCTTTTTTATTTTGCTATTTGAGCCGTTTATAGCCAATAAGTTGCCCTTCTTAATCGCTGTCGCCGATACTTGATAGCCTTCAAGTAACTTGGCGAACTCTGTCGCATCAATGTATCTCAATGGGATAATTTCAAAATTGGTTTGAGTCACGGCGAGCGGGTTCTCAGCACCGGCGACAATATTGTAGTTATTGCCTTCGATTACTAAGCGCGCGTTAATGGTCGAAAGTAGGGCTTCCAATGTTGGCACTAAATCACTACTCGAAAGGCCTTGCTGGTTGTTTAAGCTGACTTGGCCCTGTACCTCATTGGCGACACTAAACTGTTTACCAAGTTGGTCGCTTAGGATCATGCGTGCCGCTTCGCGAATCGGGATATCAACAAAGTTGAGAACGATATCGCCACCCTTTGGGCGAAAACGAGCGTCTGGCATAGTCGACGAACGCGATCTTGTTGGATCGATGGTCTGTCCAGCATAGATCTTTACCTGTTGCTCGTGCTTAGCCAAAGGAATAGGCTGTTGATGGCTGGTCGATGGTTTCACATTAGCATCAATTTCCCTAACTAGTTCTTGATCGAGCCCTGCAATATGTTCCTGCCACTTAGGTTTCACGGTTTCGCAGCCAACCAGCGAGGCGATTACAATAATGGTAAAACCGTGTTTGGCCCAACTAAGGTTGCTATCGCGATTGATACTTTTAAGGCCGTTATCGTGGCTGCTATTTAGGCGACTCATAATTTTTCCAGTGCATATTTTTATTCTTCTGTTTTGGCGCAGATCAAAGGATTTGAAGCCTTAAATACCTATGAAATATAGCTTATATTAACAGATCACAGCGCCGCTGATGTAAAGAGTACAACAGGCTAGTTGCTCGCACAACAGGGCTACAGGCCTAGCGTCGTTTGCTCGGCGACCATCAGCGTCATCGGTACGTGCATCAAAGTTTGATCGAGCGCTAGTGCACTGCTATGGTTGTGATCGAAACTTTACAATTTATCGACCAACTCATTGTTAATGAATCAATCTCAATCAACGCCTAAAACAGTCGACATACTTCAACAATTGGCTGATAAAGGTTATGTTTCCGAGCAACAGTACGAGCAGCTTGCTAGCGGAAAGAATGGTCGCTTGCGATCGCTGATCGACAGTGGTCTGGTGCCCGAACGCGCATTCGCGGATGCTGTAAGCGTCGCCTATCAAATAGCGCAAATAGCGGGCGATCAATTGCCCATTTCGGCGGTAGAAGGTTGCCTAGAGTTATCGGCTTTCTTAGTTGAGCATGAAGCCTTGCCCATATCGTTGTCCGGCGGCGTCCTTAGCTTGGCCGTCTGTGACCCTTCGGATGATTTTATCTTGCAGGTGCTGCGATCGAAATTAAAGTGTCAGGTCGAGCCCGTTGTGGCACGGCGCAGTGATTTGCTCGAGGCCTTGGCTCGAGTTTATCCAGAGCGGCATTCTGCGACCACCGGTGCCGATACGGCTGAGCTACCCGATGATCTAGACAGTGACTCTGTTTTAGTTCGTGATCTACACCGTTTGATCCAACGAGCGGTTAGCAGCAGTGCGTCAGATATTCACTTTGAGCCGGTTGAGTCGCGCTTGCGTGTGAGGTTCCGGGTGCATGGAATGTTGCGTAATATTCATAGTTTTGATGCTCAGCAAGCCGATCAAGTGGTCGCACGTTTAAAGCTAATGTCAAAATTAGACGTTACCGAACGACGACAAGCTCAAAACGGTCGATTTAAATTCCCGGCTGACGGCCGAATGATTGACCTGCGCGTGTCGACCTTGCCACTGCATGACGGTGAGAGCATCGTGCTACGTCTTTTAGAATTCGGGCTGAGTCAGCTATCATTACAAGGGCTTGGATTTAGTCACGATATTGCCAACGCAATGCAGCAAGCGATTAGCGCTCAGCAGGGCTTAGTGTTGATCACTGGTCCCACAGGCTCTGGTAAATCGACGACCCTTTATGCCTTACTCAACCAGTTGAATAGACCTGAGCTTAAATTGATTAGTATTGAGGACCCAGTTGAATTAAACATCGCCGGCATCAATCAAATTCAAGTCGATGAGGAATACGGTATTAGTTTTTCGGTCGCGCTTAAAACAGTTTTGCGACAAGATCCCGATGTCATTATGGTTGGCGAAATTCGCGATACTGAAACCGCTAAACTAGCTGCGCAAGCCGCCCTTACGGGTCATCTGGTGCTAGCGACGTTGCACACCCCATCAGCCGCGTCAGCGGTTACGCGACTGAAAGATTTAGGTCTGCCTGACTATTTGGTCGCGTCAACTTTGAAAGCGGTACTGGCACAGCGCTTGCTCCGAAAAGTGTGTCGTGGATGTTTAGATTCCGAGAGCTCTGGGTCATGTGTCAGTTGTGCCGGGGTCAGTTACTCAGGTAGGACCACAATTGCTGAATGTTTGCCAGCCTCGGCGTTTTTTGGCGATGTGTCCGAAGAAATATTGGCGGTGAGGTTGTTGAACGGTGTTAGTTTACATGACGATGCACACCGTTTGGTTGCCAATGGCGAAACCGATCAAGCTGAAGTGTTTCGGGCTTTAGGTTTTCAGTCCGAACCCATTCAGGTCGAGCCCATTCAGGTCGAACCCATTCAGGTCGAACCCATTCAGGTCGAACCCATTCAGGTCGAACCCATTCAGGTCGAACCCATTCAGGTCGAACCCAGCCAATAGCTAAACGTCCTATAATTTATGAGCCATACAGACCAACTTGTTTCGTTTTCTGAGGATCTAGCCGTGCTTCTTAATTCCGGTTCTGATCTCGACTCAGCGCTAGGTCTAATGGTTAACTCAAGATCGTCTGGTAGCTTAAAACCACTATTAACGCAAATTCGTGCCAAGTTACGTCAAGGAGTACTCTTGAGTGTCGCGCTCGATGAATACCCAGATTACTTTGATAGCTACATTGTTGGCATGATCCGAAGTGGTGAAGCATCCGGGCAGCTAGCAAACGCCCTCGAGCAACTCGCTCGTCAGCTTGAAAGCAGTCAAGAGCTAAAAAATCAGATTAATAATGCGCTGGTGTATCCGGCTATTCTAGCAATTGCGATGTTTGTCAGCCTGGCATTAGTGCTTGGTGTTATTTTGCCCAAGTTAACGGGCCTGTTCGATTCGTTTGGCGGTGATCTGTCGTTTGCTGCAAACGTTTTACTGTTTGTAGGTGAGTTTATGAACCGTTGGGGGCAGACAATCTTGATTGTCGTTGTCATGGCGGTTTTGCTTGTCTATTTTCTGCAAGAGCAGCTCCAAACTAAACAGCGTGTAGTAGCGCTATTAACACGCTTGCCTTTTATGCGTCGACTACTAAGTCAGATTGAATTTGCCCGTTTTACCTCCACATTATCGAGCTTATTAGCCTCTGGCTTATCTCAAACTGATGCGTTAACGATTGCCGCCGAAAGCTTTCGCCAGCCAGGTAATCGTGCTCAAATCGGCATAGCAATTAGCAAAATAAAACAAGGTGAATCGCTCAGTAATGCAATTAAAACGGTCGAGGGCTTTGGTGATCTGTACGCTCACAGTATATCAAGTGGTGAGCGGGCAGGGCAGCTTCCGGCGACTTTAGCGGTGTTAGCCAAGCGATTAGAAAAAAATTTTAGTCGACGTGCTCAGAGATTGGCGTCATTGGTAGAACCAACTCTAATTTTGGTTTTAGGCTTAGTTATCGGGCTTATCATTTACA
>JBLHRL010000075.1:0-13680 GCA_047625975.1 Arenicella sp.
CGCCTATCTCCACCTCGTTTTGAAGGGGTTAATGGACGTTCCGTTTTTGATAGGTTCTTTATAAACTCAGCACTACCTATAGCCCAGCATTTATTAGTCGCGTCTCGTATGTGGCTAGCCTGCTTCTCTGGAAAGTATCCATTAAATAATCGCCTATAAGCCTCAGCGCGTTCCGATTTTGTTGTTCCTAAACGACAATATAAATAATGAGGAGTTATCAGATTATTGATCATCCCTTGCGCATTAAAAGCGTAGCTAGACCAACGATAATCCTCAGGCGACATAACCATGTTAGCCCTAACTGGATTCAGTTCGATATAACGGTAGCAAATTAAAGCATAAACCTCTGAGTCGATTAACGATGCTTTATATCGTCCCTCCCATAACGTACCAGTTCTATGATACTTCTTATTAAAATATTGAACATAGCTTCGGCCAACTGCCTGTATGACCTTTGAAATGGCACATTCAGTTTCAGGTGAAATCAAAAGGTGTACATGATTAGTCATCAATACATAGGCGTGCAGCTGGCATTGATATTTCTCAATCGCTTCCCCTAGCTTAGCTAGAAAGAAAAGATAATCATTTCGGCGTTTAAATATGATGTCGCGATTATTCCCGCGAATAATGACGTGCTGAGGATGTCCAACTATTACGAATCTGGGTTGTCTTGGCATTGTTGACCTCCGTGTGAACAATTCCTATAACGTTACTTGAATAAACTAAATCTTTCAATCGAGTCTGACCCTTTTGATTCTTTTGATTTACACTACTCCTTGTAGTGCCGCTGCCAACGTTTGAGTCGGGGTTGGTTGATAAAGGCTAGGGCCGGAATAATCCACAGCTCGAGTTATATCCCTAAAACCTGGGTTGCGTATCTTGGGAAAAACTCTAAAGGTCTGATGTCTATCACACCAATCGACCTACACCCCGATGTTTCGTTTGATAAAGATTTCAACGAAAGCACTGTTGATTTAGATAAAATGTACAACCGCGCCGACCGCTATTGCTTTGTTGCCAACACCTTGGCAGACACTGTGTAGGTTAACATCAATCCTATCGCGGACAATCAAGACGCATAACCACGAGGTTACAGAATGAGTAATAAGCATACCCTGGAAAGCAATACTCTATTGGAGCAACACGTTGAAAGCGGTGTTCTCAGAATAGTGCTAAATGATGTGGCAAAACGCAATGCCTTGTCAGAAGCAATGTTGAATCAATTAATTGACATGTTGAATGCGAGCGCCGCGGACCCATCGGTACGAGTGGTTGTGCTGGCCGCAAACGGGCCTGCATTCTGTGCAGGGCATGATCTAAAAGAATTAACCGCTGGACGTGATGCACCGGATAACGGTCAGGAATATTTTGCCAAAATAATGGCCCGCTGCTCAAAAATGATGCAAGCAATCGTTAATCATCCGAAGCCGATAATTGCCGAGGTTGATGGCGTTGCAACCGCCGCTGGGTGTCAGTTGGTCGCAAGCTGCGATTTGGCTGTTGCTTCTGATACGGCTAAATTCAGCACACCTGGAGTACATATAGGTCTATTTTGCTCGACACCAATGGTGGCTTTGTCGCGAAATATCGCTAAAAAACATGCGATGGAAATGTTGTTGACAGGTGATATGGTTTCCGCTGGGCGAGCGGTCGATATGGGCTTGATCAATATGGCGGTCGAGAAAGACATGCTAAGCCAGGCCACCATGGACCTAGCGCAGAGAATTGCATCGAAATCCAGTATGGCTCTGGCTATCGGGAAAACGGCTTTTTATCAGCAAAGCGAGATGTCGCTCGCCGATGCGTATCATTTTGCTGCAAACGTCATGGTAAAGAATATGCTGACGCATGATGCCGAAGAGGGCATAGGTGCTTTCATTGAAAAACGTAACCCTCAATGGCGTGACGAATAGGCCGCTGTGAATAATCCCTACAACACTGACCTAGACCGCAACGCTGCGAATTATCAGCCGCTGACGCCACTGACATTCCTGGCACGCGCGGCCGACGTTTTTCCAAACCATACCGCTATTATTCACGGAGAGTTGCGCCGGAGTTACGCCCAATTTTATAGTCGCTCGCGTCAATTAGCTTCTCGACTGGCCGCCTGTGGCATTAGTCGTGGGGATACTGTATCAGTGATGTTAGCCAATACCCCCGCAATGTTGGAATGTCACTATGGCGTACCGATGTGCGGCGGAGTACTCCACTCGATTAATACGCGCCTAGACCCGGCGGCGATAACTTTTCAGCTTGAGCACACCGAAGCGAAAATTGTCATTGTTGATCAAGAATTTTTTCCCTTGATGAAATTGGCGGTGGACACGGCAACGGTCAAACCAATGCTGATCCAATATGAAGATACTGAAGCGCAAACCAAATCAATTGCTATCGAAGCGGTCGATTACGAGCGGTTTCTACAGCAAGGTGATGAGAATTACGAATGGCTTTTGCCGCTCGATGAATGGGATGCTATCTCAATCAATTACACCTCGGGTACCACCGGTAATCCAAAAGGAGTGGTATCACACCATCGAGGAGCTTATTTGTTAGCTCAAGGTAACGCCATAACTACATCCATGAATAAGCATGCAATTTATCTGTGGACGCTACCGATGTTTCACTGCAATGGATGGTGTTTTCCATGGACTATGTCGGCCATCGTAGGTACCCATGTGTGCCTGCGGCAAGTACGAGAAAAAAATATTTGGAACGCAATAGGGCAACACCGTGTCACGCACTTGTGCGGTGCGCCGATTGTGATGTCGTTGATGTTGGAATACCCATTAAAGGATCGGCCTCGTCTAGACCACACAGTACAATTCTTCACTGCCGCGGCACCGCCGCCTGAAAAGCTGTTGGCCGACATGAATAGCGCAGGATTTAACGTCACCCATCTCTACGGTTTGACTGAAACCTATGGGCCCGCTGTGGTTAACGATTGGCATGCCGCTTGGGATAAACTATCCGTTGACCAGCAGGCAACGCTTAAAGCTAGGCAAGGTGTCCGTTATTTGCCGCTAGAAGGGCTAGATGTGCTTGTTCCAGACACTATGATGCCGGTGCCAAGTGATGGCAAGACGATAGGCGAGGTAATGTTTCGAGGTAATGTTGTTATGAAAGGGTATTTCAAGAATTGCGAGGCAACCAAAGACGCGTTTGCTGGTGGTTGGTTTCATTCAGGCGACCTCGGCGTGATGCATCCGGATGGCTATATCCAGCTCAAAGATAGGTCTAAGGATATAATCATTTCTGGCGGTGAAAATATTTCATCGATCGAGGTAGAAGAGATTCTGTATAAACATCAAGCCGTCGCGGTGGCTGCTGTTGTCGCAATGCCGCACCCAAAATGGGGAGAGAGACCTTGTGCGTTTGTCGAACTTGTTGAAGGGCAATCGCCAACCAAACAAGCTCTGATAGACTGGTGTCGAGAGCAATTAGCGGCTTACAAAGTCCCTGAACATATTGAATACGCCACAATACCGCGAACATCAACAGGGAAGATACAGAAATACATTCTGCGGCAACTCGCAAACACGATTGCTGAGCAATCTCACGCTAAGCAATAGCCGATATCTTGGGCCACCTAAGGGCGCTGCAGATGCAGAATTGGGTAGGGCAAGACAATTAGACTATCGTCAACTGCCGCAATTCCTTTGAATTCGTACGACCCTTATTGCACTAAAACTCCAGTGCAATAAGGGTCGCAACCAGATTTTCAGTATCGCATCGTCGCTAGAATTGGATTGTGACTGTATATCGCGCAATGGCAATTCAGGTATACGGCGTTGCGTCCTCGGTGCTTCGTCAAGTTCTTCCAGATCCTCAACTATGATTTAAACTTCATCCAGAAATTGATCGCGTCCAAGCACCATTGAATTTTTTAAATATGTCACGGCGAAGAGAGCCCTTGCCTTGAGAAACAAAGCGCTTATAGGTAATCGTTGACAGAGAACCGCACTTCAAAAACACGGACAAAATCCAATCACTGAATAGTCAGTCAAACTTGGTTTGCTTTCGTGTCATGGCTCTGTAGCGACTTCAAGGCCATTCAATTGGATCGACCACCACTTTTGCACGTTTTGGATTTAATGCAATCTAGCGGGCGAGTTCTAAATGATAACTCTCTTTCTCTGTCAGCATCGTTTTGTATCTTCCCTAGAACACATGATCAACAGGCTTATGGGTTCGATTGAACGACTGAGAGTAAACACTATTCAATGGCCGCACTCCATTCGATAAGTCGCCGTCTGGTGCTTCTATAGAATGGATGATAATGGTTACTCATTAGACAGTAGGCATGGCATTGACAATTGTGGTGAGAGCAGACATCGCCTAATAGCGTTAAAAATTGATGTCGGTCTTAATCTGTCTCAAAGGTATACTCTTGTCAGTCTCCTCTCGACGTCACATGAGACAACGCACCTGAGAACGAAAGTCTCAGTGATCTAGCCATTAACATACTCCTTTAAGTTATGGTCTTCCAGACTGAGCTTATCTTCTTACACAATTCAAACTAAAGGCAAAACCGAATACAATGATTCTGGACACGTTGAACTCCGACGCGCCAGATTAAATTTGGTACGGTCACGTGACCTACACCTGAGCTGGTAAGCGACGATCATACTTAGCCGTCGTGGTCGATCTTTACGTACCAAAGGTGATCGGCTGGGGGTTCTCGAATTCAGCAGACAGGCAACATGAAGGCTAAGGCCTTAAGGATGGCTTTCGAGACCAGAGGCAGGCCAGAAAGCGCAATGTTTCACTCAGACCACGGCCGCCATTACACCAGCATCAAGTTCAGGTAATTGCTGTTGAGGTGCCCGATAAAACAGAGCATGAGTCGGTGCGGTGACGGCTGGGACAATGCTCCGATGGGGCAGTTTTTTTTGAAATTTAAAAACCGAATGAGCGCCAACACTTGGGTATCGATCTTTCGCCGAGTCGTAGTGGTCAATCTTTGATTACATTACTGGCTACTGCAACAACATCAGGCCAGCATTGCCTTGCCGCCAATTAAAGCCGAGGAACTCTTACGGAATCTCTCTAAATCCGTGGCCAAAATCACTTGACCACTACAAACAAGGGTAATAAAGTTGATTGCAATATCAGTGATATACAAGAACTCGTTAAGCGGGTTCAGCCAATTGTCGTGTCGTTGCTCTCAAGGTTATCTAGATAGAGCTAGAAATAGTGTAAGAATGGCCAGTAGTAACAACATTGATATTTTAAAGGGTCCAAACTACCCCAATTTGGTGAAGTTTTTAAAAAATCTAATAAGAATAAACACTCAAGCTTGGCGCTGACACACTCTGCGATGCCGCGTTATAAGGCCTAATAGTTTGGTGTCCACAATTAGTTCCGGTGTTTACAATATGAAAATGAAAAATCTAGGATTAATTATTTCGGGCTCAATTTTGTTATATCTGGGGATAAATGATTTTCTGATGGGTCAAACAGTCGGCTATCTTGATGGTAATATACCTCCGGCTTCCATTACGTTTAGCACTAATCCGATTGAATTTTCATTAAGCATAGCGTTTAAGGTAATCGTTGGAAGCCTTTTAATGGTACAAGGCTTATGCAAAATAGAATTCAAGAAGTAGCGTTGAGGTATTGCTGAGGATCAGCATGGTGGGTAGACGAATGACTCCCCCATTCGTTGAGCGATGTTTTTTCGCTATGGCATAAAAATCAATCCTCCAAATTAAGGTGACTTAAGGTTTTGGCGATGCGAGCGATTAGCCACGATTAAATCGTCGTCGATAGGTGCTCACAATGTGCATCGCTTCCCGGAGTGTTTGGAGCACGGCATTAGGGGCGTTAGCCTTTAAATCTTACCCTTTAGATCCCTCAATGATGCAAAACGATTCTCGGGATGGGTATCGACTATTCCTAAAAATACAGAAACCTAGCGTGGCCGAAAATTGTTGACCCGCAGCCAACGCGACGAGATCGATATTCCATGAAGATTAACGGCGTACTTCACGCTGTTTGATTGATCTCGGAAAGTTCTAAGGTCATACCCTACCGCCGATACTGTAACGCCTGGCGTTCTATGGTAAGGCACGATACATGGCTATAAATTGACGATTATGCAACACCAAGCTCAGCTAAACCAGTACGCGTCGATGGCCACTCCTAAAACCAAGCGCCTCCATCAAATACCGGAATTACCGGGGACAGACCACAAAACACCGGGGACAAACCGAGGTTAAATGAGCGGCCGCTCTAATGACAGATCGAGTGACGGCATCAGGTTAAACCCGTTCAATTTATAATAGGAATAGTTCCTAGACAGGTGACGACTGGAATGGCCAATTACATGCTAATTTTACAACGGCTTTATACGCACCTTTCATCGACCGTGCAAATTTTTCTCTTTACGGCGGTTGGTTTAAACGTGACCCTAAATTAAGATAAATTACGTTGGTCGGAGTTATGCTTGCGAATGAGAGTCATTTGTTACCAATCTGTTTCATTTCTGGAGTTCGCCGTGTTTAGAAAAATCATCATCATAACTTTTAGACTCACCGTGAAATTATCGAAGTTGAAGCCACCTTTAGACTACTCAAATTCGATATCTATGGCTATATAAACGTTTTCGCTGCAAACCGTTATCGTTAAACTTGCTTAACTGCTGCCGATCATTAGCACAACTTCACTTGTCAATAGTGTGGTCAAGTAATACTACTGTTCGCTTACCAACAAGAATCTCTGATTACGTTAACAACTTTATTTCTCTCCCACGTTCGAGCTTAAGCACCCTGATTTAAACAATAACCGCAGTAGTAATCCCGCGGCATCGGGGCAGTGAAATAATAAACTTATGCTCTGCACCCTTTAACCGCTAAGGCTAATTCGTAGTTAATCACCAATCCTGGAGACAGAATTTAGAACAGTGGTTTACTGAACGAGTTGAGGTGAGCACCAATCAACTGTGATAGTTGTTGGCGAGCCGCAGAGGTGTCGGCACAGGTTACCTGAGTCTCAGAGTTTAAACAGGGGAATATACCCGCGTCTGCATTATCTTCTGTCTGAATTCGCGCTTGCGCGCCGAATACTGAACTGCATTTTACCGCAATACTGTCATAGTCGCAGCTCTCTGCTTTACCCGAGAAGTAATACGTTGTGGTGCCCATTCGTAGAATTTTAGCGCCACCAGCAAAGTCAATCATGCGTATTTTTTTTGAGTCCAATGCACAATAAGTGATGCCTGGGTCGTTGCAGTCAATAATGATCGAAGTCACCAGGTTCTGGAAAAAAATCGGCCGAACTAGGCGGTACTATATTGCCTAGATCGTCGGTCACATCGGAGAAGCTACTATGGGCAAGACGGATACCAGTAAAACCATTGATGGTATCACTTCCTTCAGAAATCAATCACATATCGCCCTCTCCATCACCTCCAAAGCGCAAGCCTTGGTCGGCTGGAACTGCAATTATGAGGCCCAGCTCTTGTTCTTGTTAGATGTCAAAGCTTAGTACTTCTGAGTGCCGATGAGAACGAGCTTATTCTCAAAGCCGACGGCTGTACCCCGGGTTACCACAAAATGCCGGAGAAAACAGCGGAACTGATTCAAGAAGGGTTATATAGCGGCGATACAATGCGTGTCGATGAGCATGGGTTTTTATATATTACCGGTCGCGTGAAAGATTATTTCAAAACGATTCAGGGTAAGTATGTAGCACCTCCGCCGATCGAGGGGCAATTTGCGATCAATTCGCACGCCGAACAACAATGTCTGCTAGGGCGCGGGTATTCGAAAACAGTAATGTTGACTGTTTTGTCTGCCGAGGCTCAGGCATAAAGATGCTTCGAAGGTTGAAACTACGATACTGGAAACCATCATCGAAATTAATAACGGCATTGCAAAACATGCGCGGATCGGTGCGATAATTATCGATATTGAAGCGTGGTCAATTGAGAATAAAATCCTAACACCAACCTTGAAATTCTGTAGGGGAAAAGTAGAGCAACGCTATGGCCAAAATGCTGAGTCTCTTGCCCGCGAATCGGCACAACAGCGTACCGTGTTAAGTTTCACGTGTAGGTTTGATACGCCGACGCTATGGCGTATGAAATCGGCGGGTTTATCAGTTGCTTGTGTTCGCCGCTTGTGCGCGGGCTATGCAACTCAGTACCTCGGTCTGGTAAACCTTTCCTCTTTCATTGAAGAAATCCAGTTCATGCAATGACGTTGGTATAAAGGCGAAACCAATATCCAATTCGGGATGCCATTGAAAAATTGACCCGCCCAGCCCCATCCAGCCGTAAAAGCCCTCTCTGCCTTGGTTAAATTCACGCTCCACTGTCGAGCTGCTAGGGGTGCACTCTACAAACTGATTTACGCCACCCTGAGTAAACCGAGTTTTGAACAACCCGCCCATGCTGGCTTCAACCGGGTTGTCATGCAGCGCTTTCCAGGCTTGACCGCTCAAGTATTGTTTGCCATCGAGTTTTCCGCCTGCGGACATCATCGCGGCTATTTTTGCCAATCCTCTTGCCGAACAGTTTGCGTTTGCAGAAGGGGTTTCACCCATGGCAAGGTCTGGTTTATTAAAAAATTCAATACTCTTCATTCCCACAAACGGAGCTGGGGCCGGAGTTCTACCCCTACGCAGTCGAGATGGAATTATTCGAATAAGCCTTACAAGTATTTGTACAATATTGTGTACGATTTGCCTGCCTAGAAACCGTGGTTTTAAGCTCTCAATGAATTGAAAGCCGAACCCTAGGGGAGAGACTTTGGAGACGCGAGTTAACTCTTCTTTCTTAACCCCGATGAAGGCATCCGCGCCCAGTGTTTGGCTTATGTCTTGACGCAAAAATTCGCCAATGGTACGGCCAGCGGGTTCTACTCGACGAAACACTTCATTGATGATCCAGCCTCGCGTTACCGCATGATACTCACGCCTATTGGTATCGCCTGCGCTGAATTTTTGCGACTGTTCCTCAATAATTCGCCCTACCGAATTTTGCTTAATATTTTTTGTGAGAAGGTCATCAAGTGCCATTGAGGTATCAAAGTTTGCCAGCCCCGCCTCGTGCCGCATGAGGTCGGCAACCGTCAGTTCTGCTTTACCATTGGCTTCAAACTCTGGCCAATAGTCAGTGATTTTAGCCTCATAATCTATCAGCCCGTTGCTAAAAAGGGAGGCCATTGCAATAGATTCAAGGCTTTTACCACTGCTGAAAGCATTGATAATTGAGTCGGCAGAAAATTCACGGTCATTTGTCATCGACGCCCAGAGGTCGACAACTTTTTCTCCCCGATAGTAAACGCAAAGCTGCGTATTTTGCTCCGCCATAGTATTCATATTATGTTCGTATAGCGGCCGAAGCGACTCAAATCCAGCGGCTACTGTGCCATGAATTTCACATTTTATATTTTGGCGGCAGCTCATTTTTTTCTCGATGTTAAATTTGATGAAGAAAGTATATCGATAGTTGGCTCGAGTAGATATTCGAACTTCCGACCAATATGGGGTTAGTAGAATGGCTGAGTAAATCCAACTTTTCTTGGCTAAAAAATGTAACTAAATTATCTTAATTGCCGCGGCTTAATCAGGTGCTCATAGGCATAAGTAAAAGTGGTCACCTAAGCGTTGGTCAACTGCGCTTTTGGTTTGAAATGTATAAAATCACAAATCATAAATCAATACAGCGATGAATGATCTACTAAAAATCAACATACCTGTGAACCTGTTATAAAGTTAAGGTTGTTAAAAGCGGTTGAATAGGCAGACCCTTCGAGCTGTGTTCAGCATAATCTTTTAATCAAGGATAGTTACCACCGACATACTCAGGCGCTTGAATGCCAAGTTTCATATTTGTTGGACTGTGCATTTACGGGTTATAATGCTCATTAAATAATATTAGCTGTTGTTCGCTGTTGTTTGGCTAACGATCAACACGATTTGAAAGAGACGTGACTAATCATGTATACATACCCCGCTTCGTTTGATGCGATATTAGATGCCTGGAATGAGGCGGACCCCAGTAAAATACGCGCGCATCTAGACGCGGCATTGACCTCTGATGTCTACTTTGTTGACCCAACAACTGAAATTATCGGAATCGATGCCTTTGAAAAACTGATTCGCGATTTTCATCAGCGTTTCCCTGGCGCGGTTGTTTCACGTATAAGCCAAGTCGATTCACATCATCATCTGCATCGATATCATTGGGAGATTCACGTAGACGGTGATCTTTTAGTGCAAGGCTTTGATGTGTATGAGGTTCGGGGTGGCAGAATTTCACGCTTACTCAAATTCTTTGGCGAGCTAACCATCAGTCGAGATCAATAGCGTTTGATTGGCTAGTCACCACTTGTAGAAACATTTATGACTCAGGCTAAAAATTCCGCTCCCGCCGTATTGAGGTTACTGACTATCTTTTTATATAAATGATCATGTTTGATTTTGGCGCTTGTGATGACAACGACTGGGTTGTGGTGGTTGATGGAGTGATGGGCGGGCGCTCTTCAGCAGAGCTTATAAGTACCGAAAATAGTATGTTGCTATGTGGCGACATCTGCTTAGAGAATCGCGGCGGTTTTGCGTCGATACGAACGCCATATGCCGACTACGATTTAAGTGAGTTTAAACAAGTGATGATGCGCTATCGATCTACGGGGCAAAATTTTGCGTTTACACTAAACAACTACCGTCGATTTAATTTACCTCGTTTTAAGCACGCCATATCGAATACTGATGGTGTTTGGTCTGAGGTAAGTCTGAGTTTTACCAACTTTAAGAAAATGCGTTTTAGTGAGGAGCTTGGTAGTGGACCTTCAACGTCAGAACTTGCGAGTATAATTCGCTTGGGTATTATTAGTAATGACAAGATCGCAGGGCCGTTTACGCTAGAGGTCGATTATATAAAGTTCGGCTAATTGAGCGAATAATTTTCTGTTGTCGCGACACAATATCAGCCCAATCTCGTGGTATATAATATGGTTAAGAGAACATACTCGAGTCAGGCCTTTAGGGTTGACTTTACACTTAAGGCTTTCCTTTAATAAAGATACAGACCTTTATTTGATCTGCAAATATAAAATAATCATTCAATAGGCGAAAACAATTGTATGCACGATGAGCAAAGAGAATTTATGGCTGTTGCACTCTTTTGGAAGTCTAAGAAAGGGTACAAAGACGACTGGCTATATATGATATGGAGTAAGCGATTTCGCTCAGACGCTTACCCAGGTGACGAGCTTATCTTTCAAATAAAAAGAGCGCATGCGAGTGAAAATAAGAGCCAAATAGAGTCTTTTAAAAAGTGGCTGAACAAGAAGAGGAAACCAGCCCGAAACTAAAATACCTGCGCTGGTTTTGTCTTTTGTTCGATAATAAATACTGGCGATGGATAGCGCCAAGCAGAAAGGCAAGGTTACGCCTCTGGGCGGCAAACCAGACTGCCTACTTAGACGTCAAAAAGCAGAATTCATACTTACTTAGTAGGTGTTTTCGATAGTTTCGAGGTAATCGGTGGAATAGTACGTATACTTAGATTCTCACCCAAAATTTTTTGTATGCTTGACGGTGGGTGTTGCCATTTTGAAAGTCTACGCTCCAAACCCCTGAGAAATTATTCTATGTCGACCCCCGAAAAAAAGAGTCTGCGACGAGCATTGATCGTTGCCGTGCAATTAGACACCGTTAGTGATGTTGAATTCGAGTCGTCGATAGCTGAATTGGGTGATCTAGCAAAGACCTTGGGGCTGCAGGTCGTCGGCCAGTTTACCCAGAAGCGTTCGTCTTTTGACTCGACGGCGTACGTAGGCGTGGGCAAACGTGAAGAGATACGTCAATTCTTAGAGGGTCAGCAGGAGTCATTGTCGCAAGACGGTTCCCTTGCGGCGACTGACGAAGTTGAGTGTATTTTAGTAGACCATGAAATTTCGCCGTCACAGGCGCTCAATTTAGAAAATGAAGTTGATTGCGAAGTGATGGATCGGACCGTAGTTATCCTTGAAATTTTTCATCGTAATGCCAGTTCACACGCATCCAGAGTACAAGTTGAGATTGCTCGTTTGACCTATATGGCGCCGCGCTTGCGTGAGGCGGCCAAACGCGCCGGATCTTCCGGTCGACAGCGTAGCGGCACCGGTGGGCGCGGCACGGGGCAGTCGCGCAGCCAAATGGACAGCCAAAAGGTGCGTGATCGCATCGGCGAGTTACAAAAAGAAATTGACGCTATGGAAGCGGGTCGCGATATACAAAGGTTACTACGTCAGAACCAGTCTGGGCTAACTCAAGTGGCACTAGTCGGATATACAAATGCAGGAAAATCGACGGTGATGCGCGCCTTAACCGGCAGCGATGTGCTGGTGGCCAACCAATTGTTTGCTACACTAGACACCAAAGTGCGAACATTGTATCCAGAAAGTGTGCCACGGGTATTAGTCAGTGATACCGTTGGTTTCATCAAAAATTTACCGCACGGCTTGGTTGCCTCGTTCAAGTCAACACTGGATGAAGCTCTAAACGCATCGCTTTTACTGCACGTGATAGATTCCAGTGATCCTGGGTTTAAGATGCAGCTTGAGGTGACTGATAAAGTATTGGCTGAAATTGGTGCCGATAATGTGCCAAGTATTCGGGTCTTTAATAAAATTGATTATCTAGATAACGCCGTAGCACAGGCAGAGCGCACAGCAGAGCTACAAGAAAAATATCCAGGCTGTATTGTTCTTAGCGCCGTGCGTAAAGACGATATAGCAAAGTTGCATCAGCTAATTATGGATTTTTTCCAACAGCAGTTGATTGAATCTGAAATTTTCTTACCTTGGGCAGAGCAGGGATTGCGCGGCGAGATCTTTGCCTCTTGCCAAGTGCTTGAAGAGCGCGCTGATGAAGCGGGCGCATTTTTTCGCTTCCGCGCGTCCGCTGATGTGATTGCTAGACTGCGTGAACTCTCCGGTACATCAAGCTCAAGCACAGAGCCTTAAGTTATACAATAAAGCGGAGCCGAACGGCTAATTCAAATCGACCGCATATTGTCGCAATACATCCATCGGCACTGTCTTAAGCGCTCGTTTATGAGTGCGAGTCAAGAACACTTTTGGTGCCATATTTTGGGTGTGGGCTTGCAGCCATCGTGACGCACATAAGCACCATCGATCGCCAGCCTTGAGACCCGAAAAGCCAAACTCTGGCCTGGGCGTACTGAGGTCATTGCCGGCTAATACCGAGTACTTTAAGTATACGTCTGTGACCTGAACACAGATTGTATGAGAACCCGCGTCCTGGCTATTTGTATTGCAGCATCCGTCGCGAAAGTAACCAGTTAGAGGGTCTTTACTGCACGGCAGCAAGGGTTCATCAAATACATTCAGCGGTTCATCAATCATAAATTTTCCATCGTTAACTGTTGTGCTGATCTGAGTATGTTTAAACTAACTATTTAGCTTTAGCGTTTGATTTCGATACGGCCAAACTCGGCTGCCCCGCGTCGGGTGCCGATAGCCGGTGCCAAGGTTATAAGGTCGCCATTTTTGCCGGCGATTTGTGCCGAGATACCTAGTGACTTAGCAAATTTGGCATGGGCTCGAAGATGTTGGTCTTCGCCGTGTACCGGAATCGATATGCGAGGCTTGATCCAATCGTACATTATACGTAACTCATCCTGAGCCGGATGCCCTGATGCATGGATCGGTGCCGCGTCAGTATCAA
>JBLHRL010000076.1:0-13414 GCA_047625975.1 Arenicella sp.
AGTGCCATAAATAAAAATCACTAAAAATAATATGTCACTTACCCTATTCCACTCACCAGGAACTCGCTCAATTCGCGTTCGTTGGTTGCTAGAAGAAATGGCGCTACCCTATGACTTAAAAAGTATTAAGTATGATGGTAAATACTTTGCCTCTGATGAGTTCAAAGCGATTAACCCAATGGGCAAAGTTCCTGCGCTCTACGATAATGGCGCGCTGATAGTTGAGTCGATAGCCATTATGGAATACCTACTGCAACGATTCAGACCTAGTTCGCTCTCGGTGTCATCTGACGATGCTGAGTACGCCTCTTATCTGCAATGGCTACACATGGCCGAAAGCGGAATGGCTAACTATATTGCGGTTAGTTTTGGCAACACCTTTGACATGGATCCATATAAGGTTAGCGACCAATACGACGCCTACTGCCGCTTCCAAATCACCAAAGCTCTGGGCTTTCTTGAGACCCAACTGCAAGACCAAGACTACCTACTAAAGCGTGGTTTCAGTGCCGCAGATGTATCCCTAGGTTACACATTATTTTTTGCGCAGACTTGTACCAGTACAAAATTCACCGACGTAGTCGCCACATACTACCAACGAATAATGAGCCGTCCAGCGGCACAGATAGCGATGTCCGACCTCAAGAAACGCTAGCCTATTGGTAAAGCTCACTGAATGCTTTATAGCGTTTTAGGTTGGCCCCCATGTCGCTATAGCCAACTCTTGAGGCCGAGCGAAAGTGCAGTTGGCCCGCGGCCGCGTCGATATAAAACTCAACATCGTCTTTAAAGCCAAATAAGCGACTAGTAAACACCGTATGAATGTAATCATCTGTTTGTGCGGCAATCTGATTGCCGCCCATTTTAGCCAGGCAATTAATAACACTCGCTTTGGTTTGCTCCACACTGGCCTTCAGCGGCAAGGCGTTTACTTGTTTAGCCGCCTGACTGGTCTGACTGCTGACCGCATTAGGGCTGTTCGGTAGATTGGCGAGATTACCGTTGGTGACTCCCAGTGTTTGTGCTTTGCTCATAAGAATTTTCGCTGAAATATGGTATTTTGTAAGCCCTAACCAGTACCTTTAGGCCTGATCGATTTGCAACCGCGAGTATGGAGCTAACACTTGTTTAAATCAAATTTGGTATTAGCATCAGAGGCAGCGAGCTGGCCACAGCTTAGGGTAGAACATCCAATATCAGTCATTTAGAAGCTAAGCTGCCCGTCGCCCTGATAACATTGTTACTAACCAACCGAAGGATCTATTAAACTATGAGACCCTTCGGCTGCGCTCAGGGTGACTAAGGACTTGACTAAGGGGATAAAACCAAAGCTATTGGTCCTTAGCTGTGGCTAAGACCGAGCGAGGCTACTAACCCCAGCACTATTTTTTACAACGCTCTGGGGCTGAAGAATTGAGCACTATCGGTAGTGCCGATTTCACTCTTGACTCGCTAGCGAGTTGATCGAATGCCACACTCTGCAGTGCGTTGACCTGACCACGAGACATGCCCAACTCATATCCCGAACACTCATTGTCGCCGAGAGAACGGGGATCAACACCGGTGACATTGCCAAATACCACGAGGGCTTCTAGGTAGTAACCGTAATTACTTGCATGATAGTGATCGTAGCTCCAGAGATCGACTTTACCCAGCTCAAGGCCGTCATAGGGGTTGGGGTCGGCTATGCCGCCGTCCATTGCCCGTGTCCATGCTTCACCAACGGCATTCACTGATGTCCCTACTGTTGCTCCGGCTGCGGCTTTGTCGTAACCCGCGCGTATGTCACGCGCCATCGCACCGATAGGCTTACCTTTCCATGGGCTATCATCCGCATAGCTAAGGTCAGCGCGTGACCAGGTAGCGGTAAGGTAAATTTTTATTTGTGGATTGATAGTCCGCAAAAACGCCGCCATTTTTGCGGTGCTGTTAACTAGCTTTTCTGGGTTTCCGGGCCTACCCCGATCCAAGGTGCTGTAGCCTTGCAGCACTACCTTATCCCAAGGCCGCCGACCAATTACGTCTAGCTTGCTTTCTAGATGGAAATCCAAACTGCTACCGCCCCGAGTCTCAATGTTTACATCGTAGTCGAGACCCGCTTGACTAGTGAACGATTTAAACAGGGCCGGCACACCACCAATGCCTTCATTGTTAAGGTCAGTGACTGTATTAGCCCGATAGTACCGGGTAGCTGAGCCGTAGCCGTAGGTAAAGCTATTACCGATAAACAAAATACTCGTATCGGCCGAGGCACCAACAGGCGCCAACATGAGAAACTGACTAATGAGTATGATGTACAGAATTTTCATTGGATTATCCTTTTGTTGTAGCAATTTGATGCTTTTGTAGCCCCGTCAAAGAGTAGCGTGCGCACCGCCAAACCGCTATCCGCCAATAGTGTCATGCAATTTGCCGCTCTTGAGCTTCCCAGTATGGTTTGCGCAACTCGGTTTTAAGTACTTTATTCGCCCCAGAAAGAGGGAATGGTTCGGTTGTAATTTTAATGCTACGGGGGCATTTGTATCCCGCGATCAGCGTGTGACAGTGCTTTTTTAATTCTTCGCTTGTCACCTCAACGCCAGGGTGAAGAATTACTAAAGCATGCACGCTTTCGCCCCATTGCTCGCTTGGTATACCAATTACAGCACTAGTGGCGACCGCAGGGTGCTGGCCAATCGCATTTTCAACCTCAGCCGAGTAGACGTTTTCGCCACCGGACACAATCATGTCTTTGACTCTATCCATTAGGAAAATAAAACCGTCTTCATCCATATAACCGGCATCGCCAGTAAGCACCCAGCCGTCGATGATCGTTTCGGCGGTGACCTCAGGTTTGTTCCAATAGCCCAACATGGTGGTTGGCCCCTTAACCGTAATTTGTCCGACGTCGCCGCGCGATACCTCGACCATATTTTCATCGATTATCCTGATTTCGCTGACCCTAGTTGGGCGACCAGCTGAACGCAGCTTGCCCGACTTTGGCCCTTCCAGAACGTGATAATCTTCGGCCAGAACAGTCGCTACCGGGCTTAGTTCCGTTTGACCAAAAGCCTGTATGAATGAAGCATATGGAAACTTCTCAAACGCATCGACAAGAATCGACTGTGTAATTGGCGAAGCGCCGTAGGTAATTGACGTTAAAGACGACACATCGGTGCGCGCCAGCTGATCACTTTGCAGAACCATTTGTAGCATCACAGGCACTAATAATACCTGACTGGGCTTGTGTTTTTCGATGGCGGCTAAAGTCCCCTCAGGTGTGAACATTGGAATTACCACATGGGTTCCCGCCATAAAGCTCAATGCAGCAAAATAAAGTAAATCGGCGATGTGAAACATCGGCGCTGCATGCAAATAGACGGTCCCTTCGCGCATGTTCAATTCATGAGCATTTGCAACGCCGCCGACATAAAGGTTTGTATGCGAGAGCATAACGCCCTTTGGGAAGCCGGTTGTACCACCGGTATAAAAAATACCCGCCAAGTCATCGCCGCCGCGACCGGCATCCTCTGTAGCCGCACTAGAGGCTACGATATCTTGATAGTTTTCCATACCCTCTGGCGTCTCACCATCACCACCGTAAATTAGAGTTTTAAGGCCAGGAACCTGCAATTTAATCTCCACTGCGATCCCTTTAAAAGCTTCATCCACAATCAGTATTTCAGCACCGGCATCGTTTAAGGCATAAACACACTCTGCGACGGCCCAACGAATATTCATCGGCATCATCGCCCCCCCACCCCAAACGCTCGCGAAGTAATACTCTATGTAGCGATCAGAGTTTAGCGATAACAGCGCCACCCTATCCCCTGTTTTCATACCTAAGCCTTGCAGGCCTCCGGCAAGCCGTGCAACTCGATCTAGCATTTGAATCCAGGTTTGCTGCCTGTCTTCATAAATCGTTGCAATACCCTGGGGATTAATTTGCGCTGCGCGTCTAATAATGGAAGTGATTTGCATGGGGTAGAGGCTCCTTAATGTGTTTGTTAAATTAATTTTTTTATAAAGCAATAGCGTGTACAGATTAGGTAATAAATACTCTTCGGCCTTATCTTTTAGCTTACTTATTAATGCCCGAATTGAGTGTGCAACAGCCCTTACAGCCTGTCACCTTGATGACTCTATCACCCAAGCCTAAAATTTTCGTGTCTCACCTATTTTCATAACCCATGCATTATTGCTATCGAAACTGGTTCTCTGCTCGACTTTTTTAGCCGCTTGCTTGAACCTTTGTGGCGGTTCAGTACTTGGCTCATCACTCAAATTAAAGGTTCCAAAATGAATAGCGAGTGCACGCTGTGCTTTTAAATCTACGGCGACCTGAATCGCTTCTTCTGGGTTCAAGTGCGATGCTCGCATCATAGCAGTAGGCTCATAAGCACCGATCGGTATGGCGGCAAGATCAAAAGGCCCAAGCTTTTCACCTATCTCCGAGAAGCCCTCATAGTAGCCCGTATCGCCGGCGAAAAAGAACCGTCGCTGGTTGCCAGTGACGGCCCATGATGACCACAATGCTTTATTGGTATCTCTAAGGCTACGCTTACTCCAATGCTGCGACGGTAGGCAATGAATGGTTGCACCTTCGAAGTGTGCTGTTTGACCCCAGTCTAGTTCTTGTACTTTCTCGATTCCATTTTTACGTAATAGTGCTGCATTCCCGAGCGGTACAAAAAACTGGGCAGCAGGGCTGTGTTTTGCCAGTTTACGCAAGCTCGGTAGATCTAGATGATCATAGTGGTTGTGAGAAATTAATACGAAGTCAATATCGGGTAGATCTTCGATACTAAGCCCCGGTTTGACAAAGCGATTGGGGCCAAACCAACGGCTAGGGCTGGCTCGATTTGACCATATAGGATCGGTCAAAAATGTCAGATTCTCCATTTGTACCAACACAGTTGCATGACCTATCCAGGTGACAGTGGGTGTGCTTCCGTGCGCATTTTCACGCAGCAAAATGCCATCGTTAGGGGTAAGTTCCATGGCGCCACGTTTACCAATAAGGGAGGTTCCTATGCGGCGTAAAAAAAATGGCAGCCTAACGCCAAGCGAACCGTGCGAAAGCTCACTCGTGGTATTTGTAAATCGCCCGCTTTGGTCTCTCGGCGCTCCGTCTATTTTTTGCACTTGCTCAGTATTAGCAGCCATCACAGTCACAGCAAACAGAGACAAGCCTAAAATCAGTCGCAAAGATGTATTTTTCAACATGAACGGTATCTCTCATATTTAAACGTCGGTAGTTATTAATAAAAATGAGCCGGCTCAAGGTAGATGCATCGAGAAGTAACATACAAACTGCGGCTCAAACTTCGAGCTAAGTGCCGGTAAATTTAGCTTCTCGACGTTCAACTCGGGCGGCGGTTCCTTCGCTAAAGTCATTACTGGTAAATAATTTATGCAGAGCGGCATTCTCACGATCAAGTGCATCGCTGACCGCTTCGACTAAAGGTTCATTGAGTAGTTTTTTTATTTCGGAAATAGCTAATGCGGCGCCTTCAGGCGGGCATAATTTGCGCGCTTGAGCCTTAGCATAAGGAAGTAAATCAGCGTGCGGCAAAACTTTATTTGCGAGTTTTAGTTCTACCAGTTTTTCGGCGTTAATAGGCTCAGCGAAGAACAGTATTTCCTTAGCTTGATGTAAGCCCATCAAGCGTGGCATTAAGAGTGATGAGGCTAACTCGGCGGCGATCCCTAGGCTCGCAAACGGTAGTCTTACCCAAGCATGTTCGGATACATATATTTGATCGGCGCCGGCGAAGGTCATGGTAAATGCTCCGCCTATCGCAAAGCCGTTAATAGCGGCAATAATTGGCTTGGGGCACTTAAACATTTTAAGCGTCATACGCTTCTGTGCGATGTCGCTGGTGTCGATCTCAGCCAGAATTTTCTCAGGCACCCCTGCCAGCGCATTCGGGCTAAAGTAACCACCGCTGCTATACGCTTCTTTGCTCTCATCTTTAGAATCTGGGTCGACCGCGCCGGTAATAACCATCGCGTAGGCTGAGTTATCTTTCTCGTATTCATCAATCGCATAATATATTTCTAAAAACGACAACATACTTAGAGCATTTTTTCTCTTCGGTGTGTTGAGCGTTAGGGTGATGACACCATCAGAGTCTTTCTGGTAATCGATATCTTGGAATTGATCTGGTGACATATTTTTAAGCCTACATTAATTATACTGAATATTTGGTTGTCGTTTATGCAAAGTCTTGTGAGCGCGAGAAAGCGTCTACAAATCGCTCATCGCAGCTCTATTCTGGGCAGTTTTGAAACTCTATTTGATGCTCACTTTATAAGATTGAAATAGTAAGCTCAACATTAGATTCGAACTTTTCAATCGAATAAAGCTGGCGCTTAGCACAGTACATCCTCGCAGACAGTCAATAGTTGAAACGATGGCCAGCATAAAGGGTCGCGAAACCTATCGTACTCGACCAGCAATTTGAGTTGCGATATCTCTATTAACTCAGGTGGTGTGTTCCATGCAAATCGAGTTTAGAAGTTCTAATTACCGCTGCACTATTGAATTGCCTCGATATTGGCGCATTATTAAGCGATGACTTCTTATGCCCTCTTTCACTCCGTCAGCCCGACAAAATGCCAAGAATTCAACTTGGTATTACAAGCCATGAAGTTTGACAGTCAAGTGGTGTCTCAGGATAGCCGCTTCTACCTTCTGGTTGACGAGCAGCGCGCCCAACAAGCATATCGACAGTTAAAGCTCTATGTAGCCGAAAATACAGAACAGGAAATCATCGCCAAACCGCTAAGACCATTAGCTGAAGGCTTTATTGGGGCCTACATTTATAGCCTTTATTTGTTGATTGTTGCTGCGCTAAATGGCACCAAGGCATTTGGTTTGAACTGGCAAGCGAACGGCGTCGCACACTCGGAAAGAATCGCCGATGGTGAGTGGTGGCGGACAATCACCGCCCTAAGTCTACACGCAGACTCGGCCCACTTGATCGGCAACATCGGCTTTGGGGTGGTATTTGGTCTGCTGGTATCACAGTATATCGGCAGTGGCGCTGCCTGGTTCAGCATTTTGCTCGCGGGGGCCGTGGGCAATGCTATTAATGCGTATCTCTATCAAACTCTGCATTTGTCGATTGGCGCGTCGACGATGGTATTCGGGGCTCTTGGTATGCTCGGCATCTTTGCCTTAAATGATCGACACTCATATGCCCAACAGGGCATTAGGCGATGGGCGCCATTACTGGCGACGCTTGCGCTACTCGGGTTTCTCGGTACCTCAGGTGAGCGAACCGACATCATGGCGCATCTTACTGGTTACTTAAGTGGCTGTATCACCTCGCTGATATGGATGAGTGCATTGCGCCGTACAGACAACCACGTTCTGGCACAGAGCACCTACGCGCTTGCCGCCGTAATCCTAGTAATCCTAGCCTGGGCGCTGGCTCTTGGGTGATAACCTTATTATTGAAACACTGTTCGATCAAAGTTAGGCGTAGCTGGTTGCTTTAACCTTGAGCTACAATCAGTTTTCGTTGACAGCTATTATTATCAGTTGGTACGGTTTTACCGACTAAGGTAGAGGTAAAACTGACTAGCTTAATATGGGCCAAAAAAACGATGAGAATATTGCCTGCACTGGAACGACTGAATCCAACATTAATCAAGTTCATTGAGGCTCAAAAAATGTCCTTTGTGGCAACAGCCACATCTAATGACTTAGTCAACACTTCGCCAAAAGGTATGGACACCTTAAAGGTTCTTTCCGAAAACAGAATCGTTGGACTGAACCTGACGGACAGTGGTAATGAGACTGCCGCTCATGTGAGGGAACACCCCCGAATGACCTTAATGTTTTGCTTATTCGACGCATCGCCTCTTACTTTACCAGCCTACGGTGCGGCAAAAGTGATACACCCTCGTGACTATGAATGGACCGCCGAGCTTGATCAAGTCCCTAATTACGCTAGCCGTCGGCAGATATTTAATCTAGAGGCAGAGCCGGTTTAAACCGCATGCAGCACTGATGTGCCGATTATGAAATTTGAAAAACCAAGAGCAGACGAAGAGCTCATGCACTCTTTCCAAAAAATGGC
The DNA here is from genome assembly GCA_047625975.1 of Arenicella sp. Classification (GTDB taxonomy): domain Bacteria; phylum Pseudomonadota; class Gammaproteobacteria; order Arenicellales; family Arenicellaceae; genus Arenicella. The sequence continues at coordinate 8,070 of JBLHRL010000076.1, forward strand.
GCAAGACGGGGTGGAAAGATACTGGCAACGAAAAAATTCTGTCAGCCTAGAGGAGTCGCCGACGGGGATTGTTGACTGAGTAGCGCTGAACCTGCGGTAATGTCGTATCCTGCCTGAATCGCAAGCAGGCCTCTCTTGAGCGCAGCCCATGTGACCCTCAGCGCCGCCGAAGGCTCTCCAGCGACGACGTTATCGGCAGCGCACAGCCGGCCGTCAGCATATGACCAAATAGGTAGCCTCGATGAGTGACATTGAACTATCGAATGGCGCCGCTACATATCCTAAGCTGATATTTATTTAACCACACTTTGAAGCCTTATTTTTTACTCGCTGTGCTAGAATTCTCTCCCTTTTTTAGCAGTTAATCCTGGCAAGCTGACTTTAACTAGGCATGTCAACTGTCAGCTAAAGCCATAGCTGAAGATTGGCTTTAGATGCCGAATTAAGGGAAATTATTAGCCAATACCCATGACTAAGAAATCATCACTTTCAAAGCATAAAAACAGAGGCGGACTTAAGCCGCCTACTCACCTGAGATAAACAATCTATGTGGTTTAAAAATCTACGCATATACCGCCTTACTGATAGTGTTAACTACACGCCAGAAGAACTAAACCAAGCACTGGCTAAATTTGAATTCAAACCTTGCGGCAACTTAGAACCAGTAACCTATGGATGGACGCCGCCTCTTGGGCGTGATGGCAGTGAATATGTTCACGCCACTAATGGCTATATAATGGTCTGCGCAAAGCGCCAAGAGAAGGTGTTACCTAGCTCTATTGTAAAAGAAGCTCTCGACGAAAAAGTCGCCGACATTTCATCCAGCGAAGCTAGGTTTGTGGGCAAAGCAGAAAAACAAAATATAAAAGAAGAAATTATATTTTCGTTAATGCCCAAAGCGTTAGTTAAGTCCTCTTATGTGTTCGCTTATATTGATATTCAAAACCAATTGATCGTTATTAACACGACGTCGGCAAATCGTTCAGAAGAACTGCTCAGTGCACTGCGTGAGGCATTAGGCTCACTTAAGGCCGTGCCGCTGACGCCATTGAATACGCCGCGTGATGTTCTCACAGGTTGGCTAACCGGTAGCGACATCCCAGAAGAGTTTGAAGTGGGACAAGAGTGCGAGCTAACATCATTAGACGAAGGCCGTAGCGTTAAGTTCAAACATCAGGATTTATGGATTAAAGAAGTCGGCCGACATATAGATTCAGGCCTACAGGTAGCAAAGCTAGCGGTTACTTGGAAAGACACCATTGACTGCCTAATCGACGATCAATTTTGCGTTAAGCGTATCAAATACGGTAGTGAAATAACCGAACAAGCTGACGATCACAACAGCGAAACAGCGGCAGAACAATTTGATATCGAATTTTCTATTATGACGCTTGAACTGTCGGCTTTTATCACTGCAATAAGCAGCGCTTTTGGTGGTATCGATGAGCAGGGCTTTGGTTTGCGGTTACAGACCAAAGAGTAATGCACCATTTAGCCTGTTCTGCGTAAAAGATTAAACCAGGCTTAGCTTCTTTTATTCTTTAATCGCTAACAACAGCGTGTCAGTCAAACAAGAGTTAATCTTAATTATGAGCCAGCAAGACGAAATTTCACAACAGAGTGGTATCGACTCCCAACATCAAACTATTATGCAGGGAGGCAAAATAGAAGAGTTTGCCGACGCACTAGGCCGCTTTTGTCGTATTGAAGGTTGGAAGAAGTTAAAAGACGAAAACGGCGATTCGTTTCGTTCTCTTAGACATTACGTAGAAGCTAAGCCTCCGTTTGGAGCTGGGTACTCGGGTAAAGCTGGGATGGAGAAAATTGAAGCGTACTTATCATTGAACCCTCGAGTTAAAGATTTTTTTCAACATTGTCATGCAAACTGTCTTTCTGATATGGCCCAAGAACAAGGTGTTAGCCCGACCGCTGTTTCTAAGAAAGAGTTTAATGATGTTAAGGGCGCTCGGCTAGCTAAAGTCATAGAATCTAACCCTGAGGAGGCCTATGAGGAAAAGGCCGCCGCCTATCTAGAAGACAAAGAAAGAGTAAAGCCAGCGCCCAGACCGATTAACGAATATTCGCCAATTAGAATGAGTTATAGGCCGACCTATACATACGCATTTGCACAAAAATTAAAAGAAAGTATTACATCAGCTGATTTAACGCTTCTGATTGAAGCACTCAATTCGGCAGATCTAGACTCGCTGGTGGAGTTTGAAAAATACTACAACTTAGCCCTATCCGCATTTAACCGTGCTAAAAGTGAGTCAGGTTGGGGCCATGCGGGGTTAAAAGCACCGACAGAGCACGAACATAGAATACCGGATATTAAGTTATCAACGTGGTTAGAAAGGAAAGAAGGCATTGCTACACAATTCTCTCTGTGCGATGAGTCTGGAAGTATATTAGTTGTTGAAATGTCTAAGGCTGGTAGCGTTAAGGGCCTGTCTTTTAGTTAGGTTTAATAAACCTAACTACCCGCTCTAGGCTATTGGTTGATACTTCGTTCAACGCTTATCGATTCAAGTTTCAAAGGTAAAACCTAAGACTTAAACGCGTTAGTTCTTCGTGACCCCTTAGTTCTTCGTTGGTGCTATCCTTTATTGATCTTAATATTGGTCTCTTAGCTACGCTGAGATGTCATTTTGCAATTACCAATCTTCAGGCGGTTAAAACACCCATGAACAAGCTAATTCTTAGTTTCACCTTACTATTTACCGCGCTACCAAGTGCACAGGCTCAAATCACGCCCGAGCAAATTGATGCGGCCGCCGCAGCGGTTCAACCACAAGTGGTTGAGTGGCGACGTTGGTTTCACCAAAACCCGGAGTTAAGTAATCGAGAAATTAATACCTCTGCGCAAATCGTTAAAATTTTGCGAGAGATGGGCCTAAACCCGAAGTCGGGTATCGCCCACCATGGTGTAGTCGCAATAATTAAGGGCAGTTTACCCGGGCCAATGGTGGCGATTAGAGCCGACATGGATGGTCTGCCTGTGACTGAACAAACAGGCTTGGCGTTCGCCTCCACCGTCAGGAGCGAATACAATGGCCAGCAGGTCGGGGTTATGCATGCCTGTGGACACGATACCCACATGGCGATGATGCTTGGGGCTGCGAAAATTCTCAATGACCGCAAAGCGGAGTTAGAGGGGTCGGTGATGCTGATTTTTCAACCTGCTGAAGAAGGCCCTCCTGAGGGTGAAGATGGCGGTGCGTCAATGATGCTCGATCAAGGTATATTCGAACCTATAAAGCCGGCCGCCGTATTTGGTATTCATGTCGGCATTGGTATTCCCGGTGGACAATTTGCGGTAAAACCAGGGCCGATGATGGCTGCGGCCGATCGCTACCTAATTACCGTTAAAGGTAAGCAGACACATGGTGCCCGACCATGGGATGGGGTAGACCCAATTGTAATTGCCGCGCAAATCGTATTGTCTTTACAAACAATCGCTAGTCGCCAAGTCGATGTCACCAAGGCACCCTCGATAATTAGCGTTGGTCGTATCAACGGAGGTATCCGTAATAACGTCATCCCAGATCAGGTTGAATTGGAAGGAACGATCCGTACGTTCGACCCGCAAATGCGCGAATATATTCATATGGCAATCGAACGTAGCGCGCGTGCAATAGCACAGAGTGCAGGCGCAAAAATAGATTTTGAAATAACCAAGGGGCCACCAGCATTGCTCAATGACGCAGCCTTGACCGCGGCAATTGCTCCCGCTTTAGAGCGTGCTTCAGGTCAGCCTATTTATCCTATACTGCCGCAAACAGTGGCTGAAGATTTTTCTGAATATGGTAATCATACGCCTTCCGTGTTTGTCTTTCTGGGTAACTGGCCTGCCGAATTAGACCCTACAAAAGAACCCGCAAACCACTCACCCTACTTCGATATGCATGAACCCTATATGCAAGTTGGGGTAAAAGCCTTTAGTCACATGGTAGTAGATTATTTATCCTCGCAGTAACGTGGGGCCAGTATCAACGACTCGACTAATCGCTACTCTAACGACCCATTAAGGGAATAGAAACATGATTTCAAGAAATGTCTTAGCCATACTTTCAGCCTCGGCTCGGCGGCTTCCAATGACTCTGCTTAGGCACAACCATATCAATGAGTGATAAAACTCCCAGGTCACAGAACTCGATGAACCCCACTGAAGAAGACCTCTGGTTTCTGCCATTAGGGGGCTGTGGAGAAATAGGCATGAATCTCAGCCTCTACGGCCACAACGGCCAGTGGCTGATGGTCGACTGTGGCATTGGTTTTGATCGAGCCGCAGCGGGCACACGCATCATTGCCGCATCGGTAGACTTCATCGCCCCTCGGCGTCGACAGCTGGTGGGGTTAGTGGTAACTCATGCCCACGAAGACCACGTGGGCGCAGTCGCCCACCTATGGCCTAAGCTCAAGTGCCCGGTGTACTGCACCCGATTTACTTATCAAATTCTCAGACGTAAGCTTATCGAGGTTGGCCTAGAGAAAGTTGTCGAAGTGCATATTGTTGAACCTCAACAGCGGCATCAATTGGGGTACTTCGACATAGAATGGTTTGATATGACCCACTCGGCTCCGGAATCACAAGCGCTAATGATCCGCACGCCGCTGGGCAATATATTTCATACCGGCGACTGGAAAATCGATCGAGACCCTGTGGTTGGCGCAAAAATCGACGAATCTGCACTACAGGCTCTTGGTAAAGAGGGGGTACTGGCAATGGTCTGTGATTCGACCAATGCTACGCTAAAAGGGCACTCGCCTAGCGAGGGCCTACTCTATGACAACCTTGTAAAACATGCGCAGCAGGCAAAGGGGCGTATTGTTGTCGCCTGTTTCGGCAGTAATGTCGCTCGGCTGTATACCTTAGGCCGAGTGGCGCAAGAGACGGGGCGCTTTCCCGCACTGTTAGGTCGCTCACTGCACAACTACTACAGCGCAGCCAAGGCCAGTGGACTCTGGACACTCGGTAGAGATTTTATTGAGACCCAACATTTAGGCTATCTACCAGCACACGAGGTGTTTGCGGTTGCGACCGGCAGTCAAGGTGAGTCGGGTGCTGCGCTTAGTAGACTAGCAGCAGGAAGCCATCCAGCGATGGAACTTGCGGTAGGCGATACGGTAATTTTCAGCTCCAGAGTCATTCCTGGTAACGAAGACTCTCTAGAAAGCTTGTGCGCGGCTCTCAAAGCCAGAGGCGTCAAGATTATTGTTGATACTGACGCGGCACCGATCCATGCATCAGGGCATCCGGCTCAGGATGAGTTACGTATAATGTACGATTGGATCAAGCCTCGCATATCGATTCCGGTACACGGCGAAGACCAACATCTTCGAGC
>JBLHRL010000077.1:0-13144 GCA_047625975.1 Arenicella sp.
TCATAGTTTAAGATTTATGTAGAAGTTTGTCATCGGTTATAGGTGGCAAGTTTATCTGATATCACGTGTTCAAATTTTTGTATTTGGTTAGTTTCAAAGTACTGACATGGTAGAGCCCTAGCGCCCCGTTCAACCGCCAATAGGCACCCCATAAATAAAACATGAATGTTAAAAACCTCATTGCAAGAGATCACTGTACTCCTGAAATTTGAAATCAACCCGAGTAGTAATAATACGTTCTAATCCTGCAGGCAAAGCCGAGACAACATTTTGGGATAGCTGTCTTTACCACTTGAGCGAGCCAGATCTTTCCATTCAAGCATGGGTAAACCACTGTATGTTCCCGCTGAAAATTGTTCAGTAAGCCACGCACACTCATTCTTGTAGCGACCATCGTGAAACACTAATTCAGGTGCCAATTGAAGGTCTACACTGGCCGCATATGTCCACGCTAATGCACCCAACTAATAGACACCGTCATCGGTAAATTTCCCCATCGACACGGCCAGCGCAACTTTAGTCAGTAATACGTGAAGACCAGTCTCATAGAACATACCTCCCAGATACTTACGGCGTTCTAAATCAATGGGCAAAATCTGATCGACAACCGTTACTCCAGGAGGAACGCAATCGACGGGCACGTTGCATAGTTCGATTACGAACCCGACTTTAACTAGAAAATCTCAGATTTTTTTGTCTAATGTGCCACTGAATAAACTCTCTAGTGCCTTAATAAGGTCAAAGTGGTGTACCCCCTAGAACTTAAAATGTCGGTTATTAGCATCTATTGAGGAGTTGCTATAAATTTTTTCCATACACCTAAAGGCGTCCAGATCTTTGCTAAATCTTGTTCAGCCTTTTGCCTGTCCTCATTTAGAATTTCGCACCTATATTTGTAAACGAATGCTGATACCCTCATATTAGCGGCACAATGAAACCATGTTTCATCTAGTGACGAGACATTAATTAATTCAACAAACTGCTGAAAATCTTCACGTGTTGGATTTTTGAAATCGACTGGAATATGAATATATTTCAACCCGAGCTGACGCAGTAGTAAAGCCTCATCGGCCAGTGAGTTTTCAGTATTATGAGGAGCTAAGTTAATAACTTTTTTATAGCCAGCCTCGCGAATTAGCAAAAATTGTTCTTCGCTGGGCTGTCCAGAAGTAACGATCATATGATTAACCTTATGATAGTTATAAATGCCCTCCAAACTATGTTTACTTAATCTTAAAGGAGTGTATTTCTCTGCCATTGTCAGCATAAAACCAGCTAATGTCTTTAATGTATTCATCTCAATACCCCCCTAAGTAAAAGTAAAAATAATAACGTTAAGGTAAAAGGTAAGCCGCTAATCATCTAGGCGATTTAGTTAACTTGGGACCATAGTCTCTTGTTAACTGCTTTTACCCACATTCGAATTCTAATAATTTAGTATTTGTTGTTTTACTGAAAGTGCCCTGATTAGACCTTACTAATACCCAGTTTTCGGAAACAATGAAATTGATACTGTCACCCGCGATAACAGTGCCTACGGGAGCAGTTATTCTATATTCCTGCCAGCCATCTTCGTTTGACTCCCCCCAAGACAACAACTTTTTGTATTCATAACTATCTTTAGTGTAAACAGTCCCACATATACTTATCCTCTCGCCCAAATACGATACTAATTTAAGCGATTGCTCTCTATTAAGATATTTAGCATAGCCGAATGTGGAAACTAGAAGAACGATGGTTAGGAGAAATAAAACTTTGAGTAATCGCATTATGTAATTAACGCCTTTAAAACGGGCATGCGTTTTCTACACGTCCGAGCTGACATGATGTTTTAGAGTTTTTGAACTTTTTATGTTTCATTTACCTTTATTTCTAATTACGTGAATCACTTCGCGAACTGACACAAATATATTTTTAAGAAAACCCCACACAAGCTTAGCTTCGGCTTTGAAAGGAATTAAACCCGATAAATATTTGCCTAGATCTATAACCCATTAAGTTGTTCTTAATATAAAGTCCTCTTTTGCAGCTTCCATCCTTATAACGTGTTTTTGATCGGGTTACGCTTCACGGTGAACATATTTCACATTATCTATCTTACCGCAAATTGTTTTATGCTCATGCTGAAGACTTTCATAATACTTGCAGACATCATTCAAATCGCCTTTAAAGTTCGAGCTAATTATTCGCACAATCTAGTAAACAAGACAGCTTATTATGATGCAGGATCGATTTTCAACTAGATTCATTTTTACGAACTTTCCATAACCCACTATATTATCATTTCTTTTTTTCATTTAAGTCCTTTTCTATGGTGTCAAAGAAAGCGTGCTCACTTTTTACAATAACAGCGCGGGTATACATTCTCAATAATCACTATAAGCATTTGTATAAATTGAGTATATTTTCTTTTCTAGGGTGTTTACGCGCAGCATACAGTCGTATAACGTGCACCTACGGGCGTGTAAGCATATATAAACTTTATATGGACACAGTTTCAATCAAACAAAAATGAGTGTTATTAATGCCTCTGTTGACCTTTATATAAGGCGAGAATTCGTACCGATCAGTAGTTGTTCGTTATTCAGTATGACTGCCGTTGTCATGTCCAGGACTGGGTCAGTCAGTCTTCTGATTGACGTGGGCGTACACCGTACTCGAGCCATCTTTGTTTAGCAGTAGTACTTGGTAGTAATCTTTACGGCCCCCTACTTCCATGCCTGGGCTACCCAATGGCATTCCGGGTACTGCCAAACCAATCGCTGCTTTTGGTGGATTGGCAAGGAAAGTCTTAACATGATCGGCAGGTACGTGACCTTCAAAGACATAGTTTCCAGATTCGGTGATTACAACACCTGTATGACAAGATCGATAACGGCTGGCAATGCCATACTTTGCTTTAAGAGAAGATAAGTTCGCTAAATCTACGACGCTTGAAGTAACGTCATTGTCACTCATATGATCAACCCACTTCTGACAGCACCCGCATGTTGGTGTCTTATAGACAGTCATTGTCGGTTCGACCGAGTGCACTCTTAATAATAAAGAGACGGCTAAGCATGCGGTAAATAAAGTCATTTTTAGTTTCATATTACCAGTGTACTACTCAGTCATAAAGGTTAGATCAATGCGTTCAAACGGTTTGTGATCTATGTTGTGAGGCCATTTCTGATTTAATAAATTTAATCGTGAAATCATCTAATATACTGCATTTTAGCGTTTAACGTTACACCTTGCTTTACTCGTTTTTGCACCCATAATGGATATGTAGAAAAATTTTTATATTGGTGTTTCTACTTAATAGCACACTAAAATTTGACCGTAGATTGATACACCCAAAACGTTTTTGCGAAGCGCTAGGGCATCCTAATCAAGCACCATTGCCCCTAATCCACCGAGGAAAATATCATGAGTAAAGAAAAGAAAGGTACCAAGGAAACTAAAAAAGCACCATTAATGACGGCAAAAGAGAAGAAAGCCGCAAAGAAATCAAAAAAAGATTCTAAATAAGGCGTCTTTGGTTCAACTGACTAGCCAAAGCCTCTATTGGTCGAGGGGCTTTGGCTAGTTAACTGGCTAAATTGAATCGACATCTGGGTGATTTCTAGATCAACGTTTCAGCAAACCATATAGCCTGCGTTACCTCGCTAACGCTGCATTCATAACGTTTGATCATTCAATCTTACCCAATTAGCAACAACAACTCTACCACAGACACCGCCTGCCCTTAGGTAGTCAATTTCGTGTCGAACAGCAGCAAAGCCTTTGCCAAGATCACGGCCAGCGTCAAACAACATTCCAACGGATTCACAGTACAGCCAAACACCGCGAGCCACCCACTGAACATAGGCGCTGTTATTAATAACGGTATAGACGTCAACTTCAGACGCTTTAGCCTTACGCTCGAAAATAAATGAGTCAAGAAAATCTCATTATTTAGTTTCACTCATTATCATGGCTGGTTGATATAGTAAATTTTAGGTTATCGAGCCCCGCTAAATTATCAAACCATTGCCTATATCAAATTGGTTTAATCCGCCTACACTAGCGCTAAACTCATTTCCACTTATTTGAGCAGATGCATGACCACAATTAATGATTCAAATAGTGATTTTGGCTATCAAGACAAGCAGGTATTATTTAGCCGCATAGCAGATGATCTTACAAAACAGGGTTATAGCGCAACCGAAAAGGCGTTACCACTGACCTTAGCCAAACAGCTTTTTGAGCATGTCTCGGCGATGTCCGACGAGTCTTTTGAGCAAGCGGCGATCGGCCGCGACAGCAAACACACGCACAACAATCTTATACGCAGTCAGAAGCAAAGCTGGATTTCAAACGATTCACTCACTAACTCAAGTTGGTTGATGTGGGCAAGCGAACTACAGCAATATCTAAATCAGCAGCTTTTTTTGGGCTTATTCTCGTTTGAAAGTCACTACGCACAATATCGCCAAGGTGATTTCTATAAACGGCATTACGATTCTTTCAAAGGACAATCGAGTAGACGCCTATCGATCGTCGTCTACTTGAATCACGATTGGCGTGCCGACGATGGTGGTGAATTAGTTTTATACAAAGATAATGAAGATCAGATTGGTTTAAAAATCATACCGAGCTTCGCTACCGTCGTAGTCTTTCTAAGTGACGAACACCCACACGAAGTATTACCAGCGCAGCGAGAGCGTTACTCAATTGCCGGATGGTACAGCCCTATGTAGACCATTCGCCTCTAGCTGAGTTAGATAACTACGCGTTGTATTAGCCAATACATCGATGTAATACCAATTAAATAGGCTGCCGTGAGCTGAAATTGGCTGGCTAACCTAGTGGATGTGCGCTGTAACAGAGCAAGAATACAAAGCGTTGCCGCAACCACCGCCAGCTGCCCTAACTCGACACCAAGATTGAAGGTTAATAGTGCCATCGGCAGATCGTTCTGCGGTAAACCAATTTCAGCCAAAGCGCCGGCAAAACCAAAGCCATGCAGTAAGCCGAACAGTAGTGCTACAAACCAAGGGTTCGCCTCGGTAAAGCTCATCTTGCTGGATTTACGTTTGACTAACTCGACGGCCAAAAAAACGATGGACAAGGCGATCACAGCCTCTACGGCACGCGGTGGCATAGACAAGTAACCAAACGTAGTGGCAATTAATGTGATGCTGTGAGCGACAGTGAAGGCCGTTATGGTCCAGGCAATTCGTTTGTAACCGCTGATTAACAACACCATCGCAATTACAAATAGCAAATGGTCATAGCCTTGAAGAATGTGTTCTACCCCAAGCACCATATAGGTCAAGCCCACATTACTGATTGTGCTTCCATGGGGCCGCTTCAGAACCGCCGCTGGCTTAGTAGGCGTTAACCTCAGCGTCAGCTGACCTTCGTCAGACAACACTCTTAATAAAGCATCTGTTTTGGTTTTTTCTAGACCATTGATTCGAATACTCTGCCCCCACAAGCCATCACCGCAAGTCAATATCGAGGTATTTATTAGGTTGCCTTGGTGGCGTCGGGTTGTACTGGGTTCTGCCGGCAGACAGGACTCAGGTAAAATCAACTCACCGATTTGCCCCAAAGTTGAGCGTTCAGAAACCTTCCAAATAACACGCCAGAGTGTCTCATTTGCCTCACTTCTCTGCTCGGTAATTTGCACATAAGCTGGTTTTAACTCATCGGCGTAGGATAACGGGTAAATCTGAAGCAAGAGCAGAAAGAGTATGACGAGGTGACGCACTAATCGCTCTGAATATCAACGTCATATCGATCAAGCAAGCTGGCGACATAACGTTGATCTGCCTGTTCTCTTTGATCATTAAGCCAATCATTAGTGAGTTTTTGTAACATGCCTTGGCTGTCTAGCGACATTGAAAGAATGTTTATCTCTTCAATTTTAACGAGGTGAACACCAAAGCTGGAAAGCACTGGCCCAGACCAAGATCCGGGTGTCAATGATTGTAAACCTTGACTAAAATTCTGACCGAAACTACGTGATATTTGGTCCGAGTTCACTGCCTTCATTTGCCTAGGTACTAATAAATTTTGGCTTACGTCATCGGCATTATGATCTCCTAGCTGCAGACGTAATCGCGTTTCTTCGAGCCTACTTTGACTAACTTCATCACCCAAGAAGACTTGCCGAAAGCTGTATAAACTCTGATCTGGATAGTCTCTTTTGTGTTGCAGTAACCAATCTTGTAGCTGCTGTTTACTTGGTTCGGCAAGTTGTTGATCTTGCAGGAACTTCATTTTTTGAATTAAGCGATTACGTACTACGGCATCTCCTCTATCAAGCCCTAAGCGCAAACCTTCTCGGTAATAGAGCTCTTCGCGCACTTTGCTATCGATAAGGCCATCTAGATCTTGCTGGTTGGCCGGCCTACGCCATAGGCGAAGCCACTCTTCTTTCATCGCCGTGATCTCACTGCGAGTCACACTAATGACATGGCCGTCAGATTGGCTCGAAATTCTATCGACAAGCATAAACAACGCCAGCCCTACTATCAAAAAATGAACCAACGGCTCGCCTAATAGCGTTTTAAGCATGCCCATTTGAAGTCTAATTCAAGACTGATGGCTTAAACCAAATTGGCGAGGTATAGGCACGTTCTTGTTGAACAGTGACTACATCTGAAGTCAGATCGAATTGATACTTAATCGAGTCAAGTAAAGGCCATGTCGGTGTTGGTATTTCTAATACGCGTGCATAGTAAAAGGCATTTTGTGAAGCATTAAACTCGGGGTCGCGCCAATGTGACCTTAGCTCGGCTTGGCCGATGCTGTTATCCCAGTTACCACTATCCATATCAATCGAGTTGCCAACCGCCGGCACTTTGCCGTCGTCACTTACGGCCCTCTGCTCTGTATGCGACCAAACGACGTTAAAGACTTTTTCATGTGTCTTTGAGTTTTCGTCTATCCAGCCTTTAACAATTTGGATTCGATCAAGCGTTGCACTATCAGGGTCCATCGTAGCCGCTACTAAAAAACTAGGAACATTTTGAGCGTCGCCATTTTTTAACTCATCGCGCTTAGTTAAGCTGCCCACACCCTTGAGCTCGCCACCCATTGGCACGCCTTTGTTATAGCCAGCTTCAACCAAATCATTCAGGTCTTGGTCGTTAAAATCAAAGCCACCAAATAACCGAACAGTCATTCTCGGGCCCGTTGTCGCGTAAACTTCCCGCCGAGTAAACGCATCGAAGATCGCCTCTCGAGTATTTTCGTTGGCCCATACCGCGGCATAGCCACTGGATAAGTAGTGCCACCCAAAGCGACCCTCACGAGTGCCTAGGTTTTGTGCTTTTATGGCTCGATCGGTAACGTCGATCTCGTTACCGGTATGCTTACCGAAAAAGTTGTCTTCATCCGCCGTGGCTAGTGAAGTATGGCTATCAGTTGAACCGATTAAACCGAAGGAATATGGATTCACACCCGTTTTTCGTTCAATTTCTAGACCACGCTTAAGTGCTTCTCTGGCATAGCTACCGGCATAGCTTTGAGGCGGCATATCTTGAGTACAACTTAGATTACAGGCGTCCCAGCCGACCACACCATAATTGGCAAATTCATCATTTGGCGATAGAAACGGATGACTTTCACTGTCGCCTTTAATCTGCGTAACTTCGACCACAGGTTCATACTTTGCGCGAGTCTCGGCATACGCTTTATCGATAGGGCTACCATCGTATCGGGTCATTGCAAACATCAAGCCATTGGATACATTGCTATTGTGTGGCATGGCCAGTATTTGACCACCAGAATTTTGTTCATAATCGTGCATCCAAGACCAAAGCTGCTCTGGGTCAGGATTGGCTAAGCCGCCCAAGGGAATAACGCTATTGGCTTTTTCGGCACCATCACGGAACATCACTACTCGATGTAAGTTGTTACCCTCTGGCATAGGCGTGTATTCGAAGCCAATAAAAGCACTGAAAATGCCTGGTTGATTGTACCTGTCGACGGTTTCATTGTGAGCTTTCCATAGCCCACTGGTACGCTTGTTTTGCCTCACAAGGTCAGTCATTGCTGGCGGCAAGTCGCCTTTTGCGGCTCGATCGATCAACTCTGAGGTAACCGCTATGCCGCCTTCTTCGCTTGCATGCATGGTGTCCCACCAACGCTGCATTATCGGTTCTGTGACTAATTCTCGCGGTGCTTCAAACAATTGCTTGGTAAGACCGAGCCCATCGCTGTGATCTGAAATGACTAGAAAATCTAGCGGCCGGGACAGTTTAGCCAGAACACCGCGAGTAGATGTGACTTCTTCACCGCGCGCAAAACGTAGCGATGCCTCTGCATCTAAACGATTACCGAAGCCAAACGCATCAACTGAATTCGAGGTATGCACGTGCGTATCGCCCCAAAACACATTGCTGGGAAAACTCGCTTCAGCGATAGCCTGCGGGGCTTGAGAAATGGGGCTGATAATGTTCGACGTATCGGCGTCTTCACTAGCCTGTTGTTCGCAAGCGCTTAGGCCAATAACCAGAAGTCCACAGAGAAATAACTTTGTTAGTAACTTAACCATCAATTTATTAGTCATGATTTTTTATTATTTTAATTTCTCTATGAATTTTTATAATCATCACGGTTTATCTCACAGAGAGTATAGATAAACCGCATGCTCATTAAGCTCAATACCGCGTCGCAGACGTTTGCGTTTCTACTTTTTAAGCTTCAGCAACACGTTAAAGATTCGGTCAGCTGTTTTGCCATAAGGCGGCGACATGAATTTCATCGCGTTAACGTTGGCCTGATAAAACACAGGTCGTAACTTAGAACATGAAATAAAACCTTCATAGCCATGGTAATGACCCATGCCACTTGGGCCAACACCGCCGAATGGAATATCGTGCTGCGCCACATGAAATAAAGCATCATTAACGCTCACACCACCGGACATAATGTGATTAATATAACGTTGCACCAACTTGCTATTGTTACTGAATGGGTACAACGCCAGTGGCCTATCTCTTTGATTTACGTAATCGATCACTTCTTGCGGATCTTTGTAACTGAGCACCATCAATATGGGCCCAAAGGTTTCTCGTTGGCGAATCGTCATCTCTTCGGTAGTGTCTAATACCAAGTGCATAGCCAGCTTGCGCTGCGGTTGATTAACCTCTTGATCGTTGCCTAAGTTGACCACTCTGGCGCCTTTAGTTCGTGCATCCTCGAGAGTATCCAGCAGCCTAGATAAGGACTTATCATCAATAATAGCAGTGTAATCTTTATGCTCGATATCAGGGCAATGCTTAAGCGCGTAAGCTTGAGCCTTGGTAACAAATTCTTCAATTTGCGTCTCATGCACGAACACGTAGTCGACATTAGTACAAATTTGGCCAGCATTAAATTGCTTAACGAACATAATGCGGTCTACTGCTTTATCCAGCGGGTACTCTGGGTCGATCACCGCCGGTGCTTTGCCGCCTAACTCTAAAATTACTGGCGTCAGATTGGCAGCCGCCGACGTCATAACAGCCCTGCCCGTTTGCCCTGAACCAGTAAAGATCATCAAATCAAATGGCATTTGCGAAAAAGCCACACCTACGCCGCCCGTCTCTTCGAAGAACTGCAGCTTGTCAGCGTCAAAGTACTTCGGCGCTAGTTTGATTAGTAAGCGCGACAGCTCAATTGAATTTTCAGACATTTTAACCATCGCTCGATTGCCGGCGGCAAACACCGCGCACAATTGTGAAAAGCTCAAGTTAATAGGAAAATTCCAGGGAATAATTAGGCCTGCAACGCCCAAGGGTTGAGGTATCACTCGGTTCTTAGCGCCAAAGTACATACTCTTGTCGACGTGGCGTTTTTGTACCTTCATCCATTTTTTTAAACTTTTAATGGTGTCATTGATTCCATCGGTGACTGATATAACTTCGGCGAACAAGGTTTCGTGTCGCGAACGATTACCGTAGTCTAAGTTGATAGCCTCAACAATGTCATCAAGATTATCACTGAGCATCGCTTTAAGACTTAATAAATCGGCTTTACGTTGCTTAAAATCTGGCATCGGGTTTTTATGATAAGCCGTCTTTTGTAGCTCTAAAGCAGTGGCTAGACTAGCGGGCGCGTCACTGGGAATAGACGTGCTCTTCAAACGAAAAGATTCGGTATTGTTAATGGCATTCATAGATAGCTCCGTTAATTAGTTGATAGCATCAAACATTATGATTTTTATGTACTTAGAGTTGATCGGTACTTGTCGACTCGTAAAACGCTTTGTCTCGGTTACTGTTGGCTTCTGATATTACGAAGGCACGTATCGCCTCGGTCTCTTCGGCATTCAGTACATTACCAAAGTTTGGCATGCCCTGCTTCGCTAAAGCGCCACCCAAAACAATACGGCTCCAAGCATCAGCATTGGTGGTTACAGCTGAGTAGCGCAAGTTGGGTACAAGGCCAGACGAATAAGCTTGGTCACCATGACAAGAGATACAATTGTTTGCGTAAGCATACGCGCCCCGCCCAATAACTTCTTCACTTACGTCTAATAGCGCTGGAATCGCTGGGAGGGTGATTTCAGACGCTGGTATTTCTGGCAACTCGCCCTTTGCGCCTAATTTAAAGACCATTACGCGACCGATCTTAGGTGTGCTGCCGGTGGGTAGAACACCACCATAACCAAGCACGTAACCACCGCCCCAGCCTGATGCTACGGCAACGTATTGCTCGCCGTCTAACTGATAGGTAATTGGTGCCGCCATAACCCCAGTCTGAGTAAAAAACTTCCAAACTGGTTCGCCAGTATCGGCATTAAAGGCGGCGAAATGTGCATCGGCGGCGCCTTGAAAAACCAGGTTCCCAGAAGTTGATAACACACCGCCGTTCCAAGGACCTTTGTATTCGTGACGCCATACTTCTTTTTGTGTCACAGGGTTCCATGCGATTAGCCGACCTTTAAGAGACGCCTTAGCCGCTTTAAAAACCGCTTTATCGGTTGGTAAGCCACCGTAGACAAAGTCAACACCGGTATTCCATGCGCCATCAGTGAATTTATAACCAGGCTTGTCGACATAGGCCCATGGAGCCTCTTGGGCTGGGATATAAACTAAACCAGTATCGGGGCTATATGACATTGGCTGCCAATTGTGTGCACCCAGAGGTCCTGGTAATTGGATAGAAGGCGCTTTTCCTGAGTAACGTGCGGTGTCGGTTTCAACTGGGCGACCGCTTTCTGGGTCAATGTGAGTAGCCCACGTAACCGGAACAAAATTGTTAGCCGAAATAAATTCGCCGGTTTCTCGGTCAAGCACATAGAAAAAGCCGTTTTTCGGCGCTTGCATGATTACTTTTCGTGGTTTACCGTCAAGCTCGAGCTCAGCAAGAATCATATGCTGGGTTGCGGTGTAATCCCAATTATCAGCGGGGGTAGTTTGGTAATGCCATACGTATTCACCAGTGCTTGGTCTCACCGCGACGATTGACGACAGAAATAGATTGTCGCCTCCTTGTGGGCTGCGAAGGCTGTGATTCCAAGGAGAGCCATTGCCAACGCCGATGTACAAAAGGTCAAGTTCAGGGTCGTAGGCCATAGAATCCCAGGCCGTGCCGCCCGCACCTGCTTGCCAGTACTCACCGGTCCAAGTTTTTGCCGCCATTTCCATGGTCTCGTTCTCGAAACCTTTTTCAGGATTTCCCGGTACCGTATAGAAACGCCAAAGTTGTTCACCGGTATCGGCCGCATAGGCACTGATATAACCACGCACTCCTAACTCAGCCCCGCCGTTACCAATAATAACGTTACCATCGATAATACGCGGGGCCCCCGATATGGTGTACGGCTTGGTTTTATCAACGGTATTAATATCCCAATTCTTATCGCCTGTTTTAGCATCAAGTGAAATCAAACGGCCGTCCATAGTTCCGGTAAAAACAGCGTTGCCCCAAATAGCGACACCACGGTTAATGACATCGCAGCAGCCTTTAGCGGCTTGCTCCTTATCAATAACTGGGTCGAAGCTCCACAGTAAAACTCCGGTTTTAGCATCTAGGGCATGTACTTTATTCCAGGTTGCGGTAACGTACATCACACCATCATGCACGATCGGCGTCGTTTCAATGCCACGGCTAGAGCCTAAATCAAATGACCAAGCTAGACCTAAATCTGTCACGGTGTCAGCATTGACCGCATCAAGCGGAGAATGGCGCTGCTCTGAATAAGTTCGGCCGTGAGAGCGCCAGCCGCTTGAGTTTGCTTCTATAATCGTGTCACTATTAACGCCGTTTGCAGGGGCCACGCTAGTGACCGCTGCTGCAGGCTGTTGATGATTTGATGTTTCTACGTTTTGTTGATCGGCACACGCAACCAAAAATACTAGGGGAAATATCGAGATAATTGATGCAAATTTCATATTCTAAGCCGTGTTAATGACGGCGAGCGAACCCGACGTCAATGAGGTTAATAGATACGCCGCCACTCGATGGTGTAAACAACGCTGCTTAATTCTTTAAAACCTAGTTTTTGTAAAACTAAATCTCTATAAAATTATGTTTCTTACTTGTTCTAAAAAAGGTACGAATAACAACGCTCAACCGAACCAATGTATTTGTTAGCTTGCTAACAGAGTTTCAGACCACTGGAAACGATGGTCAGCTACATTGCAACCGAAAGCAATCTGTGAGTAGAAACATAACCGTTGCCCGACACTAGGTTTTGGTCCTTACTAATGCCGCTTGCGCACTCTTCAGTTAAGTTCTTACAAGCAATGCGAAATCCCACTAGCTATCAAGACCCGATAAGCTCACTCGAACATCAAGTTTAGTAAAACTCTAGACACCCGCCTAAATCGGATCAAGGTCAGAAGTAGTCATAAATACAGCTAAGGCGACTAAATTTTTAACCATTATTGATGCTGGGGTAATATAAATGCTTGATATCTCATACTCATCGTTTTTTATGTTTTATTCGATTAATGAGACGCAACAGCTTTTAGAACCTGTTACCAGCGATAATAAAAGATTGGGAACAGAATAGACAATTGCGAACAAATCCATTTGATAATTCGCGCCAATAGTTTCGTTGAAGAGTTAATCTAGCGCAATGTCACAATTTGAATATTTAGCGGATCAGCGCTCGCCAAACACTGGGTGGTTTGGCGTACCAACGTACAAATGCATGGGTAAAGCTTGACTGCTCAGC
>JBLHRL010000078.1:0-13079 GCA_047625975.1 Arenicella sp.
AAATTCACCACCATAACAAGTAGAAATCACTATGTACCTATCACTATTATGACTATGTGAAAGGTGTGCGCCTGCTGATATTAATGATTTCATTGTTGGACTATCTTTTATATCTAGTTTTTGAGGCGGCACCATGCTGGCCAGTCTACGGGACTGTTTACCGATGTTTGGTCTATAGCTCAGATGGAAGACCCAAGGCATATTTTAGTGCTTTACGCTATCTAACCTTAGCAGTGGTAGACTATTTAAATGTAGAGTTAATAGAAACGATGAAATGAAACTAACGAATAAAATAGCCGTCATTACTGGCGGTGCTTCTGGGTTAGGCGAAGCTACAGTGCGGCGATTTGTTGCTAATGGAGCAAAGTGCGCTATTCTTGATTTAAACGACGAGCGCGGCAATGCCCTGGTTAAAGAGCTTGGCTCAAATGTGATCTACCTTAATACCAACGTCACAGATGAACACAGTGTCGAAGCCGCTATAGCCCGAACCGTTGAGGTTTTTGGATCAATCCATATCAACTGCAATTACGCAGGTGTTGGTCATGGCGAAAAAACTGTTGGCAGGGAAAACAAGCCCCATGCTCTCGACGCATATAAGCGAGTTGTCGACATCAATTTAATCGGTACTTTTAATGTTTTGAGATTGTGTGCCGCGCAAATGAGCAAGCAAGAGCTGATCGACGAAGACAGCGGCAGAGGCGTGATTTTGAATACGGCATCGGTTGCTGGTCAAGAAGGGCAAATCGGTCAGGCCGCGTATGCAGCTACTAAAGGAGCGCTTATCGGCAGCACAATTTGTTTGGCTCGAGATTTAGCTGAACATCGTATACGAGTTAATACCATCGTGCCGGGCTTGATTCATACTCCGCTGTTTGATGCGCTTCCCGAGAGTGTCTATCAGTCCCTAGAATCGACGGTGCTTAACCCTCAGAGACTAGGTAAGCCAGACGAAATTGCCCACCTTGCGCAGTACTTAGTTGAAAATGATTATATGAATGGTGAGAGTGTGCGAATGGACGGTGGTATCCGTATGCAGGCTCGATAGTCTTATTATGAAAGTGGTTATTGCGGGAGCCGGAATTGGAGGCCTAACGGCGGCGTTGTGTCTCACTAAAGCTGGGCACCAAGTACAGCTTGTTGAGAGCGCCCCGGAGTTCCTTGATATAGGCGCCGGCATCCAATGTGGTGCCAACGCTCTATGCGTAATGCAGCATCTCGGGTTGTTAGATAAATTGGTCGAAGTCGGCGTTACCCCCGAGCGAGTCGAGTTTAGAGATTATCAAACAGGCTTATCGCTACACACAATGGCCTTAGGGTCGTCTTATCAAGCTAAATACGGTGCACCTTATCTACACTTACACCGCTCGGATCTACACAGTGTTTTACTGGAGGCATTCCTCGACAGCCAGCCAAACGGGCTCAGTATAGACAACAGGGTTAGGTCATATAATGAGAGCGAAGATTCGATTAAAATAGAACTCAGCCATGGTGAGTTCCTGGAGGCTGACTTACTGGTTGCAGCAGATGGTATTAACTCGGTAATCCGTCAGCAGCTACTCGGCGATACTCCGGCGACCTTCACTGGCAATGTGGCTTGGAGAGGCGTCGTACCGGTAGAGCGGCTACCGAAAGACTGGATGGATACGGTGGTATCAAATTTCGTTGGCCCAAATAAGCACATGGTGTTGTACTACCTTCGGCAACAACGCCTGGCCAATTTTGTCGGCGTTGTTGAAAACAAAATCTGGACCGATAATTCATGGTCTGCCAAAGCGCCATGGCAAGAACTGAGTAATGACTTTGAAGGTTGGCACCCTACGGTTAGAAGTATTGTGGATGCTGTAGACAAAGACAGTTGCTATCGTTGGGCTCTGTACAATCATCGGCCGTTTAGTAATTGGAGTGCTAACAGGGTGACCTTGCTTGGTGATGCTGCCCATTCAACCTTACCCTTCTTAGCATCGGGAGCGGCGATGGCTATCGAAGACGGGCGCATACTTCAGCGCGCAATAGATCAAGCGCCGAGTTTGGTCGATGGCTTGCAGCTGTATCAGCGCAATCGCTTTGAGCGCACAGCAAAGATTCAAAGCACCTCAGCGCGTGCCGGTAGGCTCTACCACTTTAAGACTAGCTTAATGCGAAAAGCGGCCTTTACTGCCTTGAAGAAAGTCGGTGCAAGTCAACAGGCATATTTACCCGATTACGATGCCAATACCGTTAAACTAAACTGAATAGATTCACCAACAACGATAAGCTCGTTAGACGAGCAACGGAGTAAAGTCATGGGCCCATTAGCTGGTTTAAAAGTAATTGAAATGTCGGCAATCGGCCCAGTGCCCTTGGCCGGAATGCTATTGGCTGATATGGGGGCCGATGTGGTTATAATCGATAAAGCCAATGACCCATACAAGATGCCCGGCGATGTTCTGCGTCGAGGTAAACGTTCGATTGAAGTTGATATGAAGTCAGATGAGGGTGTAGCTACTACGCGCACTTTAATTGAGCATGCCGATATTGTTATAGAAGGCTTTAGACCCGGTGTTATGGAGCGGCTGGGAATTGGTCCTGAGATATTTGAGCAAACCAATCCCAAGTTAATTTATGGTCGCATGACCGGTTGGGGACAAACCGGTCCACTGTCGCAAGCGGCGGGACACGATATTAATTACATCGCGATTACTGGTGCCTTGAATGCTATTGGCCGCCAAGGCAGCGCGCCAGTGCCGCCACTCAATCTGGTCGGTGATTATGGCGGTGGAACCATGTTTCTAATTATGGGTGTCCTAGCCGCGTTGCATGAAAGTAAGACCTCAGGCAAAGGTCAGGTTGTTGATGCCGCGATTACCGAAGGTACTGCGAACTTGATGTCTATGTTCTACACCATGAGTAATATTGGCGCGTGGACTACTAGAAGAGCCTCGAACCTCTTAGACTCGGCTGCGCATTTCTATGATAGTTATGAAACCAGTGATTCCAAGTTTATTACTCTTGGGTCTATAGAGCCGCACTTTTATGCGCTAATGAAAGAAAAGATGAGCTTGAGTGAAGAAGACTTCGGAAAACAAAATGACCCCCGAAAATGGCCTGAGCTAAAAGCTAAACTTACGATAGTGGTCGCCACTAAAACGCAGAAAGAGTGGTGCGACATAATGGAAGGGACTGATGTTTGCTTTGCGCCAGTATTGGATTTTCTCGAAGCTCCAGAGCACCATCATATGCAAGCTCGCCAGGCGTATTTGGAAATCGATGGTAATGTTCAGCCGGCGCCAGCCCCTAAATTTAGCCGTACTGCCTCTGAAATTAAACCATCCGAAAAATACACGGAATCTTCGATTTTAGACGAGTGGTTGAAAATTTAGCGTGGCGTGCTGTATTTACGACATTCTATTAGCAGTCTAAGTAGGGCAGATGGTTTATCAAACCAAGTAGTATTAGATATTCAGAGCATTAAGAATACTATCCGTATGCTCACCAAGTCTTGGAGCTGCCGAACCGTATTCGATAGGCGTTCTAGAAAATTTAATCGGGTTACCGACAACTTCTAGTTCGTCACTCTCGGGGTGCTTAAGCTTTACTCTCATATTGCGAGCGATTATTTGAGGGTCGTTCATTACTTGATCTATATTGTTAATCGGCCCCGCTGGGACACTATGAACTTCGCATTGATTCAACCAATATTCCGAGGTGTTCTGCAATAGTGTCGTTTGAATAATGTTAATCAGTTTCTCGCGGTTTATTACGCGGCTAGCATTAGTGCTGAACAGTGCATCATTAGACAAGCCCTCTAAGCCTAAAACGCTTGAAAAGCTTTCAAATTGCGAATCATTTCCGACAGCGATAACAATATGACCATCAGACACGGTAAATGACTGATAAGGCACAATGTTGGGGTGAGCATTACCGAGTCGACTAGGCACTACACCGCCGACTAAGTAGTTACTCGCTTGATTTGCCAGTGTCGCTGCGGTAACGTCAAATAAGCTTAAGTCGATATGCTGACCTAGGCCTGATCGCTGTCGTTCAGCTAGCGCTGCCAGAATCCCATTTGACGCATAAAGACCGGTCATTATGTCGGTTAGAGCAACCCCCACTTTTTGCGGTTGCCCGCCCGCAGCCTCTGGCTCGCCAGTGACGCTCATTAATCCACCCATTGCTTGAATTAGAAAATCGTACCCTAGACGATCCTTATAGGGGCCTGTTTGACCAAAGCCGGTAATCGAGCAATAGACTAGCTGCGGATTAATCTGTTTGAGCGCTTGATAGTCTAAGCCATACTTAGCCAAACCACCGACTTTAAAATTTTCGATTAATACATCACATTCGCGCGCCAGAGATTTGAGAATGGTTTGGCCACCTTCAGTGCGGATATCAATACAAACCGATTTCTTACCTCGATTGGTACATAAAAAATAAGCTGATTCGCTGGTTTCTTTACCGTCTCGGTCTTTCAAATAGGGTGGCCCCCATTGGCGAGTATCATCTCCGGCAGTTGGATTCTCTACCTTTATCACCTCTGCTCCCATATCGGCTAACAATTGGCTTGCCCAGGGCCCAGCCAATACGCGAGATAGGTCCAAGACTTTTAAATGCGATAACGTAGTCATAGTATGTGCTCAAGATAAATCATTTAAGGTCATTATTCTACTCCACAGTCTTTGACGCGATTGTCTTCTCGATGCGCTACCATTGATAGACTTAATAATAAAAGACCTTACTCTAGATGATAATTGAAAAGCCACGCTGCCTAAGCGACTACCCGATGGTTCACACGCAAAAGATAGTTTGGGGGGACATGGATTCAATGAACCATGTTAACAACACCAAGTATTTCTACTATTGCGAAACCGCTCGGATAGAGTTTATTAAACTATTGTTTCCCAATTTTTCTGGTCCGCCGTCTAGCGAAATGAAAAGCGGCTTGGCTTTAGCTGAGACCAGTTGTCGCTTTAAGGTGCCGGTAACCTATCCAGATACGCTGTATATTGGTACGGCAGTAATCAAGATAGAAGACAATCAGTTTTGTGTTAAACACGCAATGTTTAGCCAGAAACTCAACTTAGTGGCAGCTGAAGCAGAGGCTAGAATGGTCCATTTTGACTTTCAAAAAGGTAAACGTTTAGCCTTCGATAGTGATCTAATGACGATATTAAATGAACATAAGCTGCCACCCATTAACTAGATAATATGATAACTAAATTTCTTAAGTCTCGCCTTTCATTAGGCATCGCAACCGCTGCTTTCACGGCCATGGCGTTCACCGCAACCGCTAGCGATACAATTAATGATACGCAACGAGCCAATGCCAAGGCTCTGATGAGCGATGCGCTTAAAAGTGACCTTGCCTATAGCATTGTCGAATCCTTGACTACCGAAGTTGGCCCTCGAATGGCGGGCTCTGAAGCCGAAGAAAGGGCCCGACAATGGGGGCAAGAATTAGGTGAAAAGTTAGGCTTTGACCGAGTTAGCGTTGAAGAGTTTAAAATGCCATTTTGGGATCGTGGCGATTTAAGCATTTCGTTGACCAAACCTTACGATCAGGATTTGGTTGGCACTGCTTTGGGTGGCGGAGCGGCCTCTAAGGGGTCAATTAAATCAGAGCTTGTTTACTTTCGTTCGCTTGAAGAACTTAAGCTGGTTACTGAAAACCAAATCAGGGGAAAAATTGCCTTTGTTGACGGTGATATGTTGGTCAAGAGCCAAACTGGCGCGGGCTATGGTCAAGCTAACCAGCGTCGACGAATTGGCTGGCAACATGCCGAACGTGGCGGCGCAGCGGCGCTACTGGTACGCTCGGTTGGCTCAGACTCACATCGTTTTCCACACACCGGGATGATGAGTTCTAAAGAAGGTGACTGGGCCTCTATTCCGGTGATTGCGGTGTCTAACCCAGACGCTGATCAAATGCGACGTTTGCATAATCTTGGTAAACCTTTAGAAGTTAACCTAAAATCAGGCGCTAAATGGAAAGGTGAAGTAAGCAGTGGCAATGTGGTGCTGGATTTAATTGGCAGTGAGCGGCCAGACGAAATAGTTTTAATCGGCGGCCACTTAGACAGCTGGGACTTGGGCACTGGTGCCGTCGATGACGGTGCTGGTGTAGCAATAACCACAGCCGCGGCCGCGTTGATCGCAAGATTACCAAAGCGACCTAAAAGAACCATTCGAGTGGTTATGTTTGGTGCCGAAGAAGTTGGTTTACTCGGCGCAAAAGCCTATGCAAAGCAACATGAGGGTGATTTAGCTAACTATGTTGTCGCCACAGAATCCGACTTTGGTGCCGGCTCTATTTGGCAATTAAATTCGAATGTAAATGATGAAGCCACTGTGCTCATTGACCAAATCGGATTGCTTTTATCACCGCTAGGTATCGTTCGAGGTGGTAGTAATGTTAAGGGAGGTGGCCCAGATATTATTCCGCTTGATGCTAAAGGTGTTCCGACTATTCGTTTAGCTCAAAACGGTATGGACTACTTTGATTTGCACCACACTCCGGACGATACCTTAGATAAAATTAAGCCAGATGAGCTGGCTCAAAATGTAGCCGCCTATGCCGCTACTATTTATCTTATTGCTGATTCTGATGTGAAATTCAAGGCTCGAAAATAGCCTGTCGATTTGTGTAAGGCTTATCTACCTCGGTGCTAGCAGCGCAGAGGTAGATAGCGGATCATTCAACGATCACCAAAAAGATCGCCAAGGCCACCAAGCACCGAGCCCTCGCCTTTACCGCCGAAACTACCACTTGCCTGAATCACTCTGTTCGCCAAACGTGAGAACGGCAAGCTCTGTAGGTACACTGTTCCTGGCCCGCGCAAGGTCGCTAAGAATAATCCTTCACCGCCAAAGATCATTGATTTTAAGTTCCCAGCGCGCTCAATGTCGTAATCGACCCCGCGGGTAAATGCGGCTAAACACCCAGTATCTACTCGCAGTACTTCGTTGGCTTTAAGCTCACGTTTAATTACCGTGCCGCCGATATGCACGAAGGCTTTGCCGTCGCCGCGTAAGCGTTGCAATATAAACCCTTCGCCGCCAAAGAATCCCGCGCCTAGTTTCTTTTGAAATGCTATATCTAGAGATGTACCATAGGCAGCACACAGGAAGGCATCCTTTTGGCAGATCAGTTCGCCGCCAATTTTGCTCATATCAATTGCTACAATTTTGCCAGGGTAGGGCGCTGCGAATGCCACTCGCTTCTTACCTTCGCCGCTGTTGGTGAAGTGAGTCATAAAGATCGATTCACCGGTAAGTACGCGCTTACCGACGTTAAGTAAGATGTCCATTACGCCACTGCTCGGTTTCGACCCATCGCCCATTTTGGTTTCGAACTGAATTCCGTCTTGCATATAGTTCATGGCACCGGCTTCCGCGATTACGGTTTCCGCAGGGTCTAGTTCGACTTCGACGATTTGCATATCGTCACCGAAGATTTCATAGTCAACTTCATGGCACTTAAGATTAGGGTTTTGCATAGTCTGGCTCCTTGAGACTGAATAAAAAAGGTCGTAACAACAATATGTTACGACCTTGATATGCGGGCAATTTGTGATTTTTCAATACGGCGCCTTTAGTCTAGGGGCTAACCGTTTAGCAATAACTCTTAGCTCACTTGATAATGCAAAGCGTTAGCGTTTCTTAATTACTAAACTGCCAATCGAGTAACCGGCACCAAACGAACAAATCACACCAATGCTACCGGGCGCTAGATCTTTATTGTATTTAGTGAAGGCAATAATTGAGCCCGCTGAGGCGGTATTGGCGTATTCGTCTAATACGATTGGCGCTTCTTCAAGCGTGGCATCACGGCCGAGTAAGCGTTTGCTTATCAATAGGTTCATATTGATGTTTGCCTGGTGCAGCCACCAGCGGCTGAGGTCTTGTGGCGTGTATCCAACTTCGCTTAAGTGGTCTTCAATATGTTTCGCAGCCATTGGGCATACTTCCTTGAAGACACCCCGACCGTTTTGATGAAACAAGTTGTCTGCGCTGAATACTTCGTCGTCGATTGCATGAGAGACGTAACCAAAGTTTGAACGAATGTTGTTTGAGAATTGAGTAACAGCTTTGGTGCCAAGAACTTCGTAGCTATGCTCTGAGTTACAGGTATCTGAGCCCTCAATGACCACGGCCGTTGAGACGTCACCAAAGATAAAATGACCGTCACGATCTTTATAATTAACCTGCGGTGAGGTCAGTTCTGGGTTGATTACCAATACACATTTAGCGGTGCCCGCTATTACCATTTCATAGGCACGCTGCAAGGCAAATGTCGCCGCTGAGCACGCTACCAGCATGTCGAAACCAAAGCCTTTGATATTTAAAGCTTCTTGCACCTCGATAGAGATAGCCGGGTAAGCTCTCTCAGTGTAGGCGCAACTGACGATAACGGCATCGATATCAGCCGCTTCTTTATTGGCGTCCTTTAATGCGATTTTTGCCGCGTTTAAGGCAAATTCAGCTTGATGTGACAGCTCGTCGTCAGATCTCTTAGGAATCCGAGGGCGCATACGGTCAATGTCTAGAGCGCCATCTTTGATATAGATATAGCGTTGTTTTATACCTGATACTTTTTCGATAAAAGGCGCTGACGACATTGCCATCTCTTCTACGCTACCATCTTCGATAGAGGCTGAGTTTTCAGCATTAAATTTTGCTGAATAGGCGTTATAAGAGTCTACTAATTCTTCGTTAGTAATGATGTGCGGAGGGTTCCAGACACCTGAGCCACTGATGACAACGGTTTGATTCATGAGCTAATTATGGTTTTTTTTGTAAGCAGTGAATGGTAAAGCACTCGGCCACTGGTTTCAAAGCATGTTAGACCGTAATTTGTGGCTAATTTACCGAAATCGCATGCTGTTTCTTGCCCGCCTTTTCAGCTTTGATGCTAAATTTAGCGCTTAGCTACAAAAATCCGAGTTCTAGCGTGTTTGATAATAGAGAAAAGCAAATTGACTACCCGCGTATAGCCAGCCTTTACAGCATTGGCCGTTATCAGCGTCGCCTGCCCGTGAGTATCAATCGTATGATCGAAAACGCCTATGACTGGGAGCATCTGCCGCACGTGCACAAATCGAGTTTTCAGGCGATTGAATTAGTCAATCAGGGTGACTGGGGGTGGCAAGCAATTACCACGCAAGCTGACGCTCGCCTGCAACATATTGAGTTATTGGTTGATAAGCCAAAAAACTATTGGGCGACAACCGTTCTCTCTGGTAGTGCCAAAGGGTTTGAAATACACACACACGCTACCGAGGTAACGGCTGGCGAGATAGACATAAGTGTTAACTTCTACTTGCCTAAGAGTTTTACCAAGTCGCTCGCATTTTTGAAGTTGTGTAAATTGGTTTTGCCGTTCGCGGTATACCGAAAGGTGGCCAAAAAATTAGGCGTTGCCGTGGTCGAACCTGACGATACTCCACAAGCGTCGATTCTAATCGCGCTGCAACGGCAGTATTCAGTCTTGTACGACGAAGATGAAGTGCTGATGAGCGGTCGCCAAAAAGCCATTGATCGTCGTAATAATCGAGCTAGAAGCGAATCGCTCGAAGCCCTTAGCCTGGGCAATCAAACAGATCTGACGCAACAGCTGCCGAAAGTATTTGAATTTGCTAAGCGCCGCTATGTATTGAATCGATGGAAGCATGAATGGGTGGTTTATAGCGCCGAGTGCCCGCATCTCATGGGGCCGCTTGAAGATGCTGAAATTGATCATGACGGGCAGATTACATGCCCGTGGCATGGCTATAAATTCGATCTGATGACGGGGCGCAATTGCTCGAATGATTCAGCCGGGTTGCCAAACCCTCCAATAGTGTCTGTGATTGGTGAAGAGCTAATTGTTAAGCCGCGTTAATACTGGTAAATCCTGCGTGGCTAGAGGGGCGCAGCCAAGTTAAGTTTACTCTAATGCTAATGCACAAAAACCACCCCTGCCAGCAACAACGCCAGTGACAAGGGATAGCCTGCTCAGTTCGAATTAAATATGCTTGCTAACCGGAAGTTGGCGTATACGTTTACCTGTGATGGCAAAAATTGCATTGGTCAACGCGGGCGCTAGAGGAGGCGTGCCGGGTTCACCTCCGCCCCCCAAGGATCTGTCACCGCTGTTAATGATTTCGACTTGTATTTGCGGTGACTCGTTCATGCGTATCACTTTGTAGTCATGAAAATTACTTTCTACCACGGCACCATCTTTGACGTTGACCTCGCCGTAAAGAGCGGATGTTAAACCACAAGAGATACCGCTTTCCATTTGCGCTGTAAAGCCGTCTAGGCTCATTGCGTAGCCTGGGTCGGCGGCGCAGTAAACCTGAGCAACCCGAGGCTTGCCGCTGCTCATGTCGACATTCACTACTTCGGCAACGATAGTATTGAAGGAACGGTGCAAAGCGATTCCTTGCCCCCAGCCTTCGGCTAAAGGTTTGCCCCAATCAGCCATTTTGGCGGCGGTTTCTAAGACTTTACGAGCGCGCAAATCATGGCTCAATAAATCGTAGCGGTAGGTGTATGGATCTATGCCTGCTTCTGCCGCCAATTCATCGACGAAAGATTCGGTGAAGAATGCATGTTGCGTATGGTCAACACTGCGCCATGGTCCAAAACGCACGTGAGTTGGACTATCGGTGTAATGAATATATTGATTTTCAACCGCATAGGGAATGGTCGGAGCTTCAACCGGCTCATGTTTGTCTACAAACTGATTTTCCCAAGCTTCGGGCATGCCACTTGCATTCAGACTTGCTTTAAAGCGACTCATCACCGCTGGCCGATAGAAATCTTGTTGTATATCTTCCTCACGCGACCAAATCATTTTTACTGGCACGCCAGGCAAGGCTAGCGCGAGTTTCGCTCCTTGAACTGGGTAGTCATCCATTGCTCGACGGCCAAAGCCACCACCAAGATAGACGTTATTAATTACGACTCGCTCGCGATCAAACTCAAGTTCTTCAGCAAGTAGATTGCGAATTCCCAGCGGGTTTTGTAAGCCAGACCAGATTTCCAGTTTATCGTCATGCGCCCATGCGGTGCAATTCATGGGTTCCATTGTCGCGTGGGCTAGATGTGGAACTCGGTATTCAGCTTCAATTACTTTATCCGCTGATGCCAGAACCTTACGAGCGCTACCAAGTTTGTAGTCATCTTGCTCATCGCCATTGGCGACAGCGGCATCCATTGATTTGCCAAATTGCTCGAACATTGTTGCCGAGCTTACACGGTTAGATTCGCCCTTTGTATACGTGACATTGACCGTATCGAGTGCTTTTTTGGCTTGCCAATAAGTATCGGCGATAACCCCAACGCCTGTGCCTAGGTTAACCACCTTGACCACGCCAGCCATCTTCTCAGCGCTGCTGCCGTCAACTGTGGATACGGTGCTACCAAAAACAGGAGCACATCTAACACAGGCATATTTCATCCCTGGCAAGTCTATGTCGACCCCGAAAACGGCGCTGCCATCGACTTTCGCTGGTATATCAAAGCGCTCTACGCGCTTACCCATAATCTTGAATTGATCGGGTGTTTTTAATTTAGGTTGAGTCGGGCCTTGTTTACCAGCAGCGGCCTTAGCAAAGGTGATAAAGGGTTCGCTGCGATTGGATTTGTCATGAAATAGATAACTATTTTCAGCACGTATTTGATCCAATGGCACTTGCCATTCTTCGGCGGCTGCAGCGATTAATAGTTCGCGAGCAGCCGCACCAGCAACACGCATGCCCCATGTTCCTGTACCTCTCACAGAGAAACTACCCCCCGTGATTTGCAGCGACATTGATTGGGCTATTTTTAAGAATACCCCGTTCAATGTGTCTTCAACGATACCAGGGGCTTGGCTTGGAAAGGCAACTTCGCGAACAACATCTCTAGAAGCATATTGATCGTCAGCTGGCGCTTGCTCCATTGAAACAGTGCTCCAGTCAGCGTCCATTTCATCTGCCAACATCATTGGCAATGCCGTATGCACACCCTGGCCCATTTCGGCATGCGGCACGATTACTTTGATGCTGTTATCGGGCAATATTTTGACCCAAGCGTTAACCAAGGTTTCACCTTCGTTTTCAACTAAGCCTGCCAGTTTGGGTGTGCGATGACCTGGTCGAATCGCAACACCAACAATTAAACCACCACCAACAAGTGCGCCGGTGGTTAAAAATGCTCTACGTGTCCACTTACCCATTGTAAGAGCCCTCAGCGTTGGTTGGTTTAACAGCATCATCCGCTGCTTGGTCAATTAGCGGTGTCAGAATAATTTCCTTTGGTAATTTGGCTGAAGCACTATGAATAGCCTTGCGAATGCGGCCGTACATGCCACAACGACAAATGTTGCCAGCCATCGCTTTATCAATATCCTCATCGGTGGGTTGAGGTGTCTTTTCGAGTAAGGCAACGGCTGACATGATTTGACCTGACTGGCAGTAACCGCATTGAGGTACCTGTTCTTCAATCCAGGCTTGTTGCACCACATGTAAGCTACCTTGCGCCTCACCGATACCTTCAATGGTCGTTATTGATCGCCCTGCTAATGATGAAATTGGCGTCACACATGAGCGAATAGGCACGCCGTCTAAATGGACTGTGCAAGCGCCACATTGAGCCATGCCGCAGCCGAACTTAGTACCTTTAAGTTTGAGCTCATCACGGACTACCCAAAGTAGCGGTGTGTCTGGCTCTACATCTAACTGGCGGCTTATGCCGTTGACGGTAATTTCTAGCATCGAATATTCCAAGCACTGAGGCCTATTAACTATTTTGTAAACAGCATGATACTGTAACAGATGTTTGTGAATTGCAGTTTAGCGATAATTAGTAGGTTTTTAAGCATGAATAACTAAAATTTATCTTGATTGTATTGAAGGATTAATTTAATTTATCGTCAACGAATGTTTTAAAACACTTTAATTCAGGCTGAAGAGCAATATGAACGAGCGAAACCATTGGGCAAAATTTAACTGGGAAGACCCATTTCTTCTGGAAGATCAATTAAGCGACGAAGAAAAGTTGGCTCGTGATACAGCGCAAAAATTTGCGCAATCAGTGTTGCAGCCTCGAGTTATCGACGATTATCGAAATGAAGC
>JBLHRL010000079.1:0-12925 GCA_047625975.1 Arenicella sp.
TAAATGTGTCGATGCTAGGCATCGCTCTACTCACGCTTCTTATCCTATTTTTTCATTTAGTAACCGCTCATTTAATTCCAAATCGCTTTGAATTGTTTTTTATGCTTTCTATTTTTGCACTAACTTTATCAAAAAACTTCGTTATACTAAGAATTAATTCTTCGGCTCAGAGTATGCCCTAACGGCGAACCGAGCGCTTATACGCGGACAATGATATACGAGTCGCCGATATAGTTGGCTTACCCGAATATCGTTTGTGCAAGAAAATCAATAAGCGACCTGGCTATCGAAACTTCAACCAGTTTGTGAACCGATACCGTATTGAAGAAGTCGGTCAGCGATTAAATTTTAACCAACACTGCCGATTTTAAGCGTTGCTTTAGACGTTAGATTTCGCTCTATTTTGTCATTCAATACCGCATTTCAAAGTCAGTTTGGTATGTCTCCATCAGAATGCCACAGACAAATCACCGCCTAAAAATAACCACTTAAGAGCGCTGGAATAACGAGGAGAACAATTTGTTAAGCAGTATCCTACAAGATGTCACGCCAGTAGAAGTGAGTGAAGGTATATTCTCGGTTCTCGAAGAATCACGACAACAGAGTGGTTACGACGCCAAGGTTCTGGCCTATGACGCAATTGCGGGTAACCGATTTTATAATAAATTATTCTGGGGTAACTGGCCATCCTCATACCAGAACTTTTGTGAACATGGCCTTAAGCAATCTCCAAAGAAGCCGGTTTTGGACGTAGGCTGCGGATCTCTAGTGTTTACAGCGAATGCTTATGCTCAGTCGCAGAATCAACAAATAGTACTGCTGGATAGATCGCTCGGCATGCTCAAGCGGGCACGTGAACGAGTAAGCAAAATTCATGGCTCAGCTCCCCAGAACATCTCATTTATTCAAGGTGATGTTTTCGACTTACCATTTGTTGATAATGTCTTTGGCTCGGTAATGTCGCATGGCTTGCTGCATATGTTTGATCGAAAAAGAGATATCCTCAATGAGCTTGAGCGTGTCAAAGATAACAACGGGACTATCTCTGTAACCAGCTTAGTAAGCAATATAGGTGTCGGCCGGAAATACCTCTCGATACTCGAAAAGTCAGGGCAAACAGCTAAGAATTTAAGTAGTGATTCGCTCAATAAACTATTGAAAGCAAGACATCTCGACTACGAATTATGTACCCAAGGTAATATTGCCTACATCAAAAGTCTTTAATAGCGCGTAGCGCTAAATAGGCTACTCTAAGTATTTATAGATTTGTGGTAGGAAAAACTCACTTACAAGTATTTGTGAACCTTGATAATCATACGGCGTGCGCCGCGCTGAAACAGTGCATTGTTTGTCAGTCGTCATTGTGTGGCTAGGGCGAGAAAACTGTCGCTTTGAAACTCGTATTTTTCCATTTTTAAAGAGTAGATGTCCAAGTGGTGTTTGACCTAGATTGGCTAGACCATTTTGACTATTAGTGATTAACGATAAAGGAATAATGCTTCGCGCAAATACAACGCTCTCACCATAAAGTTGTAGTTCAACTTCTCTGATCAGTGCGCCGCGAGAAAGCGGTCGATTTAGCTTTAACTGTTCGTGAAAGTAAGGCCTAGCAATACGTTGTCTCACCACTTTGACGCTAAAATTTTGGTCACTTAGTGCAACCAAAGCAGCGGTCAACGACCCCTTCTCACACGCCAAAAAAACAAGCTTGGAGTCTATTTTTGCTATAGACAGGGCGTTGTCTGGCCACCAGTTTGAATGGGTTGCAAGAGCTTTATAAGATTTATCCATTAGTGACTCTTACACCCTAATCCTCGTATCAATATAATCACTGTATATGATTTTTGCTAACGACGAACTTAGACCGTCTTGATCTTATTTAAAAGGGGAATAGGCACATGTATAAGTGCACAGATAACGCGCAGCATTTCGTGCTCTGCCGTGAGCACTTTTTTATCGTCAAGCACCGCTCGAATTAGAGCGGCAACAACGCTAGACTTATCGCTAGCGGATAGTTGATCAAGTACTGCGATAGCGTTGTCTAAGTCCAGTTGCCACTGATTACTGAAATTCAGGTTCATATGATTAATGCCTACTAGGCTCATACCTTCTTTAAAAGCTTTCTGAGCCAGCTGAAGACCCTGAGCACTGGAACGTTCTTGACCATGAGAAGCCAAGATACTCATAACGATTGATAACTCTGATTTGCATTCCTGAATTTTTCTGCGCCCATGCAACCTTGTTCGATTTGGTAAGTGGAATTCTTGTAAATACTGTTTTATTAAGCGTGTCAGTAAAAATTCGAATGAGTCGATTTTACCATCAACATCAGCTATCAACTCAATAGTCGATTGAATATGTTGGATATTAGATACGGGGCGACGCTTTAAAGTAGGGAAGCTCATCTCGAGTAACGGCAAGCGTTGCTCAACCTTGAGCAACCCATGCGTTTGTATTAGATGTTGAACTTTACGCTCACTGATAGCACCCATTTGCTCGGCCACTACCAGCAGCTGACTGTTGCGGATATTGTCATTTTGATCAAGCAAGCAATAGAATAAAATTTCGGGTGCCCACTCAAGGCTATGTGCTGAACTCGACAGACCACTGGGTAACGATGCGGTAAGCATAGCGGCGGCGGCAATTCTTTCAATACTTGGGTTGCCTATCTCACCAAACATAGTATCAAGGTCAAGAAAGCCGTTTTTACTTTTAGCGTTCCCGCTATTTTTCTGTTCTTGCTCAGCCTTTTCGGCTTGCAGGTGTTCTACTTTATCTTGCTGTTTTAATTTTTTAGCTAAACGTTCAATCTCAGTTGAATCGAAACTTTTTTCGATTCTTGAAATTCGCTGTTGCAATGGCGGGTGAGTTGAGAACATTAACGAGCGGTTTCCACTACTGAATAACATATGACTAACTTCTTCGGCATCTGATTGCAGATATGATGAATGCTGATAAGCGGCAATTTTCTTTAATGCTCCAGATATTCCATCTGGGTCGCGGGTAAACTGCACTGCAGAAGCATCAGCCAAGTACTCTCGCTGGCGTGATAAAGCTGATTTCATCCAACGGGCAAAGAATAATCCTATATAGCCGACAGCCATGAGTATCAGGCCGATGACGATAAGAACTGAACCGTTGTTATCGCGTGATGAGCTGATTCGATAACGACTTGCGGACAGAAATTTTCGACCGAGAATAGCAATCACCATAATGCCGAAGGTAGTCCCCATCATGTGAATATTAATTCTCATATCACCGTTAAAAATGTGGCTAAATTCGTGTGCAATAACCCCTTGGAGTTCCGAACGGTTAAGTTTTTCTAGGCACCCTTGAGTCACTGCGATGGCGGCGTCGGTAGCACTATAACCAGCTGCAAAAGCGTTGATTCCAGGCTCGTTCTCCATAACATAGACTTCGGGCACCGAGGTCCCAGAAGCAAGGGCTATTTCTTCAACTACGTTGTACAGTCTACGACATAATCGATCTTGAGTATCTGGGGTTACTAATGTTGCGCCTATGTCACGTGCGACCTTTCCACCACCACTTCGCAAGCTGGCTATTTTACCAAGGCTCGCTAGGCCAATCGTGCCGCCAGTAACAACACTGGTGGCTAGCAATA
Organism: Arenicella sp.; assembly: GCA_047625975.1. Lineage (GTDB taxonomy): Bacteria > Pseudomonadota > Gammaproteobacteria > Arenicellales > Arenicellaceae > Arenicella. The sequence continues at coordinate 3,623 of JBLHRL010000079.1, forward strand.
AAGTGCTGTTAGCAATCCATATATCAAGATTTAATAAGGTGGCAAAGTTGAATTGAGTCTCGTCGTTACTGGTTAAAAACATCACCATCACGACCAAATCAACGGTTAGCACTATTAGCAGCGCGACACCAAAGAAAGCCAGGATTAACCGACGCGACTGTTTGCGAGCTTTTTCTTGGTGTTCAAAGAAATTCATCGAATATAATCCAAAAGCTTAAAATTCGACCTTGGGAACTTGTTTCATAGCCTCGTCTTCAAGCTCTAACAGTTCCGCACTCTTGAACTGAAACCAGTTAGCTAGAAAATTACTTGGGAATTGCTCTCGCAAGTTGTTATACATCATAACCGTGTCATTGTAAGCCTGACGGGCAAAGGACACTTTATTTTCAGTGGTGGTTAGCTCTTCGGACAGCTGCATCATATTTTCGTTGGCTTTCAGGTCCGGATATGATTCTGATAAAGCAAATAAACGACCAAGCGCCCCACTTAACCCTTGTTCTGCCTGACCCAGTTGCTTTATAGCGGCTGGGTTTGTTGGGTCGGCTTTGGCGTTATCTAGCCCATTTACGGCCGAATTACGGGCATTGATAACAGCTTCTAGCGTGTCTTTTTCATGTGACATATAGCCTTTTGCGGTCTCGACTAAGTTCGGTATCAAGTCATGGCGCCGTGTAAGCTGAACATCTATTTGGGCGAATGAATTTTTGTAGTTATTTCGCCCAGCCACAAGTTTATTGTACATGCCCACGCCGTATAAAATTAGGCCAACAAATAGAATAATTAAGATAGTTCCGGTTTCCATGACGATATTCTCACTGGTTTAAATGACTCTTATAACAGATATACTCGGTTATTTGGGCTTGGATCAAGCCGGATCATCAATTACTTAAGATTTTAGGGCCAAAAGCTCTGTCTGTTACGTTATTTGTTTGGAGTGGGGCTTATGTTGGCATAATAAGTAGGGCCGCACGTTAATGCTAAAACAATTAGTTATCGTTATACAATTTTCAACACCCAAGCATGAGTCCAATGCTATTATGAGTCGTTATTGGAGTCTTAAAGAAGGGTTGAAGTTATTATGCTATATCGTCGTTTTGGCCGTTTCTGTCTAATGCTTGTGCTGGCTTCGCTTGTAGTTGGCTGCTCAACTGGATATGTTATTAATAACGAGAGAAGCGGATCGTTTTTCGTTAAATATCAAGAGCCAGTAATGCCTATTCCGCAACCGGTCGCTGTTGTTAGTCCAAACGTTATCCAATTATCGGTGAATCAAACCAACGATAAAGCAATTGCGGTGTTTACTGACAAGGGCTTTGAAGCTGTTAAAAGCGAAAAGGGCATCACTGTTTACCTACCCCCAACTATCTATTTCAATGATTCAGAAACAGATATTAGGTTGGATGCTCGAATCAAGATCGCAGAAGTGGCACATGAGTTGCTTCAACCGTATCTGTCAGATCGAATTGTCGAAGTTTCGGGACACACAGATTCGCTCGGCAGTAAATCGATAAACCTAGCCTTGTCGAAAAAGCGTTCATTAGCGGCAACGGCAGAGTTGGTGTTTTCAAAAGTATCAACTTATAGACTGAGCTCAACTTGGTTTGGTGAAACACGTTTACGCGCCCCAGATTTTAACTCAGATGGTACTTTAAACGTTCGAAATAGAAATTTGAATAGACGAGTTGAGTTTACGATTTTGAACCCAGAGTAATCTTGGTCCGAAACGACGCTGCGATTGACGCCAATATGTTAACTATTTGCCAGCCAAAATGAACACAGACTACATTGAATTAGAGGATGCCAGGTTTTCAAAGGACTTTATTGCTAAATTTACTAGCTTTATGGATAGTGAGAATACAACGGGGTTCTTTGACAAAGATTTCTCTTCCAAAGAACACAGCCTGAAAACCAAAAGGTTACTGACTGATTACAAAATAAATTTGTATGAGTTTGAGTCTAGCACTTTAAGCCTTGAGCTAATAAATGCAAAAATAGGAGGCGCTAACGATTCTGACTTATCAGGCCGATCAGACTTTCGTATTCTCCGCGATCATATTCAAAATGCTGATACTCCTGGCTTAATTATGATCTATCGTTGTAGCAGATTGGAATCTGATTCAGTACAATTTTTATCGCAGCTTAATGCTTTTTTAAGCCGAAGTAGTAGTCGGTGGAAGATAGCTTATCTGGGTGAAATTGAAACAGTTCCAACGCTTCTTCTTACGCTTCTATCGCCAGAATATGTTTACACCAGTCCACGGCTAACGGAGCAACCACTAAGCAGCACTGGCAATCGAAAAAGCGTCTTAACCTTTGGTGTTATAGCCGTCTTGTGCTTACTCGCCGCCATTTATTATTGGTCAGACAATCGTCGTAGTCCAGAGCTTGTAATAGCTGATAGCACGATAATTGAAGGTTCGACGACTAAGCAGAAGCTGCTTGACTATGGTCGGCAAGGCGAAGTTCCATATTCTATTGAGGAGGATATCGATGCCTGGGATTCTCGAGTTGCCGATTTTGATCAAGCGATGTCAGGTTTTATCAATCCGGCCGCTACTTCTGGACCTCAAGCTGACAGCAACAATATTGATCAAACCCAAGTAGAATTATTAGCATCATCTCCATCAGAAGCAATCAACGAGGCGTTATCGTTTGCCGTGAAAAATGGCGACATTGCCAGTATTGAAACAGAGATAGCGTCGGGGGGCAGTATCAATATGGCAACCTCAAGTAACGAATCGTTACTGATACTCGCTTCGCTACATGGACAGTCCAACGTAGTTATATGGTTACTCGATAACGGAGCAAATGTCGCTTCTGTTGATCGTGACAACGGTTCAGCACTTTATTACGCGGCAGTTAATGGCCACTTTGAGATAGCTAAGATTTTAATAAAAAATAATGCCAGTACGACTCAGGTAAGTAAGCTAAATAAGACACCACTGATGGCCGCGGTGCAAAATGATTATTTGCAGCTAAGTGAATTACTTATAACAGCTAATTCGGACGTTAATCAACAGGATCACTCTGGATGGTCAGCGTTGTACTACGCAATTTGGAATGATAATTTTGAGATTACAAGTCTACTACTTGAGAACGGAGCTAGCGCAAGCTTTGTGGATAAGGACGGTTATAGACCGGTAGATCTCGCCAGAGCTCGTAAGAATTCAAAGATACTGAGTTTGTTTTAGATTCAGCAAAGGTTAAGACCCCCCGCTAAATTGTATTGCTAAACTAGAAAGAAGAATCATCAGCGGCGTGCCACTGTTGCTCTACTAAAACGTCTTGACCGTCGAGTATTCTGCCTACAAAGACATCGCCATTGTTAATCTGGCCGATACCAGCTGGGGTACCAGTCATTAATATGTCTGCATCTTCAAAAGTCATAAAGGACCCAATGTCGGCTAGTAAATTTTGTGGTGTATTCAGCATTAGACTAACGCCGCCTTGTTGCGCTAGCCGGCCATTTATCTCTAACTCAATTCTCAAGTTGTCGACACCGGAAGCTATGCTAACAAACTCGCTAAAAATCGCAGCACCGTCAAACGCTTTGGCGCGCTCCCACGGTAGACTATTAGCCTTTAAGTAGGTTTGTGTTATTCGTTTAGTCAGATCCAAACCGAAGGCGACCGCGTTTAATTGCCCATCGATAATCAAAAATGAAATTTCACCTTCATAGTGAATCGGCTCGTTTGAGTTTGCCTGTAAGTGTTCCGAAATTGCTGAATTAGGCTTCAAAAAAATGACTGGCTGATCGGGCACTTGGTTGTTAAGTTCTTCGATATGCGCCGTGTAGTTTCGACCAACGCAAACCACCTTAGACGGCTGCAGTAGTTGCCGTCGATATTTTATTGAGTTCATATTCCGATAGCTCTTCTTCAGGTTTTTTTTGGCTCTGCCTTTCTGAAACAAGCTTTTGTAAAAAAACCCGCTTGTTCTTACGAAGAAGCGGGCTCTTTACAATTGATATCGTAAATGACTTAACGGCCGCGTTTTGCCATTTTCTTGATTGCCGCTAACTGTGCAACAGCTTGCGCTAGTTCAATTTTCGCTTTTGCGTAATTGATATCAGCTTTATTGTCTTTCAATGCTTGCTCGGCTTTGCGCTGGGCTTCGAGAGCCGCAGCTTCGTCAAGATCATCTGCACGCATGGCGGTATCAGATAATACTGTTACTTTTTTAGGCGTTACTTCAAGAATACCACCCGACACATAGATAACCTGCTCTTCACCATCGGCAGTTTGAACTCGCACATCGCCGGCCTTTAGACTGGTCAAAAGAGGGGTATGTAGTGGGTAAATACCCAGCTCACCGGAGATAGCCGTGGCAATCAACATGGTTGCTTCGCCAGAAAAGATCTCTCGCTCGGCACTGACCACTTCAACTTGCATTGTATTCATATTATTCACCCGCTAAAACCGCATTCACGGTTAGGTTCTTGCAACCCCATGCTCAAGGATGCTTTCAAATTTGTCATTTCCAAAAAATCAAAGATGACTTTTTTCGAGCCGCTCTTAACGACGCAGATTTTATTCAGATCAAGGCGCCAATGAGTTTTAAGGTTGGAGCATACTTGTTGTATGTGATCCGTCCTTAAAACTAGTGGACACCATAATCTCTGGCCCAAATATAGCTGTTAAGATTTGCCCTTGGCTATGACTTCATCAATCCCGCCTACCATATAGAACGCTTGCTCTGGGTATTCATCCATTTCACCGCTTAGAATTGCTTTAAAGCCGGCGATGGTGTCTTTCAGAGAAACATACTTACCGTCAGCACCAGTAAATACTTGTGCTACGAAAAATGGTTGCGATAAGAAACGCTGAATCTTACGCGCTCGAGCTACGGCTTGCTTATCTTCTTCAGAGAGCTCGTCCATTCCGAGAATCGCGATGATGTCGCGTAGTTCTTTGTAACGTTGAAGCACGTTCTGTACGCCACGAGCTACTTGATAATGATCATCACCGATAACCAGTGGATCAAGTTGACGTGATGATGAGTCAAGAGGATCTACCGCGGGGTAAATACCCAATTCAGCAATCTGACGTGACAGTACAAGCGTCGCATCTAAGTGAGCAAAGGTAGTTGCTGGCGATGGATCGGTTAAATCATCGGCAGGTACGTATACCGCCTGAAACGAGGTAATTGAGCCGTTCTTAGTAGATGTAATACGCTCTTGCAGTGCACCCATTTCACTGGCTAGAGTTGGCTGGTAACCTACCGCTGAAGGCATACGTCCTAGTAGAGCTGATACTTCGACCCCGGCTAATGTGTAACGATAGATGTTATCGATAAACATCAAAACGTCACGACCTTCGTCACGAAAATACTCAGCCATAGTCAAACCTGATAGTGCAACACGCAAGCGGTTACCTGGAGGTTCATTCATCTGGCCGTAAACCATGGCTACTTTATCAAGTACACCAGCTTCTTTCATTTCGTAATAGAAGTCGTTGCCTTCGCGAGTTCGTTCACCAACTCCAGCAAATACCGATAGACCTTCTGACGCCACTGCGATGTTATTGATCAATTCCATCAGCGTTACGGTTTTACCTACACCGGCACCACCAAATAGACCAACTTTACCACCCTTGGCAATTGGCATGATCAAGTCAATTACTTTTACGCCAGTTTCAAGAATAGCCGTTTCTGACGCTTGGTCAGCATACGCTGGTGGTTCACGATGAATGGGGTCACGTCGGACGGCCTCAATCTCACCAGCATTGTCAATAGGTCTGCCTAACACATCCATGATGCGACCAAGCGTACCTTGACCAACAGGGACGGCGATCGGCTTGCCTGTGTTAGTAACTTCTAAACCACGCTTTAGACCTTCGGTTACGCCCATCGCAATAGTACGAACGATACCGTCGCCTAATTGTGCTTGAACTTCCATGGTTAAATCGGCACTTGGTACAACTAAGGCGTCATATATGTTTGGCACGGCATCTGAAGGGAACTGAATGTCCACTACCGCACCAATAATTTCTACTATATTTCCGGAACTCATTTTGGTTTCCTCTTAATACTAAATTTTAAATTCTTTCTAAACTAACTAATGCTATACAGCCGAGGCGCCTGATACGATCTCAGAGATTTCTTGGGTAATCGCGGACTGACGGGCTTTGTTATAAACCAATTCAAGCTCACTGATTAAGTCACCAGCGTTATCACTTGCAGACTTCATCGCTACCATACGCGCAGACTGTTCACAGGCGACATTCTCAACCACTGCTTCGTAGATTTGCGACTCAATGTAGCGCTTTAAAACAGTGTCTAAAATTGGCTTGGCCTCAGGTTCGTAGATGTAGTCAAACAATGCAGGCACTTCATCCGCCGCTTCTTGCGTAGCGACAACTGGAACTAATTGCTTGGATACAGCGGACTGAGTCATGGTGTTAACAAATTCGTTAGACACTACGTACAAGCGATCGACTTTACCGTCTTCGTAAGCCTTCAACATTGAGGTAATTGCACCCAAAAGATCAGTCAAATTTGGCTTATCGCCATAGTTCGACGCTTCTGAAATAACGTTTCCACCCGTTCTACGAAAATACGCTAAGCCTTTAGAACCAATGGTGGCGACATCAATCTCAACACCTTTAGCATCCCAGTCAGCCATGTCTGTCATGCTTCTACGAAAAACATTCATATTAAGACCACCACAAAGACCACGGTCTGAACTAACCACAATGTAGCCTACGCGCTTCACTTCACGCTCTATGGTGAAAGGGTGCTTGTATTCCAAATTCGCTTTGGCAATGTGAGCCACTACTGCGCGAATCTTCTGTGCGTAAGGTCGAGCAGCCAACATGCGGTCTTGCGCTTTGCGCATTTTGCTTGCGGCCACCATTTCCATGGCTTTAGTGATTTTCTGCGTACTTTTGACGCTTCCAATCTGATCGCGGATTTCTTTACCGACTGCCATAATTAAATCTCATTAGTTGTCATTCTGAGCGAAACGAAGAATCTTATTAGATTACAGCGCTACGCTCCCAACGACGGGTTGTCTACAGTTCGAGAGCCATCAGCTCAGGCCACTTGGGCGGCCTTTGCGTAAGCAACTCCGCGAAAATTAGAAGCTTCCATTCGCTTTAAAATCTTTCAAAGCTTCATGAAGGCTGGCGACAACTTCGTCAGTCAGCTTAGGCTTAGCGTTAATGCCATCGATCAAAGAACCGAAGTTAGCTTTAACGTGCGCTTGCATCGCTGCTTCGCAGGCGCCAACTTGTTCTTTTTGGACGTCGTCAAAATAGCCTTCGTTAGCGGCAAACAATGACAGGGCCACTTGAGCCGTTGACATTGGTGAGTATTGCGCCTGCTTCATTAGTTCAGTTACACGCTCACCACGGGCAAGTTGTGCTTGAGTTGCTTCATCGAGATCAGAAGCGAACTGTGAAAAGGCCGCTAATTCACGATATTGAGCAAGTGCAAGACGAATACCACCACCAAGTTTTTTAATGATGTTAGTTTGCGCTGCACCACCAACTCGAGATACCGACAAACCAGGGTCTACTGGTGGGCGAATACCGGCATTAAACAAGTCAGTTTCCATAAAGATCTGACCGTCTGTAATCGAAATCACATTGGTCGGTACGAATGCTGATACGTCACCGGCTTGTGTCTCAATGATCGGCAAAGCGGTCAATGAACCTGTTTTACCTTTAACACCAGTCAAACGCTCTACTTCAGCTTCGTTGATACGCGATGAGCGCTCTAATAGACGAGAGTGAAGATAGAATACGTCACCAGGGTAAGCTTCACGGCCTGGTGGGCGACGTAGTAGTAATGAAACTTCACGATAGGCCACCGCCTGCTTAGACAAATCGTCATACACAATTAGAGCGTCCTCGCCGTTATCACGGAAGTACTCACCCATTGAACAGCCAGCGTAAGGTGCAAGATATTGCAAGGCAGCCGAGTCAGACGCGTTAGCCGCAACAACAGTGGTGTATTCAAGGGCGCCATGCTCTTCAAGTTTACGAACAACCGTAGCAACTGAAGATGCTTTTTGGCCTACCGCAACATAGATACATTTAACGCCGTTACCTTTTTGGTTGATGATGGCATCGATCGCTACCGCTGTTTTACCAGTTTGACGGTCACCAATAATCAACTCACGTTGGCCTCGACCAATCGGCACCATAGCGTCGATTGATTTAAAACCAGTCTCAAGAGGCTGGTTAACACCTTGACGCTCAATTACGCCCGGTGCTACTTTCTCAATTGGAGAAGTCTCTGTTGTCTCGATAGCACCTTTGCCATCAATTGGGTTGCCCAAAGTGTCTACAACACGACCAAGAAGGGCTGGGCCTACTGGTACTTCTAGAATGCGGCCCGTACATTTTACTGTGTCACCTTCTGAGATGTTTTTGTAGTTACCCAAAACCACCGCACCTACTGAGTCTTGCTCGAGGTTAAGTGCTAGGCCAAAGATATCACCAGGGAATTCCAACATCTCGCCTTGCATCGCTTCACTTAAGCCATGTATGCGGGCGATGCCGTCGGTCAGACTTACTACGGTACCTTCGGTACGCGATTCGGCTGATGCTTCAAAATTTTTAATCCGATCTTTAATCAGGTTACTGATTTCAGACGGGTTCAATTGCGTTGTCATGACTGTGAGTCCTCAACGGTTACTTTTTGTTCGCTACGTGTCTTCGACTCAGTCGACTTACCGACTCGGGCTGAAGGCTCACGTAATTAATTACTAACGCATAAGAGCGGTAGTAAGCTTCTCGATTCGTCCTTTCGCAGAACCATCAATCACCATGTCGCCTGCTTTAATAATGGCGCCGCCGATAAGGTCGGCATCCACTGTTTCTTCAAGCTGAACTTTAAGGCCTAAACGCTTTTCAAGCGCTGCAGCCAATGATGATTTTTGATCTTCTGTTAGTGGTTTAGCGGTAATAACGTCCGCGTTAACTAAAGCGTTGGCTTTAGCAACTAGATCTGTGTACTGCTGGTTAATATCAACCAACGATTGCACGCGATCGTTTTGCACTAACAATTTGATAAGGTTAGCGCCGCCTTCCGGCAGGCTATCTTTAGCAAGATCAGTTAATAGCTCAGCAACTTTTACACCTTCAACACGCGGGTCAGAAACCAGCGCGTTAAAATCCGCATCGTTGCTAATTACGGCAAGTTGCTCCAACGCAGTAGTCCACGCGTCAAATGCGTTTTCTTGTTGCGCTAGATCAAACACCGCTTTGGCGTAAGGTCGAGCAATGGATGCATTGTCTGCCATTATTCTTACCTGTTTGGTTGCAAGCGTTAACTAGCTTTTAATTGCTTAACAAGATC
>JBLHRL010000080.1:0-12585 GCA_047625975.1 Arenicella sp.
TGCGTGTTGCCTTGGCCTTCAATTAATAGCTTAAATCAGTGAGACCCGTTCGCCCGCTATCGGTGATCAACATTCGATCGCAGAGAAAACCAGCGCCTTCGGCTAACACTCTATCATCACTGGCCACGCGGCCATAAATGTAGGCAATCGACTCGGCAAGGCTATTGGCGCCGAGCAAGGCCCAAACGATGACGCTTATCGAGACTACTACTTTTTAAACACGCAGCCAGCGGGTAGAGCCTTGAAAAAGCCAAAGCTCTATTATCATAGGCAAATCAGTCTCTAATGTTCGATCGCTTTTTGAAAAGTTAATGACCCCTCTGAAACGGTTACCACCACCAAATCGCCAGCGCCAAAATCGCCGGCCAATATAGCATCAGCTAACGGATTTTCAATCAAATCTTGAATGCTTCGTTTCAGCGGCCTCGCGCCGTAAACTGGATCAAAGCCGGCGCGCCCAACCATATCCAAGGCGTCACTACTAACATCTAGAGTAATATCTTGGCTCAGCAAGCGTTTACTAAGAATGTCCATCTGAATATTAGCGATCGCTCGAACCTGCCCCTCAGCTAGTGCATGAAACACCACGATGTCGTCAACGCGATTGATAAATTCTGGACGAAAGTGATCGGTAACACTTTCCATCACCAATGCCTTCATACCTTGATAATCACCCTCGTAGCCATGCACTCGTTGCGAGCCTAGGTTCGAGGTCATGATGATAACGCAATTTTTAAAATCGACTGTACGACCTTGGCCGTCGGTTAAACGGCCATCATCAAGCACTTGCAGCAAAATATTAAACACATCGGGATGCGCCTTTTCGACTTCGTCTAATAGAATCACCGAATAAGGCTTGCGGCGCACCGCTTCAGTCAGGTAACCACCCTCTTCATAGCCGACGTAGCCTGGAGGTGCTCCGATCAAACGGGCTACCGAATGCTTCTCCATAAACTCCGACATGTCGATACGTACCATAGCATCGTCGGTGTCAAACATGAATTCAGCCAAGGCTTTGGTCAGCTCAGTTTTGCCAACCCCGGTTGGGCCTAAAAACATAAACGAACCAGAGGGTCGATTGGGGTCGGAGAGACCCGCGCGCGATCTTCGAATCGCACTAGAAACGGCTTTAATCGCTTCATGCTGGCCAATAACTCGCTGGTGCAAGTTATTTTCCATGTTGAGCAATTTGTCACGCTCACCTTGCAACATTTTGGAAACCGGTATACCAGTCCAGGCCGCCACCACATCCGCAATTTCCTCTTCGGTAACATTGCTTCGCAATAGCTGATTCGGCGCGCCATTTCGTTCATTGCTATGCGCCTGCACAAGCTGTGACTCGAGATCAGGAATAACCGAATATTGTAGCTCAGACATTTTTGCCAAGTTGCCCGCGCGCTGCGCCATGTCCATCTCGATACGCGCCGCTTCTATTTCTTCTTTGATATGTTGAGCGCCATATACCGCGGATTTCTCAGCCATCCAGATTTCATTTAGTTCAGCAAATTCTTTCTCGAATTCGGCAATCTCGGCTTCTAACTTTTCGAGCCGTATCTTCGACGCGTCGTCGCTCTCTTTGCTAAGCGCTTCACGCTCAATCTTACGACGAATCATCTGCCGTTCGAGTTTGTCCATCACCTCCGGCTTAGAGTCGATTTCCATACGAATACGACTGGCCGCTTCATCGATTAGGTCAATCGCCTTATCAGGCAGATTACGGTCAGTAATATAGCGATTCGATAGGGTTGCCGCTGAAATAATAGCCGCGTCAGTAATATCAACACCGTGATGCACTTCGTACTTCTCTTTTAAGCCTCGAAGTATGGCAATTGTGTCCTCAACGCTAGGCTCATCAACCAATATTTTTTGAAAACGACGCTCAAGCGCAGCATCTTTTTCGATGTATTGTCGATATTCATTGAGTGTTGTGGCACCAACGCAATGCAGCTCACCGCGCGCTAACGCTGGCTTAAGCATGTTGCCAGCGTCGAGTGCGCCTTCAGCTTTACCGGCACCAACCATCGTGTGAATTTCGTCAATAAACAGAATGATTTGCCCTTCTTGTTTAGACAGATCTTTTAACACCGCTTTAAGACGCTCTTCAAACTCCCCGCGAAACTTAGCGCCAGCAATTAGGGCACCTAGGTCGAGCGATAAAAGGCGCTTATTTTTGATGCCTTCTGGCACCTCGCCATTAACGATACGTTGCGCAAGGCCTTCAACAATCGCGGTTTTACCAACACCCGGCTCACCGATGATCACCGGATTATTTTTAGTACGTCGCTGCAATACCTGAATAGTTCTTCGAATCTCATCATCGCGACCGATAACTGGATCTAACTTACCTTGCTCTGCTCGGGCGGTAACATCAATGGTGTATTTTTCTAAGGCCTGTAAATTATCTTCAGAGTTAGCATCATCAATGTTAGAGCCACCGCGAACGTCTTCAACGGCTTTATTGAGTGATGACAAGGTAGCGCCAGCTTCGCGCAACAACACGCCGGCTCGGTCTTTATCTTTAACCAACGCTAGCAAAAATAAATCACTGGATATAAATGAATCACCACGCTCCTGTGAGAGCTTATCGGCAACGTTAATAATACGAGATGTCTGCTGCGACAAATGTACTTCACCGGCTTGACCTTGCACTTGTGGCAAATCAGAGAGGGCTTTATTTAATAGGTCGCTCAACGACTTATCATGAACGCCAACACGCGCAAGCAATGGCCGAACACTGCCGCCGTCTTGCTGAAACATCGCTGCCAAAACGTGCACTGGCTCGATAAACTGATGGTCTTTGCCGACCGCCATGCTTTGCCCATCGGCTAAGGCAAGTTGAAACTTTGATGTTAGTTTGTCGATTCGCATGATGGCTTCCTCACAAGTGATAAATTCTCTACCCTTTATTTAAGGTGGAGAGGTTAAAATACAAGTGCGTGTATCGCGTCATCACCCATATAGTTAACGCCTATTGATGTAGATCATTTTTTTGAGAGATCCATCGTTTCTGCTATTCTGGCCACTCAACCTAGCACTCGAGAGCAATTAATGTCGCACATCCTATCCAAGCCACATCCTTTACCTAGAAAAAAAGTAATTAAACGTCTTGTCAAAAATTGTCTGCGAGAAGATATTGGTAGCGGCGATGTAACTGCTAGATTGACGCCTAAAGAGGCTCGAGTTGACGGTAAGATAATGTCTCGTGAACATGGCGTTATTTGCGGGCTTGCTTGGGTAAATGAAGTATTCAAGCAGGTTGCTAAACGTCACAAAACTAAAATCGATATTAGCTGGCAAGTTAACGATGGCGATAACATTAAGCCTAATCAAACCTTGTGTCGTTTTGAAGGTCTGGCCCACCCTATTCTGTCAGGCGAGCGTAGCGCGCTTAATATCATGCAAACCTTGTCTGGCACAGCCACAGTAGCCCGCCAATACACCGATGTTATCGCCCATACTAAAGCGCGCCTGCTCGACACCCGTAAAACCCTGCCGATGATGCGTGCGGCACAGAAGTACGCGGTGCTTTGTGGTGGCGGAATAAACCATAGAATGGGCTTATACGACGGTATTATCATTAAAGAAAACCACTTGCGTAGCGGTAAAAGCCTAGAGCGTATAGTCACTGATGCAATTGCATCCATGCCAAAGGGAGCATTGGTTGAGCTTGAAGTCGAAACTCTTGACGAATTACAAAGAGGTCTACACGCTGGTGCCAAGCGAATCATGCTCGACGACTTTAGTCTGCACGATATGCGCCTCGCGGTCGAACTAACTGGCCAACAAGCCGATTTAGAAGCATCCGGTAATGTCAGTATAGAAACAATTGTCGCTATTGCCGAGACGGGCGTCGATTTTATTTCATCAGGCGCAATCACTAAACATCTCCGTGCGTTGGATTTAAGTATGTTGTTTGATTATAAATAGGCCGGTAAATAGTCTTAAACATCATTAAAACTACACCCGTCAGAGGAGTCGTATATGTATCGTAAACTGGCTATTGTTGGTCTAACTCTTAGCCTATTGGTATCCGCTTGTGACGGCAAAGGTGATGGCGTGATTTATATCGCAAAAAACATTATCACCATGGACCCGATGACTCCGCAGGCCGAAGCGGTATACCTGTTCGACGGTAAGGTAAATCAATTAGGCTCACTCGAACAGCTTGCCACCGCACACCCGAGCGCGTCAATAGATACGACCTTCGCTGGACAAACGCTTATCCCTGGGCTAATTGACCCGCATGTCCACATGATCTTAGGCGCGATGATTTACTCGCGCCCTTTTGTACCGCCCTGGGACATGGAGACACCCAATGGCGTCGTCAAAGGCTTGCCTAGCAAAACGGCATTGCTAGAGAGGCTCAAAGAGCTAGATCAAGAACTAGAGCCCGGCGAACCGTTAATCGCCTATGGCTATCATAATTTAATACAGGGAGACATTGTTCGCCAAGACCTCGATAGTGTATCAACAACACGACCGATATTAGTTTGGCACTACTCGGCTCATGATTTTTATTTAAATACTGAAGCTTTGAAATGGGCTGAAATTGACCCCTCTCTGCATCAGCGGTACGAAGGAATCGCGCTCGATCAAAATGGCGAACTGACCGGACGGGTGTATGAAGATGCAACTCAGCATCTATTTACTAAACTAAGCTTTCACATCTTAACGCCAACTAATATCGGCAAAGGATTCAGTGGTTTTGAAGCAATGCTAGCCAAAGCAGGAGTAACCTCAGTTGCCGAGTTAGGCTACGGCTTATTCAATAAAACCCTAGAAGATACCTACTACCTTTTAGAGTACACAAAAGCAGACCCATACCACCTGTACCTCGTACCTGAGCATCGCGCTTTTAAGAAAAAACACGGCGAACTAGCAGCTCAAGAAGTAAAGTCTTTGGCCAAAAAAATGGCGAATGCTGGCGACCCTCAGGTACTACCTCAAGTGAAATTTTTCACCGATGCGGCATTTTACTCACAAACCATGCGGCTTGAGCAACCTGGTTATATAGCCGGCCAATCGAAGGGCACACTCGGTCTTTGGGTGACAAAGTCAGATGCGCTTGTAGACGCTATTGAGCCCTATTGGAAACTTGGTCTGGATGCACGAATCCACTCCAATGGTGATGCCGCACAAACAGCTACCTTAGACGCAATGACTCAGATTCGCGCATCGCATCCAAATCCCGATCAACGCTTTGTTATCGAACACGCCGGGCTGCTCACGCCAAACCACTTACAACGCATTGCCAAACTCAAAGGTGGAATTTCAGCGGCTAGCCATTATGTCTATCTAATGGGTGACGACTACCGTGAGTCAATCGGTGAACGGGTTCAGTATATGACACCACTGGCCTCTGCCAGTAAATTGTCAATTCCGGTGACGCTGCATTCAGACGCACCATTAGCACCGCCTTATCCAATGCAGGCCGCCTCGGTACACATGACGCGTGAAACTCGACGCGGCAACCGGTCAACGCCGAGCGAGGCCTTAAGCGCATATCAAGCTCTAAAGTCAGTCACCTTAGATGCCGCATGGGCGATGGGCCTAGAGGATTCTATCGGTTCAATCTCGGTCGGCAAACGCGCCAATTTTACGGTCCTCGACAAAAACCCGCTCGACAGTGACGCCAAAGACTGGCCAAGTATAAAAATCTGGGGCGTAGTACTTGATGGTGACAAGCGACCACTCAATTAATAGCCAACCTACGCAAAATTTGGCTTAACATAACGCACGCTAACAGAGGGCAGCCTTATCATTTTACATCACTACAAATTATCACCATTTTCAGAAAAGATTCGACTTATGTTTGGCTATTGCGATATACGATGGCAATCAGTTATCTCACCCGCTATGCCCCCTCGTTGTATTGTAGATCCCTTGGCTGGCGGTTATAGACGTATCCCTGTAATGCAAATAGGCGCAGATATTTTTTGTGATACCAAACTTATCGCTGACGAAATAGCCACAGCATGCCATAAGCCAGAATTGGCGATGGAAACCTGTGGTGTTGACGTCGCTGAATACTCCAACTACGTTGACACCGTTGTTTTTATGGCAAGCGTACAAACCTCAACACCGCTTAAAATGCTAGCAACCGTTTTCAAACTATTCACACCACTACAAGCGATTAGATTTATCAAAGACCGAGCCGCGATAAGCAAGGCTTCATCGGCAAAACCGTTGGGCCGGGAACGCGCGCTAAAACTCATAGGCAGCCACTATGCTGATATGGAATCTAAATTGACGCATAACAATTTTCTGTTTGGCCGCTCGCCGACAATCGCCGATTTCTCGGCCTACCACAACCTTTGGTTTAAAAACCTAACAAGCGGAAAACCTCTCGAAGGACACCCAAACGTTATTGCATGGTTCAAACGAATGTCGGCCTTTGGCCATGGAGACCGTCAGCCATCGACTGAAAAAGACGCCTTCGCCTCGGCAAAAAGTCATGCCCCTAGAGACATCCCCGAGCAAATGAAGAGTGCTGACGATATTGGTAAAAGAGTGGAAATCAAACCTAGCGACTACGCCAAAGATTCTGTTATTGGAGTCTTGGTTGGTGTTGACCAATCGCGCTGGATCTTAGCCCGAGAAACCACCGAGTTTGGTACCCTGCATGTGCATTTTCCAACACTGGGTTTTGACATAGCATTACTCTAAAAGTCAGCCTTTATTGAACTGAGTTGTTAATTTATTGTGGTGTCAGACTATCGGAGTGTAGCTCTAGGTAATCACTAAATGCGCTTAAGCCAGCGTCCATATTCGCCCGACCAAAGCTAATGCGAAATCGATCAGTTGGGGCACTCATCAGCTCTGATCGATAAATCGATGCTGGCAACAATAGCACGCCACTCTCTTCAACCAAGTTTTGGCAAAAACTCTCTACACCACCACGCCCAATAAAGCGCGGGTAAGCAATACAACTACCATCCGGTTGCTGCCACTCAAACAACGCCGTATAGCGATCAAAAAAATCGTTTAATTTTTCTCGGTTGTTCGACAGTAGTGAACGATTTTTTTGCAACAGCTTATCGCTTACACTCAGTGCAACCTCGGCTAGCCACTCGCTTGGCGCCGAGTTACAAATCGACAAATAATGCTTATAGTATTCGAGCTCCTGCAACACTTGTTTATCTTGCGTGGCGATCCAACCGATTCTCAAACCCGGCAAGCCATAGGCCTTAGACATTACGTTTAACGACAAGCCTTTTTCATAGACATCGGCCGCCTGGTCGATACGCTTGCCGGGGTCTAACTCGAGTAGCCGGTAGACTTCATCGCTGAACAGATACAGGTCGTGCTTACGACACAATGAAATAAGCTCTGCCCAGCCATCAGCGGGCATGATTTTACCAGTCGGATTATTCGGGAAACAAACCGACACTAGCTTAGTATTGGGCTGTATCGCGCGCTCAACCTCATCGAGGTTTAAGCTCCAATTATCGTTGGGATCGAGCGCTACACCGCTAACCTGGCATATATCTAAGGGTAGTGTCTCCGCAGCCTGATAATTCGGTACCACCACAATCGCATGATCGCTCGCACTCAACAGAACTCGCATGGCCGCGTAAACCCCTTCTTCGGCACCAGCAAAGCATAAAATATTTTCAGCATCCAGGCTTTCATAAGTTTTGGCAATCGCTGTACGCAGGCTGCGTGCACCCCAAGTTTCGGTGTAACCCAAATAGACCTTACCTAAATTATCAAGTGACTCCCCGCCTAACTCGAGTAGTTCTGAAATAGTCACGCTTTGCGCATCAGACGCGGTCATATGATGCTCAGCGCTAAATTCCCATGTTGAAAAAAATGTTTCGAGTGCAAAATTTTTCATACTAATCTCGGCGCTTTGGCCTGTTTCTCTAGTGTGTTCAAACCTAAATTTTCTAGTTAGTTAAGACAGGTCACGTGTAACATGCCCAGCGCTATTGCCGTTGGCGCCAAGCCATCAAACTTTTTCTTTCCAAAGAGTCACCTAATCTTAATGATGTCGGTATCCATTTGGTCCAAGCTGCAGCTTGCATTTTGTTCGGCGCTACAGTTTTTAAGGGTTTCGGCTTTTTTCATACGAATAGATTTATAGTCACCCCAAAAACAACTAGGGCAAGCTCTGTCGATACTCCCCTCTGCTGTAGGTGTGTTTGAACCCATTGCAAAAACTTGCTGTGGCAATATATCTGTCCATTCTAACCCTTGAGTATCAGCAATGGCGGCTTGAACTTGCAAGGCCGGCCATGGGTTATTGAGTATCGCATCCCAGCCTAGGTGGACTTTACTTGCAAGCACCACCCCATTGATCAAAACACTATTCGGATCGTCGTAGACCATACCGTTATTTTCACCAAGAGGCTGCAGGTCTCCGAACTTATCAACCACGTTACGCAACTTTTCAAATAACGCTTGGTCATTGTGCTCTTTAGCCGCCCATAAGCCAAAAATTTGTGCCACTTGATCAGGCTCACCATTGGTGTAGTTCAACACCGCCGCGTAGGGCCCAAAGGACTCAACTAAATGTTGCCTAAACGACGGGTATATTTGCTCGATTTCCTCGGCCGCAAACGGCTTTAAAAAGGAAAGAATCCATGCATTAGTATAGCCTCTCAATTCCTTTTTTATCAAGTCATGATTAGGCAGGTATGCTCGGTAAAACAAACCGGTATTAGGGTCTCGCATACGGTTCATAATGAAATCAAGCGACCATTGGATTTCATTTTCGGTGTACGACGTGTCATACAGTTTATCGAACACATGTAAACTGAGCATGCCGATAGCATTACATTCAACAAACCACGCATTCGGCTCGCAAGTGACGCCCTCATATTTACCGTTGTGGTGTAAACGCATTTCCTTAGCAATTTGCTCGGTCAACCATGCATGCTCGCGCGCATAGCGCAGGTCGCCAGTAGAGAGATGGTAGAGGCCGTATATTAAGTTCAAGTGGCCTTTATACATTATGTTTTGAACCGTAATGGGGTCTGCACCAAAGCCGCGCTCAGTAAAGTCACTCCAGACACGCTTTGACTTCATCTTCCATATCATGGCGTCCATCAATGCTTGATATCGTTGCTTATTCTCGGGGTCGATCATGATCAACGACGGAATTCCATAAGCCGAAAAAGCGATTGAGTATTTCCAGAAATCACGCCGACTGGTGTCCCACCCGTTGAAGTCATCTCCGCTTAAGGACAAGCCGAAAAATGTCTCTTCGACGCTGATTATTTGGCCAATTTCATCGGCCTGCAATTTACGCTTATCAATTGGCGCAAAATACGCTTCAACGGGCGGCATACCAAAAGGGAATATCTTAAAAACACCCCAAGCAAGGCCAAAAAAAACCAATGCTATGAGTAAAACCCAACGTTTTTTAATAATTTTCATAGAGAATTTTCGTGTTATTTCGATCCAAATCTTACTCTATATACTCCGATTTAAACATGCCTATTAACTCAGTCGATGCGAAGAAACAGCCCCTAAACAGTTTAGGTAACGGTAATACTGTTGTATTCACATTTACCTAAAATGGCTATTCACTCGCGTTGCCCGAAAAAATTTCTGTATCTCTGCGGTCGATTAATAGAGCATTAGAAATCGCCAACAAGGCTTTATATTCCACTTAACTTACATTACAATCAAAATGTAAGTTAAGTCCTAAATATATTAACTGTAACAACTTAAGCTCTATAAATGAGCGTTTAAGCGGTATGATTTATGAAGTCTCTAGTAAAATTTCTAACCTTATTCTCGGTGATCTACATCAACCTAGCGTTGGCTCAGACCAGCGGCCCAACACTGATTCAAAATGTTCAAATCTTTGATGGGAAAAATGTAATCGCCTCTTCCGGTTCGGTGAGAATCCTGCACGGCAAAATACTAGAGGTCTCGAACTCGGTGATTGCGGCGTCACCTGCAGACTCCGTTATTGACGGTAACGGAAAATTTCTAATGCCGGGTCTGATTGATGCGCATGTACATGTATCTTGGGCCTTTCCGTTTTCAAAAACCGATACCGTTAATGAATCGTACGTCACAGCAAGCGCGGTTGCTAATGCAGCGGCAATGTTGAAGCGAGGTTTTACCACCGTTCGTGATACGGCCGGTACCGACTATGGGCTCGCACAGGCAATAGAAGATGGTGTAATCCCAGGGCCAAGAATAATATTTACTGGCCGCTCTATCTCGCAAACCGGAGGCCATGCAGATCACAGAAAAATCAATGCTGAGCCTGAAGACGGCTTAATTTTTAGCTTTGGAAGCACCATCGCAGATGGCGTAACTGAAGTGACTAAAGCCGCTCGTGAAGAACTTCGTCGAGGAGCATATTTCATCAAAATCCATGCAGGTGGGGGTGTTTCTTCGCCTACTGATCCTCTACACAGCGTGCAGTACTCAGTTGAAGAAATGCGAGCTGCGGTTCAAACGGCGGCTGATAGAGGAACCTACGTTGCAGCGCATGCTTATACCGCAGAAAGCATTGCGAGAGCGCTTAATGCGGGTGTCAAAACCATTGAGCATGGCAATATGATAGATAAGAAAACCGCCGAGCTAGCGGCAAGCAAAGGTGCGTATGTTGTGCCAAATCTAATCACTTATTGGGCTCTGGACAAAGCGCCCAACTTACCACCGTACATTAAGGCTAAAAACAAAATCGCGCTTGATGCGATGACCGACGCACTTACCTTACTCAAGAATGCCGGCGTTAAAATCTCCTTTGGTACCGATCTGATTGCCGACATGCACCCCTTGCAAAATCAGGAATTTATGCTTCGCGCGCAAGTGTTCACACCATTGGAAATACTTCGGCAGGCAACCAGTGTCAATGGCTCATTGATAGCCCTATCCGGCGCTAACAATCCGTACGGAAAATTAGGCGTTATAGAAACAGGCGCGGTAGCCGATATGCTGTTAATAGATGGCAACCCAATAGACAACCTCGCATTGATGACACAAACAGAAACGGCATTTTTGATGATCATGAAGAATGGGGAAATTATTCCTTAGTGTCTTCATTTCGGACAAATCAATTGAAAAACCTGGAGTGTCACCGTGAGCTTAAAGAATATACAAAAGATGCAATTACTTTGGGTTGTATTGGGCCTGGCCTACAATGCTATTAGTATTTGGCAGCTAAAATCAGGACGCCCAGCGCTATCGCCTACAGACCCTATTTCAGGCGTTATATTCGTGGCCATCGGTGGTCTGATAATTCTAGCCGGGCTGAATGGAGCTAAGCGCTTTTATCAATTTTCGGCACCCTGCTTCGCCCTTCTATTGAGCTATTCTGGAGTGGGTCTCCATATAGCCAGTTTCTGGTCTGATGTAAACCTTGCTGGCTACGCATCGTTCGGATCATGGCTGATGGCCTTGCTAATCAATGTTATCGGCGTCAGCACCCTACTGCTTGGAAGTTGGCTTGCGTGTCGCTCAACGAAGACATAATTCTAAACGTATGCTAACCCGTTTGATTCTCTAACTAGCTTTTACAAAGCTGATTTTCGAGCATGCCGGCCAACAACTTAAGTTGCTTTTTAACCAACAGGGGGTTTACATCAACTACTTGCAGCATCGCCAGCCCT
Organism: Arenicella sp.; assembly: GCA_047625975.1. Lineage (GTDB taxonomy): Bacteria > Pseudomonadota > Gammaproteobacteria > Arenicellales > Arenicellaceae > Arenicella. Next base: position 11,577 of record JBLHRL010000080.1, read on the forward strand.
CGTAGTTGAGCGTTAATAAAATACTGCATAGACTTGATCTGACTCGGCTTCAGACGCAGATCAGCAAAGACAGTTTTTATCACTTGTTCGTGCTGAGCTATCGCGTTTTGTTGCCATTCAGAAATACGAGCCGTAAATTCAGAATCGGAGCAAGCTCCTAGAATTATGCTCCAGATTACCAAATACTTGGGGTCGCCATAGTATCGCCACTGCAACTCAATCAGCTTTTGACAGCGCTTGTTGATAGCCAGAATTGGGTCAATGTTCAGATCGGCCATGTCACCAACCTCGAAAATCCTTTCTTTTATTACAGCTAACATCAAATCGGACTTAGTCTTGAAGTGATGCTGTACCGAACCCGTGGTTAAGCCGGCTTGCTTAGCAACTTTGGCGAGCGAGCAACCGTGATAGCCGCTATCCAATAGAACTGTAATGGTAGCTTCGAGCAAAGTCTTTCTGGTGGCTGTGCGTCGCTCGATTTGAGTGCGCCGCGACAGGAAACTCACACTTGACATAGATTGCCTTAACTCCTAATTTAAAGTCGTGATTCTAACAACCAGTGAATCCAACTAACTATTTGGTTGAAATCACCAGCTTCAGCTCTGAGTATGTTTCTGAGCGATAGAAAAGTAAAGTTGATCTACGCATGGGCGTTATTTTGCCTCTCTCGAGAAAATTGCTATGCCCTGCAAAGCCAAACATAATTACTCAGAACCCAGACCCAGGTTGCTGTAAAAAATCACGTTCCTCATTTGTTGAGGGCCGAGCTAGTATCTTGTTTCGGTGAGGGTAGCGGCCAAATCTTTCAATTATTGCTTTATGCCGAATCTCAAAGTTCAAATTTGATTCAATACCAAGATTTGTAAATAGAGTGACCGCTTGCTGATGAATAGTAAGTGATTCGCTATGCATAAATGGCATATATAGAAAGGGGCGTTGCCGCGGCGTTAACTCCAAATCAAGCTCTCTTGAGATTGCCGACTGTGCAAGTGATAACGCCAGCGAATCA
>JBLHRL010000081.1:0-12499 GCA_047625975.1 Arenicella sp.
GACATTCTTAGCCTTTGCGACAGAAGTAATAGATAGAAATAGAATTACTAAGAATAAATTGTTCATAGTTTTTAGTCTAATATTGGTGAGTATCGGCGCGTAAGGCCATTGATTATCAAATAAACAATCACAGTTTACTGCTGACATGTGTTGATAACGTGTCACTAAGCTAGTCAACACAAAGCATGTTGCCGAGCGGTGACAATTAAGTGTTAGGATTAAAGCCTATCTATTAAGGAATATTCTATGTCAGTTAGCTCGCCTTCAACAGAACTTACCCTCAAACAGCGTTATTTAAAACTGGCGGTGCTGGTGATCGTGGCGGGTAATATCTACCCGCTAATATACCTACGTCAGAATTTCGAAATAAGTATTGTTGACGCGTTTGGTATTACTTCGGCACAGCTAAATCAAAATTACGTCTGGTTGGGCATTATTTATATGCTTACCTATGTGCCTAGCGGTTGGCTAGCCGATCGAGTATCACCTCGCGTGTTGATGTCGTTTTCACTGTTGTTTGCCGGGCTTCTTGGCGTCTGGTTTTCGACCTTGCCATCACCAGAATCGTTAAGATATATTTTTATTGGCTGGGGAATCGCCGCCGGTTTAACCTTTTGGTCGGCATTAATTAAAGCCACAGCGTTACTTGCTCGGCCCGAAGAGCAAGGTCGATTTTTTGGTATTTTGGATGGTGGGCGAGGTTTAGTTGAAGCGATTCTTGCATCAATTGCGGTGGCAATATTTGCCTACTACACCAGCGGTGTTGGTGAAGATACGACTGATGCCTTGGTGAAAGTCATATGGTTGTACGTTGGGATGATGCTATTACTTGCTCCGATTACGTATTTTATTTTGGGTGCGCCGGATAAAAAAATAAATAATATTGATGATGCCTTTAAGACAAAACAAGGCGACGCATTCAATCGTTTCATCAGCGATATATCGATGGTTGTTTCAAAACCCGAAATCTGGCTATGTGCTTTGTGCATCATGACGGGGTATCAGTTGTTTTGGGCAACTTACTCTTTCTCAGCTTACATGCAAACCGAGTTTGGCTTAACCGCGCTAACCGTCGGTTCTATTACCGTTGCAAAGCTGTGGATGAGGCCGATCGGCGCAGCATCGGCTGGTTTTGCCGGTGACTTTTTAGACCGAGAGAAGGTGTTAGCGATATTAATGGTGCTTGCGTCTTTAGCGTTAGCGGGTTTAGCCTTTATGCCGGTGTCGGTCGGCGCTGCATTTTTACTGGCGATAGTATTAGTTATTGGTTTTCTTACCTACGCCGTTAGAGGCATTTTTTGGGCCACACTCGAGAGCTGTAATATTTCCAATAATGTCAAAGGACTGGCGATTGGCTTGATCTCTTTGATTGGCTACGCGCCAGACGTCTATCTGCCTTTGCTGAATAACTATCTACTCGAAATGTACCCAGGAAAAACCGGTTATGCGGTTTATTACAATGCCATTGCGTTTATGGGCTTACTTGGGGCATTGGCAGCATGGCGTTTAAAACAGAGGGTAGCTAAGCGACGCCTATTGGTAATTTGATAAAAATTACCAATCAAAAAGATGTTTTCGATTACTTTAGTTTCATTTCATGAGGCTGTAATACTTGCCATGATAACCTCCCCCATCATGTAAATTTAGAGAGAGATAGTCATGGCATCAGTAAATTTTTTCCGTAGAACCCGAATTGCACAAGAAGTAACTGCATCGGTTCTAGCACTCAGTCTTGCAGCGCCCTTGTCGGCGGCTGCGCAACAAGCTGAGACAAGTAGTTATGGTCTTGAAGAGATAGTCGTAACGGCATCAAGGCGATCCGAAAGCTCGCAAGACGTAGCAATCGCATTGCAGGCAATCAGTGAAGGCAAACTCAAAGAGTTGAGAATTGACAGCTTTGACGATTACGTGTCACTTATTCCCGGAGTCAACGCATCAGGGCAGGGCCCTGGTAAGCAAGAAGTTTTTATTCGCGGCATCTCGCCTGGTAGAACCGCGGTTAGGATTGCTAGCTTAGGCTCTGAGCCAAGTGTGGCAATGTATTTAGACGAGACGCCAATTTCATATGCCGGTCGTAATATCGATTTGTATGCCACTGACCTGCAACGGATCGAAGTACTCAAAGGTCCACAGGGCACTCTGTTTGGAGCCAGCTCACAGGCGGGTACGTTGCGCCTAATTACTCGTAAGCCTGAGTTTAATCAATTCGGTGCAGGCGTTACTATCGACCTATCAAACACCTCTGGCGGCGAAGGCAGTTTGAGCGTTGAAGGTTACCTGAATTTTCCATTGATCGACGACAAGTTAGCCGCGCGCATTGCGGTCTATAACTCTGACCAAGGTGGTTACATTGATAATATCGCCGCGACTCGTCAGATTCCGTTAAGCAACCCTGGCTTTGGTGGCCGAGTGCCTAGCACACGTGCTACGGCGGATAATTCGGCTTTTGTAGAAGATGATTTTAACGATGCCGAATACACCGGCTTTCGCGCTAGTCTAAGAGGCCAAATCAACGATAACTGGGATGCGACTCTTCAGCTGGTAAGCCAAACTCTAGACACCGAAGGTATCTTTGAATTTGAACCAGACGTTAGCCCTGGCGATGACTTAAACGCACAAACGTTTAGTCGTGACGTGGGCGAAGATACAGTCGACATGTTATCACTAACGGTAAACGGTGTTATTGGCGACTTAGACGTCATTTATAACGGCTCTTACACTGAGCGAACCTTTGAAGGTCAAACTGACTACACTGGTTATGCTAACAACGGTCCGTTCATTCCTTACTACATTTGTTCTCCAGGATATGATACCTGCGGCAGCCCATCGTTATTTACCACGTCTTTTTTCGAGACTGAGCGGTCGGTACACGAAGTTAGAATCGCTTCCGATAGTGAACAGCGCTTAAGTTTTATCGCCGGAATTTATTACGACGATCAACAAACGGTAGAACGTGCAGATTTTACCTACCCAGCCTCGACCCAAGTTGGTTTTCAACCTAACTTGCCAATCCCCGATGCCTTTGCGTCTAACCCAAATGTTCGAGATCCCGGCGTCACCTTTTTCAACGACTTCTTGAATGATCGAGAAGAACTGTCATTTTTCGGTTCGTTGTCTTATAAGCTATCAGATACTCTAACGGCCACTTTTGGTGCGCGTAATTACAGTATCGATATCGGTTTGCGCGGTCAGTCGAGTTTCAACTTTCGTACCCCCGGGCCGTTTGGTAACAATGTAGATGCCAACCTTGCAGGGCAAAGCCCAACTGAGTTGTCAGACACCATTGTTAATGTAAACGTCAGCTGGAATGTTGGTGATGATGCTTTGGTTTATGCAACTTACGCAGAGGGCTTTCGCTCCGGCGGCTTTAACCGTAACGGTGGCGGCGGCAGTGGTACTGTCAACATTCCTTTCTTCTTCGACAGTGATAATGCCGACAGTTATGAGTTAGGCTGGAAAACCCAATTTGCCGACAACACCGTGCGACTCAATGGAGCTGTTTACTACACCGATTTCACTGATTTACAGCAAGGCGTGTTGGATTTCTCAATTGATAACTCGGCATTCTTCGATAATGTCGGCGATGCAAAAGTTAAAGGTCTCGAGCTCGACGTCACCTGGGCGGTATCTGATTTACTAAGTGTGTTTGGCTCGTTCAGTTACATCGATGCTGAGTTGGTTGAGTTACCTCCAGCGATCACTAATATTTCACCGGCTGGTTCCGAGCTGCCGTTTGCTCCTGATGTTCAATGGACTTTAGGCGCGCGATACGAGCGTGAGTTCTCAAACTTTACGGGCTACGCACAAACGGTAGCTAAGTACACTGACGATCGTTTCTCAAGCCTAGTCGAAGTTGCACGTTTTCCATTAGATAGTTATACCGAAGTAGATGCCTCAGTAGGCGCGACCATGGGCCAATGGAACGGCAGTTTGTATATCGACAATCTAACCGACGAACGCGGTCAGCTAGATGTTGGTGCACCGGATTTGATCTTTCGGGTTAACCCAATTCGACCTCGTACGGTTGGAGTTCGGGTGTCATACGATTTCTAGGAGTTAGTTTGGAAAGTTAGTACTGAGAGGCGGCATCGGCGATGCCGCCTTTTTTATGCTTGCCATCGGAGGGTCTCTACAAGGTTAATAAAACACTCAACTAACTAGCGTAAATAATCTGCCGTTTATCGCGCACAAAGCCAACTAAATTCAAATTAGTTTTTTCAGCCAAATCTACCGCCAGCGAGGTGGCCGCTGAGATAGTCACCAAGGTATGCAGGCCACTGATCGCAACTTTGGCAACTAGTTCATGGCTAGCTCGGCTCGACATCACAATAAAGAAGTCTTGCTTCAAGCTATTAATTTGGCTGCCAATAAGTTTGTCCAAGGCATTATGGCGGCCCACATCTTCACGCAGTGCCAGTAAGTCACCGTCGGCGTTAAACAAACCGGCGCAATGAACTGCGCCGCATTGCTCTTGAAGCTTTTGATTTTCTTTAAGTGTTTCTACTGCTCGGTCAATGACGCTATGTGATGGTAGCGATTCGTCTTCCAGTGGTTGAATAACTGGCAGGGCGGCGGCTAAGTCGGTAATTCCACAAATGCCACAACCTGATCGGCCGCTAAGTTGCCTGCGTTTGCCTTCTAAGCGCTTGATTAAAGCTGGTTTGATTCGAATGTTGACGGTGACGCCTTGCGCGGCTCGCCTAATCTCAATTGCCGATATGTCGTCAGTCTGATCGATAATTCGCTCAGTAACGCTAAAGCCGATCGCGAAGTCGTTGAGATCAATCGGGCTAGCCATCATAACTGCGTGGCTTTGACCATTGTAGGCTATCGCAATAGGCACTTCTTGAGCAATATAGTCTGCCGCTGAACTTTGCAAATGCTCAGCATGACGTACCAACACTGCACGCTCTTCAATCCCGTCTAAAGGCTTGTCGAGCGTCGAATGGTCTGCCATTTTATTAGACGGTTTCTTTGCTTTCAACGTCGGCCAGCTCTAATTGTTTCTCGGTAAAACTCTCAAACTGATCTTGCCATTCAGAGTTTTGCCTAGCTTGAATTACTTTACTTATTTGTACCGCGGTGACTTTGTACTCTGGGCAGTCAGTGGCCCAATCTGAGTTGTCTGTGGTGATTACATTAGCACCACTCTCGGGATGATGAAAGGTGGTGTACACCACGCTTGGCTGAACACGCTCGGTTACTTTAGCGGTTAAATGAGTCTCACCAGATCGGCTGGCAATTTTAACCCTATCACCATTGACGATTCCGCGGTCGGTGGCATCACTTGGATGTATTTCAAGCAAGTCTTTATCATGCCAGGCATTATTTTCGGTACGCCTAGTTTGAGCGCCAACATTGTATTGTGACAAGATTCGACCAGTGGTTAACAATAGCGGGAACCGGCGTGTAACTTTCTCATCAGTAGGCACATATTCAGTCACCTTAAACAAACCTTTACCACGCACGAACTCGCCGAGGTGCATCGTCGGCGTGCCGTCGGGTGCATCGTCATTGCATGGCCACTGAATAGAGCCCTCTTTATCTAGACGTTCAAAACTAACATTGGTAAAGCTTGGCGTCAGACTGGCAATTTCTTGCATGATCTCGCGCGGGTGAGAGTAATTCATCTGATAGCCCATCGCGTTACATAAGCCTTGAGTAACTTCCCAGTCTTCTTTGCCTGCCAAGGGTTTCATAACTCGGCGAACCGGTGATATACGACGCTCTGCATTGGTGAAGGTACCGTTCTTTTCTAAGAAGCTGGCGCCTGGCAAAAACACCGTGGCAAACTTAGCGGTCTCGTTTAAGAATAAATCTTGCACAATTAAACAGTCTAAGTTTCTTAATGCGGCTTCAACGTGTTTTGTATTCGGGTCAGACTGCGCGATGTCCTCGCCTTGCACGTATAGGCCTTTGTATTGGCCAGCAACCGCTGCGTCGAGCATATTGTTGATTCGATAGCCTGGCTCGTTATCAATAGTTAAACCCCACGCTTTCTCGAAGGTGCCGCGAACAGCATCGTCGGCCACTGAGCGGTAACCTGGAAGTTCGTGTGGAAATGACCCCATATCACAAGAGCCCTGAACATTGTTCTGGCCGCGTAGTGGGTTAACACCGACTCCACGACGACCGATATTGCCGGTCAGCATGGCTAGATTTGCGATGCCCATAACGGTGGTTGAACCTTGGCTGTGTTCGGTCACGCCTAGCCCATAATAAATCGCACTATTACCGCCGTTGGCATACAAGCGAGCGGCTGCCGCTATATCGGCGGCGGGTATACCGGTTACTGCTTGGCTATTTTCTGGCGAGTGCTTGTCGTCGCTAATGAATTGCATCCACTCTTGAAAGGCCTCAGTCTCGCAACGTTCAGCGACAAACTCGACGTCATATAATTTTTCACGAACGATAACGTGGGCCATGGTGTTGATAAACGCAACGTTGGTTCCAGGTAGCAGTTTTAGGTGATGCTCGGCTTCAATATGCGGGCTTTTGACCAAGTCGATACGACGTGGGTCGACGACGATTAACTTGGCACCTTCTCGCAAGCGTTTCTTCAAGCGAGAGCCGAATACCGGGTGAGCATCGGTTGGGTTTGCACCCATTACCATGGCCACGTCGCAGTCTTCAACCGAATCAAAGTTTTGGGTGCCCGCAGATTCGCCTAATGTTTGTTTTAGGCCATAGCCGGTTGGCGAATGGCAAACACGAGCACAGGTGTCAATATTGTTATTACCAAAGCCAGCACGAACCATTTTTTGCACTAAGTAGACTTCTTCATTAGTACAGCGCGATGACGAGATACCACCGATTGACTTACGGCCATACTTAGCTTGAACACCTTTGAGCTGCTGAGCGGCAAAGCTAAACGCCTCTTCCCAAGAGACAACTTGCCATTGATCATCGGTAGTGTTGCGAATCATTGGGGTGGTGATGCGTTCTTTGTGAGTGGCATAACCAAATGCAAAACGACCTTTGACACAAGAGTGCCCACGGTTAGCTTCACCGTTTTTATAAGGGGTCATTCGTACCACTTGTTCGCCTTTCATTTCGGCTTTAAAGGCGCACCCGACACCGCAATAAGCGCAAGTGGTGATTTTAGAATGTTCGGGTTGACCGGCTTCTATAATAGATTTTTCGGTTAAGGTGGCGGTTGGGCAGGCTTGCACACAGGCGCCGCAGCTGACACATTCAGAATCAATGAAATCTTCTGATTGGCTGGCACTAACTTTAGACGCGAAGCCACGATTCTCAATGGTTAAAGCGAATGTTCCCTGAGTTTCTTCACAGGCTCGCACGCAGCGAGAGCAGCTAATACATTTGCTCGGGTCAAAGGTAAAGTACGGGTTTGACTCGTCTTTCACTTCGTCTAAATGGTTCTCGCCTTCAAAGCCGTAGCGAACTTCACGCAGGCCGACAGCACCGGCCATATCTTGTAGCTCGCAATCGCCGTTAGCGGAACAGGTTAGGCAATCGAGCGGGTGGTCAGAGATATACAGCTCCATAACCCCGCGTCGTAAATCAGCAAGCTCAGTATTTTGAGTAGTGACTACCATGCCTTCTTCAAATGGCGTAGTGCATGAAGCGGGTGAGCCTCGGCGACCTTCGATTTGTACTAAGCATAAACGGCAAGAGCCGAAGGCTTTAATACTGTCGGTAGCACAGAGCTTTGGTATGTTGATATCGGCTATCGCCGCGGCACGCATCACTGAGGTGCCTTTGGCAACCGTGATTTCGACGCCATCAATGATGCCGGTAATAGCCTCTACATCTCGTTTGTCGGCAATATCGTTATACGATACAGGGGAGGGCGTGCCGTAATCTTTTGTCGGATCGTTTGGATGTTCTATACGAATCATGATGAAGTACCTGCTTTTTTGATGCTATCGATTGAGATTTCTATTATCCCTGAGCTACTGGCGTTGGCATGAGCGTCCCCAGCCGTTGTAGAGTCACCAACAGCAGGTAAAAAGAAATCTTCATTGAAGTGCTCCAAAGCACTCTTTACTGGGTAAGGGGTCATGCCGCCCATGGCGCACAGCGAGCCGCCTTCCATGGTGTTACACAGGCTTTTCAATAAGCCAATGTTAGCTTCGCGGTCGATATTGGCTCGCACTTTATCGATAGTTTCAAAACCACGGGTAGCCCCTATACGGCATGGAGTACATTTCCCGCAAGACTCTTCAGCGCAGAACTCCATTGAAAAGCGCGCTTGCTCTGACATATTCACACTGGAGTCAAAGGCAACCACGCCGCCGTGACCTAATACGCCGCCAATGCCAGCCATAGCTTCATAGTCCATTTCAATGTCCCATTGCGACTCTGGAAGGTAAGTGCCTAACGGGCCACCACATTGAATCGCTCTGAGAGGTTTGTTGCTGGCCGAACCACCCCCGAAATCATTTAGCAGGCCATTTAAGGTAACACCAAATGCCAGTTCTACTAAGCCACAATGCTTTAAGTTGCCGGCTAATTGAAATGGCATTGTGCCGCGTGAGCGGCCCATGCCGAAGCTTGCGTACGCTTGAGCACCTTGTTCAAATATGATTGAAATAGTTGAGAGAGATAAAACGTTGTTAACCACCGTTGGCTTGCCGAACAAGCCTTCGATTGCGGGTAGTGGTGGTTTAGCACGAACCACGCCGCGCTTACCCTCTAAGCTTTCAAGCAGTGCAGTTTCTTCCCCACAGATATACGATTTAGCGCCGAGTCGAACTTCTAAATCAAAATTATGACCAGAGCCTAATACGTTGTCGCCAAGCAAATTTGCATCAAGGGCTTTGCTAATAGCCTCATTTAACCGCAAGTGAGCATGAGGGTACTCTTCGCGTAAATAGATATAACCCTTATCAGCACCAACGGTAATTGCGGCAATGGTCATACCCTCGATTAGGCCATACGGATCCGCCTCCATCTGCAGGCGGTCAGCGTAAGTGCCTGAATCGCCTTCGTCGGCATTGCAGACGATGTACTTCTTTTCACCAGGAGTGTCATGCACGGTCTGCCATTTAATGCCGGTTGGAAAAGCAGCGCCACCTCGGCCTCTCAAGCCAGAGGCTTTCACTTCGTCGACACACTCTTGAGTGCTCATGGTGATCGCGCGCCTAAGACCCTTGTAGCCACCGTGTTCTATATAATCGTCTAAGTTTGTTGGGTCGATAATACCGGCGCGCTTAAAGGTTAAGCGTTGTTGCTTTTTTAGAAATGGAATTTCTTCGGTCAAGCCTAAGCTTAAAGGGTGCGTCTGAGCGCCGTTAAGTAAGCCGCTGGCCAGCAGCGAATCGACATCGGCACATGAAACGGGGCCATAGGCAACTCGCCCTTCGGCCGTCTGAACTTCAACCATAGGTTCAAGCCAAAACAGACCGCGCGAACCGTTGCGTATTAGCTCGATCTCGTCAACCGCCTGCAATTTTGCGGCTACTTGATCTGCGCCGACTGATATTGCTGATGAGTCTTGTGGTACAAAAACTTTAATTGTCATCAGTGTTGCTCCGCCTTTAGACTATCAATAAGGTCAGTGACGCTCTCTTTAGTAACACGGCCGTATATCTGTGAATTAATCTTAATTGCCGGTGAGCAACCGCAATTGCCAAGGCAGTAAACAGGCTCAAGGGTAATTTCGCCGTCATCAGTTGTTTCTTCAAAATCAACTCCTAGCTTTGCCTTTACAGCAGCCTCAATTGCTCTGCCACCCTTTGCTTGGCAGGATTCGGCTCTACACACTTCAATAATATGCTTGCCCTGCGGCTTGCTTTTAAAAGAATGGTAGAAAGTAATAACACCATGCACTTCAGCACGAGATAAGTTCAGCGCTTCGGCAATATCGCTTACATGCTCGCTCGGGATATGTCCCAACGCATGTTGTATCTGATGAAGTATAGGTAGCAATGCACCTTCTAAGTGCTTGCTTTCATCGATAGCATGTAATACTGCCTGTTGTTTTGTATTTGCAATCATAGCTTCTTGTATCTTTTTTATTGTTTAGGCTGATTGTAGGGCTCGAATATGCAAAATGATGCATATAAATGTCGTGTATAATGTTAAATTACCACGATATCTCTTTACTACAAATATGAAATTAAATGCAGATTAACCATTTAAATATTGTTCCTAACTGGTGCCTCGAAGATATTGACGGCCGCCGCGTTCACGTCACCTTGCTACCGTTATTAAGCGCTATTCATAAACGAAAGAAATTAACCGCAGCAGCGCAAGATTGTGATTTGTCGTATCGTCACGCTTGGAATATTTTGCAGCAGGCCGAAGAGTTTTTTGGTACGCCAGTTACGCTCAAAGAGCGCGGTCGTGGCGCGCGATTAACGCCACTCGGTGAAGTGTTGATACAAGTGCATCAACGAATCGACGCGCGTTTGCACACGCAGATGGAAAGCCTAGCGATGGAGCTAAATGCCAAGGTGCACAAGGTGTTATCTGACCAAGTTAACGTAATGACCATTTATGCCAGCCATGGCTATGCGGTGGCACTCATTCCAAAGCACATGCCCGATTATCAAACCGAACTGCATTACCACGCTTCTGAAGACGCATTGAAGGCACTGCATTCTGGTGCCTGTAAGATAGCCGGCTTTACCATACCGTTGCACCATAATATTGCCGCGCAACAGCTGCGCTATCAACGGCTACTCAACCCTAACGATGTGCTAATTTTCCGTTTTATTAAACGTGATCAAGGCTTAATGGTTGCCGCCGGAAATAGCGTTGGCATACAGTCGCTAAAAGATTTGGCCGACAAAGACGTTCGCTTAATAAATCGTCAACCCTATTCTGGTACTCGAGAACTTCTTGTAGAGTTGCTGGCGCAAGCCGGGGTTGCTAGCGAACAGATAAAATCGTTTGATCAATATGAATATACTCATACGGCAGTGGCCGCCCAGGTAGCCACCGGGATGGCCGATGTCGGCTTTGGTATGAAAGCGGCAGCGGCAAGGTTCGATCTAGACTTTATTCCAATCACTGAGGATGCTTATCTTTGGGCGATTAAAGTCGAATCTGAGAACGACCCAGAAGTACTCAGTTTTATCGAAATGTTGAAATCGGAGGGCTTTCAAGAACAGGTAAACGCCTTGCCTGGCTATCAGTGCGATGACTCTGGGCAAAGAGTGTCTTTGGCCGAGTTAGTTAGCTGATTCGATAATCATGCGTTAAGCAATTTTTAGCAGAATCTCTGCAAAAACTTGTGCTGAGGCTTGTCGTATTAGTGAAACGTTTTTTAGTATTGGCTCGCCTATAGACAATATGGTGGTTGCACTGTATCGGGTTAGGCAATAGCGGATTCCCAAGCGCTGTTGTTGTGAAGCGTTATTGTTAATTCTTACACCGCGTTTGGCGGTTATCTTGTCGTCACCTACACGGATTAGGCCTAATTTGTATTATTGTTTATAGGTATTATTGTTTAAAGGTATTGTTGTTATCGGCATGCCAATTAGGATACCCGAGGCCGGAAGTTTCTCTGACTAGGGTGACGTGAATAAAGGTTGTCGATATCCGCTAAGGGCAAGCAAGAGCCAGTCACTTGCCCATACTCGATAATTTACCAATCCCCCGCTACACCCCCTTTAGATAAGCTTCAGGCTAAGGTTTTAATTGCTAACCGCACAAGGTTTGCACAAGGGTAGTGCCCAAGGGTCTAGCTATCAATTGTTATGGTTTAAGTGAGTAAGGTTTGCGTAAGGGTTGATTGTATAATAGTTGTTCAACCTGAATCCCTTATTAAGTAGGTAGCGAGACAAAGTCCATAGGGGGTATAGGGCTAACATTGTTACGGTCTACTAAACACTAGATACGACACATAAGCTTTTTTTACACCCACGTTTGAAACTTTTTCATGCTTTTCAAATCCCACACTGCGTATGTAAAAGAAAGTGAGGATAGAGTATTGCGACTAAGGATAGCCGTAGCGATTTACTACCCCCTATGGGCAGAGCCAAAGTAGCTCAAAATAGCTGAATGAAACTAAAGTCGTAAAAAATAGATTGCCGCTTTTACTGCCAGTAGCAGAAAGACGCATTTTCGGAGACGTTTGAGAGCGTTGCTATAAGCTAGTTTTGCAGTTCATAAAGGGGTTTCTGCACAAGTACGTGCGCGTAGTGTCAATTCGGCATTGGCTCTTATATACTTAAAGCAGGCATTGGATAGTCGAGGCAAAAGACAAGACCTGCCACCACATCTGTTATGGGCACTTCAATGAAGCAAAGAGTTACTGGTTTTGACCTCGCAAGAGCGTTAGCAATATTTGGGATGGTCATTGTTAATTTTAAAGTTGCCATGAATGCGGAAATTGGCAACTCATTATTAATGAATTTTGCCGGGATATTTGAAGGGCGGGCATCTGCTTTATTTATAATGCTTGCAGGGATTGGAGTGACTTTCTTGACCACTAAAGCAAGCGAATCTGCTGACAAGTCATTGGTATTAAAAAACCGTTTATCGTTAATAAAACGTGGGCTATTGCTCATTTTAATCGGCCTCGCAT
>JBLHRL010000082.1:0-12417 GCA_047625975.1 Arenicella sp.
CCTACAGGGTGTAGCGTATGCCGTGGGCACAGGATGTGCGGGAGCGGCGCCTACAGGGTGTAGCGTATGCCGTGGGCACAGGATGCGAGAGATATTGGTTTAAAACTTAAACCAGTTAGAATCTAAATAAGAGCAAAGGTCTGCGGCCCACAAAATTAGTTTAATCTTGATCCCATCGGCTTGAGGGCTATTTTTAACTCCAGATTCGTCGACCGCGCTTCGCTTGACATACTGTCTGGCAATAAATACTTGCGCTCGTCGGTAGCGATACTGTCATTATTACTGAGCTTTTCTGAAGCAGCTCGTGACCTTGAGCCTAGCCGGCCCTAGTTCCGACCCTATTTCCGACTCGGAAAACTTGAATGTAAAGACCGAAGCACCACCTTTATCTGTGTTTCATCTGACCAAGACTTGCTTATCGGCCTTTCCTCAATTATGATCGCGCGTCCTTGCAGGGTTCTCTGCTGGGAACCGTTATTGACCCTTGGTTTTTGAGCTCGGGTATGACAAAGAATTTAACCGTAGATGAGATATTTATCATGAAAACATTTTCTGCAAAGCCAGCAGACGTGACGCGAGAGTGGTTCGTTATCGATGCCGATAACAAAGTACTTGGTCGTGTGGCGACTGAAATCGCCCTGCGTCTGAAAGGCAAGCACAAGCCTATATATACTCCGCATGTAGATACTGGCGATCATATCGTTGTAATCAATGCTGACAAGATTGCCTTAACTGGTAATAAAGAAGAAGGCAAAATTTACTACCATCACACTGGTTTTCCAGGTGGTATTAAAGAAGTTAACGTTCGTAAGCTGCGTGAACGCGTACCTGAGCGAATTATCGAAAATGCAGTACGAGGCATGATGCCTAAGAACCCACTGGGTCGTGCTATGTTGAAAAAATTACACATCTACGCAGGTCCTGAGCATAAGCACCAAGCTCAAGAACCTAAAGTACTTGAAGTTTAAGGAGAGAAATCAATGGCAACTTCAGAAGTTTATTTAGGCACTGGCCGTCGTAAATCATCGACCGCCCGTGTTCGCATGCAATCCGGTACCGGTATAATCACCGTAAATCAACGTCCTCTAGATGAGTACTTTGGTCGTGAAACCGCTCGTATGATTGTTCGTCAACCTTTAGTTTTACTTGATATGGAAGGCAAATTCGATATCAACGTAAACGTACAAGGCGGCGGCGGTAGTGGTCAAGCTGGCGCGATTCGTCACGGCATCACTCGTTCATTGTTAGCGTATGACGAAGAGCTTCGTCCTGCACTACGTGCTGCGGGTTTTGTTACTCGTGATGCACGTGAAGTTGAGCGTAAGAAAGTTGGTCTTAAAGGCGCTCGTAAGCGTCCGCAATTCTCAAAACGTTAATCCATTACGGAACTCGTTTTACGCTCTGCCTCGGCAGTGTTTGGAAAGTCGGCCTTGTGCCGGCTTTCTTGCGTTTGGGGATGCAAAAAGAGGCGATAAAGTAGAGAGATAGTCTCTCTTTGTCGATTTTTACATTGACTGCTTGGCAAATCAATTTACACTTAGCTTCATATAGAAAAACCTACGTTAGCGGACCAGTGAGCAAGATTAAAATAGGCATAATTGGCGGCACTGGTTATACCGGTGTAGAGCTCCTCAGATTATTGCTAGTACACCCGAATGCTGATGTTGTGTTGATTACCTCTCGCTCCGAAGCGGGGCGTGTTGTGTCGGACTTATTTCCAAGCTTGCGAGGCTTTACAGATCTGGCTTTTAGCAAGCCCGAACCGTCTTCGTTCAATCGATGTGATTTAGTGTTTAGTGCGACCCCTAATGGCATTGCCATGACACATGCGCGTGAACTCCTAGGCAACGGCGTAAAGTTAATCGATTTGGCGGCTGATTTTCGGATTAAAGACGTTTCGGTTTGGAGTCAATGGTATGGCATGAATCATGAGTGTCCTGAGTTGGTTAAGCAGGCGGTTTATGGCCTTCCAGAAGTGAATAGGGCGTCATTAAAACGCGCTCAGCTGGTAGCTAACCCAGGTTGCTATCCAACAGCCACAACGCTCGGCTTTCTGCCGCTAGTTGAGAATGGTTTAGTCGATGTCTCAGACTTAGTCGCGGATACTAAGTCGGGGGTAACCGGCGCTGGTCGTGGTGCTAGCGTTGCTAACCTTTATAGTGAAGTTAATGATAGTTTCAAAGCGTATGCGGTTGCGGGCCATCGGCATCATCCTGAGATCAGTCAGAATTTAGCCGAGGCGGCAGGCAAGCCCGTTAACTTGACATTTGTGCCTCATTTAGTGCCGATGTTACGTGGAATACATGCAACTTTGTACGCCAATTTACTAAGTCCTGAACTAGCAGTTGACGAAATCCAATCGCTGTATGAGACTCGTTATCAGGATGAGCCATTTGTCGATGTGATGCCATTGGGCTCTCACCCCGATACGCGCTCTGTGAAAACATCCAACATGTGCAGAATCGCATTGCACAAAGCTGGGGGCTCTGGCAAATTAGTAGTGTTGTCGGTTATTGATAATCTTACTAAAGGTGCCGCTGGCCAAGCCATTCAAAATATGAATATCATGTTTGGTATTGATGAGACGGTTGGCTTAAATAGTCCAGCTGTTCAACCTTAAGCATCCTCATGAGTTCGAGCCGCATTAAAACGTGATAACTAAATGATTAGAAAATCTACCAACGAATTAAGCATCAAACCAAAAATGTCTCGAAATACGGTAGTGGCATCATTGATTTTAGGTGTCTTTGCAATGTTAGCGTTAGTCTATTTTGTGTACGATCAAGGCTTGAGTTCAGGGCACGATCGTCTTAAACAAGATCAAACGATGATTACACAGCTAAACGACACTATTATTAAATTGCATAATCAGTTATCGATTTCTCAGGAGAGTTTAATCTTCTCGAAAAGACAGCAGCAAATTCAATCAGAAGCCTATAAGCAGATGAGTAAAGCTTATTCTAATGCTGAAAAAACAAAAGGTCAGTTAGTGTCGAAGGTCGATTTCTATCGGAGTATTATTTCACCTGAAAATGGTCAGTCTGGGCCAGCAATTCAGGATTTTGAATACCAGTATGATAAAGGTAAGCTTGATTTCGATATTACCTTAGTTCAGGCTATACAGCATAAGCATCAAGTTCGCGGCGGGCTTCGGGTAACATTATTTGAGAACGATGTGGCAACTGCGCAATGGCCACTTTCATCGGTGAGAAGCGTGAACTATCAATACTCTAGAATAGTTTCTGGTTCGTTTGAAAAAGTCGTAATTGCTAAGAATGTAAAGTTAAAGGTTGAGTTGAACTTACAAGGTGGGGCGGTATTAGAGCGTTGGTTTAATGTGTCTAATGTCGCGGATAGTAACGAAAATAATGATAATATAACGTCTGGATAAGGCTAGGCTCATTTATATGAGCTGCCTAACCCCGCATAAAAAAATATTGAAGGTTAAAGATGATGAAGCGCAATAAAGAAAAAGTAAGCAAGCCGGTTGAGACAATCGATACCTTGATTGGTGCCGGCTCGATTTTACAAGGCGACCTAGAATTTACTGGTGGTCTTCGGGTTGATGGCCATATTAAGGGTCATGTATCTGCGCAAGACAGTAGTAATGGCACCTTAGTGCTGAGTGAATCGGGTGTAATAGAAGGTGATGTGAACGTACCTCATGTCGTAATCAACGGGACAGTCAACGGCAATATAGCCTCAAGCGGTCACGTTGAGTTGCAGTCAAAAGCAAATATTAGTGGTGACATTCACTACAAAGCGGTAGAGATGGAATTGGGTGCCGTGCTTAACGGTAGCTTAGTATCAGATGTGAGCGCCCCGGTTTATGACATAGCGGCGGCTAGCCCAGATAAAAAAGAGTCTTCGAAATAGTGTTAATTAGGGTTTAGTTTGGTCGCTTACACTTGAGATTGACTCAGTTAACCTCATAATAGTAGTAACCCAGAAAAATTTTTACAGCCCAATAGATTAAGTGAGTGGTGAAACCATGATTGAAATTGAACAAGTAACGTCTGCAGCAACCCCATTGGACTTCACAACGGCCGCGGCTGGAAAAGTGGCTGAATTGATTGAAGAAGAGGCCAATAATGACTTGAAGCTTCGAGTGTATGTGCAGGGTGGTGGGTGCTCAGGGTTTCAATATGGGTTTACCTTTGATGAGGAGCAGCAAGAAGACGATACCTCGGTTGACCGCGACGGTGTTCGTTTGTTAGTTGACCCAATGAGTTTTCAGTATTTGATTGGCGCTAAGATCGATTATAAAGATGATTTAGATGGTGCACGTTTTATTATTAATAATCCTAACGCCAGCACAACCTGTGGCTGCGGTTCGTCGTTTTCAGCCTAGCCACATTATTGTTTGCTACATACCCCTAGCGGGGTAGGAAGACTTCACCAAGTACTACCTCTGATTTTGCCCCAGTGACACTGGCAATGTTGCTGGCTATGTCGTGTGCTCGGCAATATCCTAGCCATGCAAAACCCACCGCTTCAACCCAGTCACTGGGCACTCCTAAAACATCCGTTGTTTTAACATCATAGTCACTGAGTCTGGTCTGCAATCCGTGCATAATCATCGGGTTGTTGGCGCCACCACCGCAGACGAATACCGCTCCTGGTGAACCACTAAGACCCAATATAGAGTCACTAATGCTATTCACCGTTAACTGCACTAGCGTTGCCTGCACATCTTCGGGCGCGAGGTTAGACAGAAATGGGTAGCGGTTAGATAACCAAGCCAAGTTAAAATAATCTGTGCCGGTACTCTTTGGGTACGACTCGGCAAAGTAATGATCAGCGCTCAGTTTATTGAGCAGCGCCGTATTTACCCTGCCTTGCTTCGCCCACTGACCGCTTTGGTCAAAATGCAAGCCTAGGTGTTGCTCTATCCATTGGTCTAATAGCACGTTGCCAGGACCTGTGTCGAAGCCAACTATGGGGTCTCTAAGGCAGGTGATATTGGCGATGCCGCCAATGTTTAAGATCAATGAGTTATCGAGAGAATCAAGCGTATTGTGTGTAAATAGCGCTTTGTGAAAGGCTGGCATCAAGGGCGCGCCTTGGCCGCCAGCCGCGAGGTCAGCTTGCCTGAACTGGGTGTAGGTTTTAATGCCTGTTAGGTCTGCTAAAGTCTGGCCATCTCCGAGTTGAAGGCTGTAAGAAGGGCTGGCATCGGGTTCATGCTTTACCGTCTGGCCGTGATTGGCGATACCGCTGACTTTGTCGCTCAATACCTTTGCCTTGGCTAATAAACGGATGCAAGCCGAGGCATAAATTGGCGCCAATTTTTGATGGAGTGGTGAGTCTTGATTGCTAAATAGGCTTTGATTATTCTGCGCTGTGTAACTGATTTCAGCTCTTATGTTTTTATCAAATGGAGTGAAAAGTGTGTCTATTACACGCAGCTGTCCTGCTGACTCGAAAGCCACTAAAGCGGCGTCAATACCGTCAATGCTAGTACCAGACATTAATCCAATAAACAGTTCTTCGGACATAGTATTTACATTATTACTTGTCGTAGCGCTTATAAATAGTGCCTAGAACTACAGCGATTTACTATCAAATCCTGGGTCTTGGCTTTCGGCACTATAAGACAGTTTGGCTAGTTGATAATTATTTTGAACTTTGTTTAGCTCATCGGATAGAGCCAATGCGTGTAAATCGAATTCGGCTTTATATTGTTCGTCTATCGATGACGCTTTTGGTGTTTTGTAGGTCAGTGAGTTTCGGTGAACCCCATCGACTCTGAATTCGTAATGCAAGTGTGGCCCCGTTGAGTAGCCGGTTGTACCGACGTAACCAATAATTTGACCTTGTTTTACTCGCGATCCTGAACGAACATTTTTAGCGAAGCCATTCATATGGGCGTAAAGAGTGCTGAACCTTCCGGCATGACTCAGTACAACGGTCTTGCCGTAGCCACCTTTACGACCAGCCGACAGTACTTTTCCATCGGCAGTGGCTCTTATTGGAGTTCCTCGAGAGGCCGCATAATCTACTCCTTTATGGGTCTTCCATTTTTTTGAAATAGGGTGTTTACGTTTGCCAAAGCGTGACGATATACGACTGAATTCAACCGGTGAACGCAGGAACGTGCCGAGCATACTTTCCCCTTCGGGAGTATAAAAACTGGAGTCGCCGTTATCGTCTTCAAAGCGAATTGCTCGATATATTTGCCCTTGAGTGGTGAACTCGGCAGCTAAAATATCGCCATCAGACAGTTTTTTATCGTCTAAGTAGTACTCAGTATAAATAACATGGAACGAGTCACCTTTGCGTATGTCTAATACGAAGTCCACATCCCAGCCAAATATTCTAACCATTTCCATTATTAGATTGTTACTCAAGCCAGCGCTTAAGGCTGATAAATAAAGCGAGGACTCAATCTCAGCCGATACGGTTTTTTGCTGAGTGATAAATGGCAATGATTCAACATGCGCCGCAACAATCTTGTTATCTGAAAACTCTACCGTTAGACGTTCCAATGCACCGATCGGGTAGCTTAGTTCTCGCAGCTGTTCAGTAGCATCGAATTTGAACTCAAGTTCTTTGCCAATCGATAGTGATACTAGTTTTTTGGCAGTCTCGTGTTGCGAAATTTTATACGGCAGTGATAGGTTTATAGATTTTCTACGAAAGATAATGCCGAGCGATTCACCCTTTTTTACCATGTGTTTAATCGAGGTAAGTTTTTCTTTGCTGACCATTGGCAGCACAGCTTGATCAGTAGGGAGACTTTTAACCGCAATTAGAGCTCCTTGCTCACTCTCAGTGATAAGGCTACCGGTTAGTCGATCAGCCGCTTGAATTGTCAGGCTCTCGGTCGAGTCAATTGCCGTGATTGACGAAATCGATTGCGGAATCGCTATGGTTGCGGTGGTGGTATGAGTTATCCAGCTGCCTCCCAGAATAACCATCGAGCCAAGCGCCCAATGGCGTTTGCGTATTTGTGGTTTATTTGAATCGCCAGTATTTGTTTTAGGTTGAAATATGCGGGTAAGTGTTTCGAGCATAAATGTCTTTACTAATAGGAGCATAAAGTTTGGGGGCCTTTAAGTGTTAGCGACTGTCTACGCAGTCTCGTTGTCATACCGACAAGAAGTATGAGTCTCAATAGGTGATAGTCTGCTAGTTTGACAACGGTTAAGCAAATCATTAATAACAAAAATTAGCTGAAAGTGACTATTTGTAATCTTAGCGGCTAAAAACAACCTTTTTATATCAGCCAGATGCATAGCTAAACGCTTGTTTTGTGGTTCTGTAGCGTTTAATCTTCGTGCATTAAAGCTCAGACTTTTAATCTGTGTGAGCATGAACAAATTTTAAGTCTTAAGAGAGATTATTTTGTCACAGCAGTCATCTAAAGAGTCGTCAGCGGCTCAAGAGCCAGAGCCGTCAGCAGTTAAAGAGCCATCAGTCGTCATGCAACAGCTGCTTCGCGGAGCTGAAGAAATTATTCCGCAAGCTGAACTTGAAGCTAAACTTCTTAAAGGCAAGCCACTCGAGGTCAAGGCTGGCTTTGATCCGACCGCTCCTGATCTGCACTTGGGCCATACGGTGCTTATTAATAAGCTGCGACAGTTTCAACAACTGGGCCATAACGTCAGTTTCTTGATCGGTGATTTCACCGGGTTGATTGGCGACCCGACCGGCAAAAGTGCCACTCGCCCCGCACTCACCGAAGCCGAGGTTCAGCAAAATGCGGTTACTTATCAACAGCAGGTGTTTAAGATTCTTGATCCTGAGCTCACGCGAATACGTTTCAATTCGGAGTGGATGGGTAAAATGACGTCGACTGAGATGATTCGTTTGGCGTCGACGCACACGGTTGCGCGCATGCTCGAACGCGATGACTTCAATAAGCGTTATACCTCTCAGCAGCCAATTGCGATTCACGAATTCTTGTATCCGCTAGTACAAGGTTATGATTCGGTTGCGATGGACACCGACATAGAATTGGGAGGTACGGATCAGAAATTTAATCTACTGGTCGGACGTGAAATGCAAAAAGCCTATGGTAAGCCACAGCAGGCAATTCTAACCGTACCGATACTTGAAGGCCTAGACGGCGTACAGAAAATGTCGAAGTCATTGGGCAACTATATCGGCATTGCTGATGCACCTAATGATATGTTTGGTAAGCTAATGTCTGTGTCGGATGCGTTAATGTGGCGTTATTTCGAATTACTCAGTTTTCGCCCAAAGTCTGAAATTGACGGTTTTCAGACTCAGATCGTCGACGGAGCCAACCCCCGTGATATTAAGTTTCTATTGTGTGAAGAAATCATTACGCGTTTTCATGACGCTTTAGCCGCTGAGACCGCAAAGCAAGATTTCATTCAGCGCTTTCAAAAGAATGCCATTCCAGATGTTATGCCTGAAGTAACAATTGCGCTTGGCGACGGCTTGCTAATCGGCAATCTGACCAAAGAAGCTCAATTATGTTCAAGCTCGTCAGAAGGGAGCAGAATGGTGAAACAGGGTGCGGTTAAAATAAACGGCGAGAAAGTTGAAGATCCTAAAATGTTGGTGCTCGAAGCTGAGTCTTTTGTATTGCAAGTTGGCAAGCGTAAGTTTGCTCGAATTATTCCTTACTAATATGCGTATAACACTCTTATTCGGTTTGCTCTTGTTACTGTCGTCCGGCCGAGTTGAAGCTAGACTAGAGGTTTGCAACCAGACTGATTTAGTCCTAATGGTCGCGATTGGTTACGACACCATAAATCAGAGAATAGCCACCGAGGGCTGGCATCGTATTTACCCAGGTAGTTGTCAGGTTCCGGTCGATTTGGCAATGCTTAAAGGGAGTTATTTTGTACATGCCGAATCGAACCCTCGTTCTACAATGCCTGATGATGCCTTCACTTGGGGTAAACAAAAGCCTCTCTGTGTGAGGTTTGTAGACTTTAGAATAGCAAATGCAAATCAATGTGATGACGATGCTATTGCTATCTTGTTTGAGCAAGTTGATAAAAATTGGCGCAATTCAAATAAGCTCAATATTTATCATTCAAAACGGACTTATGAGAACCAGTTTCGAACCAAAGTAGCCGGCATACAACGGATGTTGTCGATAATCGGCTATGAAGTGGGTACCATTGATGGCGTAATAGGTGAGAAGACAGTCTCCGCTCTAAATGATATTGGCCGCCAAAACAATATCTTCGGATTCGACTTAGCGGCAATTTTCCCAGTACTCGAAAGAATCATTGCTGAACAGCAAAAGCTAGATAGCCAATCTTAGAATCAACAGTGTTACAAGGCTTTAGCCAACCTATTTCGAGTGTTGTGCCGAAAATCAACCAACTGGGTTAGCAACGGATCGAGTAACCCTAGCCTCGTTTGGTCGAACAAGCGACGTTAAAAAATCAATTAGGTCGCCTGTTGCCGCGAGTTAGTATCGAGCTCAATCTTGAGCCTAGATTGAGTTTATTTATTAAATTATTGACAATAATTCCATGTATGAGATTGTCGAAAATAGAGGTAATAGAGGTAATAGAGTTCAATCAATGCAGAGGAAGAGAAATGATGCTTGATCATGCACGTGTCGTTATTATTGGCGGCGGCTCGTTAGGGGTAAGCCTGTTGTATCATCTAACTAAGGAAGGTTGGAAGGATATTCTTCTAATTTAGAAAGCAGAGCTCACCAGTGGCTCGACATGGCACGCCGCCGGTTTGGTTCCTAACTTTAACGGCAATATGACCGTTACTAAGATTCACCAAGCCTCGATCGATTTGTACAGCAAAGAAATTCCCCAACTAACCGGCTTGATAACGCCGTTTCATACCACCGGTAGTTTACGGCTTGGCTTTACTGAACTCGAGGAGCAGTGGTATCGAAACCTCGAGAGTCGCGCACAGAGTGTGCCTTATCAGTTCGAATTCGTTTTAAAATCGAAAGTCGAAGATCTATGCCCGTTAATGAACTTTGACAAGGCAGGTTGCATAATTAGCACACCTAACGATGGGCATGTAGACCCAGCCTCAGTGGTTATGTCATTGGCGCAAGCCGCTCGTAAAATGGGGCAACCATTAGCCGGTTTAACCGAGTAAAAGAGATTGACCAACTGGCTTCTGGTGAGTGGCGGGTGACGACTGAAAAAGGAACGGTAGTCGTTGAGCATGTGGTCAACGCAGCGGGATGCTTTGCTCCTGAGGTGGCGGCGATGGTCGGTAAAAGTCTACCGATAGTCAATCTCGAGCATCAATACCTTATTACCGATGGCCATGAAGCGGTTAAAGCGTTGACTAGAGAAATGCTCGTATGTCGAGACTCATATACAAATTCATACATTCGTCAAGAAGGTGACGGCTTTTTGGTCGGTCCATACGAAACTTTCGGCGCCAAACCTTGGGCATTAAGTGGTTTGGACTGGAGTTTTGATCGTCAATTATTTGATGGTGACTTAGAGCGTTTAATGCCGTTTCTTGATCGCTGTATGGCGCTTGTCCCTGCCTTTGCCGAGGTTGGGGTTGTTACTGTAATCAACGGCCCGATTACTCACACGCCGGATGACAATATGCTTGTAGGCCCACAAGCCGGTCTAAACAATTTTTGGAATCTTTGTGGCGCCAGCATTGGGATCGCCCAAGGTGCGGTGGGTAAGTTTATGGCCCAATCGATGGTCTATGGCGAAACTGAAATCGATATGCGTCATCTCGATAGCCGGCGCTTTGGCGATTGGGCAGACCGTGATTTTAGCATTACCAAGGCGATCGAAAGCTATGAGGTAATGTATCGGGCTATCGGCGCAACGGAGCATCGGCCAATTGCTCGGAACAAGCGAATCAGTCCTCTGCATGGACTTCTACAGGCCAAGGGAGCTCATTTTGGTGGGGTGCAAGGTTACGAAAAGCCGAAGTGGTTTTCAACCAATACGGTGTCCACAGAAACGCCAACCTGGAGTCGTAATGAAACCCACGAGGTGGTCGCGCAAGAGTGCGCTGCGGTGCGTAAAGTCGCTGGGATTATCAATTTATCAGGCGCGTCTAAGATCTTGGTGAAAGGCAAAGATGCTTACCATTTTCTCGATAGACTAAGCTCTAATAAGCTTCCTGGTAAAGACGGTCGTTTGAGTTTGACCCTGTTTCATGGTCCAAATGGTGGCATCATGACCGAAGCATCACTAACTCGCATTAATGAAGATGAGTTTTTCTTGATTTGCCCGATGGCTGGTGAAGAACGAGACATGCATTGGCTGCAACAGCATGCGGATGGTTATGACGTTGAGATCACTAATCTTACCGACAAGCTTGCTTCGGTGTTGTTAACCGGCCCTAAAGCAAGAGAGATATTACAAGCGATTAGTCGCTCAGATCTGTCACAGAAAGCTTTTCCTTGGTTGACCACATAAATAATTATGTGTGACTCGGCTGAGGTTCGAGCAATTCGTGTTAGTTATGCGGGTGAGCTTGGTTACGAGTTATATATGCCCACCTACCAGTTCCCGAGTATCTACCCGTCGTTGTTCCAAGTTGGTGGGCCAATGGGCCTATGTGATTTTGGCGGGTTTGCATTCAATAGTATGCGTATGGAAAAGATGTACCGATCGTGGGGGCACGAATTCACTGAAGAAGTCACTACCGTTGAGGCCGGCATGGTTGGTCGGTTCTTGGACACCAGTCGTGATTTTATCGGTGTCGAAGAAATTCGAAAACGTGAATTAAATGGTACCGATACTCTGTTAGCCTATCTCGCATTTGATGATGATATTGAATGCGAGTGCTATGGCAATGAAGCGGTGTATCACAATGGTGAAGTGGTTGGTTTGACTACCAGTGGAGCCTATGGCTACAGAGTCGGACATAGTTTAGCGTTTGCCTATGTATTGCCGACTTTAGTGTAACAAGGGCAGCGTCTGGAAGTTTGGACAACATTAGGCATGCGCAAGGCTCATATCGAAATAGACGCAGTCTATGATCCTAACAACGAGCGGCTGCGCTGTTGAGGGGAGCCGCTCGTCGTGAAACTTGTTATCAGGCTATAATTAGCTTTACCACCTTTTTTAAACCCTGAAGCTCGGCCGAAAATAAACGCCATATTGATCGTATTGTTATCAGCGAGACGAAAGATTTTATGCTAATAACTCCGTCACTGGAGATCCTTCGGCGGCGCTCAGGACGACAGAACGTGGCGCTCAGGACGACAGAACGTGGCGCTCAGGATGACAGAACGTGGCGCTCAGGGTAATCGAGGCTACTTACTCAGCTAACCTGTCAGCGCCGCAAATGCTTTATCCAGCGCCATCACAATCTCATCAATATCAGCACTAGTTGCTATCAATGCCGGGCTTAGGGCAATGGTATTGTTGAATTCTCGAAAGCTTCGATTAGTTCGGCCGATTAAAACGCCACTTTGGTTTTGACAGTGCGCAGCAATTTTCATTACCAATGCTTCCTCAACTGGCTCTTTAG
>JBLHRL010000083.1:0-12292 GCA_047625975.1 Arenicella sp.
GCCTGTTGAGAAATGGCGCGGACCGGACCACTTGCCCCGCTGCCAGGATCAAACCCGGTGTCGAGGCTGCCATCGGCATTCAGGCGAGCAATGCGATTACGCGGCGTGCCATTGATGCGGGTGAAAACCCCACCGATCAGCACCTTGCCGTCCGCCTGTTGAGAAATGGAGAAGACCGAAGCATTCGCCCCAGTGCCAGGATCAAACCCAGTGTCGAGGCTGCCATCGGCATTCAGGCGAGCAATGAGATTACGCGTGGTGCCGTTGATGCGGGTGAAATCCCCACCGATCAGCACCTTACCGTCCGCCTGCTGAGAAACGGCGTTGACAATATTATCTTCAATGCCAGGATTAAACCCGGTGTCGAGGCTACCATCGGCATTCAGGCGAGCGATGTAATTGCGCGGCGTGCCATTGATACTGGTGAAAAACCCACCGATCAGCACCTTACCGTCCGCCTGCTGGGAAATGGCGTTAACAATAGTATTTGCCCCGCTGCCAGGATTAAATCCGGTGTCGAGGCTGCCATCGGCATTCAGTCGAGCAATGCGACTACGCTCCGTGCCATTGATGTTGGTGAAACCCCCACCGATCAGCACCTTACCATCGGCCTGCTGGGAAACGGCGAAGACAAAACCACCGGCCCCTTCGCCAGGATCAAACTCCGTGTCGAGGCTGCCATCGGCATTCAGGCGAGCGATGCGATTACGCGGCGTGCCATTGATGCTGGTGAAATCCCCACCGATCAGCACCTTACCGTCCGCCTGTTGAGAAATGGCGCGGACCGGACCACTTGCCCCGCTGCCAGGATCAAACCCGGTGTCGAGGCTGCCATCGGCATTCAGGCGAGCAATGCGATTACGCGGCGTGCCATTGATGCGGGTGAAAAACCCACTGATCAGCACCTTACCGTCCGCCTGCTGGGAGATGGCGTAAACAATATTATTCGCCCCGCTGCCAAGATCAAACCCGGTGTCGAGGCTGCCATCGGCATTCAGGCGAGCGATGTAATTACGCGGCGTGCTATTGACGCTGGTGAAATCCCCACCGATCAGCACCTTACCGTCCGCCTGTTGAGAAATGGCGAGGACCGGACCATTTGCCCCGCTGCCAAGATCAAACCCGGTGTCGAGGCTGCCATCGGCATTCAGGCGAGCGATGTAATTACGCGGCAGGCCATTGATGCGGGTGAACTCCCCACCGATCAGCACCTTGCCGTCCGCCTGTTGAGAAATGGAGAAGACCGAAGCATTCGCCACTTCGCCAGGATCAAACTCCGTGTCGAGGCTGCCATCGGCATTTAGGCGAGCGATGTAATTGCGCGGCGTGCCATTGATGCTGGTGAAATCCCCACCGATCAGCACCTTACCGTCCGCCTGCTGGGAAATGGCACGGACCCTACTATTTGCCCCTTCGCCAGGATCAAACCCGGTGTCGAGGCTGCCATCGGCATTCAGTCGAGCAATGTAATTACGCGGCGTGCTATTGACGCTGGTGAAATCCCCACCGATCAGCACCTTACCGTCCGCCTGTTGAGAAATGGCGAGGACCGGACTGTTTACCACAGGATTAAATCCGTCGATATCGAGAGACACCACGGCTTTGGTAATGCCAGGAAGGAGTAGCAGTGACAGTAGTGTGACTAATAGTATAAGTTGATGACTACACCCATTGACATTAGACGTCGATGCGAAAGAAGTTCGATTGCTGCGTTGGAAACATTGGTTCAAAATCATCATAAGGTGGCGAGGCTCTCTATAAAGACATTATTTCACTAAAGGATAATGGCGGAGATGCGCCAGTAATTCCCCCAAAAATATCAGAACTGTCAAAAGGAATCAAACACTTAGTTTCTTAGATACGTTGTTTGTTTAGTTGCGCCATTTTTCACAAAAGCGAATGTCTCTAATGGGCAAAAAACAGCCAAATTTAATAATTGATAAGGCTGTTGCATACTCAGCCTGTTTGAAAATTAAAATTTGCCTTTAGTATGTAGAGAATTGAAGCGCAGGAAATATCTAAAAAGTGGTAAATAATAGCATTGACATTGGCTAACCAGGGTAATGAGCTGTGATTTTTTAAGTTTTAAAACGTGACTCACGCGGCTCAATGTTGGTTATGAGTTATCGGTTAAATCAAAGCGGATCGCGGCTCCAGACCCAGGTCTTAGACCATTTTAAAACGTTTTTTATGCCTGTTGATTCGTTATTTCACTCTGAGACGATTTTTCAATTAGGTTTGCCTCGAAAATTCAATTTGATTTTTAATTTTAGAGTTCGTCAATTAAGCAGTGCGCTATTTGATTATTCGATGCAAAGATAATGCCTTGGTGATTCATGAAAGTCGAATCTCGGCGATTAAGCGCTAGCGGTTGCCCATGTATGTTGCTGGCCCAACCTCTAGACTCATGAGCAATACAAGCCGTAGCGGCGTAATCCCAAATACTGCCGCCGCCGTCTTCTTTTTTGGGTAGTTTAAGGTAACAGGCTTGGCTGGATTCTATTACATGGCATGCGTTTTTTACGGCTCCGCTGCCATAAACAAAGGTCACGCCATCTATGCATAAGGTTTGTGCGCACTTTTCTAAAGCGATAACGATCGACTCATATTTCGCATCTGTTTTAAAGCTAGCGTCTGCGTAGACCAATAACGATTTCGACGGATGTTTGGTCTGGCTAAATGGAGCCAAATTTCGATAGCGGCCTTGCCCCTTTATCGCATGTAACAAAACTTGACGAGCGGGGTCGTATACAACGCCTATTAATGGTTTTCCCGATTTTTCAATCAGTGCGATCGATACGGCATAGCCCGAACGGCCCTCGGCAAAGGGTAAGGTGCCGTCAAGGGGATCAACACACCAGAAGTAAGGTTTTTCAAAACGCTCGTGTGCATTGCCCAAAGCTGTTTTGTCAAAGCTGCTCAAGCATGATTCTTCGCCAACAAACGCTATATTTAGAGGCTCTGAAATTTTTTGTAGACGTTGGCGAATAATTTCTTCACTCTGAATATCTACCTCGGTAACAATCTGTGATGCCTCGCTGCTTCCGGCATCTTTAAAAATTCGCCGCAAACTATGACGGTCAAACTTTTCTATCCACTGGCCAGCTTCTTGTGCGGCTTGAATAGCGGTGCTGCACAAGGTTTGCAGTTGCTCTATTGAAAGTACCGGGCTCATAGCTTTAGGTTTTTAATAACGCTTGTAGTGAGTTTTTCACTGTAGCTATTAATTTTCCAGTGGCTTGGGCTCCACCCTTTGATAAAGCGGTGAAAATCAGCCCACGCGACGGGGTAAAGCTCTCGCCACTCCTTTTCTAATTCAGCCGTATTTACGCTGATCTTTTTGTCTGCGACTCGATTAATTAGAATAGAAAAATAGTAATCTAATATTTGGCCTTCCATAGCTTCGCACTCATCTTCATTCAAGCAGCTACCTATGAAATATGCCACGTCTTTCATACCGCAGCCGCGCCCAATATACTGAAAATCTACAGCGGCAACTCTCGGTGATGAATTTAGAGTTGCGGAATCTGCCGTTGAGCTATCTGGGTGAAAGCAAAAATTTGCCAGTTTGGCGTCACCATGTACTAAAGTTTGGTAACGACATTGTCGCAATTTCTGGTCGATGAGAGGTGCCGCTTTGCGCAGTGCAATATCATTCAATGCTGCCAATTCATCTGGGCGTGTATCCAGGTGCCAATAGGTGCCACACTCCCACAAACCATCGGCTCTGCTGTTTAAAAATGTAGCGTGAAAGCTTGCCAACCAATTAAGGCAAGCGCGGATGTCGTTGATTTCAATTCTGCTTTTTCTGATGTCAAAACCCGCGGCATCAAGGTCTGTTAACACCAAAACAGTTTCACTTTCCAGTGTGTTAACAGCGAGGCAAATTGGCACCACACAATGGTTTGCGCACTGTGCCGCATAGTGTTCATACCAGTGGGTTTCTACCTGATAAGAGCGTATTTTTCGCTGGTGAGATAATTCGGTATTCCAGCCACGAGGGTGATGGCCCGCGTCTGGTAGTTTAATATGCTTGAGTATCACCGAAGAATGAGTGCCGCCGCTAAGCTCAAGACGCACAATTTGGCCATATTCACTCCACAACGATTGAATTACCGTCGAGTTGTCAATTGTTTGTGCACCGGTTGCTGAGAGGACAATTTTGGTTATGGCTGGCAGCATGACGTTAGTTTCTGTAATGGCGGGCATCCATAGATTAATATAATTTCTGTATAAAATCTTGGTGAAAATAATTCGAGACAGAGTGAGATTTGATCAACCTGAGCCTAAATAGTCGTTCTGAGTGTGGAGTTGCTTTAACCAATATTCAATGTTACTAAACAATCGCTATGAGTGTCTAACCGACAACTAGGTTTGTAAAGACCCCGTTATCGGTTTCATTACCTAAACCTCTGTCTGTGCTGCGATTTCAAGCACGTCATCGACTTCGGCACCGAGGTATCTCACGGTACTTTCTAATTTGGTGTGGCCAAGTAACAACTGAGCCGCGCGTAGATTCTTAGTTCGTTTGTAAATCAAGAACGGCTTTGTACTTCGCATTAGTGCGTTGCATAAATAGCTGGGTCGAGCGCAACCCTTTTAACCTACCGCTTTACGATCCTTGCGTATTGCCGAGTGAATAGATGATCAGAGGCTTTGTGACAGCTCTTGAACAGATAATCATTGGCATCGTTGATAAATACGATAGCAGCGCGTCTCTTATGCCTTGAGTTATCTTAAATTAAATTGTTAGCTACGTTTTTTTAGAGAGCCATCGTTCTCAATGAAATCATGCCCATCGGAGAAACATCATAAACTTTTAGTTTGACTAGATCGCAACTTCGCAGTTTGCTGTCCATCACCAAATTGAACAAAGCCAACGCTTTATGATTCTTAGAGATTTGCAGATTGATGTGAATTGATCATACTTGAGGGCGCTTTAATGAAGGGCGCTGGTTTTGAACTAGTTGGGGAGTGTTAGTTGGTCATTTTTAACACCTCAATAATTAATTGAGGTATTAGTCTTGCTGGCTAGCTTTTAGGGGGGGCGCTTCCTTGCCCTTTATGGCCAATCGGTAGAAACAAAAAAGGAGTTATTAGGCTCCTTGATTGAACATAAACTCTGTTATGCGCATTGACCCAGCTTTATGCTCGGTAACTGTTAAGCAACTCAATAGCCCCGATTAAGATAAGGCCGCCCGCGTAAAAATAGACTTACCTGAGGCCTAGCAATTTGTTATACACAACAGTGTTATTATTAACCAAACTGTTGCACTCCGCGATAAGGAGTTAATTCCTCCATAAAAGGCTATTGAATCACACCATTTCTTTCGCCAGATTGGAGCGCTTGCCCATCAAATGATTTAGTTTTAAGTAACGGTGTACTGAACTCAAACTCTTCAACCCGAACTACTTCCACGAAGTTTCCATTATTAAATCTTGCTGATGTTGCAGTACCTCGAGCCCAAAGCTCGAGTGTGTATTCTCCTGAGTCAAGCCCTGGCCAAAAAGGCGACAGAGAGATTTGTTCGCGTTGATCTGTAGAGTTCAAATATACAACAGACGAGCCTCTTCCCGCAGCCGTAGTACCTGATAGCCGTAGCTGATACTCCGCGAAATCATTTACAGCGCCCAAAGACCTTGTTGCTGTTTGAAAATCTACTATTATTGCCGTATCACTCTCGACCTTGGTAAATACACCAATATCTTGAATTTTTGTAAGAGTCAGTGTTATCGATTCGGTAATATTACCTACACCTTCTAAGCTGATGATCGAGACAGGTGTTACGCTTTTTTTTACAATTGTATCGCCGGCCATGGGGATAACAACAACCTTGTTTTGTTTTGCGGTAACGGTTTCCACGAAAAACAGACAAATGATAACGGCAGCAAGCAAGTTTTTGGTCATGGTGAACATTTTACTTTCCCTCTTTATTAAGATAAATTTCCGATGTCTCAATAGTAAGCGTCTTTGTGTTAAATTCTAAACATCTATAATCCACATTCATGGTTAGTTTATAGATAACCTAGTGTCCTATGGTTTTAGAAAATTGCCAATATCCGCTTTGACTACGCAACGAACTGTTAATTATTCTCAATCTAACAGTTAAAATAAGTATGCGGCTGTTACCCACTTAATGCAAATTGGATAGTAACGTTATGGGGTATTTCTCATGGCTGATGATGTTAGACATAAGCCCAGTAATGTTGATTGTGGGCCCCCTAGACTATACTCAAGGTGATATTATAGCGTGGCGAAGCTTTTACGACGTTATCAAGTCGAAGCGTTTGAGGCCAGATCTAACACCCTACAGTGATACTTCAGAAGATCCTTACCCTTGTACAGGGTGGTGATGTAGCTAACTATTAGGTAGAGCATAGTGATTTTTAGAGTGTTAGTGTTGAGTAAGGTTGGTCGCTCCATTTGTTTGGATCAATTTTCTAAAAGGCAGCCGCTCTGATCTTAATTGAGTCGCCTTAGGCTTGTCACCAAGGCCTTGCTATTTTGCTCCGTCTGCACGGCCATGCCGTGATTGCCCTATCGCCCTGAGTTGCCTCATGACCGTTGCTAATGTTGAGCAAAATTGCTGTGTTTTTTGCTCAACAAGTTGGTTGGCATGTGGCTAAGCCACATGACTGAAGCACGCTAGTTGATTAAATAGTTGCTTGGATAATTATTTGCATAGACACCCTACAAAATAATGCTTTGCAGGGTATCTAATATTTGAGTCTCAAGGCCTTAAAGCCCCACTAGGCTAGATTTTCACAAGTTGCTTACCAAAATTTTTGCCTTTTAGCATTCCTTGGAAGGCGTCCACCGCATTCTCTAGGCCTTCGGCAATGGTTTCTTGATAAATCAAATCACCGGCATTGATCCAAGCCGTCAACTGATCGGTAACTTCTGCATGCTGGTCTTGCCACTCATTTTGTAAGAAAAAGCGATGTTCTGGCTTTGGCTGACATGCGCCGAAAATTACCTGAGGGGTCTGAGCTTTACTGATATCAACATCATTGTAACTAGAGACAAATCCACAGATGGGCACTCTGGCACCGGCATTGAGTAACGGTGCAACGGCTCGAGCCACATCACCGCCGACATTTTCAAAATAGATATCTATACCCTGTGGGCATGCGCTTTTTAAATCGGCCTCTAGGGCTCCGGCTTTATAATTTACACAAGCATCAAAGCCTAATGTGTCAACTGCATACGCGCACTTTTCGGCTCCCCCGGCAACACCCACTACCCGGCAGCCGTGCTTCTTGGCGATCTGGCCGACGATTCCACCAACGGCACCTGATGCCGCTGATACAACCACCGTGTCACCGCTCTGTGGCTTACCTACATTAAGCAAACCAAAGTATGCGGTGCGCCCAGTCATGCCTGCGGCGCCCAAATAGGCTTGCAAGGGTACGCCGGCCGGTCGAATTTTGTAGAGCATCGGTGTATTGTCACTGGCAATGGTATATTCCTGCCAGCCGCTGTAGCTCGTCACATGATCACCTACCGCATATTTATCTGAACGACTTTCAACTACTTCGCCAACAGACTCGCCAACGATAACGCCATCAATAGCGACTGGGTTGGCGTATGACTTTGCATCATTCATCATCGGGCGCATGTAGGGGTCCAACGATAACCATATCGTCTTGATTAAGATTTGCCCCTCAGCTAGGCCAGCCATAAGCGATTGCTCAATACGAAAATCCGATTGTTGGGGTTCGCCCTGTGGGCGAGATGCAAGCACTACGGCTCGATTTGTATAGGTCATATTAATTTTTTAGTTTTAAGTTTTATTATTTTTGAATTCGATTGCTTCAAACTCAAGCATGTCTGGGTTATTTGCGGCTTCAGTCAAACCAAGGTTGCGGTCGTTGCGCCAGCTTAAATGAGGGTAACAACTCAGCCGCTAAACCAAGTAGATCAATGTTAGCCCATCCGCATTAAAAAAGGGAAGCTACAAAAAATGCTCACAAACGGGTATGTAATCAGCCTCTAAGCTCAGAGATAAGAACTCAATGTATGCGAAATGCAGTGAATCTAGAATTAATAATAGAATTTACTGCAACATAAGGTGCTCTAAACAATCATTTGCTAATGGAAAAATAGCCTAACTGATGTTGTTTATTACTTTTCAAGTTGGGCGCATATTCGCGCCGCCGCGGCATAGAGGCAAGAGTAATGAGATAATTCCTCCATTAGTTCGAGGCTCGAAGATGATGGTATATTTTCCTTTAGATATTCTGCCATGCTTACGGGCGACCAATTATCATTTTCACCATGGCATATGTGGGTGCTGGCATTGCAGTTTAAAACTGAGTTTTGCCATGGGCTTACATATTGTCGTATTTCCCTCAAATAGCCCTTAATGTTTGTAGCAAAACAACGCGTTAAGACTGGTTTTATAGAGGCTTTAAAGTCAGCCGTTTGAGCCAGAGTCTTATCTTCACCTTCAGCACTCGTGAACAGCATTTTAAACAGAAGGCTGGGTGCTATTTTTGCCAAAAAGGCTTGCTAATAAGATAATAGCGTAAAAAAAATGACCGATTCATGGCTAAAGAAAATATCATTTTCCCTGTCATGCCATTGAGAAAGTACGCCGCATCAAGGGGGGCGGTTGGAGAGACAAGGTGCAACTCGCGAACGTTAGTCTGCAAGTGATGGACAGTTTCAATAGCGGCATGACAGCCGATTGAAAAGCCAATTAAATCAATTTTTCGGCCACCCGACCTTTCAATAATCAGCTTAGATAAATATTGATAATAGGCTTGATTCTGTAGTTTTGAATCGATATAAAAACGATCGTAACAAATAATATTCAAATCGTGAATTCGAGCATATTGATCAAAAAAAGAACACTCTTCGGGAGCCCCAGGCGCGCCGTGAAAATAGGTAACAGTTTTACCGGCCGGGTTCCCATACTCTAAGAACTTCAAACCATCTTGCTCACGCATAACTAATCGATACGTAAGGTTATTTAAATACCGCTTTGAGTATGGAGCTGAGGTTCTATTATAGCAAATACGATAGCGTCAGCAGACGCTTGTCTTAAGCCTATAAGCAGCAACTTAGCAAATCTGCTTTTAAGTATCGTATGTTACAGAGTTACGATCTTCAGCGTTTATGTCACAAGCGCCTAGTTTTGTTAACGTGGGTTCGAGATATCTGCGTGCGTGGGCGAGTCGCTATATCCGTTCTCAATATCTACCATGAGAGGTACTTTACTAATTCTGAGAATACGGCTGATTACACTGATCAAAATACCTATCGGTAGACTATTGCCATCGACATAGTCACTTGCCCAAGCCAATGATGCACTAGCCACGTCTCAAACGTTGATTAGAAGTAATGTTTTATTGTCTGAGTGGGGGCTTTTAACGGCTTAAATTCAATAGTTCACATTAATCTCAGAAAATAGTTATACGGTAAATACATTAAATCAACTGCGCCGATAAGCTGGTCAAAAACCGAAGCTAATGTGAATTAGCCGAAAGCTCTTCTTTGTGCTGGGCCTAGTAGAGGGGCATGAAGGTGACCCAATGCTGCCTTTGATCATGGTTGATGCCCGGGATGAACATTGATTTCTGAGTACTCAGAAGCTAACGCGGCAAGCATTGCCAATGACTGTGCGCTTTGCCGAATGTCTTTGGAATAACGGCCAGGTTCAACTTGGTTATCCCATCCCCAGCGAGTATGGCTTGCGTCACCGATTATCAACTCTGGGCCAGTTTTTGTAATCGCTAGATACGCGGTCGCCCCCGGGGTGTGTCCCGGTGCATGCAGTGCCCATAAGGATCCGTCTCCAAAAATATCGATAACGCCCTCAGCACCGAACTGCCATTCATGCAATGCACCAGTGTTTGAGAGTAATCTATCGGTGCTACCGCGCGTTGCTGCGTGAACTAAGGCTTTTGAACCCGCTTCTCCAGGTCCTAAATAGACAGGCACGTTACTGTGCAGATCGAGTAAGCCCATAATATGGTCTAGATGGATATGAGTCAGCAATACTCCCTTTATAGAGCCAATTGAATTGACAATTTCTCTAGTGCTCTTAAGTACTTCTATGTTGGATATATTCATTGCCTTTTTGACAATGAATGAAACATCCGAATTATTCTTAGCATCAGTAAATCGCTCAGAAATACCAGAATCAATGAGGAATGTTCCCTTATTTGGGTGCTTAATTACATAGAGGAACAAATTAATATCTTCTGGTTTATCTATAAGGCCCTCGCTGATGGCTCTTGGGTGCTCTAGATTCAACAAGCCAGACAAAGGTACTTGCCAATTTGCCACGGTGATTTTTTCAATATGAATTGGTCCAGGCTTTCTGAGTGACTTGACTAGTGCGGCATGTGTCGACTCATGTCCCAAGTCGGCTATTTGAGTCATATTGCTAGTAGCGGTGCAAGCTACGAGTAAAAAAGACAATAGGGCTAAGCTCAGCGTTAGGGTTTTCATAGTTAGTCGTACGTTATTGATTTGATTGACCAATCATGAACTATCTTTTAAAAAATGTATATTGGCTAAATATTCATATTGGGTAAATGTCCAGTTTGATTCCACCTCTGATGTCGGTGCGCTGCGCAGAAGGGTCTCAATAACAGCTAAAAGTATAGGCAATTTTAACACTGAAAAACCACCCCAGCGGCAGACTGCGCACACCTGATAAAGTCGTTATCAGGTTGATGTTTTGGCTCAGGAAAACACTATTAATTGAAAGCCTTTAGGGTTCTCAGACCAAACTCTAATAAAAAAGGGTTACAGCGATAAGCGCTGTAACCCTTTTTTGATCTAACCTCGATGACCTACCAACTATCGTCTAAACAGGCTTAACCACAAACAGTAAGTCACCCGAATTAACCTGGGCATTATTTGCTTGGTTAACACGCACAACTTCGTATTCGTTTTCAGCGGTAAACGCTTCTCCAGACCCAGGTACGCTGGAAAGAGAAATATGCGTGAACAGCTTCATGGCCTCTACTTGGCACAGTGTGTGGCTTAAGTTGATTTTGTCGCCGACTTTGACAAAATCTGGTTGGCTAGGGGATGGCGTCGAGTAGTATATGCCAGTCATTGGTGAAATAACTTTAATCTCATCAGTACCGGCAATTTGTAAATTACTCAAATCGCTACCGGTATCGGCAACACCGGTGTAGGCCATCTCTTCAACGATTAGGTCTTTATCTAAGGTGTCTAAGAAGGCAGGCAAGTAGCCTGTATCG
The DNA here is from genome assembly GCA_047625975.1 of Arenicella sp. Classification (GTDB taxonomy): domain Bacteria; phylum Pseudomonadota; class Gammaproteobacteria; order Arenicellales; family Arenicellaceae; genus Arenicella. The sequence continues at coordinate 11,224 of JBLHRL010000083.1, forward strand.
TATTTGCCATCAATAAAGGTTTTATCTTTCAAAATACGCTTTAAAAGTGAAATATTGGTGCACACACCTTTGATCGTGGTCTCTTCTAAAGCCGCAATGAGCTTTTTAATCGCGTCTTTTCGATTTTTGCCATGCACAATTAATTGAGCAATCATGCTGTCGTAAAATGGCGAGATTGTTTTGCCTTCTGATACCGATGCGATTACTTCAATATGATTGCCTTGCGGGAAGTTACACTCTGTGACTAAACCCGGCGTCGGTAAAAAGTCTATCGCGCCATTGCTATCTAAACGTGCCTTTTCAGCGGTGATTCGAGCCTCGATAGAGAAGCCATTATTAGCGATCTTCAGATCTTTAATAGTCGCACCTTCGGCTATCTCGAACTGAGTACCTACAATTCGTACGCCTGATGTCCACTCGGTTACAGGGTGTTCCACCTGTAGGCGAGTATTCATCTCCATAAAGTAAATTGTGTCGGCTTTAAGATCGTAAATAAATTCAACCGTACCGGCACCAAAGTAATCGACCGCATCGGCTAAATTAGATGCGCATTCATAGGCCATTTTCTCCAAGTGCTTGGGTAGCATTGTTGACCCTGACTCTTCTAACACTTTCTGGTTGTTACGTTGAACCGTACAGTCTCGTAAGCCAATAACTTTGGTTACCCCGTGAGTATCACGCAAGATTTGCACTTCGATATGACGCATCGATAGAACAAATTTTTCGAGATAAATATCACCGTTGCCGAAGGCTGCTCGTGCTTCGGCGTAAACCGTGCTAAATGCTTCTTTAACTTCAGACGCGCTGCGTACGATTTTAATTCCTTTGCCGCCGCCGCCATGAACCGCCTTGAGCAATACTGGGTAGCCAATTTCGTCAGCAACCTTGGCGGTCGCTTCAGCGCTGGTGAGAATGCCATGTGACCCAGGGACCACAGGTACATTGTTCGCCATTGCCGTATTAATCGCGTTGGACTTGTTACCCATGGTGTCCATGCTGCTTGCTTTAGGGCCAATGAAGTTCAAACCGTTAGCGCGACAAAGCCTTGCAAAGCCAGCGTTCTCAGACA
>JBLHRL010000084.1:0-12233 GCA_047625975.1 Arenicella sp.
AAATCATCGACTGCGGTGATGGCAGCCCTTGTGGAAAAATTATTTGGCTTAATCCTGAGACTTTTGAAGATGGTCTAGAGGCCCAAGACCTCAAATCAAAAAAAGGCGAAACGATTTTAGGGCTTGAAATTGTGACTGGGTTTACACGTAAAAAGAATGACTGGCGCGATGGCACAATCTATGATCCTGGCAAGGATAAAACCTACGCCGCTCGTATTAAAAAGTTAGACAACGGCACTCTAGAAGTAAAAGGCTGTATTAGCTTTCTATGTATCACTCAGATTTGGACCGAAGAAAATAACGGCTCGTAGCTAGCACTTAATTGGCGAGTTAGCTCTTAGTAACTTTTTTAGCTACCTTTTTAACGATTTTTTTGCTGGCTTTCTTCTTTGCCTTTATTGGCTTTCGATCTATACGTGGTTGCGTGGCCAAGCCGGTTTCTTGCTCAAGCTCAGCCAAAGACTGCTCCATGTATTCGATCAGTCTTTGCACTTGCGGCATAGAACGACGACAGGCGGTGATTCCAAAATCGACGTTTTTATCGTAGGAAACAAGCGTAATATTAAGCGCGATTCCCTCGGTGACAATGGATGCTGGATACAAACCATCTAGGCGAGCACCATTCCAATACATAGTCTTTCGCGGCCCCGGTACATTTGAAATAATAGTATTATACGGCGGTAGCTTGCCCATTAAACCAAGTGGCATCAATAGTAAACCCGGGGCTTGTATTAGCTGCAACATCAATGCCGCTTCCTTAGGCTTCATGCCTTTAAAAAGCTCTTTACCAGCAATCATAGACGCCTGAATTTTTCTAAAGCGCTTAATTGGGTCAGCAATATTCGTGGCTAAGTCGGCACTGATTGCGCCAACGGCATTGGAAGAATCAATGTCGCCTTTTTCACGCAGTGACACTGGCACCATCGCCTTCATCGATTTTTCAGGTAGTTCACTGTGCTTTTGTAGGTACAAACGCAAGCCACCAGCACACATCGCCAGCACCGCATCATTAAAAGTACCGTCCATCGCCTTGCCGGCCGCGCGTATTCGCTCGAAGGACCATGATTGCGCAACGAAGCGCCGAGCGCCATCAACATGGGTGTTGATCGAACTGCGCGGCACATTTTGCCACGGTAGAGCCAACGCACCGCCTTTACCCATCCAGCCATTTACATAGCGCTTTAGCGAACTAAAAATATGAGTGCCGCTATCAAAAAATTGTTTTAAGGATTCCGCTACATTACGCAGCTCTTGGTCGCTCATACCCTCAGTACGAATTTTTACCAGCTGTTCTCGGTAACGACGCTGTGACTCTTCCGAAAAGGCCGAACCTTGGCTGCGGGCATTTTCATCGTAGGAGTACATGCTCTGAGTGAGATGCATCGAACGCGCACCATCTACCGCGGCATGATGAAATTTGGAATAAGTAGCGAACTGTCGGTTTTGCAAACCTTCAATTAGATGCATTTCCCATAGTGGTCGATTACGGTCTAATAAGGCGCCATGTAACCGCGAAGCTAACGAAAAAAGCTCTCGGTAACGCCCAGGTTTAGGCAAGGCCGAGTGCCGAATATGGTATTCCAAGTCTACTGATTTCTCCTTTTCCCAATACAATGGGCCCGCCAACCCGAGGCGCCCTATTTTAAGCCGGTCACCAAAAGGCGACTGAAGCTTATCGTCCGAACGAAGCTCGTCTCGAAGGTGATGCAAAAATTCTTGCTCATCAGCATCGGGTGGTAAGGTAAAAAGGTGAATACCGCCAACGTGCATTGGTGTTTCACGACTCTCTGCGAGTAAAAACCCGGTGTCCATCATAGTTAGTTTTTTCATATCCGAATGAGCCCTAATGTTGCTGTAATTGTGGCGACTAGATAATCAGTATACTGAAACTAGAGCGCATGTGTATATCTGCGCGCATCAAGCTCGATTTAATTTGGCGTAATCCAAAAATGCTTAGCCGCTTTGCCCCTCGTAATAATTGTAAAAAACCATGCATGCTAAATCGCTTTCACTTGTTCTAGACTATAATAGAATTTAAATAACACAGGTGCCTAAAATGAGTAACACAGAAACAGCAGTATTAGCCGGTGGGTGCTTTTGGGGCATGCAAGATCTAATTCGCAAATTGCCCGGAGTAAACCAGACTCGTGTTGGTTATACCGGTGGAGATGTGGCGAATGCGACCTACCAAAATCATGGTAGCCATGCTGAAGGTATAGAGATTGACTTTAACCCTGAGCTCATCAGTTTTAGCAAACTACTCGAATACTTCTTTCAAATTCACGACCCTTCGACTATGGACCGACAAGGTAATGATATGGGTGTCTCATATCGATCTGAGATATTTTACACCTCAGAGTCGCAAAAAGCGGCGGCCCACAAAATCATCGAGACGGTCAATCAGTCTGGCTTGTGGCCAGGTAAAATAGTGACTAAAGTCTCGCCTGCGACCGACTTTTGGACTGCAGAACCAGAGCATCAAGATTATTTAGAACGCTACCCACACGGCTATACTTGTCACTTTCCTCGCGCCGATTGGGTATTACCTAGCGCAGACTAAGACTGAAAGCGGCTAAGGTTACAACGGCATAAAACAATGCTGATAATTCAATTTTAGCCGCTACTATTTAAAGCGTCAAAGCATATCTAAAGCTTCATGCCTCGAAAGCACTCTCTAAGCTGTTGAACAAACAACTCGGGCAATTCCATTGCCGCGAAATGTCCGCCGCCTTTATTCTCTTGCCAAAACTGAATATTTTTAAATCGTTGCTCGGCCCATCGTCTCGACGGTTGAATAAGTTCATTCTCAAAAATGCTAGCGCCGGTTGGCAAGGTCACCTCAGACAAGTCAGACTTGGCAAAGCTATGCCAATACAAACGTGCCGACGACGCTGCGGAATTACTTAACCAATAGAGCGAAATATTGTCGAGAAGATGGTCTTTACTAAAGTTTTTTTGCAGCGCATCAGGACTAGACCACTGGTGAAATTTTTCTAAAATCCATGCCATCTGACCAATCGGTGAATCGGCTAATGCGTAGCCAATGGTCTGTGGGCGTGTACCCTGTATGGCCGCATAAGCAGCACCCTCTTTAAGGTACTTTTGGTATTGAGTTAATGCCTTTACTTCATCAGGTGTCGGCGCCTTCACTATGTCCATATCAGGCGGCCCCACGACTACAAGATTCAGATGAATACCGGCGCAATGGCCTAAATTTTGGGCACCAATGGAGGCTGTAACAACACCACCCCAATCACCACCTTGAGCAAAGTAACGATGATAACCAATGTTTACCATTAAGCTATCCCAGGCACTGGCTATTTTCTCGGTACTCCAACCAACGCTGGTCGGTTTCGCCGAAAAACCATACCCTGGAAGCGATGGTAATACTAAATGATAAGCATCTTCGGCGCTTCCTCCATATTTAGTTGGGTTTGTTAGTGGACCAATAAGCTCAATAAATTCGAGCATCGAACCAGGCCAACCATGAGTCATTAGCAATGGTCGCGCACTTGGCTCAGGCGATTTAATATGCAAGAAATGAATGTCGACACCATCGATCTCAATCAAGTACTGAGGGTAGCGATTAAGTCTATCTTGGCAGGCAAACCAATCGTAATGATGACGCCAATAATCGCTGAATTCTTGCACCGTTTCCAACGGAATACCTTGGCTCCAATCGTCTACTGTTTGTGTTTCAGGCAAGCGGCTATTGGCTAACCTTTGTTTTAGGTCATCAATGGCGCTTTGGTCAATGTCGACTCGAAACGGGCGGGCAATGTTGCTCATAGAGAATACCAATAAATTTTAGAGTGCTGCTTTTCCTAAACTACGAGATTAAGTTTAGATGAAATCAACGGTAAACGCGACCTAAGCCATACAGCTAGTTTGCGACGGGAATGATCGTTGTTATTGGCCGTAACAATCGCCGTCTATAAGCATCTGCTACACGGCAATAATGAGAAATCGATTACTTAAATTATGGTCTTACGTCAATCTATAATTAAAATACCAAACTCAACTACTGTCGACTAAAAGCCCTCTTACTCAAGGATAATATTGCCATTCGCGACGTCGCAACGACGCTTCTGATCAATGCCGAGAGCTCGGTACCCGATTGAGGGGTATGCCTCTAAGTTAAGTTAAGCGGCGATTAGGTCACTAACAAAACATAACTCGAAAACTCATAATGACATACCTATCTATCAGCCTAGCAATTGCCAAATTCGAAAATTTTAGCCTTAAGCACCGCCAGTAAAGCATTCACCTAGTGATGAAAAACATTGGTGCTAGCCTAGATCAAGATAAGACTGTCCCGACAGCATCATCTGCCGATATAGCCAAGTCAATTTAGTATCGCTTAAATGTTTTAAACCTTCGATATTATGCGAGGTGTTCAAAAGCCCCGCCCACTTTAGCAAAACTAACGCCAGACTAAGCTTTTCTATGGATTAGCTGGCAAGTCATTTTGATTCTCTATCGCTCGTTGCTCAGCGATTTCTTCTATTTGCTGACGCAATTCAGCATCCTTATTGAGCATCTGATTAAAGTCTTTGGTATGAAGCACCAAAAGCTCACTAAAACCATCCGAAATCACACTGGCTATTCGCGGTTGTTGTTGCAGTAACGCCATCTCTCCGAAACAATCGCCGCTGCCGATAATAATCACGTGCTTGTCTAGCAAAACTCTGATGCCGCCCGACGAAATAAAATACATCGCATCTGGTGGGCCACCCTTCTCAAAAATCGTCTCACCTGGTAGAGCCAAACGAGGTTTGAGCAATTTGGCAATATCCTGCTGAGCGCGTTGATCCAGATTCTCAAAGAAATTCATTTTTGAAACCAACTCATTAGCGTCCAGACCCAGATCAAGGCTGAGTTTTTGTTGCAGTTCTTGATAGCGCTCGCGCATACTCTCTTTTAATTCGCTGGCAACGTCTTTGTTGATAAGCGAACCCGCCATCATTTCCTTGTATTGATTCTGTTCCAAACGCATAGCGGTTTGTTGTAAGGCTCTCTTCTCGAGTGCTTTAGCGTACTCTGGATAGCAAACTCTAAGCACTTCTAATGCCTGCTCTGTTTCTATTGCTCGAGCAGCTAATATCTGCTGCAACTTACCCGTGGCATCGGAGCCGATCATGTCAGCGAGTTGTGTCGATACATTGTCTTTTAGCTCGTGCAATACCCTGCACTCGGCCTCTAGCACTTGAAAGCGATTAGCTAAATTGTTTGCCAACAAACGGCTATAGCCGAAGGTCCGTTGAACCCTCATTGCTAACTTGGTGTGCCAGTGGAAACCAAGTTTACAGCGATAACCATCTAAGTAGGCAACAAGCCCGCGGTGTTTGATGCTGTCGCTGAGATCAGCGGCGAGCCCGAACAGGCTACGTGCTGTGTCGGCCGAAACCTCGCCTCGATCCAACATCTGCTCATAGGCTTTTTTCTCGTTCGCACACACCATACGCAAACCAATCAACAGCCAATCTTCATCGCGTAGATTATTTTTAGCAGCTTTTTTTAAGCTAGCGTCAATTAGCCGCTCATAAGGTTTTATCACTTGGTTAGTTTGTTGCTCACCAATATGCATAGCGCGCGAGGTGTCTTTAACTTGCTCACTGACGTTAGCCATCGCTTTTGCAAATGCTCGATCTCGAATTGCCGTATCGGCAGGACCAAGTTCCCCCAATCCAAATGCGCGCATAACCAATGGCACTGTAGTGGCATTGATGGCGAGTGTGAACAACACGAAACCAGTAACCATGACGCCCAAAAATTCTTGAATTTCCGGCGCAAAACCATCGTTTTCGATCACCGCCAAAGCCAGTGCTAAAGACACCGCACCACGCAGACCACCCCAAAACATCACAGCACGGTAGCCGGTGCTGACTTGCGCTGACCAACCCAACTTGCTCATCACCGGCACTAAGCCAAAGATAATCGCGAAGCGCGCGGTAAAACCCGTCAGCAATAACACCGCCAACCAAATAAATTGCTGGCTATCCATGGCCGCCATAATAGAGGGTACTTTCAAGCCAACCAAAATAAAGATCACAGAGTTGGCCACAAAACCGATCTGCTCCCAGACCTCTTCTAGGCCGTGCCATGCACTTTGTGTAATCACACTGCGCCCGCGTGAACCAAGCACCAAAGCGGCGGTCACCACGGCCATAACGCCAGACACATGGAGGCTGTGCTCGGCAATAATAAACGACAAATAAGCAAGCGAAATGGTCAAGGTGATTTTAGGCAAATTGGAATCGCCAATATGCACGAGCAATAAGCAGATAAGTCGGGCGGTGAGATAGCCGACGACGATGCCGCCAAAAAACACCTTAAGGAAAGAGCCGATGCCACTTAGTAACGTGGGATCAGACTGCCCCAGCAGCATCGCCGAGATAATGGTAAAGACTACAATCGCCGTAGCATCGTTGAATAGGCTTTCGCCTTCTACCAGTATCGCTAGGCGCTGTGGTGCGCCCAAGTCTTTGAAAATAGCCACTACCGCGACCGGGTCGGTAGCAGAGACAATAGCCCCCAACAACAAACATGCTAACAAGGGAACATGAGTTACGTAAGCCATGATGAATCCAATCACCGCGGTTGATATCAACAAGCCAATAATTGCCAACATAAGAATAGGCGAAATATCGTCGAACAAACGGCGCACGTCTATTGCCAATGCCGATTCAAATACCAAGGCCGGCAAAAACACAAAAAATACCGCTTCTGAAGTTATCTCGAGAGAGTTTATTGCCTGTATAAATTCATGTAAGAAGCCCAGCCCAGGCGCCAACAAAATAACCTCTGATCCTAAACCGATCAACACACCAACTGCGGCAAGGGCAACAGTAAAAGGGATTTTTAGACGGGCCGCCAATGGCACAACCAGAACCGCGAGTGCCAGCAAACCTGTTATCCCGAGCACCATCAACATAGTCTGGTGATCGGCAGTTTGTACTGCCTGTACGGCTTGTTGAACTGAGTCAGAGGCGTTATTCATTATGATCTTTTATTTCTTTTTAATTAGTATAGCAGGTTGCCTAAAACCCGCTCGCCTAGGTAGCATTGTTCGCCAACGTTAGGCCATAGATTTAACGTTGACTATCGGAATGTTTACATTTTTTAGACACAAAAAAAACAGCTCCGGTATCAATTAGTTAATTAACTTCGGAGTTAGTATATGTCTTATTCAGTACAGCAACAGCGAGTTGATTTAGCGGCCGCGTTTAGATCGGCGGCGCGTTTAAATTACCACGAAGGAATTGCGAACCATTTTTCAGTAGCGACTAATGACGATGGTAGTCGATTTTTAATCAACCCGAATCAACATCACTTCTCTCTTATTAAGAGTAGTGACCTGTTATTGCTCGATGCAAATGATGACTCGACAATGACGCAAATCAATGCCCCCGATCCAACGGCATGGGGTTTACATAGCGCGGTTCATCGACATTGTCCGCATGCTCGGTGCGTGCTGCATGTCCATTCAATATTTTCCACCGTGCTAGCCACATTCAAAGATCCTAGGCTACCGGCTATTGATCAGAATACCGCGCAATTTTATAATCGTGTTGTGATAGATTCAGACTTTGATGGTATGGCTTTCCTTGATCAAGGTGAGCGCTGTGCAACAATGCTTACTGACCCACAAAAGAAAGTGATGATCATGGGCAACCATGGGATTATGATTTTAGGTTCAAGCGTGGCTGACGCATTCAACCGGTTGTTCTACTTTGAGCGATCAGCAGAAACCTATGTCAGAGCTTTACAAACGGGTAAGGAGTTAAACTTTTTATCCGACAGTATCGCCGAGAAAACAGCAATGCAATGGGAGTCTTATACTGGCAGCGCTGAGCAGCATTTTAATCAGCTTAAATTGATTCTGGATAGAGATGAGTCTGATTATAAGTTGTAAATAGCTATTCGGGGGCTGGTAGTTCTAACTCAGCATCTGCCAATGCATGCTGCAAATACTTTCTCGGTACGGCCTCTCATCTCACCCCATGATTCGTTTGCTATAGCTTGGCGAAACGTTTGACAGTTGTATACAGTCGGTCTTTGCGGTCTTTAAAGTGATTATTTACCTACTCCGAAAATCCTTAATACGGCCTGCGCTCTCAGTCATCAGCCGACATAAATATGCCATTTTAGCAAAACGATTTAAATAACACGTTTATCTCCTTTGACTGTCGCTTCATAGAAGCGGTTGATTTTGCTATTAAGCAACGTCATCACACTACTAGTCAGTGACGGCGAACCTTTTAAAAGTGCAGAACTGATAGTCAGCAAGTCTAGGGCTAGCTAACAACCATTTAATTCGCATGATGCTTTCATTCGGCTAGTAACATTGATTCCTATAATAGGGCAAAATTGGATCTTACTTGTTAACCGAATTTTAAATAAAAATTACTACCTAATTTCGTTAACCGATGACCTGACAATAAAGTTGTGTCTTTTCAGAACGGTAAAAGCAGGCTTTGTCTAAATCGATTAACTACTTTATTAAAAAGTAAGATTTAACTACAGGTTGAATACCCAAAGCTCAGTCAGGCTATCAACTAACCAGTAATAGTTATGAGGTAAAAAAGCTTATTTTCCAGTAGGCATTAAAAGTAGCAATCATCAGCATCAACGAGCAAACAGTAATCGCAATTATTTTACGGTCGCGTAGATATGCATGTTCGAAGATCCCGTCAATTGTTAGTTGGCGATCGAGTAAGTATTGCTTAAAGAAGACGTAGGCCAAGGCCGAGTAGAAAGCGACACCATCACCAAAAAAAAGGAAAGCGACCCAGGGCAATATAACCATTACGTTACTCTGAAATAACAGCCTTTTTTTATTACCGTGCAGCTGTGCTAAGCCCCAATAAACACCCGACATAAAGCTGGCGATAGCAAGCGCATAGAGCGCAAAACTATGGCCGATATCGTCAATTACCCACCAAGAGTTAAGCTCTAATACGATAGCGATTGCTCCTCCGAAAAAAGGAATTAATCCTGCATACATTAAGCTTCGGCTGGCTATAGCAACATTCATTATTTATTTATTTATTTATTGGGACACTAATCAGCCCTTATGACTAGGGTGCGTAAAAAGCCTGATACATCATGTAAATTTAGTAAAATTTTCATTCGCCTAATCTTAAGTAGTAAATAGTTAGGCCAATCTAGAAGTCAGCGCCGATGGTAATGCCATAGTCACGTGGAGCACGCGCGCCTCCGAAGGTAAATAAACCGGCGACCGATACAGCCGAATTAATGCCCGTTTCATCGAAAATATTTCGACCAAAAAAACGAATGTAGTAGTCCTTTCCATTGGCCGTTTCAAGGGAATAAGTAAGCGATACCGACAAATCATTTTCAGATAGATGCAGACCTCGTTGATCATTACGACCGAAATCACTTTGCTGCGGCACAATGGTTGTTTGGTAGTCATCAATGTTGCTATAACGTAGATTGAAGCCTAAGTCACCGTTTCCAAGCGGCATAACATAATCGGCGGCTACAGAGAGGGTATAATCGGGTGCTCGACGCAAATCTCTAGTAGATGCATCTTCGCCAACGTCGGGGATACCGTTGCCATTCAGATCTATCTGAAATTGATCATATGATGCGTCTAATAGTCCAATAGAACCGGTGACTGTAAAGTTAGCAGACATTTTTGCCTTAAAATCAATTTCAACGCCCTCGATACTAGCACTGGCTACATTCAATGTGATTGTTTCTTGAGGGTTAATTGCAGGGAATGAAGTAGCCACAACAATATCTTCTTGCTTATCGTTGTAGTTAGAGCTGAACACCGCCACATTCAAGTTAACCAGCCCATCGACAAAAGTAAACTTACCTCCAAATTCAAGTGAATTCACCGTTTCAGGCGCAAATGAAGCGGCTACCCCAAAACTAGAATTAGCACGACCGTTAAAACCTCCAGACCGATAGCCTTTAGAATAAGATCCGTAGAGTAAAGTATTATCATTAGGTCTGTAGTCTAAACTTACACGTGGCGTGACTTCACTCCAGTCTTTGTTGTTTTTAGGGTTAACTTGAGCAATAAACGGTGCGCGTGGGAGCCGCTCTAAAAACGTTCGACTAAACGTTTTCTCATCATTTGAATATCGGCCGCCAACACTCAGCCGCCAGTCTTTTGCTAAGCTAAAGTCGAAATCAGCAAACACCGCATACGATTCAACTTGATGATCAGTCAGTGCGTTAATGGTTAAGCCACTTGGCGTTTGCGACGGAATCGGGCCAAGACTAGTGTCTTGATTAAGCTGATATTCATTGTTGAAATAATAGACGCCGAAAACACCGCTTATATTTTTAGTAAAGTCTCCAGCCAACCTTAGTTCCTGACTGAATTGCTTATATTTCTGCGCTCTTCGAACCGTAAAAAAATCCACTGAAGTAGCATCAAAATCTGTGTTTACCAACTCGTCAGACTCCCTATAACCAGTTATTGATACTAATTCGAAATTGGCAAGTAAGTATTTAACTTGCAAAGTAACAGCATCTTCATCGTATTCTAAAAAACTCGGTTCATTACCAAAAGTTTTATAAAGGTCTTCATCTAAATTGCGATTACATTGCTCTGAACCACCAGCACCACCTGCAAAGCTAGGGATTTGACAGACTAAATCAGTATTATTAGAAAAGGATGAGCCGGCCGGATCGCCACCAATTTTCTGATTCTCTACAGTCAATAGAAACTCAAGACTATCATTTGCTGAAAAGAGCGCGGTTAACCCAAAATTGCTCGCGTGATTGCCTCCAACATTCTGATTCAAGGTTACATTTCTATAATACCCATCAGTTTGGCGATCATAAGCAAAAAATTTCAAGGCTAAATTCTCAGTAACGCCTAAATTAACGACCGCATTGAATTCTTGACGACCAAAATCACCGATGGTTGCGTTTAAACGCGCACCGGCCTCACCGGTGGGCCGAGAACGTTGAATATTTATTGTGCCGCCAGTAGTGTTTCGACCGAACAGGGTACCCTGCGGGCCACGGAAAACCTCGACTTGCTCAAAATCAAACGCATTTGTAAGTTGCGCGGTATTTGTACCTAGAAAAACGCCATCGATGACAACTCCAACGGTGGGCTCAAAACTCTTTTCAACATCGTCAAAGCTAACTCCGCGAATCGACATCGCGCCTGCGCCAGGCCCAGCTGTGGCTAAATCTATAACCAAGTTAGGTGATAAAGTCTCGATATCTTCAATGTTCGCCGCTCCTTGTATCGCCAGCTGAGCTGGCGATATTACGGTCACAGCTAAGGGAATATTCTGCACCTTTTCGACATTGCTGCGCTTCCGACCAATGACCACTAGCTCTTCCAATATATCGCTGCTGACTAAGCTAGCGCTTTGTTGCTCAGCGATCGCTCGAGGTGGCGACATCAAGGCGACAGACAACGCCATCATTAACGCATAAAATCTGAATTTAAGCATTAATTCAGATTTTAAGGCTCTACCATTTTTTGCTACTGCTTTCATACGGATTTCTCTTTTCACTTATTTAAAAATTATTGAAATCATTGTCAAGCACACTAATAATCTTAAATTATGGACACTCTTAATAGTCGTATTTGACAATGTTATAAGTCGATCTGATGCCACGATCCGGTGTCACAATAAAGTGGTTAAATGAGCTGTCAGATCACATGCGTCGCAATCCGATTCACACTTGTCACAATTACCTTCACAAACTGTTCATATAATTAATTGTAGGTTGACAATAAGAAAATGTTGAGTGAGTCTTGACGTTTCTATTTGTAAGTCGTCGACGACGACATCAGCTTATTGCTATTTGCGGCAGATAGATTTGTTGTTGATTTGTAAATTGTATATGTTTTAAGCGTATTTTTATAAAACTTTGATGCGAACTTATGCTGTCACTATTACAACAAAGGCATTTAGCAGATGAAAACTTCTTAGAACGTTAAAAACGAGGACAGAAATGTTAATAAACAATGCTCACACCAAAAAAAAAGGCTTTTCTTTAAGTCAAACTAATCTATCAACAAAAATAATAGCGTCATTGTTATTTTTACTAATAATACCTAGCACCGCCACTGCTGCAGCTAACCTAGCTGCCGACGATTTTGTCGGCATTTCATTTTGGCTAATATCCATGGCACTTATGGCATCCACTGTATTTTTCCTTTGGGAAACTCAAGGTGTAACAGCTAAATGGAAAACCTCGCTGGTTGTATCGGCGCTGGTAACCCTGAT
>JBLHRL010000085.1:0-11985 GCA_047625975.1 Arenicella sp.
CTTTGGCTTCGCGTAAACTGTCTAACGACTTCCATGCACGTAAAAAGGCTTCTTGCATTACATCTTCGGCCATAGGCTTATCTTTACAAAGCCACAAAGCGTACTTATATAAATCGTGTGAATGTGCTTCGATTAAAAGCGCATACTTTCTTTTTTTATCCACAATGGTGTAGTTGACCTGTTGTTGATCAGATTCATTACTTAAATCAGTCATTTTTTATACCAATTTGAAAAAAGTTTAATAAAGCCGCCATTACCGCTTTAGGCTGCTCGGCATGCAACCAATGCCCAGCTTCTTTAATAGACTGAAATTTCGCTGAAGGAAAATAATTAAGTATTTGATTATAATGAGATTTTCGGATGTAGTTAGATTGCTCACCTTTGATAAATAGAGTCTTGCCTAAATTACTAAGGCCTTCAAGTCGCGTAAACGGGAAACTAAGAATTTTCGGCATATAGGTTAATAGAACCGCTAAGTTTAGCCGCCAATAAAACTTACCCTGAGTCCTCGCCAAGCTTTGCAGTAAAAAAAGTCGCGTCGATGTTTCAGGAATGGCATCTTTGAGTAGCTTGTCTGCGGCACTTCGAGACTCCAAAACAACTAGGTCGATGGCAATCATTTTCTCTAAGTAAGGTGCATGAGTATGCGTATATTCTACCGGCGCGATGTCTAAAACTGCTAAACTATTGACTCTTTCAGGGTTTAACAGGCTAAAAGCCATTGCAACTTTGCCACCCATACTATGACCGCATAAATTAACCTGCGTTAAGCCGTAAGAATTAATCAACTCGAGTAGGTCAGCCACCATATCCAGGTAACTATGCGAATCAGCATGCGGCGAACGACCATGGTTACGCTGATCAAGAACGATTACTGGACAGTACTCACTCAACTGTTTGGCAAAGGTTCGCCAATTAGCGGTCGAGCCGAAGAGACCAGGAATAATCAGCATCGGTAATCGCGGATCACTCAGGGGCGAATAAGACTCGGGGTAAGCTTGGCTAAATATTTGCATAGGCTCGAGTTTAGCAAGTTATTTAGCCAACAGCGTCCACTTATTACCTAGCTTTAGTTACAATTATCCGATGTTTGAATTAATCCTACTTGTTATCACCGGTGTCGCCACTGGTTTCCTGAATGTGATGGCTGGCGGTGGGTCGATGCTGTCTGTCCCCATTATGATTTTCCTCGGTGTACCTGGAACCGTTGCTAATGGCACTAATCGCATCGCGATCTTGCCGCAAAATATTTCCGCAGTATTGGCATTCTACAAAAAAGGCTTTTCAAACTTCAAACTGAGCTTTAGCTTGGCGGCCTGCACCATTCCTGGAACGTTGATTGGCGCTAGCTTAGCATCACGAATACCTAACGATCAGTTCAATAACTTACTCGCGATCATCATGGTTGTAGTACTAATAGTTATGGCACTGCCTGAAGCAAAAACTATTGAGATCAATCAAACGCCTTCGCGTAATCGTCTTATTGCAGGCCATACCTTAATGGTGTTGATTGGTTTTTGGGGTGGTTTTATTCATATCGGTGTGGGGTTTTTATTAATGCCGGTGCTCAATAGAGTCATGCAACTCGACCTAATCACCACCAACGCTCACAAAGTATTCATTGTCCTCTGCTACACCTCGGTGGCGCTCACAGTTTTCGCCTCACAGCTTGAACTGGTTTGGAAATACGGCATTGCCCTCGGTATCGGCACCTGGATTGGTGCCTGGATTGCGGCCAATGTTCAAATAGAACGGGGAACCGGAGCAATTAAGATGACATTAAACATTGTGATCGTCGCTTTCATTATTAAATTACTGTTTTTCTAAACAGCAACTCTTAAACTAATACCCAAACTAGCTGCGCTTTTTCTTAAGCTCGCTAAAGTAGTCAATATCAGTCGGGAGACCTAAGACCTCTCGACGTACCAAATCCATGGCTATCGCCGTTGCCATACGCTGAAAGCCCTGACGTCCCATCGGTAAAAAGAACTTCCGGGCAGTGATTTCTCCCGCTTTGCCCCAAGCCATCCACACTAAGCCAACAGGCTTATCTGAAGAGCCACCGTCAGGCCCAGCTATACCTGATATTGATACTGCGATGTCAGCACCCGACTTTTCTATTGCGCCTTCAGCCATGGCAATCACAACCTCTTGGCTAACCGCGCCGTGTTGTAACAATAAGTGTTGGTCAACGCCTAATGAACGTTGCTTCATACGATTAGAATAAACCACATAACCGGCTTCAAATACCGATGAAGAACCTGCTTCGCTGGTAATCGCCGCGGCAATTTGCCCTCCGGTACAGGACTCTGCAGTGGTCAGCCGCAGATTTTCCTGACCAAGTGCACGGTTCAATGCTTGACTCAATCGAGTGCTGTCACGGCCGATCACATAGTCACCAAAGTGCGCCTCAAACTTCTCCGCCCATTGACGGTTCAATGCTAGAAACTGGTCTCCCACAGTGGTGAACTTAACTTCAATCACCGGCATTTGCACACGAAAGCCTAAATCGATGTCTGCAGGCCAATCTGGAAACACTTGATTTACCGTATCTTGCAAGCCCGACTCGGTGATACCAAATAGCCGCAAACGGGTAATATGGCTTTTAGCCTCAATATTGCCATGCTCTCGTATGAGCGGTAATAGGTGATTCTCGACCATTGGTTTAAGCTCACTCGGTACACCTGGAGTACACATAATCAAGCAATCGTTAACAACACAACGAAAACCGACCGCTGAGCCATTTGGGTTATCAATAATATCGCAAATAGCCGGTAGGTCGGTCTGCTTGAGATTTGACTCAGTCATCACAAAGCCACGCCGAGTTGCCCACTCGTCCAATTTGGCAAAAGCATCGGCATTACGAATTATCGGTGAGCCTATCGCCTGAGATAAAGCCACTGCGGTGAGGTCATCAACCGTTGGACCAAGACCTCCGTTTACGATTAACACGTCCGATATTTGGCTTAGCTCTTGAATAGAACTAACCAGTAATGGCATGTCATCACCTACCACTTTTTTGATATAGGGAACTAAACTCAAGTCCTTAAGTGATTGAGCGATATAAGCAGAGTTCGAATCTACCGTATCGCCGCTCATCAGCTCGTTACCGCTAAGCAATAGTGAAATTTTCATGTTTTTTCTCGAAGGTTAACGGGCCACAACTTGCTATACCAATATTTTTATTTGACACTATTTTTAATGCTGTGCAAGTAGGCTCTTAGCGGCCTCGCGCATGCGCGTACGCTCCCACACTAAACGGAATTTTCCACCGCCTTTTTGCTGCCACAAAACGGCCGACCGCACAGCGGCAAGTAACATAGTTCTAACTTGCTCAGGCACACCGTCTTGTTGCAGATACTCTTGCTCGCCTTGGACAATAATTTGTGGCCGCATAACACTGACATAAGTTTGATATACCTCTGAGAAGGCACTGGCTAAATCATCTTTTGAAAAACTGCTTAGACGATCAATTGACTGGCCAAATTCACTGAATTTTTGTTCATCAGTATAGAGTTGTTTTTGCAGTTGAAGAATAGACATCATATAACGCAGCACTTCTAAGTCACTGATGTCGGGCGAGTTCAAAACACCCTGGTTTAACAAAATCAATCCGCTACGAACTCCGCCTAACCCGCCATAAACAGCTGGCGTGCTCATTGCATCAAGCACCAGTACAGATTGCATGCAGCTCGCGTAAACGGTCTGATCAGCGACACCGGTGCGTGCTAATGACTGCACTTGTTGGCAGGCTTGCAACACACCTGCAAGGGCGATGGTTCTCTCTTCAATAATGTTCATAAACTGCTCTTTTAAAAATACTATTTTTACGATTTAGTTTCGTCGCCAAGGACGCGGCGATAAAACCCCAACTCTTTTTGCCAAGCATCGATATTATTCTCTGGCCGCCTAAAACCATGGCCCTCGTCTGCATACTCGACATACTTATGATCGATGCCGGCGTCTCTCAATACGCCAATAACTTCCTGCGCCACCGACGGCGGAACCACTCGATCTAGTGCTCCTTGAAAGACAATCATGGCACTGCCGAGCTGGGTCATTTTATTAATCGGTGAGCGTTGATAAAACTTACTGTGAGGTTGATTCGAAACTTCAGGGTCATACACTTCGTCGATCAATCGGTCGGTGTAGTGTTTTTCAAACTTATGGGTAGTCTCGGCTAATGTAACGAGATTACCGATGCCATAATAACAGGCCCCAGCTTTAAACATTTCAGGGTACTCGGTTAAGGCTCTGAGAACGGCATAGCCACCGGCACTTTTACCGCGAATGCAAATCCGATCGGGGTCAACTTTTTGTTGTTCAATCAAATACCCAATGCCAGCCACTATGTCGCTAGCATCACGCTCGCCCCAATAACCATAAAGCGAATCACGAAATCGGCGACCGTAGCCAGAACTTCCACGGTGATTAACGTCTAAGATAGCGAAACCACGAGAGGTCCAGAACTGTTTTTGCAAATCAAAATGTCCATAGGCTCTAGCCGTCGGGCCGCCGTGTACCATCACTAGAAGCGGTGGCAATGCATCAGTGCGCGTTTTTTGTTGTTGTGCAGAATTTGTCGGCGCGTAATAGAAACCATAGGCGTTTTCGACGCTATCGACAGCAAAACTCACTTCAGTAGCCTGGCTGATTTCAAGATCACACTCCGCGGCTTCAATCAACGTTTGCTGCTGCGTGCTTTGGTCAACCGCTAGATAGTCAAGTTGAACCAGACTGGGGTTTGCATCGAACGGTAGCCGTTCTAGAACACAGCGCCCAGAGCCATCGCTGTGTAAGTGTTGTAAGCTTGTTGGTACTGACTGCGATAGACTTGGGGTATCCAATCTTTGGTACTCCAAACTGCACTGATCAATCACAATTAATTGATCTCCCGATACGGTGCTGCGGATTGTCAACAAGCTGTCTTGGTTAAGCTGAACAATTCGATGATCACCATAAACCCAGTGCGGGTAACCGAACTCTTGCTCACCTGAGGTCACTCGGCTGAGTTTTGCTGTATCGTTCCCATTAGCGAAGTCATAGACATGAACGTTCCAATAATTATCACTTACATCGGCATGTTTGCGACCATCGTCACTGCAGTAGTCTGCCGAAAAAAACAGTCTATTATTTCGGCTGAATAGTAATTGGCAAACGCTTGAACCACCATCTGGACTGCTCAATAATGTCACTTGGGTCGGGTTTTGCAAACTTGGTACGGCACTCTGATAGACCAAATCGGCAACCATGAGTTGCGTATTATCCCAAGGCATATTTGGATGATTCCATTGCACCCATGCGACTTTATCTTGCGACTTGTTTACCACTAAATTGCTGTAGAAATCGGCGCCCTCAATCGCTATAGAGGGCGCTTCATTGGCGTCTTCGCTGAGCGCCGCGATAAACATTTGATTACTTGAATTCTGTACTCCAGCACGCTCAGCCTCAACAATAGCAAGAATATAATCGTTCTTAAGCTGATGTACATCGGTGTACATAAATCGCCGTTGGTCACTTGGCTCTACGCTTATTCGCTGAGGCTTGTTGGCCTGCAGAACAGGTATCAAAGATGAATCGAGTTGTTGACGATATAGACATTGATCAGATTGATTAGCGAATATCACCGAGCTACCAAATAGCCAGTATGGTTTGCCGCCGTACTCATTAACTCGAGTTTGTAAGTTAAACGGTACAGGAGTAATCGATTCGGTGTTATCAGTAGTGGATAGCATCAGAACAGACCGATTGTCATGCTTGTCTTTACTTAGGTACAACGTCCTCGAATGATCAACAATCGATGGGTAAGCAAATGGAGCCGCTCCAGTAAACACCTGCTCGAGCGATAAATCGGATTGCCAGTCGAGATAATCAATCATCACCAGCACTTAAGATCCATGTCATTTTGTTAGATACGACGATGTTGTTCTTTTGGTAAAAACCCTGATGAACTTCTAAGGCATACAAGACTGGGCGGGTAGGACTGTATCTGGGCTTTCTGACGTGCAACATAGAGTATGGTTTCATACTCTGAATGCTATCAAGCAAACCGTTTTCGTCGATAAAGGCGATGTCAATGGGAGCCACAACGTTGTTCATATGAAAGCTCGGTACCGACTCGCGCTTAAACACAAACAGAATCGGCATTGCCTTGATAGTAGACTCACACACGCGCTGAAAACCGGCAGCCCGAGTTCTATTGTTGTCAGCCAATTTGGCCGGCATCGAGTGACTAGTGCCGTCTTCACGAGTAAGCACTACCTCAATTATGGGCATTGCTTGCAGCGCTGGGTTATCAATTTGACAGTCGGCCTGAGCATGGCTGAGAGCGCTAATTAATAGCGAAAATATAACTAAAACAACATGCGCAGAAGACTGTTTGCGGGTAGCCTTTCTAAACAAAATCATTATTAATTCACCGAGTCGCGTAAAATTTCTTGTATTTGCTCCGCTAGCTGCAATGCTCGTAAGCCTTGTAAACCGGTAACCATCGGCATTGCTTGACCTTGCGCGACTTGGACAAAATGTGCCAACTCAATTTGCAGGGGTTGTTCGTTATCGAACTTAATATGCTCTACGTCTAAACCCGGGAACTCGCTACCTTCGAGCGCATCTCCTTTTGTAACAATATCTAATTCTTGATCCATCAAGTTAATACCGTAGTAACCTTCAGGGCCGAAAACACGGAAACGTCGGAAGCGTTTATTTGATACGCGACTGGCGGTAATGTTAGCGACCGCACCACTCGGAAAGGCAAGACGAACATTAGCAAGATCAATATGATCAGTAATTACTGAGGAACCAATCGCTTGAACATCGCATGGCTCTTCGTCAACTAATGACAAGACTAAATCTAAATCGTGAATCATTAGGTCGGTAATTACATCAACGTCAGTGGCGCGCTCGACGAAGGTACCAAGCCGATGAACCTCGATATATTTAGGTTCGGCCACTTTGCTAGCAACGGCCCTTAATGCAGGGTTATAGCGTTCTAAATGACCGATTAAAAACGGCGCTTCGTTTTGCGCAGCCAGATCAACCAGCTTACGCGCTTCATCGACGGTAGCCGCAATCGGCTTTTCCATCAAAGTAGCAATACCCGCCTCTAGAAACGGCTGCGCTACATCAAAATGCAGAGAGGTTGGCACTACAATACTAACCGCATCAACTTTATCGATCATATCTAAATGATTGGTAGTAAATTCGCAGTCGTACCGCTGAGCTAACTCTGAGACAGTGTCCGCATGAGTGTCAGCCAACATGACCAACTCGACATTTTCCATTTCATGGTAAATCTTCGCGTGAATTTGGCCAAGATACCCTACGCCTACTACGCCTACTTTGGTTTTTTTGCTCATAACCTTACTAATGTCGTTAACGATTGTTGGTGCGCTTATTAACACCGCTGCTAGAATTTTCTGTGCTCATAAATCTGAGCTGTAACAATTATACGTTAATTTGTCTGATCGCGAGGTAGTCGATCACTCAATTTACATTAGCGAAATGAAAGAAATGCCAACCGTCAGAAAAAACAGCCCATGCGACCTTAAGTTCGCCATCCGCTTTAGTGTAAACTCGAGGCATTATCTATACGACCTTTTGCCGAAAAAATACGGACACCCAACGTGCCTAATATCATTCTACTCAATATTTCGGGCGAAGACCGCATTGGTCTTTCCGCTGATTTTTATTCGGTGATCGAAAAGATCGATGTTCGTATTCTAGACATCGGCCAATCGGTGATTCACAACCATGTGTCGCAAGGCATGTTGCTACAACTCCCCGTTGAGAAAAATTCTGGTCAATTGAAGTGGCAACTACTTCAGCAGGCAGAATCACTAGGTCTGAAAGTAAAAATTCGTGATATTGACGACCAAGATTACCAACAATGGGTCTCACAACAAGGCGCTGATCGTTATATTTTGACCTTGTTAACCCGAGAGGTAACCGCGGAAGAAATTGCTAAGGTAACTAAGGTTACTGCTGAGCAAGGCCTAAATATTCACGATATTACTCGTCTAAGTGGTCGTACGCCGCTAAATGAAGCGGTGATTAATGACACTAAGTCTTGCATTGAATTCACGGTGCAGGGTAAGCCGAAAGACCCGTCAGCGATGCGCGCAAGCTTTCTCAGCATCGCCGCCGAACTGGACGTCGATATCGCGATTCAGCAAGACAATGCTTTTAGACGGAGCCGGCGCCTCGTATGTTTTGATATGGACTCTACTCTTATCAAAGCTGAAGTGATAGATGAGTTAGCTAAACATGCCGGTGTCGGCGAGCAAGTTGCCAAAATCACTGAGCGCGCGATGCAAGGTGAAATTGATTTCACCGAGAGCTTCAGTCAGCGCATGGCGCTGCTTGAAGGCTTAAATGAAGATGTATTGAAAGAGGTCGCTGAAAATTTACCCATGATGGAGGGAGCTGAAAAATTGATTCGCAACCTCAAGGCGTTTGGTTTCAAGACGGCGATCATCTCCGGCGGCTTCAATTACTTTGGTGACTACTTAAAAGACAAGCTAGGCATAGATCATGTTTACGCCAATGTACTGGACGTTGAGAACGGCAAACTAACTGGTCGTGCAATTTACCCAGTAATCGATGCTGAACGCAAAGCCGTTTTACTTAAGCAAATCGCTAAAGACGAAGGCCTCGACCCGCAACAAACAATTGCCGTTGGCGATGGCGCCAATGACTTATTAATGCTTAGTACCGCCGGCCTTGGTATTGCGTTTAGAGCCAAGCCGCTGGTAAGAGAATCAGCCAAGCAATCTTTATCTACCCATGGGCTCGATAGCATTCTTTACTTACTCGGTTTTAACGACCAAGACATCCAAGACTAAGGTTATATATGCTTGAGGGTATCAGTCACCCTGATAAAGTTGTTTCGGGCAGGACCTGCCTCAATAACTAATTAACTGATTAGGACTCGCCTAAAACAACTTCCAAGTTGTCAATTAAACGAGCTTTACCAAGTTGAACAGCGGCTAGAATAACTAACTCTTGATCACCTTTTTTGGCTGGTTTCAGATCATCCTGGCGACAAACAGTAATATATTGAGGCTTGAAACCTTTCTTTTCTAAATCTGCTTTTGCATCATTTTCTAAGGACTTCAAGGCTTGCTTCGAAATTACCGCCGGTCGATCTTTGAGTACTACAGACATCGCTTGCAAACGTTGCTGTAAACTAGGCGCAACTTGCATCTCTCTAGCGCTCAAATAGCCATTGCGTGACGATAGCGCTAAGCCCTCTTCAGAGCGTACGGTATCAACCCCCACAACTTGAATGGGGTACGCAAGATCTTCAACCATGCGACGAATAATAGATATTTGCTGGTAGTCTTTATTGCCAAACACAGCGATGTCTGGCTGTACCATATTGAATAAACGACTGACAACGGTGGTAACGCCATAAAAATGCGCTGGCCTATTTTTACCACAGTACATATCGCCTATTTTTGGCACATAAACTACCGTTTGCTGATCCAAATCCCCAGGGTAGATAGTCTCTTGCTCGGGTAAAAAGAGCAAGTCGGCGCCCAACTCAGCCAGCCTTCGAGCGTCTTCTTCGGGAGTCGATGGGTAGTTGCCAAGGTCTTCATTCTTGCCAAACTGGGTCGGATTTACGTAAATACTAACCACCACAAATTCAGCGCGACGTTTGGCCTCACGAACCAACTCGAAATGACCTTCGTGTAGATTACCCATGGTCGGTACAAAACCAATTGTTTTCTTATCTTTACGGGCAGCTTGTACAGCCGCACGCAAAGACTGAACTCGTTTTACTTTATTCACTTAATTTACCTAAACTCGTATTTAGTCCGAAGACTAGCATCCATTATTTATAAGCTATTAAACTCCAACACTTAATTGAAATTAGGTCACTTTTTTCGCCTATCAATTAAAGCTGTGCTGCTGAGCTGGAAATTCACCACGTTTAACTTCAGCAACATAGTTCTCTACCGCGCCACGTATTGTCTCAGAACCATGCATGTAGTTCTTGCTAAACTTGGGACTTTTTTTCGGATAAATACCAAGCATATCTTGCAGCACCAATACTTGACCATCACACTCTGGCCCTGCGCCTATACCGATAGTTGGTATGCTTAATCGCTGGGTAATATCGGCCGCTAAGTTTTGCGGAATAGCCTCGAGTACCACGCCAAAAGCGCCAGCCCGTTCCACCCCAATAGCATCTTCCAATAATTGTTTAGCCGCCTCACCTCGGCCTTGTATTTTAAACCCGCCCAGCTGATGAACAGACTGGGGAGTCAGTCCAATATGGGCGCAAACAGCAATGCCGCGATCAACCAAAAACTTAATCGTTTCTACCTGCGACTCGCCACCCTCAAGTTTTATAGTGTGAGCACCGGCCTGCATCAGCCGAACCGCGTTTTCATAGGCCTGTTCCTTACTTACTTGGTAGCTGCCAAACGGCAAATCGCCTACTATCATCGAGTTAGGTGCACCACGTGCTACGCATCGAGTATGGTAAATGCTGTCTTCTATAGTCACCGGCACCGGTGTTTCATGTCCTTGCATCACCATGCCAAGCGAGTCACCCACTAATATTGCGTCAATTCCTGCACTATCGAGCAAATTAGCAAAGCTATAATCATAGGCGGTCAGCCAAGTGATTTTGTCACCGGCGTCTTTCATTTTTTTGAGGGTGGTAACAGTTACCGACATCAATATTCTCCTAGAAAGTTCTGCTAAAAATTCTTGTGTCAGAGTTTACCTTAAACCAGCCAAAACCCCGAACAACTATTGATTACGTTTGAATAATTGCGGCTAGGCTTGACGTACGCCTAGTAGTATCAGCAACTTCAGTTGCTAAATACCCGATGACAGAGGATTAAAAAAATGTTTACCCGCGCCTATTCGACTAATGTGTGTCAATAATGCTTGATAGTCATTAACGTTGTCTATCGGGTTAATATCAGCCGCATTGACAATTAACAACGGCGATGTATTGTAGTGATGAAAATAATGGCTGTAAGCATCGCTCAACCGCTGTAGGTAGTCGGTATCAATATTTTGCTCGTATTGTATGCGGCGCTTTTTAATTCGCCGCTGCAGAGTTGTCACTGGTGCTTGTAGGTAAATCATCAAATCTGGCTTCGGAGCATCTATCGATAAACTTTGATAAACCTGCTGATAAAGCATGATTTCTTCAGCGTCGAGCGTCAATTCAGCAAAAATTGGGTCTTTCGCTAGCATAAAGTCGGACACCTGACCTACTCCGGTGACGGGTTGCATTTGCACATCCGCCAGTTGCTGAACACGTTGAAATAGAAAAAACAGCTGAGTTGGTAATGAATAGTGCTTGGGCGATTTATAAAAACGCTCTAAAAATGGATTCTCTGCGGGCTTCTCAAGCAGTAAAGATGCTCCCAAACTGGCTGCTAGTTTTATACTTAAACTGGATTTCCCGACACCAATAGGGCCTTCTATTATGATATTTTTAGGCGCGTTGTTGTTTTTCATCGGTGTATTGGTGTGTTTTGTAGTGGTCAATATTTACTTCAGTATAAAGTATAGTTTGATTTAGCATATTTTGGTTTTTCAAGTATTATCCAAATGTTCAAGCAAAATCTAAAAAATCCCTATGAAAACAATCACTAAAATATTCATTGCCTCGTCGCTAGTGCTAATTAGCCTACAAAGTGACGCCAAATCTCCGAGCTTTACGTATGTCGGCGCTGAATATGTCGCCTCAGGCGAAATCAGAGTTGCTGATGATTCACTGTCGATTGATATCGATACTGATGGTTTTGCACTAAGCGCCAGCGCTGAGCTTGGTATTTTCTTGGTTCAACTGAGCCAGCTGACACTTGAAAGTGATGAGTTTTTAGGCGCCTCGATCGAAGACAGCATCACCACGCTTGGAGTCGGGATAACATTTAAGCTACCGCAAACTCAACTCTATGCCCTAGTTCGAGGTCGTTACGACAACCTTAAGCTTAAAGGCGGAGAACTTTTTGA
>JBLHRL010000086.1:0-11949 GCA_047625975.1 Arenicella sp.
TGACCCCAAATACATTGCTCGGCGAGTACTCCGAATGGCCACCGAAGAAATTGGTAATGCCGACCCAAGAGCGTTACGAATATGTCTCGACGCGTGGGAGGCTCAAGAGCGCTTAGGCAGCCCTGAAGGAGAGCTGGCGCTGGCTCAGGCGGTTGTCTATGTGGCCATCGCGGCTAAGAGCAATGCTGTTTACGTGGCTTATAAACATGCTATGTCGGTGATTAAGCAAACGGGTTCGTTAGAAGTGCCAATGCATATTCGAAATGCACCAACCGCCTTTATGAAGGACTTAGATTTCGGAAAAGGTTATCGCTATGCGCACGACGAGGCCGAGGGCTATGCCGCCGGAGAAGTATATTTACCTGAGCAGTTGGCTGGCCAGCAATTCTACCAACCCGTTGAGCGAGGCTTAGAAATAAAGATCAAGCAGAAGCTAGAATATCTTCGCCAGCTAGATAAAAAGCGCTAGGCGACATACAGTTCAATGATGGTTAATTAGTTTGATTCAAAGACTTTTTGATTAATGGAACCATAAGCTCGCCTATATATTTTGATCCATCATAGCCAAGGTGTGTTCGATCGTGATAGAGCAAAGTGTTGTCAATTACCGAGTAACAATACTCTCTATCACAAAGCTTAGAAGCCACATCAAACACCTTGATTTGGGGGTAATCTGACAATACACGGTTTACTATGGCAAAGTATTCAACCCTCTGTTAATCGAAAGTTTCTCGCTTCATTTTGCATGTGGCTTTATTGGCGTTGATACGCAAGGGGCGACTGATACAGGATTTAGGGTTAAAATCTAGCAATGTATTGTCCAGCACATAGATTACTTGCTTGTCGCTTTGCGTTAACTTTTCAAAGCTTAGACGCATGTTGTTTGCGACGATGCGCTCAGGTTTTTTCTCCTGCAGGTTTTTAATATCAACAATGTTATTCCAGCAGGCTGAGGTGTTTAGGATAACCAACTTGACCGAAGGGTCATTAATTGAAAAATCAAGCGCTTGATTTATTAGTTTCGCTCGAGGATATTGATAATCGCTGGTTCTTAATTTTTTAAGAATGCCTACAGATGTATTGTAAAACGGCATAGAACAGTCGTTGGCAAACAGTGCTGTATTATAATCTTTGCCAATAAAGTGAGAAATTCCAATAAAGATACGGCGTGCATGTGAGTCACCGATGACCGTGATTTTTGGCTTGCCTTTTTCTAGAAACGCACATTTGAAGGTGTCATTTCTGACGTTCCACTGAGGAAAAAATTCTGCACAATTGTCTTCAAAAGTCGGGTGACGCTGCTCCCATTCTTTAACGGCTTGTACGCTACCACCCAATTTTGATGTCAGCTCTCGTTCATACGCCAAGAATCCCAAAACGCCAACGCAAAGCATGATTACCGATAATGCAATGGTCCAAAATCTCTGAAGGTTACCAGAGCGAATTGGTTTTTCGATCAGACTATAGGTTAGCGTTGCGAGTATAAAACTAATTGCAACAAGGGCTATTCTCAAGTTAGCAGAAAGGGGCTCAGATTCGATGATCCGAGCAAAAGACAATAAAGGCCAGTGCCACAAATAAAGGGGGTAACTTATAAGGCCTACATACACTACCCACTTGTTACTAAGGAGATGGCGATTTATCCACGAATTTTGTCCCGCATAGATTATCAACACCGCCCCCATTACTGGGATGATTGCGCGCCAACCAGGGTAATCGTGATTTTTGTCGAAAACAAATATCGACACAACGATCAAGCCTAATCCGAGCCACGACAACGCGGGCCTGTTTAATCCTAGATTTTTGGCGGCTGAAGCAAAAGGCGCACCGATACGACTAAACGTTTGCTTAAAGCGACTGCTTATACTTTTCTAAACTTGCTGCGCAAGCGGTGTTGACTGCAAGGTTACGGACGCTAATATCGCCCCGGCCATAAGCTCCCAGATGCGCGTGTGTGGAAAGTAAAATGTTCCTACTGGGTCGCCGCCGACCGAATACAAGTTTACCGCCAGCGACACTAACGCTATGACGACTACAAGAGCAAGTAGATTCAGGCCTATACGCCAAGCAAGCCAGACGCTGAGTGGAAATATGAGATAAAACTACTCTTCAATAGCCAGCGACCACAAATGCAGTAGTGGCTTAAGTTCACTGCTAATATCGAAGTAATTCACTTCTCCCCAGAGAACGAAATTTTGCACAAACCCGGCTCCAGCAGCGACGTGCTTACCCAGCATTTTGTACTCGTCGGCGTCTAGCGTAAACCAACCAAACAGCAGCGTTGAAGCCAATACCAGGCTCAATGCCGGGAAGATTCTACGCACGCGTCGTGCATAAAATTCGGAGAATGAAAATCTCTTTCGTTGGAGCTCACGGAATATTATGCTTGAAATAAGAAATCCCGAAATCACAAAAAATATATCTACTCCGACAAAGCCACCAGACAGCCTACTGGGGAATGCGTGAAATAGTACCACCGGCACAACTGCCAACGCCCTTAAACCATCAATATCGGCCCTGTATTTTTCGGTGATGATCAAGTGTGTTCACGTTAGATGGCGAAGATGTGTTCACAGTGAAACCTCGTGGAAAACTATAGTATTTGATCATCGGCAGTATAGCGCGCGATTATATCGAATGGTACTGGCAAGTTAAGCTCGCAATAGGTGCAAATATGCAGTAACAATTTTAGGTTAGAGCACGCTGTCAACAGGTAAAAAAATACACGCCACAAGGCATTTTCCTGGTTCTAACGGGCTAGAGGTCGCGTCCTGAGGTTCGGCAATTCTTGCAGATGCCATGCACTTCAATCACTGGTTGGTGACTGACAAATCCAAGCTCTTTGGCGCCGGCGGCAAGCGCCTCGGAAACAGCCGAATTACTCACTTCAGCAACGTGACCGCATCCACTGCAAATATAAAACTGGCACTGATGTGCCGCGTTTGGCGATGGGCAGCCAATATAAGCATTCAGCGATTCAACTCTATGAATTAGCTTTGCCGAGACTAAAAATTCGAGTGCTCTGTAGGCTGTTGGTGGTGCTGGTTTATGGCCCGCTTCTTGTAATTTCTGCAGCACATCATAAGCGCCTATCGGGTTGTGTTGAGACCAAATTATTTCCAGTACCTGCTGGCGTACTTTGGTTAGCTTTAAACCCTGTTTGGCGCACTCAGCAATAGCCGACTCAAGCGCCTGAGTTTGGCATTGACTATGGTCATGCTCTCCATGAAACGGCGAGATTACGTGTTTGTTTAGGGTCATTAAGAGCAGTACTTATTAAGGTCTCTAGAGGTCGGTATTTGCTTCTTCCAAGCTAAACAGCGATTCTGCTGTAACTTACCGAAGCTTCTTACCCACGCCAGGTCTTGGCCAATCTTGACGCGATTTTGCTTGGCAACCTCGATTGATTCAAAAGCGCCATATAAGAAGTAAGTCCACTGAACGCCTTTCGATTTAGAGGTAAAGGTATGCAAATCTCGGTTGTTGCGAAACTTTTTTCGAGCTTTGAACGCCGCTACTTTTTCAGCCTGGTCAAAGCTTACCAATTGTAATGTATAGCCATCAGCCGGCTGGCTAAACAGCCATATATTGTCATTAACAGTGTTCTCTCGGACGGCTTCTTTTGGCCTTGTTTGCGAGCCGCGATTAGTTTTTGTTTGGTTAATAGTGGTGTTGTTAGCTATCGGGTCTTGGGCAATAGTCGTTAGTGTTTTATTGCGATCAAATTCATCTGTTTTCACCCACGCCTTAAAGTGGCTTGGCGAGCTTACCCGATACCATGAATCTTTTTTATCCAATACAATTACTATTTCGTCATTGTTTAAGCGGCCAACAATGGTGCCACTAGTCAATAGTGGAACTGCACGTGCGTTTACCGAGTTCCCATTAATTGTGCCAATATCATCCGAGACGTCAATAAAGTCTCGATGCACCCAAACTGGGAAACCATCGATGCTGCTAACTTCAGTCCACTCGGGTCTAATATCAACAATGGTCAGTTGCTCTCTAAAATCGAAAATCGAGATCAGCACACTTCTTTTAGCTGGGTTGGTATACAAGGCGATTGGGTTATTGAGTTTGACAGTGGCTTTTTCGGTTGCTTGCTCTGGTGCCTCTGCGGCCACGGCCACAGTTATGGGTGCTGGCGTATCAATCGGCTCAACGATTGTTGTCGCTAGCGGCTCGGCTGCCGGGCCCTCGCTGATGGTATCGTTCTGCGGGCTGATAGTATCCTCTATCAGGCTGCTGGCATCGGGGGCTTTACTAAGTGCCGCCTGTGTGTCCGTGTCCGTGACTGTTGAAGTTTCGGTTGCGTCAGCCGCCAGAGAATTGTTGTTATTAGGGTCGCTTGTGGTTTGATATTCGCCGGGTTCTGCCCAGTTTAACTGCTTTAGGATATCAATTGATTTAGGTTCATTGTTCTGCGCGGCACGTCTAAACCAAAATCGAGATTGGTCGTGATCTTCGCTCAGGCCAATACCCAAATAATAAGCCCTGCCTATATTGAACTGAGCGAGGGGGTGGTCTTGCTCAGCCGATTTGAGCCACCATCTCATTGCTTCATCTTCGTTGCGCTTTACGCCGGTACCCGTAAGATATTGATGGCCTAAGTTATATTGAGCTAAGGCGTGCCCTTGCCGCGCCGCCTGTTTGTACCAATAAGCCGACTGTTCTAGGTCGGCTGACTGAAATTGATCATTGGTGAACAACACTCCCACCTTAAACTGGGCGTCACGATCGCCTTCGTAAGCTTGCAGCATCCATTTATCCAGCTCGTTTTGATAGTCGCTTTCTAATGATGCTGGTGCCAAGGTAATTGCTGTTTCATTTTGCGAGTAGCCAGCCGAGCTCATAGTAAGTAGAGCTAGGGTAGCAATCAGGCTAATTAATTTATTCATATTGCTGAGTGTCATCTTACGAAATGAAAAGTGTTGGTCCATGCGCTTTTGGAATACTTGCAGAGAAAGCGCAGCATGAAGTTTACACTTGGCTGGTTTTCTCGAGTTTAGCATTAATACGCACCTTTTTGCGCGCTGGCTTAACACGGATAGTCAGTAATAAATCAATTCTTTTTGCTATCTTTAGTAGAAAAAACAGACACAAAGTATTGCATTTAATTTTCTTGTGTTATTTCAGATAAACTACTTGCGCTTTTATTTCATACCCATTATCTTGTCTTTAATATGAATTAAACCACAACATATAGTGTTTTATCAGAACTAACCATCCGTAAAGTTTTTTTGAAGAGGCGTTTATAAGATATTGAATTTAGTCAATATTGAAGCCCCGTTAGAGTAGTTTAGCGGCGATGGTTGTTTCTGTCATCGGCTGATAAGTGGTATTTGATAGAAGGTGTAAGCCGTTCTTATTTTAACAAGAGTGGTGGCCAATCATAGGGAAATTGAGCCGTTGAGCGGCCACACTTATCGGTAAGACAAATCTGCGGTTTTTTTGCGAAGTAGAATGATGGTTTTTTTAGAAAAGCTCATTGCTATGTTCGCAGTCTAATTAATTAGCCGCAGTAATACTTAAAAACATAAACACTCCAAGGCTGCCGTATCTCGGCCTTGCGAGCAATAGAGGAAAAGATAATGGGGAATCCCGTAGAAGAGTTGCACTCTGCGAATCAGACTATCGTTGCTATTAACACAGCAGCCAAAGGCGGCGAAATTAAGCTAAAGAAAATGCCGCTGCAATCAACATCAGCCGATATTTGGGACAAAAAATACCGTCTAAAAGACAAAGCCGGTAACGCCGTAGACGAAACAACTAACGACACCATCGAACGAGTCGCCACCGCTCTATCTGGTGTCGAGCAAACTGATGCCCTTCGTGAGCATTGGTATAAGCGTTTTGCATGGGCCTTAGATAATGGCGCGCTGCCTGCTGGCCGTATTATTTCCAACGCCGGTGCGCAAGCATACAAGCCAGCCACATCAACGATTAACTGCACTGTGTCGGGCACCATCACCGACTCAATGGACGACATCCTTAATAAGAACCACGAAGCCGGCATGACCTTAAAAGCCGGTTGCGGTATCGGTTATGAGTTTTCCACATTACGCCCTAAAGGCGCCTATGTCTCTGGCGCCGGTGCGTATACATCAGGCCCATTGTCGTTCATGGATATCTTCGACAAGATGTGTTTTACGGTAAGCTCGGCTGGCGGCCGTCGTGGCGCGC
The DNA here is from genome assembly GCA_047625975.1 of Arenicella sp. Taxonomy (GTDB): domain Bacteria; phylum Pseudomonadota; class Gammaproteobacteria; order Arenicellales; family Arenicellaceae; genus Arenicella. Next base: position 6,184 of record JBLHRL010000086.1, read on the forward strand.
AAATGGCGACCTTTGATATCAGTCATCCAGACGTAATGGAATTTATTCGCGCCAAGCGTGAAGATGGCCGTTTGCGTCAATTTAACTTGTCGCTGTTGATCACCGCTGAATTCATTGCCGCGGTTAAAGAAGACACCGATTGGAAACTGTCTTTCCCCGTGACTGAGAAAGAAGTTAAAGAAGACAAGCTTGACCTCTACAACACAGAAGAGGTTGTGTGGCGTCGCTACCCGGCTGAGAACGGTTATGTCAAAAATGATAAAGGCTTAACCGCGTGCAAAGTTTATAGCACTATTCCGGCCAATCGTTTGTGGAACATGATCATGACCTCTACCTACGACTTTGCTGAGCCTGGGTTCATCTTAATTGATGAAGTTAACACCAAGAACAACAACTGGTTCGTAGAAAACATTCGTGCCACTAACCCCTGTGGCGAACAGCCTTTGCCACCGTACGGCAGCTGCTTGTTGGGCTCGGTTAACTTAACTAAATTCGTCATCGATCCGTTCTCAGACGGCGCACGTTTTGACTGGGAAAAATACGGTGAAGTAGTCGGTGTGTTCACCCGCATGCTCGACAACGTAGTTGAAATCAACGGCTTGCCACTAGAGGGCCAGCGTAAAGAGATCGAACGTAAACGTCGTCACGGCATGGGTTTTTTAGGTTTAGGTTCAACGGTAACTATGTTGGGCATGACTTACGGCGATGATAAATCAGTCGAGTTTACTGAATCAATTGCGCGTGAAATGGCAATGGCTGGCTGGAACCAAGCACTAGAGCTTGCTAAAGAAAAAGGCCCAGCACCGATCATGAACGAACAGTTCACGGTGACTGGCGAGATGTTGTCACTGCGCCCAGAAATGGAAACCGATGGCTATGTCATTGGTGACACTGTAAACGGCGCTGAGCTACACGCAAAATACAGCCGCTACATGCAGCAAATTGCCGAGATCGACCCAGAGCTAGTAGAAGAGTTATCGCGCGTAGGCGCACGCTTCTCACACCACAGTTCAATTGCCCCAACCGGCACTATCTCGCTATCAATGGCGAACAATGTGAGTAACGGAATCGAGCCAAGCTTTGCGCACCACTACGCGCGCAACGTGATTCGTGAAGGCCGCAAGACTAAAGAAAAAGTTGATGTTTTCTCGTATGAGTTACTAGCGTATCGCGAAGTGGCTAACGCCAACGCAATGCCATACTCTGATAATCCAGACGAGCAGCTGCCGGCTAACTTTGTAACTTCGGACACGATCACGCCGAAGCAACACGTAGATGTGCAAGCGGCGGCGCAAAAATGGGTTGATTCAAGTATCTCAAAAACAGCCAACGTGCCAACCGACTACCCGTACGAAGATTTCAAAGACATCTACATGTACGCGTACGACAAAGGCTTGAAAGGCTGCACCACTTTCCGCTTTAACCCAGAGGCCTTCCAAGGCGTATTGGTAAAAGAAGACGACCTAGAAAAAACCATTTACCAGTTCACATTAGACGACGGTTCAACGGTTGATTTCAAAGGTAACGAAGAAGTTGAGTACGACGGTGAGACGCATACAGCGGCGAATCTGTTTGATGCTTTGAAAGAAGGTTATTACGGCAAATTTTAATTTGCTGATTTGGTGGATCTATTTTTCGCTATGCGTCGCTGGAGAATTATTGTTGGCTCGTACGTACTAAAGTACGCGCCTCGGAAAAATAGTTCTCCGCCTAGCCTAACAAAAAATGGCTCTCACCAAATGCGGCGGTAAGGTCATCATGAGCAATATGCCCGTGTCACCTGAGCGCAGCTTTACCGTCATCCCGAACGTAGCGCTCGTGTTATCCCGAGCGTAGCCGAAGGATCTCAACGAACATACAGAACAGAGCAAAAAAAGACCAAGCTCCAATCAACGCTTGGCAACAGGAAAAACCATGACTAAAAAAATACTAGGCAAAATCACCGGCTACCAAGTTAAAGTCGCCGAGACAGAACAGATAAAAGCGGCGCGCATCGCCACACAAGAAGAGAGCGAAGCGCAGCAAAAGAAAGCCGAAGTCGTGCGCATGCACGAATCAGTAAAGCGGCCAGAAATGTTGGTGGGGTCTACTTACAAAGTAAAGACACCCGTGACTGAACACGCGATGTACATCACCATTAACGACATTATTTTAAACGAAGGCACCGAGCACGAAGCGCGTCGCCCGTTCGAAGTGTTCATCAACTCCAAGAACATGGACAATTTCCAATGGGTGGTTGCGCTAACGCGTTTGATCTCAGCGGTGTTCCGCAAAGGTGGTGACACCACCTTTATGGTTGAAGAGCTGAAAGCGGTGTTCGATCCTAAAGGCGGATACTTCAAGCCAGGCGGCGTATTCATGCCCTCAATCGTTGCCGAAATCGGCCACGCAATTGAGCGCCATATGCAAATGATCGGCATGATCAAAACCGACAATTTAGACGACAACCAGAAAGAATTCTTAGCTAAGAAGCGTGCAGAAATTGATGCCGCTCAAGCTAAAACGGGTGGCGTTAAAAAAGAAGTGGGTGGTTTTCCTGAGTCGGCTAGTGTTTGTGCTAAATGTTCGACTAAGGCGCTGGTGTTGATGGATGGTTGTATGACTTGTTTGTCGTGCGGGGACAGCAAATGCGGCTAATCTGACGCCTGACACTGCGCCAAAAATGCTTATGCGTTTTTGGGCGATAGTCTGAGGTTGATTACATATAGAGTATGCGCCTCACCTCAGAACATCGCCCGCCTAGCCTAAACGATTTTAGCTTGGTCAGACGGAGTATTGGAAGATAAGCGAATTGCGGGTTAATTTGTATCTGACTCTATTAATTACCAGATTTATAAGTTCAGGCTTCTGGGGATGGGTGTCTTCTTCATTATTGTTTGTACTGCCACCACAGGTATCAAACCGCAGACTCGACTTTAAAAAATCGCAGAACGCACCGTTAGAAAAAGGCTAAACTTAAAATTTAGACGATAAATTATGGATGAGTTTGAGAGTATTTCAATTTCACTGAAAGATATGAATAAATTATTAAGCGAGAAGCAGCTCACCGAGCGAATTTTAGATCACATTGATAATAAGACCACAGACATGGGAACTGAAGTAAGGCGAGAGCCCGTGGACAGCTATTTAAGTCAGGATCGTTTTGATGCCGAAATAGCTTTGATAAAGCGGTCAGCTGTTCCGTTCTGCCCATCCGCTATGCTTGTCGACAAAGGGAACTACGTGACCAGAAAGGCTGCTGGAACGCCGATTCTGGTAGTGCGCGGCATGGACAATGAGATCCGAGCGTTCATTAACAGCTGTCGACATAGAGGCATGCCTGTTGCGAGTGGTACAGGGTGCGCTAGGGCGTTTGTCTGTCCATATCATGCATGGTCTTACTCTTTAGATGGCAGCCTCAAAAACATTGCAGGCCGTGATGGCTTTCCGGGTATTGACATCGGCGAACACGGGCTTGTGCAGATAAGTGCGAGGGAGAAAGGCGGTTTGGTTTACGTTAACCAAGAGGCCGACATTACCGCAAATGATCTCGATGAAGTACCAGAGTTTTTTGGCCAAGATCAAGAGTACTTCGAGCAAGATAGTGTGGTCGACAAAACGAATTGGAAATTGATAGCTGAAACAACCATGGAGGGATACCACATCAAGGGCTTACATAAAAATTCCTTTTATCCCTACGGTTTAGACAATACCAATGTAGTAGAAACCTTTGGGCCAAATTCTCGTATAGTCTTTCCGTTTAGACGCATCAATGATCTTCGAGAAATAGAACCTAGTAAGCGGAATTTGGACGGGCTAATCACCACCGTTCATAACCTCTTCCCAAATACAGTTGTCTCTATATTGTCAAAGCATTCAACACTAACGATCTTTGAGCCGCTAGCTCCCAACCGAACAGAGATTCTTATTTACAGAGTAACGAATAGGCTTAGTAACGGATCAACCGCAAGCGTAGAAGAGGCCAAATACGATGCAGATTTTGTCAAGGGAGCTGGGCTCGACGAAGATAGAGAAGCCGCAGTAAAAATACAAGAAACGATAACCGCCGGTAGAAACACTCATCTGACATTCGGGCTATTCGAAAAAGCAATTGTACATTTTCACCAAAATTTGGAAAAACGATTATAATAAGTAGAATCAGATACGACTTATTCCTACCTTTTGGTCAGCCTTACTAACCGTGCCGGCCTAGAACGACTTAAAGTGAGTGCTTCTATCTCTTGCGCGAATCGCTGGTTGCCAATTACTAATCCTTCGCGTGTTGATTGTCGTATCTGCTTCAATATTTCCGTTATTGTTGCCATCGTGATTAGCGCACCTGATGCACTAACTATGTGATATCTTTTCGTTCGCTTAGAGTCACGCCGTAACATTCGATGAAAGAGATAACAAACACACGCTTAGTTTTACTCACCATCGCTATTTCCGTTGTTACGGCCAATGCCTATTACATTCACCCGATCATAGGCAGGGTGGCACAGAGCTTCTCTGTGAGCCCGGCGATGATCGGCTTGGTCCCAGCGCTTAATCAAATCGCACTGGCTGCGGGTATATTATTATTGTTGCCACTGGGCGACCGAATGAGCAATAGGCGACTGGTATCGATCGTGGTGGCCGGTCAGAGTTTGTCGATTTTATTGATGGCATTCTCGCAAAATTTCATCTTATTCACCATCGGCTCAACCGTATTAGGTTTCTTTACTATTGCCCCTTATTTATTGCCAGCCTATGTATCAAAGCGTGTGCATGCCGAGAACTTAGGGCAGGCAACCGCTACCCTCACTATGGGCGTTATGGCGGGGATAATAGCGGCACGAGCCGGCGGCGGCATAATTGCTGAGCATTTTGGTTGGCAATCTGTTTACTTTATCGCTGCCGCGCTAATGATACTTTTTTCTTTTCTATTGCCAATGATAATGGAAGATCGCGAGCCCCAAACCACTGACCTTATTGGGCAAACTCGACAGAACTATTTTGAGTTACTTGGCTCGCTTGTGCCTTTAGTAAAGCGTTATCCCAACATCGTATTATCTGGCATTATTCAGGGGCTCAGCTTCGGCATATTTCTTGCTGTGTGGCTAGGCATTGGATTGCATCTCACCAGCGCTGAAATGGGTTATGGGGTTGACGTTGTCGGCTATCTTGCGGCTTTAAGTATTGTGAACTTATTTACCCTGCCTTTCTTAGGGCGGCTAGCCGATAAAATGGGGGCTCAAAACACTCGCCTGCTATTTGCTTCCTTGCAGTTTATAAGCATGCTGCTGTTTGGGGTTTGTGGCGGCAGCCCCTGGCTGCTGATCGCGCCAATTGTATTAATGCATATTGCCGGACCAACCATCGACCTCACGGGGCGAATGATGGCACTAAGCCAACCGGCGGAAATACGAACTCGCTTAATGACTATTTACATTGCCCTTATGTTTGTTGGCGGAGGGCTATCAAGTTGGGCAGGCACAGCGGTGTATGAATACAGTGGGTGGTTAGCCTGTGTGGCCTTGGTAGCGGTACTTTCATTAATCGTATTGGCCTTGAGCTTTTGGAGCTGGCGGCAAGATAGTTTGATTGACTAACTGAGAAGGCCACGTCTTAAACTGCATAAGTCGGGGACAGACCAAGGTCTTCATTTCGATATGCACGGTCTGCCAGGCACTTTGGGCCAAGCCTGCTACCTAATGCTTTTTCGATCTCAGCTTTGAAACGACCAGATCCGAGCGCATCGTTCGTATTTATCACCATTCGTGGTCAGTCCCTGGTTGCAACCAAAAG
>JBLHRL010000087.1:0-11809 GCA_047625975.1 Arenicella sp.
AAACTATGAACCTCAAACTTATCGAATCTGAATTGAATATAAGCTTACCAGGCTTTTATAACTCAGCAATTCAGAATTATCCGTTTAAGCCGGTTGACCATTTAGACTTTGTTGAAGACAATCTAGTCAAAAACAGCGACTGGATAATTGACAATAACTCGAGCCTTCGTTCGTCAACATTCTTTGGCCGACAGTGGCCTCAGGCGTATTTTGCTTTCGGACATGACGGTTTTGGAAATTATTTTTTTCTGAACCTTAAAGAAAACGATCCAACAATTTATTTTGCCGATCATGATGAAGATGTCAGTTTAAATGATCTACCTTATCTTGAGTATTGTTCTTCAATGGAAGAGTATATTTCGATGGGTTTAGAAGATCAGCAAGACATCATCGGTGGCGAGGTTTAGCCGATGAAGAGGCTACTTAGGGCTATGGGCTGGCCTATATTAATTACCGGCTTACTTGGTATATGTTTCTCTTTTTTTGCCAAGGCTCCTTTCATAATCGGTGTGCTTTTTGCACTATTTTTTTTCGCCAGCGGAGCGGTACTTCAATGGTCTAAACAAAAGCCAGGAGGTATTGATAACCCCGAATTAGGCGCGCCACACTACCCGCTGTATACGTTATTGATATCGATGGGTACGTTTGTTGGTTTAATTGTCATAATTTATTGGTTTCCAGACATTAAAAATTATGATTTTTTTAGATAAAAAAACTAGACACGTCTAGCTACCTTAGTCGTCGGTTTTCCGGTTGCAAGCCTGCCGAGTTAGTAACGTTGGTATTGTTCGTATTATCTTATTTCATCGATAAATTGCCGTCATAACTAAAGTGCCTTAGGTGCTGAGTTACTGGGTCAGTAAACTGCAGTTCCTTTGCCAGTAACTGCAATGGTGTTGAATAGTCGTCGTTTGATAATGGCTGTAATTGAGGGTAATATTTGTCATTTAGTATTGGCCAGCCAAGGGCTTGCATATGAACCCGCAACTGGTGAGTCTTACCGGTAACCGGGTTTAATTCAAACAGCGCGTTATTCTTGGACTGTTGCAAGCATCTAATTATTGAGTGGCTATTGGCTTCTCCGCCGGCAACGCGCATACGAAAATGTGGCTCAGCTTGGACGACCCGATTTTTAATCTCCCAGCGTTGACCTATAAGGTTTTCAGCGCTGTCGACTTTGGCAATAGCCTGGTAGGTTTTATGTATTTTCCGTGTTTCAAATAAATGATGGTAATAATGCCGTGTCTGTGGATTAACCGAGAACATGACTAAGCCAGCTGTCACTCGATCGAGGCGGTGCAAAGCCTGTAAGGTCTGAATGCCGGTGCTAAGTCGCAAACGATTTTGCAAACATTCATTTACATAAATACCACCCGGTGTTACAGCGAGAAAGTGGGGTTTATAGGCGACTAAAATATGCTGGTCTTGAAATAATATGGTTTCCTGAAAAGGGATGGTGGGTTCAATTGCTACTTCTCTGTAGTAGTAAATTCTTTGCTGCGGTTTAAACCGCGATTGCGCAGTGATCAGTGATCCATCGTGGCAGTGTACCTTGCCATCGTTTATGCGCTGCCGCCAAATTTGAGCATCAACATAGGGGAATTTGATGATCAAGTATTCCAGCACGGTAACTACACCGGGGTTTTTCTGCGGTAAGCTAAGCTTTGAAGGATGCTCGGAAATTGCCATTTAGTGATTCGCTTGTTTGTCTTAGGTCTGGGTCTAATGGTGTTAGGCAGTGTGGTGTTTAGTTAAGCTGTGTTAAACCAGTTTAATTGATTATCTGCATCAGCTTTAAGCAAAAATAGGCCATTGAATAATAAACAACGTCGCCGAACTTTGAGCAATATATAAACACCCCAATTAATTTCACAGCAAAGCTCGTAACTATCTCTTGTTCTTGTGTTTACAGCCGCATTATAGATATTTTCTTTGATCTTGTTTCAGTGGTAATCTAAAAGACTGCAAAACCGTATCGGAAACTTATTAAAATGACAAACCATAAAAACGTACTACTGGTTAGTTGCAGTCCGGATGTGGTAGATTTTAGTAATTGGCCTCGGCTCAATGCAGACAAATTACGCAGCGCCATCGGCTACGATCTACTTCAATACTGGACCAACCGATTCGGTTGAAGCGATTCAGCGCTGTCTGTAACTTAAAAGCCGTTAGCGATATCTTAGAAGCCGTTAGCCAGACCTTAAAAGCGCAGGGCTTCGCTAAATGAACGCTAGTATATCGGTGGATCACGCCTTTGAACGGTTGTTGACACTCAACACTGAGCTACAAGTCTGAAATCCATAGCGTTATAGACTACTTAAGCTTACCTAAGGCCGTATAGCTAATTATTTATCGCCTGACAGAGAATAAAAATAATGATCAAGACTCTATTACGTTTGTGTGCTGCTTCAATATTGCTCAGCGGTTGTAGTCAACATTCTAACCTGAACCACCGCGATACTGATCAGGACTCGGTCAACGAGCAAAGCAGCAACAGCGACACAGTTAATGCCATAGATGTTAATATTCGCTGGACCAGTTACGGTATTCCGCATGTAAAGGCTAATGACTGGACTAGCCTTGGTTATGGCTACGCGTATGCTACAGCAACTGATGGTGTGTGCGTTATTGCCAAAGATATCGTCACGGTGAACGGTAATTTAACAAAATATTTTGGCGATAAGCAACGAGCCAGCGATGTTTTCCATCGAGCAGTTGTTAGTGACTCTCTGATAGAGCAATATAATACATCGCAGAGTGCTCGTGCAAAGAAATTCAATGCCGGCTATGTGGCTGGCTATAATCGCTATCTAGCCAACCACGTCGATACACTGCCAGCCTCATGCGCAAACTCAGAATGGGTAAGGCCTATTGTGATCAATGATATGGCACGCTTGGTTGTCGGCGTCGGTATTCGCTATGGCTTAGGTCGCTATATCAAAGATATTGCCACCGCACGACCGCCGAGTGACACTCTAGTAGCCGATCTAAAATCGTTTCGTAAAGCGCCGATTGCTCGCGAGGGCGATGACCTACCGCTGGCCAGTAATGCCGTCGCGTTTGGTCGAGCAGTGACCGAAAACGGTCGAGGAATTTTGTTTGGAAACCCACATTACCCATGGTCAGGGCCGTCACGTTTTCACCTAATTCACATGACGCTGCCGGGTCAGGTCGACATTATGGGAACCAGTCTTTTGTCTACCGCTGGGGTGTCTATTGGCTTCAATCATGATGTCGCCTGGACACACACTGTGTCGACCGGCATGCGCGCCACATTGTATAAATTAGAGCTGCATCCTGATGACCCTACCCAGTATCGGTTTGAGGATAGCTACCGTAAAATGGAGGCCAGAAAGGTAATACTGGCCGATGGCGTCACTACAAACGTCTATTTTAGTCACTACGGGCCGATAGTGGCGCGCGACGGACTGGTGTGGGACCAAGCCACCGCGTACACCGTTCGTGACGCCAACTTAGGCAATTTCCAGTCAGCTGCAAGCTACCACGCAATGTCACAAGCCAGCGATGTGCATGAATTAGTTGCAGCCCTCAGTCTCGGTGGCGTGTCATGGGTTAATACCATAGCCTCTGATAGCAAAGGTAACGCTATGTATGCTGATATCTCTACCGTACCCAATGTCGACGCTGAGTTGATAACGCAATGCCAAGTCGGGCAGCAGGCGTGGGGTCGTGCAAAAATGATTATTCTGGACGGCGCTAGAGCCGATTGCGCCTGGCGCGATTCTAGCGATGCGCCAGTGCCTAATACTTTGCCTGCCAATAAGATGCCGCGATTAGTCCGCGACGACTATGTTACTAATTCGAATGATAGCTATTGGCTAAGTAATCCTAAGGCTCCATTAGAAGGCTACTCGCCTATTATTGGCTCGGAGCGAACGGCTCGAAGCCTACGTACTCGAGCTGGCCTGCACTATGTTGATGAGTTACTGCAAGCTGGGCCGGTCAAGCCATCGGCCGTGTACAGCTTGATTGATGACCATCGAAACTTTGGGGCGGAGCTACTGCTCGATGATCTTTTGTTGTTGTGTACGCCCGAACGCCGTTCTATCGACGCCAGCTGTCAGGCTTTGAAACATTGGAACCGAGCACACCGAGTGGATAGTCGAGGGGCACACTTATGGACCGAGGTGATGCGTTCGTTGCGCGCTAAGCCTAGTATTTATAACGTTCCTTTTGATCTTAACGACCCAGTTAATACACCATCTGGCTTGAAAATAACCGACCCACAAGTTTCTAAGCTATTGATAGGCGCGATTGAAACGGCTCAAGACCGACTCGGTAAGCTCAACATCGCACTTGATGCCAAACTGGGCGATATTCAGTACGTTCAGCGTAATGATCGTAAGATAGCGATTCCTGGAGGCGAGGGCTGGAGTGGCGCTTTCTCAATGATTATCGCGCCATTAGCAAAACAGCCAGGTGTTGGTTATACGCCAGTTGTTCATGGTAATAGCATTATCGAAGTGGTTTCTTGGGATGATGATGGCAAGGTTAACCCACGCGGCATTCTAACTTACAGCCAGTCGCAAGAACCCGATAGCCCACATTATGCTGACCAGACTGAACTTTATTCGAAAGGGCAGTGGATTGACTTCCCTTTTCATGAAAAAGATATTTACAATAACCCCGACTTACGAAGCTTGAGGCTAAGCGAGTAAATTTTTTAGTAGCGGGCTTAGGGATACAATTTAACAAGTACTTACAATTCTCGAGGTCTAATAGCCTCTGCTCGATTTAGGTATTTTGCCTTCAAGCACCAAATTGATGGGATCCTGACAAAAGCACATACCCACCGTAGAGGATTATCAATGACCTTAACCACCACATCCGTTACTATGATTGCATTAACACCAAGACTCTAACGTTAAACTGCAACTGAATAGAATAGTGAAATTATTAGTAATAGCCAATGTCTTTAACGTTTAACAATGTCAGCCGAGTGGTTAATGGCGTAGCTCATATTGATGATGTAAGCATGTCGTTTTCGGCCGGCTCGTTCAATGTGTTGTTGGGACGAACACTGTCCGGTAAAACCTCTCTTATGAGGTTGATGGCAGGGTTGGATAAGCCTGATTCTGGTCAAATTCTGATGCATGGAGATGATCTATCCGACGTGCCCGTACAGCGGCGCAATGTATCCATGGTGTATCAGCAATTCATTAATTATCCCCACTTATCAGTCTTCGACAACATCGCCTCACCGCTAAGAGTCGCGAGAAAACCAGCATCGGTAATCAACCGTAAAGTGAAGGAAATTGCGTCGCTGCTGCATATTGATGAATTTCTTACTCGTATGCCATTGGATTTATCCGGTGGTCAGCAACAGCGCACAGCCATGGCTCGAGCCTTGGTTAAGGACGCTAGTTTGATACTCTTTGATGAACCGCTGGTAAATCTTGACTATAAGTTGCGTGAAGAGTTACGAACGGAATTACGTGAACTGTTTAAAGAAAGTAAAACAGTGGTCGTTTATGCCACCACTGAGCCTGGCGAAGCGCTTGCGCTAGGCGGTGTCACCAGTTTGTTGCACCAAGGAAAAATGATTCAATCTGGGGCTGCACACGAGGTTTATACCCAGCCAGATAATATGATTGCCGCAGAGTTGTTTAGCGAGCCGTCGTTAAACATGCTCGAGGCATCAGACTATCAACACCCAGTAGGTAAACTACTGGCTATTCGCCCAGAGCACGTTGCTCTATCTGCTTACCAAGATAACGACCTAAAGCTTGAATTAATCGTCGATGTAGCTGAAATTAGCGGCTCGGAAACTTTTTTGCATATGCGCAAGCAAGGCCAGCATCAACAAGAAATTATCGCCCGTTTGCGCGGCGTACATCACCATCAATCTGGCGATCTAGTAACAGTCTATTTTCCACAATCGAAACTATTTTGTTTCGATGCCGATGGTAATACCCTTGTTAATAACTCAAAAAAAGGTCAGCGAAAAGCTAATAATGCACGTTCAAAAGTATCGACAGTAGCCATTTCAGAAAATAGTTCAGAGGCGAAAATCAATGGCTGAAATAGAATTATCATCACTGGCGCATAGTTATCATGCATCGCCATCAGCACCCGATGACTATGCCATTCGTCAAATCAATCATATCTGGGAGCAGGGCGGTGCCTATGCTTTATTAGGCCCTTCAGGTTGTGGTAAGAGCACTTTATTGAATATTATTTCTGGCTTATTGAGCCCGTCGGAAGGCCATGTGCGATTTGATGGTAAAGAGGTCAATCATCTCAGCCCGGCCGAGCGTAATATCGCGCAGGTATTTCAATTTCCGGTGGTCTACGACACGATGACGGTGTACGACAACCTAGCGTTTCCGTTACGTAATCTTGGTAAAGACAAAGCCTCGATCGATCAGCGTGTGCGTGAGATAGCTGCCGCGCTTGAGTTAGATTCCGAGCTGATGCGAAAGGCCAATAACCTTAGCGCTGATGACAAACAAAAAGTCTCGATGGGTCGAGGGCTAGTGCGCGATGACGTGTCAGCTATTTTGTTAGACGAACCATTAACCGTTATCGATCCGAGCCTTAAGTGGAAGCTGCGCCGGCAACTTAAACGGTTACATCAGCAGTTTAATATCACCATGGTATTGGTTACTCACGATCAATTAGAAGCATCGACATTCGCTGATAAAATCGCGGTAATGTATCAAGGCCAAATTGTGCAAAACGGCTCACCGCAAGAATTATTTGAACAGCCAGCTCATACCTTTGTTGGTTACTTTATCGGCAGCCCTGGGATGAACTTTATTGAAGTCTCACTGGACAATGGTTGCGCTGATTTTGGCGGACTGTCATTGCCGCTTGATGCAAGTGTATATAGCGCCGCTGTAAATCTCAGCAGCCAGCAGACTAAGCTTGGAATTCGCCCTGAATTTGTTCGCTTGTATGAGCAACCTAAAAAAGGCACCTTTGAGGCTAGAGTGACCAACGTTGAAAACCTCGGCGCGTATAAAATAGTCACGATTGAATTAGCTGGCAAGCGACTTAAAGCTCGAATAGAAGAGGACGATTGGGTGCCTACCGATTATGTCTATGCGGGGTTTCCACAACAGTGGCTAAAGGTGTACGCCGACGATTACTTGGTAACGGTGGCTTAACAATGCAGATGAAAGTAAAAAATCAAAAAGCATTATGGTTGGTGATGCCAGTGTTTATTCTGGTGGCGTTTTCATCGCTAGTACCACTGATGACCATTGTTAATTACTCGATTCAGGATATTTTTGATGTAAACAATGCCTATTATGTCGGCACAGAATGGTACCGCGAAGTGCTTGCCGATCCGCGTCTAAGAGACTCGTTAGTACGGCAGTTTGGCTTTTCGGCCTCGGTGTTATTGATTGAAATTCCACTGGGAATCTGCATAGCCTTGATGATGCCTAAGTCAGGGCGCTTTGCGTCTTTAAGCTTGGTGCTTTTGGCTGTTCCATTACTGATTCCTTGGAATGTAGTTGGCACAATCTGGCAGATTTATGGTCGCGCCGACATCGGATTAATGGGTTCAGCACTGACTTCTATGGGCTTTGATTATAACTATGCTTCTGACCCGATAGACGCTTGGTTAACTGTGTTGGTGATGGATGTTTGGCACTGGACATCTTTAGTCGCCTTGCTTTGTTTTTCAGGTTTACGCTCGATTCCGGATGCCTATTATCAGGCCGCCCAAATTGATCGCGCATCAGGCTGGTCGATATTCCGCTATATTCAATTGCCGAAGTTGAAAAATGTCCTAGTAATAGCTATTTTACTGCGCTTCATGGACAGCTTTATGATCTACGCCGAGCCACTTGTGTTAACTGGAGGTGGGCCAGGAAACTCGACCACCTTTCTGAGTCAAACCTTAACCAAAATGGCAATTGGTCAGTTCGACTTAGGCCCGGCAGCAGCTTTTTCACTGGTCTACTTTCTAATAATTTTGGCTGTCTCGTATATCTTTTTTACGGCGATTACACAGATCGATAAGGAGCGCTAAGTGGCTATGAAAAAGCATCGTATTTTTGGCCTCAGCTTGTATTTCGTTTTTCTGCTGCTACCAATCTACTGGTTACTAGTGATGTCATTTAAGAGCAATCAGGAGATTTTGGGTCAATTGACCTTATGGCCACAATCTTTCTCATTTGATAATTACATCACGATATTCTCCGACCCTAGTTGGTATATGGGCTATGTCAACTCAATGATCTACGTCGCCATCAATGTGATCATCACCTTACTAACCGCATTGCCCGCCGCTTATGCCTTTAGCCGCTATAATTTTCTTGGTGATAAGCATCTTTTTTTCTGGCTACTGACCAATAAGATGTCGCCGCCAGCCATAGCCTTATTGCCATTTTTTCAATTGTATTCATCTGTTGGTTTGTTTGATACGCATATAGCTGTGGCGTTAGCACATTGCTTATTTACTATTCCATTGGCGGTTTGGATTCTTGAAGGCTTTATGTCAAGCGTGCCGCGTGAAATCGATGAAACGGCGTATATCGATGGTTATAGCTTTCCACGTTTTTTCGTGACTATTTTCATGCCCATGATTGGTTCCGGAATTGGTGTGACCGCATTTTTTTCGTTCATGTTTTCATGGGTCGAGTTGCTGATGGCACGCACGCTAACCTCAGTTGAGGCTAAACCGATAGGTGCGATAATGACCCGTACCGTAGGCGCTGCTGGCGTCGATTGGGGCTTGCTGGCCGCAGCAGGGGTGCTGACTATTATCCCCGGTTGCTTGGTAGTCTGGTTCGTTCGCAATCATATAGCTAGGGGTTTTGCCCTTGGCCGAGTTTAGAGGATAGCGCTATGGGATGGATGGCATGGACACAAACCACCGCCACTTTTTTTATCTGCATTGCCATGATCTTAGTGGTTATGTCAGTGTGGGAGTTAACGTCACCCTCGATAGAACGTAAGGGTTTTCTGCCGATGGCGACAACCCGCGGCGACCGTTTGTTTATAGGTTTATTGAGTGCGGCTTATATTCACCTTACATTTCTGGCGATCACAGAATTATCGTTATGGATAGCATTAGCAATTTCAATTACTTGGTTGCTTGCACTATTACGCTGGGGTTAAAGCGCGTAATGGGGTTAAGATTTAAACGGTGAGCTTAAATAGAAAATTCTAAAGAGAAGATCCAAAAAGTTTAAAAGAAGGTTAAAAGAGGAAGATATGTCTAAAACTAAAAAGGTATCAAAGCTGCTTATGCTGAGCAGCGCAATTGCACTTGTCTGCGGCAGTTTACTTGCACAGGCCGATGAATATGACGAAGCCGCAAGGAAATGGGTCGAAAGCGAATTTACTAAATCCACTTTGAGTAAGGAACAGCAGCTTTTAGAAATGGCTTGGTTTACTAACGCGGCAGAGAGTTTTCGTGGCATGTCCATCAATGTCGTTTCAGAAACCATCACCACACATGAATACGAGTCTCGAGTATTGGCTAAAGCTTTTAGTGAAATAACGGGTATTAAGCTTACTCATGACTTAATTCAAGAAGGCGATGTGGTCGAGAAGTTACAAACCCAAATGCAGTCTGGCCGTAATATCTATGATGGCTGGGTTAATGACTCAGATCTAATTGGTACCCATATGCGTTACGGTAAAGTCATTCCGATTTCCGATATGATTGCCGGCGAGGCTAAGGATTACACCTTGCCAACGCTTGATTTGGATGATTTTATTGGTCTGAGTTTTACCACTGGACCCGATGGCAAATTATATCAATTACCGAGCCAACAATTTGCCAACCTTTATTGGTTTCGTGCTGACTGGTTTGAACGTGCTGACTTAAAGCAGCAGTTTAAAGCTAAATACGGTTACGATTTAGGTGTGCCACTTAATTGGTCGGCTTATGAAGACATCGCTGATTTTTTCTCTAACGATGTAAAAGAGATCGATGGCCAAAGAGTTTATGGCCATATGGATTACGGTAAAAAGGACCCATCACTTGGCTGGCGTTTCACTGATGCTTGGTTTTCAATGGCCGGTGCTGGCGATGTTGGTATCCCCAATGGCCTGCCTGTTGATGAGTGGGGCATTCGAGTAGAGGCTTGCCGGCCGGTCGGTTCGAGTATTAGCCGAGGCGGCGCAACCAATGGCCCAGCCGCGGTTTACGCAACCACTAAGTATGTAGAATGGCTGAGTAAGTATGCTCCGCCTGAAGCTCCGGGAATGACCTTTGGTGAAGCTGGGCCGGTACCCGGACAAGGTAATGTCGCACAGCAGATATTTTGGTATACCGCTTTTACGGCGGCGCTAACGACGCCAGGTTTACCGGTCATGAATGACGATGGCACACCAAAGTGGCGCATGGCTCCATCACCTAGAGGGCCATATTGGCAAGCGGGTATGAAGTTGGGTTACCAAGATGCTGGAGCCTGGACTTTTTTGAAATCAACGCCTCAAAAACGACGTTTAGCGGCTTGGCTATATGCGCAGTTCACGGTCTCTAAAACAGTGTCGTTAAGCAAAACTTTGGTTGGATTGACACCAATTCGGGAATCGGATATCAATTCACAAGCGATGACCGAGGTCGCACCTAAGTTAGGCGGTCTAGTCGAGTTTTATCGCAGCCCAGCTAGGCTTCAGTGGTCGCCAACAGGCACTAATGTCCCTGATTACCCTAAATTAGCGCAATTGTGGTGGCAATATATCGCTGAAGCTGCCAGCGGCGAATCCAGTGCTCAAGAAGCGCTAGACGGTCTCGCAAAAGCCCAAGACAAAGTAATGGCGCGGATAGAGAGAGCAAAGGTCCAAGGGGCGTGCGGGCCAAAACTAAACCCAGCCCGAGATCCACAATATTGGTTAGATCAACCGGGTGCACCAAAAGCAAAGTTGGCGATTGAGAAGCCACAAGGTAAGACGATTGCTTACGATACGTTGTTGGAAAACTGGAAACAGTAGATCGTTTTTTAGGCATTATAGGGCTAAATCTGCGCCCAATATCTAATCAGAGTAGAGCGAAGGAACTAGTTCTTTAGGGGTCACATTAGTATTCTTCGTCTCTATTCAAGTGACATCGGTCTATTTTTAGATCAGTAATCGGTTCGGCCTATGTAGGTTAACCTTATAGCCGTTAACCTAGGAGCATTTAATCTAATGCCAGCACAAAAGCTGTTTAATCTGAGCTCTGTCGATGGTTAGCGAATGTATTTCTCACCGGTTGCGATGCGCATTGTAGTAATCGCTCTCAGTCGTAATAATTTTGCGCCAGCGAGGTCTGACTCTGAACGAGCCAGGCTGGCTTCGGCATCAAGCAGCTGATCTATATTAAGTCTCCCACTTTCATATCGACTGCGTGAAAGTCTCAGCCTTTCTTGATCAAGATTAAGAGACGATTTGGCGAGTGATATTTGCGATTCAGCGTTGCTAATCGAAGAATTCGCTTGGGTTATTTGCAACTGAATATTTTGCTGAAATGCTGTTAGTTGACTCTGCTGAGCATCGCCTAGTGCTTGAATCGATTTGCCTTTACTCAGTCGTTGGCCACCTGAAAAGATTGGCCAAGAGAATTCAAGCATCGTTTGTCGATCACTTCGTGGCGAAAACAGTAAGCCATTACTTCTCGTTTCTGTGACGCTCAGATCTATCTTCGGAAGATAACTTGCTTTGAGCGATTTTGCTTGCACCCTCGAACGTGATACATCTAACGCTATCGCCTGGCAGTCTGACCTTTGGTAGCAAGACAATTGCTGTTGCAACGCTGTATTCACTTGTTCTAGACCGTCAGTAAAAAAGCCAAGGCTGGATAACCCAGTTGCATCTATTTGAATCGTAATAAGTCTATCAAGGC
>JBLHRL010000088.1:0-11805 GCA_047625975.1 Arenicella sp.
GGTATTGGCGCATTAAACTTGAAAGTGGTTGGTAATATTTTTATGTCTTGGATCGTGACTTTGCCTGCCGGAGCCGGCTTTGCAATTATTTTCTTCTATATTCTTAAGGGTATATTCGGCTAGAGAGAGAGAGAGAGAGAGAGAGAACTAAGCATAATTAGGCCACTGCCCGATAAGAGCGAGTGGCCTAGTAAAGACAATAACGTCCAAGCAATAAAAAACTAGGCTTCGGACAACATGTTAGCGTTGTCTTGCTTAATCATATCGGCGGCTTTTTCGGCGATCATAATAGTTGCCGCATTAGTATTGCCACTGATTAGAGTCGGCATGATCGATGCGTCGACAACTCGTAAACCCTGAATGCCGTGAACTCTCAGTCGAGTATCCACTACCGCCATTTCGTCATGACCCATTTTGCAGGTGCCAACAGGGTGGTATACAGTATCGCAACGCTGACGGATATCGTCTCTAAAAGCTGCTTCGTCGTCGTTGTCACTTTCATATAACGGTACGCCACGAACCTTATCAAAGCTCGACGCTCGCAAGATTTTCTGCGTTAAACGGCTACCTTGGTACAGCAGCTCCATGTCTCTGTCGTCTTGTAAAAATGCGATGTCAATCGCAGGGTCATCCTTATAATTTGCACTATTAAGCGCCACCGACCCTCGACTGTTAGGCCTTAAAATGCAAACATGTGCACTATAACCATGCCCCCAATGTAGATTACGTCCATGATCGTCGACCAACGCGCGAATGAAATGTATTTGAATATCGGGTGATACGGCGTCACTTGCTACTTTTAGAAACGCACCTGACTCAGCGTAGTTAGTGGCTAGCATGCCGCGACGCTTAGTGAAGTAACGCAGCGACTCCCAAACAAGCTTAAGCCCCCCAAGAATCGAAAAACCAACAGTGTCTAAAGATTTCGATTTAAAACTTAGTAAATAATCAGCGTGGTCTTGAAGGTTCTCGCCAACCCCGGGCAGATCATGCGTTTGCTCAATACCATGCGAAACAAGCTTTTGTTTGCCGCCAATACCCGATAACAACAGTTGTTGTGGCGAGCCAAATGCTCCGGCCGCTAAAATGATTTCTTTGTTAGCACTGATAGTGTGCTTTTTACCGTTAATATCAACCTCAACACTGCTCGCTCGCTTAGCGTCATCGGTCTGGTCGAGGTTGATTCTTTGAACATGAGCTTTGCTATAGACGGTTACGTTACCACGAGCCAACGCTGGCTCTAAGTAAGCTCTCGCGGTTGACCATCTCTCGCCATTCTTTTGCGTCACTTCGTAGTAGCCCGCACCTTCTTGCGACGGGCCATTAAAATCATCAGTACGTGGCAGACCTAACTCATCGAAGGCATTAAAAAAGCATTCATTAATAGGGCTGGGGTCGGTAATAGGCGCAACATTTAAGGGCCCTCCCTGTCCACGTAAATCAGTGCCTCCGGCCTCTCGATGTTCAGATTTTTTAAAGTAGGGCAGCACCTCATCAAAACTCCAACCATCACAACCTTGATCTCGCCAAGCATCGTAGTCTTGCTTAACGCCGCGAATATAGATCATTGCATTAATAGACGAAGAGCCGCCTAAAACCTTACCTCGAGGTTGGTAACCACTACGATTATTTAGCTGTGGTTGAGGCGTTGTTTGGAATGCCCAATTCTTAATTTTCCAAGGCATTAAGCCGATCACCATTGCGGGGACCCATACCAATGGATTTTTGTGGCTGCCACCGGCTTCCAATACACAAATGCTGACCGAAGGGTCTTCGCCCAGACGGTGAGCTAAAGTACAGCCCGCCGAACCGCCACCAATAATCACATAATCAAAATTCATTTTTTTGCTCCCTAAATCATAGTCTCTATTATAATCGACGAAACCTTTGTAGGTTTTTTTGGCAATCAATCTATCTACAGTAACTATATATCAAGCGAGATGAATCTTTGAGTATAACCGCATCGCATAAACAACGACAAAACTCAGCCATTAGTTAGCCCATACTTGCCAATAAAGCCACATTGCCACCAGCGGCGGTCGTGTCTATACACAGATGGCGCTCAATAACACAGCGTTCGGCGATGTTTTTTTCAGTTACTAACGGTACTAACGCCCCTTTACGAGCCGCCAGAGCCTTGCGAATTTCGCTCAAGTCACCGGCATCACTGGTACACGTCACCGCGGCAATGCCGCTGATGTCACTTAACATCGCCCTCGGTAAAAAACCATCAATTGAGTGCTCACCGCTTGCTCCCGGGCAAACCACCAGGGTTTGACAACCGACACTTTGAGCGGCAACTGCTTGATCATGTGCGAGCTCGGCAGTAGGTCCTAAACAGAGCACGCGACCAATTGGGAACACTGACAATTTGTTCGATTCGCCGGTAGGTCCCGGAAGATAACTACTGGAAACTTCTTGGCGTTGATCACTCAAACCGTCGATCGTACTCTGTAGCACAGCAATACTAATATCTGGCCCAGTAACGGCGTCGGTAGGCTGAGGCTGATCACCACTAACGAAGCGCTTTAAATAATGTGGCCCTCCGGCCTTTGGGCCAGTGCCAGAAAGATTTTCACCACCAAATGGCTGAGTCCCGACTACCGCGCCAATCTGGTTTCGGTTAACGTACATGTTACCCACATTGAGTCGGCTGGTTATTTTTTCGACACGATCGTCTATACGCGTATGCAAACCAAACGTAAGACCGTAACCACTAGCATTGATATCCTCAACAAGCCGGTCAATTTCACTGGCTTTAAAGGTAGCGACATGAAGCACTGGGCCAAAGATCTCTTTCGCCATATCATTGATGCCACCAACCTTTATAACGGTTGGTGCAATGAAATATCCGTTACTGGGTATTGCCACTTTCTTCAATAAACGCAATTGCTGTTCGGCATTGTCAATGTAGGTTTGAATATCGCCTCGTGCATCGTCACTAATCAGTGGCCCTACATCAGTATCTAATTGCCAAGGGTCACCCACCTTCAACTCATCCATAGCGCCATATAGCATGGTCAAAAAATTATCGGCAATATCTTCTTGTAAGTACAATAAGCGTAATGCTGAACAGCGCTGTCCAGCCGATTGAAATGCCGATGTGACAATGTCACTAACGGCACGCTCAGGTAGGGCCGTAGAGTCAACAATCATTGCGTTTAAACCACCCGTTTCGGCAATCAATGGCGCACTGGCAGACGCATTAGCCGCTTGCGATTTGTTAATCTTTAGGCCGGTATTAGTCGAGCCCGTAAAGCAAATGCCGTGAAGCCTTGAATCACCTGCCAAGGCTGCACCAATGCTTCGCCCGCTGCCCGGCAGCAATTGCAACACCGATCTAGGCACACCCGCTTTGTGCAACAACTTCACTGCGAGAAAGGCAACGATTGGCGTTGGATCAGCCGGCTTTGCTAATACTCCATTGCCGGCGGCTAACGCGGCCACAATTTGCCCAGTAAAAATAGCTAATGGAAAGTTCCATGGAGAGATACAAGCGAATATACCTCGAGGTGGACGATCACCTAAGGTGTCAATTTGTGATGCGTAATAGCGCAAAAAGTCGACCGCTTCGCGCAATTCACCGACCGCGTCTAGGGGTGATTTACCCGCTTCTCTGGTGAGCACCGCGAACAGTTCACCATGATTTTTTTCATATAAATCAGCGGCTTTGTTGAGCACACGGGCACGCTCAGCCGCAGACACAAACGACCAAGTCGACGCCGCCACAATAGCGCCTTCAACATCAGCGAGACTGGCCTCAGCAACACTGCCAACCTGTTCCTGAGGATTATTAGGATTACGGATAGTAATCGGCGCTTGACCGATATGTGCATGCGCAAGCAGCGAGCTAGCATGCCATTTAGTTTGCTTAAATGGCGCGCGCGCGCGATTAAATTTATTAATATCATCGACGTCCATTAGGTCCCAGCCTTGCGAATTTCCACGCTCGGGCGAATACAAATCAATTGGCTTTGAAATTGGTGACGGCTTCTCATCAAGTTCAGTACGCCATGTTACCAATGGGTCGGCAGCAATTTCTTCTGGGCTTACATCTTCGTCGACCACTTGGTTAACAAATGAAGAATTCGCACCGTTCTCAAGCAGGCGTCTAACCAGATAAGCTAATAGGTCTCGATGTTCACCGACTGGTGCATAAATACGACAACGCGACTTGCTGCTAGCAGTGATGTGCTTATAAAGCGATTCGCCCATGCCGTGCAGACATTGAAATTCATACGCCAGATTGGCTGAACTGAGTGCGGGGTTTGCTGAACTAACCGCACGATTATGTGGCTGACTAAGTGCCATAATAGCCGCCACCGAATGCGCATTATGCGTCGCGAACTGAGGATAGATTCGATCGGTCGAGGCCAATAGTTGCTGGGCACAACAGATATAAGAAACATCGGTAGCCGACTTACGAGTAAACACTGGAAAACTATTTAGGCCTTCAACTTGTGCTCGCTTAATCTCAAAATCCCAATACGCACCTTTGACTAAACGCACCATGATTTTTCGATCATAGTGCTCAGCCAAGGTATACAGCCACTCAATCACCGCACTTGCACGCTTACCATAGGCCTGTACCACAACCCCGAAACCGTCCCAGCCGGCGAGTCGGGGATCTTGTAACACGGCTTCAATCACGTCGAGCGATAAATCCAGTCTATCGGCTTCTTCGGCATCAATATTGAGCCCCATATTGGCGGCCTTAGCCTGTAAAGCTAATTCTAGTGTCCGTGGTACTAATTCCTGCATCACACGCTCGCGCTGCGTTGTTTCATAGCGCGGGTGTAATGCCGACAACTTAATCGAGATCCCTGGATTATCTCTAATATCACCATGAATAGCGCCTTTTGCTAGCTCTTCAATTGCGCCTTGATAACTCTGGAAAAAACTCAAGGCATCAGCGCCAGTGAGCGCGGCTTCCCCGAGCATATCGTAAGAATAGGTATAACCTTGAGCCACACGTTTTGCGCCGCGCTTGACCGCCGATTCAATCGTCTCACCTAATACAAATTGGTTCCCCATTTCTTTCATAGCGCGCTTAACTGCAACTCGAATAACCGGCTCGCCGACACGTTTAACCGCACCGCGTAACGTCGACGAAATAGCATTACTAGCGCTTTCATCCAATACCTTACCGGTGAGCATTAAGCCCCAAGTGGCGGCATTCACTAACGACGATGATGACTTACCGAGATGCTCACCCCACCGAGAAGGTGCGATTTTATCTTCAATCAAATCATCAATCGTTTCGCTATCAGGCACCCTCAACAAAGCTTCGGCTAAACACATTAGCGCCACGCCTTCGTCGGTAGATAAACCGTATTCAGCTAAAAACACTTCCATTAAACCAGGCTTGTCATCGCCCCTCACCGCACGAACCAAATCAGCGCCTTTACTGGAGGCCTCCGCCAGTAGGCTTGCGGGCAATTTTGCTTGGTCTATTAAGTTACTTAACACCGTCTCTTCATTGGCGATGTGTTGCTTTCGAATGGTAATGCGTAGTTGCTCTAAGTTTGTCATGGCTGGGCACGGTTTTAATAATCGTCAGATAAAAGTTTAGCTCAACATAGACTTTCATTTTTCCTTGTATTTCGACTTATTCAGGACATAATCCTTTTTATTTAGCAAAATTGAAGTCTAATTACCTATTTATCAACATTCAAATAGACAATTAAACTATCTCAAAATTCAACTTGATAATATTGTTTTGCCACGCCTGCCGTGATCAGCAAAGATTGCCGCGCTCAATAAAATCCTTTCATCGACAACGGCAGACGCATTCAAAATAGTGCTGGCACACCCTTAACCTCCTACCAAAATTTTGGTAATGCACCAACTTACTCCAATTGATATCTACCTGATAAAATTTGAGCCACAGACAGACGATTAAAAATATATAAATTATCCGAACAATATTAAGATATAATCAGTTTTTATCGAACATACACAAAATATAAATAGACTGTAAATCGGGCGACACTATGAAGCAACTAAATTTCAATCACCTTCAATACTTCTATGCTGTTGCCAAAGAAGGCAGCGTCACTAGAGCTGCTGAGTCTTTGCATGTGACGCCCCAAACGGTCAGTGGTCAATTAGCCACTTTTGAGGAATACATTGGAGCACCTTTGTTTGAACGGCATGGTAAGCGACTGGAACCTAATTCCTTAGGTCTAATTACTTTGCGCTATGCCGAAGACATCTTTGATCTGGGTACTGAGCTGTCGAGAACTCTAGCGTCTCACGATGTTGGCCAGGTTGCCAATTTTAATGTAGGTGTGGTCGATGCAATTCCAAAAGTCATGGTGTTCGAGATGTTGAACGATTGTTTTGATATCGATAGTCGGTTCATTTTGGAATGCCACGAAGGTGACTTATCAGCCTTGCTTGCCGATCTATCTATCAATAAACTTGATTTAATCATTTCCGATCAACCACTGCCAATTGGCGTAAGCGTCAGGGCGATTAATCATTACCTTGGTAAGTCTGGAGTAACATTTTTCGCTCGCAAAGAAGACTGCGAAAAGTATCAAACCAACTTTCCAAAATCGCTACATCAGTCGCCATTCCTAATGCCTGGCCGTAATTCAGCACAGCATCAAAATTTGCTGTCATGGTTTGTTAAATCGAAAATTTCGCCAAAAATAGTCGCTGAATTTGATGATAGTGCACTACTCAAATTTTTCGGCCAGACCGGCAGAGGGATCTTTTGTGTTGCCACAGCGGTCGAGCGAGATGTACTGGCACAATTCGAAGTCGCGATCATCGGTCGAACTGATTCAGTTTCAGATCGCTATTATGGTATTGCACCAGAGCGGAAAATCAAACACCCGGCCGTCGATACAGTGCTAGCAACAGCTGAGCGTTTACTTTTCAAATAAAAAAACCCGGCCTCCAAAGTGAACACTCCAGAGATCGGGGCGTAAAGAGCCAGCTCACCACGCTGACTCGGATTGACCGTTCAAAGGCTATCAACTTATATCAACATACGCGACTAAGCCTAAAAGAAGAAGCGTTAAAATAATCATGATTTCCATAGTAGTTACCTCGGTAGTAAAAGTTGATGACGCTATATTACGGCTACCTCAGTATTAAAAATGTATAAAAATGCGCAATCTCATTCGACTAAAACATAAATAATATCAGGCTGTAACTGAGCTAGAATCAAATATTTTTATACGTTTTTTCCGAATATTATTTAAATTATGTTCGAATTTTATATTCTCTAGTTCTCTGTATTATTGAGTGATTCAAACTATGAGGTAATAAAATGCAAACTGTAATTCATTCAAACGACTTTACTATCACTAATGCCTTAGATTCCTTTATTAAGGAGCACGCGAAGAAATCGATGCGTGTTTGCGCTCAACAGGTAGAACTCATAATTGTGCGGTTAAAGGATGTTAATAGCCCAAAAGGCAGCCAAGACAAAGAGTGTTGTGTGGAGGTTAAAATAGCCAATCATGCGCCGATAGTGGTTAGCAAGCGAAGCTCAGATGCCTATATGAGCATTCGTCAGGCACTTGGTCGTGCCTCGAGAATTACCGTCCGCCGATTGGGTAAACGCCGAGCGTCTAAGCCATCACCACAAACAGACATCACTGAATAGCCAACGCTTTAATCTCGCTTATTCAAATTTATCAACACGGATATAGAACAGAATGAACCTACACAATATTTTAAACAGCATCACACAAATTGGGGATACAACCCAGCAAACCACTAACTCGCAAGGAAACCAAGCCCAACAAGACGGTGGGCTAGCATCACTGATACCGGGGGGCCTTATGGGAGGCGCCGCCGCGGGCGGTGTAATGGCTTTATTACTCGGCAGTAAATCTACTCGTAAGATGGCTAAAAAGGTCGCGACACTGGGCGGTACTGCGGTTTTAGGCGGTTTAGCGTACAAGGCATATGGCAATTGGCAGCAAAATAAAGCACTGGGTCAAACACAGCCGGTCACTGAACAGGAGATTCAATTGGCACCTCAAACTCAACCGCAACTTATTAATGCATCAAGCGAGGTTGCTCAAAACCCGTTAACCATGACACTAATCAAGACCATGATTGCGGCATCGAAAGCCGACGGAAATATAGACGCGGCTGAGCACAAGCGCTTGTTTGATGCGATTGAAGGAGCGCAGCTAAGTGCGAGTGATAAAGGAGCTATATTTGACTTGATGGCGCGCGACATCCCAATTCAGGAAATTGCCGATGCCGTAAGCCAGGAGGAACATAAAGCCGAAGTTTACCTCTCGGGCTATCTGGCCATCGAAGTCGATAACCAAGCCGAACGCACATTTCTCAACAACCTATCAATGGCGCTGAACCTACCAAAAGGCTTAGCAGCTTATCTGGAGCAACAAGCCGATCAAGGTGTCGCTGCTTAAACGTAAAATATTAGGTATAATGCCAATTCTAAAAGCGACAAGAAAAGCTCGGACGTTTCCGAGCTTTTCTTGTTTAGACGCCTAATAATAAGGTCAGAGCAAAAGGCAGCTAGTTAATTTTTCCTTCTTCTGCAAAAAAAGGAAACTAAAGTTGGCGTATTGTTTCTTGCTGTTGTTATGTTCAGGCCTTGCCCAACAACATGTCTTTCTAAACACAACATCTAATGAATTCTATCGACCCTGTAATTTGGTTCTTTCTTTTCGGATTATTCGCAGGAGCGATGAAGTCGGAACTTCGCCTACCGAGTCAAATATACGACTTTGTGTCGATGCTATTACTCATAACCATCGGTTTAAAAGGAGGCATTGAGTTAGCTAATCAACCTTTCAGCACTCTACTGCCACAAATGGTTGTAATCGTCGGAATAGGCTTTCTATTACCTCTTTTCGTGTTTCCAGTTCTTAGACATATTGGCAAGTTCAGTCGAGCAGACTCGGCGTCAATAGCCGCTCATTATGGCTCAGTCAGTGTTGGCACCTTTGCGGTCGCCGTGGCCTATATGAATACTCGCGGTATCGAGTTTGAAGAACACATGGCGCTATTTGTGGTACTGCTAGAAATACCGGCTATTTTAGTCGGCATAATATTGGCGAGAGGCATGTCAAAAGACACTCAGTGGTCTACTGTAGGGCAAGAAGTTTTACTCGGCAAGGGCGTTATGTTCCTATTGGGCGGGCTATTTATTGGTTGGCTAAGCGGGCCATCGGGGGTCGAATCAATTTCACCTTTATTCTTTGACCTATTCAAAGGTATCTTGGCGCTATTTTTACTAGAGATGGGTTTAATCACCGCAACTCAGCTAGGTAGTTTAAAACGCTACGGTGTGTTTTTAGTCATATTCGGCATTGTAACGCCGCTAATATTTGCAGTTTTAGGCACCGCTACTGGCTTAGCTCTAGGGCTGTCCATCGGTGGCACGGCAATCTTAGCCACGTTGTTTGCGAGCGCTTCCTATATAGCCGTACCAGCGGCTATGCGAATTTCGGTACCAGAAGCAAACCCAACTCTGTCGCTTACCGCGTCATTAGGCATCACCTTTCCATTCAATATTCTATTTGGCATACCTCTTTATCATTGGTTTGCCCGCAACGCACAAAGCGTATTCGCCTAACAAACCGCAGAATAAAAATAGGTCACTAAGCCATTATGAATAATAACAATACAAAATTGCTAACCATTGTTACCGAAGCCGCTTTGGAATCTCGCCTTGTCAATGATATAGAACAACTCGGCGCACTCGGTTACACTATTACCAATGCTCGCGGAAAAGGTAGCCGAGGCCTGCGTGGAGGCTCATGGGAGGCAAGTGCAAATATCCGAGTTGAGGTCATCTGTGGCCCTGATCTTGCCAACCTGCTAGCCGACCATCTGCAAAATAAATACTATGACAACTACGCTATGGTGACCTTCACTAGCGATGTCGAAGTACTTAGACCAAATAAATTCAGAGACTAATGCACTAACTAATCAAGCTAACTTATGTCAACACTCACTTCCAACACTACATCATTACCGCTAATCGGAATTTTAGGCGATGGCCAACTGGCGATGATGATGACTCAAGCCTACCAGGCGATGGGCGGTAAAACCGCGGTATTCGCCGAGCAGCCAGATGGTCCGGCAAGCCAAGTTGCCGATAAATTGGTGATCGGAAATAGTCATCGTATAGAAGATTTAATTAAGTTCTTTAACGAGGTTGACATCGTCACCTTAGAAAATGAATTCATCGATAGCAAGCTGCTTATCGATGCCGAGACCTATAGCAATACCGAAGTTGCACCTAGCCCAGCACGCTATCAATTGATTGAAGACAAGCTATCTGAAAATCTCTTTTTCACCGACCTAGGCATTAATATTGCTGAATTCTTCGAGGTGAAAAGTGCCGAAGACTTGATCGAAACACATGGCTATTTGAAATTGGCCAAAGGCGGCTATGACGGCATAGGCACCTACAGGGTTGATACCAAGAACCACTCCACTGAAGTGTTCGAAAGAATCAAGGACAGCGGTACCGTGCTGTTTGAGCATGGTATCAATTTTGAAAAAGAGCTTTCCTTAATTGCGGTTGCTAACTCTAGCGAAATTATTTTTTACCCGCTGTTCGAAACTCATCAAGAAGACGGCACATGCCGTTTCGTAAATTACCCATCAGGCGTTACCGCTGAGGTTGAAAAAGAAGCACAAGATCAGGTTAAAAAAATAATGCAAACCTTGGGAACTCGTGGGCTTTTCGCGTTCGAATTTTTTCTCGACAGCAATGACCGATTAATCTTGAATGAGTCTGCACCGAGACCGCATAATTCGGGTCATATAACGCTCGATTTAATGGACTGTTCACAGTTCGAAAACCATATGCGAGCGGTGGCTGATTTACCGTTAGTGCTGCCGTCACTAAAGCACCAATCAATGCTGATGGTCAATCTATTAGGCACACGCAACGGCCCATTTGATGAACACCAAACGGTAAGCCAAATTACTGATAAAAATCTGTCCTTCACCTTTTACAAAAAGCACCATTCTCGCGTTAAGCGTAAAATGGGGCATGTAAATTTATGGGGAGCGGAGCAAAAAGAAAGAGCAGAACAGCTAATCAATAGCTTAGAAATTTAGAAAATTCAAAAACCAAAAAATTTAGAAAATTAAAATATAAAATGAAAGTAGCCATAATAATGGGATCAGATTCAGACTGGCCGATAATGAAAGCAGCGGCCGAAATATTGGCCGAGTTTAATGTCCAATATGAAACAAAAGTAGTCTCAGCGCATCGAACACCTGAGGATATGGTGGCATTTGCTAAAACCGCTGATGCCAACGGCTTTAGCGTTATCATCGCGGGCGCTGGTGGCGCCGCTCATTTACCAGGAATGGTCGCATCGTGTACGACTCTGCCGGTGATCGGCGTGCCGGTGGCAAGTAACAATCAGAAATTAGATGGAATGGATTCATTACTATCGATCGTACAAATGCCCAAAGGCATCCCAGTTGCCACTGTCGCCATTAACAACTCTACTAATGCCGCGCTATTGGCGATTAGGATGCTATCAATCAGCGACCAAAAGATTCGCAATCAAGTTGCTGAATATGCGCTGTCTATGGCCGCAGCATCGAGAGCTAAAACACTTTATTAACGGTTAGTCGTTTGCCGCACTGGCCGCGAGTATGCTAATTGATGTGATCACCAGGCGCTAATCAAATCCGCCAGCAGAGGCTTGACTATTTTTTTCTAAAGGTGCAGCCTGTAGCGAATAAGAAGGTAATAAAAATAGTTTTTTAGGAGCATTTGATGAATCGCATTATTCGCACTACTGGTCTCAGTATCAGTCGCACTATCAGTCGCACTAT
>JBLHRL010000089.1:0-11719 GCA_047625975.1 Arenicella sp.
GAGCTAAATACGCCGTCATCCTGAGCTAAATACGCCGTCATCCTGAGCGCAGCCGAAGGATCTCATCAGTACCATTAGGCTCCTCAAACCGCAAATTTTAACCCAAAAAATATTTGACCAACCTAACACTAACGCTACAATACACCCACAACAAATGACCAATTTGAATGATTAAATGACAATAACGCTATTAGATGGCGGAATGGGCCAAGAGCTTCTATCTCGCTCTGGCGCGCACCCTACAGGCCTCTGGGCAACGCAGGTTATGAGAGAGTTTCCTGACTTAGTACAGCAAATACATGCAGACTATTTCGAAGCAGGTGCCGACATTGCCACAACGAATACCTATGCAATTCACCGCGATAGATTGATTCCTTTTGGTATTGAAAATCAGTTTCAAGCGCTACAAATCCAAGCCTGCGAAATTGCTAATCGAGCAAGAGATAAGTTTGGCAGCGGACAAATTGCTGGAGCCATAGGCCCTACAGGCGCATCGTACCGGCCCGATCTGGCATTGGCCATTGAACAAGGCGCTGATCTGTACGCCGAAATCGCTAACATTCAAGCACCCTATGTCGACTTTATTCTATTGGAAACTATCGCCTCTATCCAACAAGCGACCGGCGCAGTGATTGGTGCCAAACAAGTCGGTAAACCGGTTTGGCTTGCCGTAAGCGTAGACGACGAAGACGGAACTAAGCTTCGCTCTGGGGAAGACATTCTTGGAATATTAGACATTGTTGAGGAGCATGCGGTTGATGCTTTGCTAATAAATTGCTCAACGCCTGAAGCGGTAAGCACCGGCTTAAATAGACTCGGGGTGCAGACCTTTCCAATCGGCGCCTACGCTAACGGGTTCACAGAAATCACCAGTGCCTTTAAACAAGACCTACCGACAGTTGATGCCCTGAAAAGTAGGCAAGACTTAGGCCCCGAGGAATATCTATCGTTCGCTGAACGCTGGCTGGCTAGCGGCGCAACAATCGTCGGCGGTTGTTGCGAAGTAGGCCCGGCGCACATAGCAAAACTGCACTCCGCACTTAGAGCATAAAAAGAACAACAGAAGGCCCAAAAATGGGCCTTCGCATTACATCACTTGAGGTCACCCTCAGCACCGCTTCATGTCATTCTGATAACGTTGTTATCAACAGAGCAGAAGGATCTTATCAGTAAAAATAGATCCTTCGCCACGCTCAGGATGACAACCTAGTACAACAAAGTCAGCAACCACCCCACCCCGGGTAAATCACATCTACATTCTCAAAGATGATCGAACGCTGGCCAACTAAGTGCTACTATAATTTTTCAGATAATCTCTCTTGAGTACACTATGGAACATCTGGATGCAGTCGTCATTGGTGCTGGCCTTTCTGGCATAGGCGCCGCGGTTCATCTGCAGACGCTATGCCCCAACAAGACTTTTGCGGTTCTCGAGAGCCGGCATACACTCGGCGGTACTTGGGATCTGTTTCGGTATCCTGGCGTTCGCTCTGACAGTGACATGCATACCCTGGGCTACAGCTTTAAGCCATGGCGCGCAGAAAAGTCGATTGCCGATGGTCCCGCTATTCGTGACTATATGAACGAAGCCGCCGACGAACACAAACTTCGCCAGCACATTCGTTATCACCATGCGCTTAAGTCGGCCAACTGGTCGAGTGAAGAGGCGCGCTGGATCCTTAACATAGAGCGTAGAGACAGCGGCACCACCGAACAGATAAGTTGTAACTTTATCTCGATGTGCAGTGGTTACTATAATTACGAACAGGCCTATCAGCCTGAGTTTAAAGGCATCGAAGATTTCAAAGGCAAAGTTATTCACCCTCAATTCTGGCCCGAGAATCTAGATTACACAGGCAGCCGAGTAGCGATCATTGGCAGCGGCGCCACGGCAATGACCATGGTGCCAGCGATGGCCAAAGAAGCGGCACACATCAGTATGGTGCAACGCTCGCCGACCTATGTGATCTCGCGCCCGGCCAAAGATTGGATCGCCAATACTCTGCGCAAAGTTCTGCCCGACACGCTGGCCTACCGCATTACCCGATTCAAAAATGTTCAAATGCAGCGGCTCGGTTACTGGAGAGCACGTAGCGCACCGCAAAAAATGAAACAGCAGTTGATCTCATGGGTGCAAGACGAGCTAGGCCCCGATTACGATGTCGAAACCAATTTTACACCCCGCTATAACCCATGGGATGAGCGCGTTTGTCTTGTCCCCGATGGCGACCTGTTCGAGGCAATCAACAGTGGCAAAGCATCCGTCGTAACCGCACATATTGACTGTTTTACGGATACCGGTTTGCGACTTCAAAACGGAGATGAAATTGAAGCCGACATCATCATCACAGCAACCGGTTTGAAAGTCGAAGTGATGTCAGACGTACGCTTCAGCGTAGACGGTCAGCCGGTAAGCTTTGCGGAAACCCATGCCTATAAAGGGATGATGTTTTCCGATGTACCCAACCTCGTACAGACCTTCGGCTATGTTAATGCATCATGGACACTGCGTGCCGATCTCACGGCAGAGTTTGTATGCCGTTTGTTGAACCGCATGGACGAACTCGGTATGCAGCAGTGCACACCAAGGCTACGTGACCAAGACCAACCAATGGCAAAACGACCTTGGATAGACGATTTCTCACCCGGTTACCTGAAGCGTGTAATGCACCTGTTCCCAATGCAAGGCGACAAAGCCCCATGGCGTAATACTCAGAACTACACATTGGATAAGAAAATGATCCGCAAGGCACCAATAGACGATGATGCACTAGTATTTAGTCACGCAAAGCCGAGCTAGCGGCCGGCGAGGGCGGTACATCATCGTCCTGAGCGAAGCCCCCACCGTTATCCAGAGCGCAGCGAAGGATCTCTCCCTAAGCAAGCAGAGCATCGACACTCTAAAATAACCACCTCCAAACCGCCGCAAAACTACGAGCCTATAGGCAAAGAATAAATCAATACTAAATTAAGATCAGATAACTCTAATTAAAACAGCGAAACCATCTCAATGATAAGGCAAGCAAACTTAGCAGATCTCAACACCATAAAGCTGTTCGACCCGTTCCCCGGTAACAGAAGGAACGACATATACGAAAACCGATTTTTCGTATACCTGCACGATCACCAAGTCTGCGGCTATTTATTAATAGCCCCCGGCGAATTTCTCGGCTGGCCATTGGTGCAATATCTTGCCATCGACGATAACTTTCAACGAAAAGGAATCGGCTCAAAACTCTTAGCTTACATAGAAGAAAAATATAGCGACGCTAGGGTGTTTATTTCAACAGAAAGCAACAATTACAATATGCAGAAATTACTGGCCAAAAGAGACTATGTTTCAGCGGGTGAGGTTTCAGGTGCAAATTCAAATGGTAAGAATGAATTGTTTTATTTTAAGGGAGGGATGAAGTGATTGATGCATAGTCCACTGTCGTTGCGAAGCTTGGATAACGGGTTAAGACTGATATCAACAGCAAAAGCGGTCATCCTGAGCGTAGCCGAAAGATCTCACCACAGCTCTCTTTTTCTCGAATCTAATCTTCACTTTTCGAGCTGGTTACCAACCGCTACATTGAATACTAGCAGCACCACTTCTTTGTGGAAGGAGGACATGGGAAGAAGGAAGTGGAAGGAACCATTCAACGAGCAAGCTATTTTTCAATCGAGCAGTTTTAGTAATAGCTTTAACGGTTGCATTATTTATCATATTTATTCTCGGTTTGTTTAAAACCAGTCCATCAGTAAATTTCAAAACTGGAAGGTCAAGACCTAAGAAAAAAATGTAATTATAAAACGCCTCTAGTTATTGCAATACCTCGCTCAATCGAGTGGAGCGAACAGCTAAACTCGATTGAACACTATGCGAAGAGCTTTGTCTCAAGATTTGGAAGGGTTAGAGTGTTACCGTGAAGGAAATCGGTGCTGGCGCAGGCCGCGGTGTCGACTTCTCTCTCTATGACAAAGTGACTGAGTAAAAAATCTAGGTAGGTCAGTAAAAAAGTTGAAGCACAAGAAAATAGACGTAAAGGTACTGCGAGGGCTGCAATGGGGAGAGATCCTTCGCCGCGCTCAGGATGACGGCAAGCACGCTCAGGATATAGACTCTCGACGCTTGTCAAACTCTAGTGGCCTTGACACAAAAGTCGACCGACCTCTGATAGCCTTGTTTTATGAAAACTACCACACAATTATTTTTACTTGCCGTGATCGGCTTATTTTTAGCGGGCTGTGTAACACGCGCGCCTATGCCAACAGTCGAGTCCGTCGATCTGAATGAATTTATCGGTGATTGGTATGTTATTGGCAACATCCCAACGTTTATCGAACGCGATGCTTACAATGCCGTTGAGCGTTATGAGCTCGATAGCGATGGTAATGTCCCGACCACGTTTACCTTTAACAAAGGCGGTTTTGATGGCCCGTTAAAAACGTACCATCCAAAAGGCTTTATAAAAGACAAAACCAGTAACTCGCTGTGGGCAATGCAGTTTATCTGGCCGATCAAAGCCGACTACCGCATTGTCTATTTGAGTGACGACTACCAGCAAGTTATTATTGGCCGAAAGGCTCGTGATTATGTTTGGATAATGGCGAGAACGCCAAAAATAAGTGATGCGGCTTACCAAGCTCTGGTAGAAAAGACTGAGGGCTTGGGTTACGACACAACCGTTTTACGAAAGGTGCCTCAGCAAAGCTTAAGTGAGCGTTAATCGGCTAAATCAAAGCCAGTTTTAATGCTGGCTCGCTCTGAGGCTCATCTTATAACTTGCTAACCTCGTAAATAATACCTTCTTCGTCGCGGTCGTTGGGTCCTGTTTGCGAGCTGAAATAAAGCCGTTGAAAATCAGGGCTAAAGGCGGGACCACAAATTTCGGAAAAGTCTTGACCTACCACTTGCATAACCGGAATGACACTGCCACTGGCGGTCAATAATACCAACTGCATATCACCGCCGTCTTCGGCTACTAGTACATCGCCACTGGCTGTTATTGTGAGGTTGTCTACGCCACTTAGCAGTGAATTATCCGCGGTTTTAATGTCATACAAGATACTTATAGTTTGTTCTCGGGTATCGTAATCCCATACTCGGTTATCGCCTTTGGTGGTGAAGTACACATGATTTTTTGACCATTGAATCCCTTCGCCACCATTAAATTGCGTGGCCTGCGGCACCTGCATTCGGGTCGCCGTGATGGTCGCTTGTGGGTCTGTGATCTTATGCCAATTAACCTTATAACTATCACCTACCTGAATAAGTTCGGCTACCTGTAATTCGCCTGCGTCTAGGTTAGGAAATTTATTACTGGGAATAAAGCGATAAAAATTACCTTGCTCGTCATCTTCGGTCAAAAACAAATGCTGGTGATACTCATCTACGGTAACCGCTTCATGCTCGAAATAGCCCAAAGCAGGGCGCACTTGCGCCTCCTTAACGCCATACGGGTCGCATTCAAAAACACGGCCTCGATCTACTTCTTCGCAAGACAGCCAGGTGTTCCAAGGGGTTTTTCCGCCAGCGCAGTTGTTATTGGTGTTTTGTAATATTGGGTAAGCATCAATAATGTCTCCGTTTGCATTAAAGCGAATACAGCCGACGCCGCCCTTATTGTTCTCTATTTCACTATTGGATGCATAGACCCAACCACCATCGTCTGTTGCAAAACAGGCACCGCCGTCGGGTGCGCCATGCCATTTATAGTCAGACGTGCTGACCACACTTTGCGAAGAACGAGCGACTACTTTAGAGCGAAAGCCTTTTGGTAAGCGGATGCCGTTTTCATCTGCGGGCTGCAATTCAGAAAAATCTGATATCTGCGTAAACATCCCACTAGCCTCCGGAACGCCTCCTGCAAACAAGGTTGTGCAATGCGCACCTAGAAAAAATGCTCCCATGCCTTGTGCTGAAAGGTTTAAAAACTGTCTTCTTTGTATGGGTAAATTAGCTTTCATAAAA
Organism: Arenicella sp.; assembly: GCA_047625975.1. Classification (GTDB taxonomy): domain Bacteria; phylum Pseudomonadota; class Gammaproteobacteria; order Arenicellales; family Arenicellaceae; genus Arenicella. The sequence goes on from JBLHRL010000089.1 coordinate 5,957, forward strand.
AAACCTTAAATAATTTTAATAGTCATAAAACCGAAACACAAACGTCATTTAGTCGTAACGTAATATTCGCAAAATATATCCACCTCGTGTTACCTCAATATGACACTACATTTAATTAAAAGACTTATATTTATGAAACCTAATCACGTTGTTAATAACAAAGCCAAATTGGCGATTGCGGTTGCGATTGCCATCAGCGGCAACGCGCATGCACAAACTACCGATGACCAAGTTATAGAAGAAATCAAAGTGTATGGCAGCCGCGCTGCATTAGTGAATGCATTAGACCGCCAGCGAGCTTCCGACAAAACAGTGGGTGTAATCGATTCAGACTCGATGGGTGATTTTGCCGATATTAATGTATCGGAATCGCTGCGTCGCATCTCTGGAATCATGGTTGAAAACGACCAAGGCGAGGGTAGATACGTCTCCGTTCGAGGCATGAATAGTGACCTCAACGCGATGACTATAAACGGCGTAAGCACCGCATCGCCAGAAGATCGTCGAGGCATAATGTTGGATGGTGTGCCAACCGATATGTTGCAGTCAATGACGGTTTATAAAACCCTTACCCCTAACCTAGATGCCGATACCATTGGCGGTGCAATAGATTTAGAAACCATCTCTGCATTTTCACGTGACGATATGCACTTGCGCTTAAAAGCAGAAACCTCGTATAACCAACTTACAAAAGATGCCAACAATCCTAATCTTGCCGCTACCTGGACTAACCGTTTCAAAATAGGCGAAGACGAGTTAGGTGTGGCGCTAGTAGTCAGTGACCAATCACGACGAATTATTGCTCATAACAACGAAAATGGCGGCTGGTCTGACGTAGCGCCAAACGACGATTATGAATTGCGTTACTACGATATGGTCCGTGCTCGCGAGGGCGTAGTATTAAATTTCGACTACAAGACAGCGAACGGTAATAGCTATTTCGCTCATATGTTTCATAACGAGTACACCGACTCCGAATACCGCGCCAAGTGGGAAACTCGTGATGGTCTAGAAGACAACGCCCCTATTATTAGTGGCAATACCTTCACCTATGCCAACACTAAAATGGACACCGAAGTGCGAGACCGAGTTGAAGTGCGCACAATCGATGCCCTAAGGTTAGGTGCTGAGTTTGCCTTCGACAATGGCAGTATTCTCTCTGTCGAGGCATTTGGATCACAGGCCAAGCAAGACGATGGTGATAAGTTAGCCGCCATCTTTCGTAGCAAAAAAATCGACCAACCGGTGATTTATGACAATAGCTCGACGCAACGCCCGGCGCTCACCATCGCGCCAGCGTTCTTTGACCCTAGCAGCTTTGATTTAAAAGCCTTTGAAAGAGAGAGCTCACTAACAACCGATAAAGATTTCGGCATAAAAGCAGATATGGTTTATGACGTTAGTGACAGCACTACTTTACAATTCGGCTTCAAGGTTCGTCAACGTGAAAAACAAAACGAATTTAACTACTGTGGTTACGAGCCTATTAACGAAGCCTCTTTGGCCGACTTTGAAACGCGCACAATAGATCCGTATCTAAACAGTGTTCATGGCCCAGCGCCCACCGCTGGCACGGTACGTGGCTTCTTAAACAACCTCGGCGCAGGTAATACAACTCTAAGTGACGGCACCAGTTGTCCTGACGTAGGGTCATTCTTTGAATTCAGCGGTGATGAAGAAGAGGAGTCGGTTCCAGCTGATTGGAAAACGCAGGAAGACATCGTGTCTACTTACCTTATGGCGACCACAGAGAAAGACAATGTATCTATCGTCTACGGTTTGCGATACGAAGATACCAACAGCACCTACCGCGGCAATATCTTCGACGGCGACGGATTCAGTGGTGAGAGTGAATTTAACAGTAGCCATGGCTTTTTAGCACCATCATTTAATTTGAAGTACGCCATCAGCGATAACCAAGTTGGTCGCTTCAGTGTCTTTCGGTCGTTAGTAAGGCCTGGATTTAATGAGTCTCGTGCCGCGTCTATTCGCGACATAGAAGATAACGAAATAGAAGGCGGTAATCCTCAACTAGAACCGACAACGGCTATCAGCATGGATCTTAGCTACGAGCACTACATCAATGACGTTACCTTTGTTGGTGCCGGAGTGTTCTATAAATCGATAGACGACGCGGTAGTAGAGGTATCAGCTAACAACTTCGACCTTTTAGGCAATACTTGGGACCGAGCAGAAACTTTTGTTAACGCCGGTAATAGCAAAATTCTTGGTCTCGAATTTTCTCTACAAACGGCATGGGATAATGGCTTGTTAGCGGTACTAAACTATACCTACGTTGACGGTGAAACCGATTTGCCCGCTAATTCGGCATTTGGTGAGCGTACTATTTCGTATTTCAAGCAAGCTGATTCTACCGCCAACCTGTCATTTGGCTACGACAAAGGTCCATTAGATGTTCGCCTAGCCGTCAATTATCGTAGCGAATACCTTGATGAAGTTGGTGACGATGCCGAGTCTGACCGCTTCACCTCGCCGCACATGCAAGTAGACCTAAACGCCAAGTACAAGATCAGTGACAATCTACAATTGTCGTTTGCCGTGATAAATATTAATGATCGCCCCGAATATTATTACTTCGGTGACAAATCCCGTTTATCACAGTACGACGAATACGGCACCACCTTTACGGCCGGTGCTAGGTATACGTTTTAGTAGGTCTTAAAGTGTAACTAAGCCGACTTGTGAAAGCGAGTCGGCTTTTTTATCGCGTTTTTTATCGCCAACCACGAGCGCATCTTAGCCTCAGCCTGATAACGTCGTTACCAACAGAGCCGAAGGATATTGCCGTTACTATGAGGTCCTTCGGCTCGCTCAGCACGACCATACGCTGTTCAGACGCTGCACTGCGCTCAAAAGCGCGTCGTGTGTCGACGTAAAAGCGCAAAATTATTTATATTGACTCAGTCTCAAATGAATAACGATATGGTTTATTCTAGGCAACCAAATCGACCAATTTATTTTAAGAGGCTTTTATGAGCATAAGTATTTCTGAGGTAATGACTGGTCTTGCTACGCAGCAAGTTCAGGGATTAATTCTTGTTTTGAAAAAAGCCAAAGAGTACGTGGCAGAATCGGATTCTGATTTTGCCTCTCTTTCGGCGGCTAGATTACACCCCGAGATGCACCCGCTTGCGTGGCAGGTGAGTACCACTATGGAGATACTAATCAGAGGCTCGGCTCGTTTGAGCGGTGCTGAGGTGGTGGGTCTAACATTAGATGAATCTAACTTTGATGACCTGATCTCGAGAATAGAAGGGCTTCAACAGCAATTGCTCGCCTTAGACAGCGCTTTGCTTGATCAAAGTGGGGAGCAGAAATTTGATATCCCTATTGGCCCGACGGCCACCATGCCGATGACCGGCAAAGAGTATTTGCTTCAGTTTGTGTTACCAAACTTCTATTTTCATTTAACCACCTCTTACGACCTACTAAGAATGAGTGGTGTCGATGTTGGTAAGCGCGATTATCTTGGTATGGCTTGATCTGTCGGTGACCCTAAGCCAGCGATACGGCTTAGGGTTAATCTTGGCTATAAAACCTTACTGCGCCCGATTAATACTTTAGGTCTTAACTTCAAAATTTCGACTAGAAGTAGCTTCTCGGTCGATAAAGTGATTCGGCTGGCTAGCCCTAAAGCGCCTTGCTCTAACGGCAGCAGGGTTGATAGACGAGCCATATAAAATTGATAAACAGCCTCTTTAGCAGCGGCAAGCACCGGGCTTGCTAAGACTAACTTGCCTTGGATAAAGTAAGTGTTTATGTCACCCAATGAGAGCAGCACCGGTTTGCTCTTGAATTGAAATGACTTTAATGATTTGTTACTGCAAAAGCGGGAGATGTTCATCGCTGCGTGGGGTCCCATGTCTAAGGCTACGCTAGCTTGTTTAGGTAATAGTGTTGGCAGCGAAGCCGAATCACCAGCGACGAAGATATTGCTAAATTCTTTAGTTTGTAGGTAGGCGTTAACCTCTATTCCGCGTTCGTTGCCGCCAGTATTAATGCTGTCAAGGTAGTCGGGAAGTTTGGTGCCAGCGGACCATATTGTTAAGTCCGACGCGAGTGATTCTTTGTTGCTGAAATGAATGCTTGATTTTGTAACGTCAGTAATTATTTTGTTGAAGTGAAAATTAATCTGATAGCGTTTGCATTGCTCGAGAATATCGTCCGATAATTTTTCTGGCAGGGCACTTACCAATCGCGAGGCTCTATCGATCACGTTAAAGTGCAGCTGCTTATTAGTCGCGTATTTACGTAGTAACTCGCCCAACACTTCTACGCCGGTAAAGCCGCCGCCAATAATGTTGATGTGAACCGAGTTTTTGTTTTGATTAAGAAGCGTTTCAATTTCGTCGTGTATTTTTATGACGTCGTCAGCGGTGCGAAATCCATAGGCGTATTTACTGGCGCCTTTAATGCCATAGTTTGATCGTGTATGGCCCGATGCAATTAGCAGTACATCGTAATCGAGCGTTTGCCTGTCATCTAGGGCGACGGTTTGTAAGTCACCGTCAATGCTAGAAACTGTCTGGTTAATAAAGCGATGTCCTAGTCGCGAAATTATGCTTTCTAGGTTTAAGCTGAGGCTGGTTTGTTTTTTAACGTCTGACAATATTTCATGAATATTAGGTGTCCACTGAAAGTCCTGCCGTGAGTCAATTATGGTGACGTCATGACTTTTACTGAGCTTGCTTGCGGCCGTAAGGCCGGCGAAATTCGCACCTATAATTACGATGCGGGACTTTTCTCGATTTAGCGTCAAAGGGAACTTCCTGAGTGGGTAAATGCAACATATTAATGGTCGCTACGGGTAGATACATGATACGTGTAATTTGCTGGCACTGAGCTCTAGCTTCCTATTAATACGTATTCATTTCAGAGTCCCTCCAGAATTTAGTGCCTTTTACCGTTGCCTGCAATGCCAAACCCGATTTAGTGAGCTGATAAATCGAAATACCATTGACTACCGCTTCGCCTGCCACGGCCGCGCCCTTATCGCTAGCCTTAGCGGCTGCGTCGGCTTGAGCACCAAAGGTCCAACCGTTTTCAACAAAGGACTTTAAGGTGTTGCCATTATGAAATACAAACACAGCACGAAAATCTTTCACACCGGCACCAAGACCAACGCCAACCTCGGCCATATTCATATAGGTTGTACCACCGCCGCGGTTATCTTTAACCACCCCATAGCCGCCGCCAAAACTGGCGATAAGCAAATTAACGTTAACGTTGTTGAACACCCCGTAGCCTGACGCGCTAGCAATTTGGCTGCGAACATCAGGCTTTAGTAGATAAAGTTCGTTTAGAACTTCTTCGTGCATTTGATCGGCGATCAGTCGTTTTTCGGAGGCACTGCCATTGCCTGTAGTCGCGCAGCCTGTGACTGCCGCGATGCAAAACAAGAGAATCAGACTGCGCTGTAAACTTGAAGTATGTTTCATGGTGAAGGCCCTAGTTTTGGCAAGTTAAGTTTTGACTGTTTTTGAAAGCTACAAAGAATCGTAATTACACCCTAAAAGCATCATTCTAAAGAGACTATGAACGAAACGTTAACTAATCTCTTGAAAGGTGTTTTACCCGTAGGCAGCACCAACGAAAAATACGTCGTATTCTTAGCAAACATCACGTCTTACTATGATCATCCGTCATGCTTAGATAGCGCTATCAGGCACTACGAGCTAGCACTATCGGTCATCCTGAGCGCACACACTATCGGTCATCCTGAGCGTACACACTATCGGTCAT
>JBLHRL010000090.1:0-11418 GCA_047625975.1 Arenicella sp.
TTAAACCAGAGAGTAGGCCAATCGGTGCATAGACCGCCGCCAAGGTTATTGTCATGCTCACGATCGGAGCAAACAGTTGGCGCGAACTAGTGAGTGCGGCTTGCAGTCGAGTCATACCGTTGCGCATGTGTCGCGCGACGTTTTCGACTACCACAATTGCATCGTCTACAACTAGGCCAACCGACAAGACGATAGCCAATACGGTCAATAAATTGAGGGTAAAGCCCATTAATGTCATAGCGGCAACCGCGCCGAGCAAGGAGATTGGAATGGTAATCAGGGGTACTAACGCGGTTCGTATTGAGCCCATCATCAGCAGCACAACCAAGCCTACTAGCAATATTGTCTCGATAAGCGTAATAAAAATTTCTTTCAGTGCGCTGCGCATGTACAAGGTGCCGTCAAAGCCATCAGTAATGCTTAATCCGGTCGGTAAGGTCGCGTTAATCTCCTCAAGCATCACATAGAGTTGATCACCAATTGCGATTTCATTGGCCCCTGGCAGTGGCCAAACTGAGATATAAAGTACCGTATCTTTATCGGTTCTGGCGGTTACTTCGCCCTCCGCTTCATCTATTGATATGGTCGCAATGTCACGTAGGTAAACCTGCATACCATTGCCTTGTTTAACTACTAGCTGTTCGAAATCGGCTACTGAACTAAGCGCAGTATCAGTCAATAAGCTAATACGTTGGTATTGATTTTCAGCATGACCAACGGTGGCAATTAAATTGTTGGCGCGCAGTGCTATTGACACCTGTTCTGCTGATAAGTCGTAGGCCGCGAGCTTTAGCGGGTCCATCCATATACGCATTGCCGGTTGTCGACTACCCTCAAGCCCGATTCGTTGAACTCCAGGAATCGCGGTGAGCGCCGGGGTTACGTTGCGAGATAGATAGTCAGTCGCCTCAAAGCGCGAAATCCCCGCAACCTCTTGGTCATAATTGACCGTTAGATAGAATATTGCGAACGGCCTGTCTGCACGGACTACCTCAACTGAGGGATCTTGTGCGCCCTCGGGCAATTCAAAGCGTATCTGGTCTAGCCTAGACGATAGCTCGGCTAGTGCGTGAGTACTGTCTTCATTGAGCTTTAACCAAACGGTCACTGAGCTTACACCCGAAGTGCTTCGCGAATCGATATAGTCAACCCCTGGTACGGTGGCGGCAACTCGTTCGATCGGCTCCGTTATAAAGCCCTTGACGGTCTCTGCAGACGCGCCGATATAGGGGGTAGTGATTTCTAATGACGCGCTCGATATACGTGGAAACTGTAATACTGGCAAATCGAAGGCCGCGCGTATGCCAATTAAAACAAGTGCCAGCGACAGCACAACTGAGAGTACTGGACGAGTTGAAAAAACGTCCATAAAAGATGATTTGACGTTAATCACTGGTGTTGGCCTCAGTGATGGTAGGTGTTTGCTTTATAACCGGTTGCAGTTTGGATTCTGAGCTGAAAAAGTCGCTGACTTGCTCAATACTAGGGTTCGGAGAATTTGGCTCTTTCGGCGAGTTCTGGCTTACCGTTTCGATAGCTATACTTTGATTGTTGACAGTGCTTTTTTGATCAGCTTTTTGAGTTTCATGGCTGACCTTATTATCATCTGATAAGTTTACAAGCAGGCCTTCCCTAAGTTTGTAGGCGCCAATAGTTGCGACCAGCGCACCTTCTAATAAGTCAGCTTTCAAAACAGTTTGATACTGGTCCTTGGCAAGCACTGTTACTGGCTTTTTCTTTGCTCTCCATTGGGCCAGGTTTTGCTCGAGTAAAAATACATAGCTGCCAAAGCTATTGAACCGAACAGCAGTGCTGGGTAAGCGAATAACAGTCTGTTCTAGGCCAGTTGGTGCCGACACTGTAACGAAGTAGCCTGGAGTGATAGCCTTGTCCGCATTAGCGATTACGGCTCTTACGCCCAAGCTTCTCGTATCGCGAGAAAACGCCGGCTCAATTACTGATACTTGACCGCTGCGCTGGCCGGCGAATAACTCAGGAGCCGTTACAGTAATGTTTTCGCCAACCACAATTTTTGCGTGTTGTTGCGGCAGCTTAAAATCAACCCATAAAACCTCAGTATTGCCAACCAACCTGGCGATTAGCGTTTCAGCGGCAATATATTCACCAACTTCAAAATCATGTAGACCGCTAATAGCATCAAAAGGGGCAATAATTGTTTTGTTAGAAATACTCTCATTGATTGATGCCGCTTGGCCCCTCACAACACCAAGTTGGCTGCGCGCTTGGTCGATCAATTGTTGACTTATTGCTTGCTTGTTTTTGATTCCGGACAGACGCTCAAAGTCTTGTTTAGCCAATTGAATCTGTGGTTTTAAGGCGCTTAGTTTGGCTTGCTCTTCGGCAATATCTAACTGTACTAGTAGATTGCCCTTTTTTAGCGACGCGCCTGATGCGAATCCTATTTTGGCTATCATTCCAGCGACTTCATTACGCAGCTCGACTTCACGAGGTGCCCGAATTTCGCCGCTTACCGTAACCTTTGGTTGCCATGTGCTGTAAGCAATACTCTGAAATTCGACGGTTTCACTAGGCTCTGGAAAAGACTCACCAAAGGCAATAGCCGCGCGAATTTGAAAGAACTTAATCAGTGCTAGTATTAAAAAAATACTAAGACAAATTGCTACAACAGCTAACCAACGTTTTTTAAGCATGGAGTTTTAACGACCTATCAGGGTGGCTCGAGTTACTGAGATTGTAGTTTGAGGCATTCGGTGTCTGTATGCAGCGAGGGTCACTGAACCTTTATCTTACTATGATACATTTTATGTGTTATTTCTCACCTATTATCAGTGTTCTAGCTGTCAAATTACTCAGTGCCGACGCGGTTACGATAGTTGACTGACGGTAAAGCTAACACGACTTCTAACTAAGCAAACGTTTATGAAAACTCCAGTCTTCTATTTAGTGCTCCCGTTGGCATGGCTGTTAGTCAGTGGTGCAAACGCGCAACCAGGCGGTGCTCAAGTAACCGGAGTGTATGTCTCTGCTGTGAAACGATTAGTCATAGTTGATCAGGTGGAAAGCCTAGGTAGTTTGCGCGCAAACGAGGCGGTATCGCTGGCGTCGACTGTTACCGAGTTAGTCACTGAAGTGAATTTTGTTGATGGCCAGCGGGTTAATAAAGGTGACTTACTAGTACAGCTGGATGCTTCTGAGGAGTTAGCGCAACAAGCTGAAGAGCAAGCTCGTTTTCAGCGTGCCAAACGGCGGGTTGAACGATTTAAGCCGCTGATCGGTCGTGGCGCCGCCTCGGAAGCGGCATTAGATGATGCCAAAAGTGAAATGCAGGTTGCTGGAGCACGGTTAAACGCTATTAAGTCTCGTATCGCCCAACGCCGAGTATCGGCCCCCTTTGATGGTGTAGTTGGGTTGCGAAATATTAGCGTCGGTGCGCTGACTCAGCCGGGCATGTCGATCACTAATATTGACGATGATTCAATCATGCGCTTGGATTTCTCAGTGCCGGAAGTGTTTCTCGACTCACTTCAAATTGGTAGCCGTGTGACCGCTACTACCAGTGCCTTTCCCGGTGAGCTCTACGAAGGCACGGTAAATAGTATCGACAGTAGGGTAAACCCAGTAACCCGAGCGATCGTAGTTCGCGCAAGAATACCAAATAGCGACTTCCGCTTAAAGCCGGGACTATTGATGCGCGTTAAGCTTGATAAAAACCTTCGCCAAGCGCTCGTGGTACAAGAAGAAGCGATCATTGCAAATGGCCAGAAAAAATTCGTGTTATTGGTTGTTGGGGAGCAAGATCAATACACGGCTGAGCGTCGGCAAGTAGTGTTGGGCGCCCGACGACAGGGCGAAGTGGAAATTTTAAGTGGGCTTAAAGCCGATGATTTGGTGGTAACTCATGGCGCAATTAAAGTAGGCGATGGCTCACAAATCAAGATATTGGCTGAAGAAAAAGATAATGAAACGCTGTCTGAATTATTGCAGAAATCAGCCTTGGAAAAGCTAAGTGTTGATAGAAAAGAGAGCGGTTCGAAGCTAATCGAGGCCGACGACAATTTAGCCAGTGAAGGCACTCAAGTAACTCAAGTAACTCAAGTAACTACGCCAGTGAGTAACTAAGCAGTGCTTATTTCGGATATCTCAGTTAAGCGCCCGGTTTTTGCCGCGGTAATTTCGATTCTGATTATTGTTTTTGGCATTGTTTCGTTCGATCGACTGACACTGCGTGAATACCCCGATATTGATCCACCAGTGGTCACCGTACAGGTTAGTTACCCTGGTGCACCGGCGAATATCGTTGAAACGCGTATTACCCAAATTGTTGAAGAGCGTATATCCGGTATCGCTGGGATTGAGTTCATTCAATCAACCTCACGCGATGGTCAATCAAACGTTGTGATTGAGTTCTCGGTCAATCGAGACATTGACTCAGCGGCCAATGATGTTCGCGACCGCATAGCCGGTATTGCCGATAACTTACCCGAAGAGGCTAATCCCGCCGAAGTACAAAAAGTAGACAGCAACAATGATGTCATTATGTGGCTAAATTTGGTTAGTCCAAAGATGACGGTGCCGGAACTGAGTGATTATGCAGACCGTTATATTGTGGATCAATTTTCAGCGGTTGATGGCGTGGCTAGGGTCATAATTGCTGGCCAACAAGCTTATGCCATGCGGGCCTGGCTAGATCGTACTGCATTAGCCGCTCGTAGCTTGAGTGTTAGTGATGTTGAGAACGCTCTTAGGTCTGAAAATTTAGAACTACCTGCTGGCGCTATTGAGTCTGATGAGATCGTTTTTAAAGCACGTATTGATCGTGCCTTTAAGAAGCCAGAAGACTTTGCACGACTGGTACTTGCTCGAGGTGACGATGGTTACCTAATACGCTTAGGTGATGTTGCTCGAGTAGAGCTGGGTTTAGTCGAAGATCGAACTTTCTTTCGTGGTAATCAAGAGCCGATGATTGGACTGGGCATTGTTCGACAATCCACCTCTAATACCATCGACGTCGCTAATGGTGCCAAAGCGCTGGCGGCTAAATTGAACAAAAATTTGCCTGAAGGCATGTCGATAAAACAAAGCTTTGACTCCTCCATATTTGTGCAGTCATCAATCAATGAAGTTTACACAACGCTATTAATCAGTATTCTTTGTGTGATATTTGTTATCTACTTATTTTTGGGCAGCGTACGAGTCATGTTGATTCCGGCAGTGACTGTGCCGGTATCACTGATAGGGACCTTTATTGCAATTTCTGCGTTTGGCTTTTCGATTAATCTGCTCACGCTGTTAGCATTGGTGTTGGCAATTGGGCTGGTTGTCGACGATGCAATCGTGGTGTTAGAAAACATTGTGCGACGGATTCAAGAAAAGGGAGAGACTCCTTTGGTGGCCGCCTACAAAGGTGCGCGTCAGGTCGGTTTTGCCGTGGTCGCAACAACCTTAGTGCTGATTGCTGTATTCGTGCCAATCATCTTTTTAGAGGGCGACTTAGGTTTACTGTTCACAGAGTTCGCCTTGACTATTGCCTCCGCAATTGCCTTTTCGTCATTGATCGCTTTGACACTGTCGACTATGTTGGCGTCTAAAATGCTCACCGCCAGTACTCAACCAAACACCAAGATGGTGGATGCCGTCAATAAGCTGTTTGGTAAGCTTCGTAAACACTATCAATCGGTCTTAGTCAGCTCTATACGCTCACCATTCAAAATGTTTGTTGGCTATTTTGCGGTCGTTGCGGTGGCCATATTTTCGTATAGCTTTATCGATCAAGAGTTCAGTCCCCAAGAAGATCGTGGGGCTTTTTTTTTATTGGTCAATGGTCCTGAGGGCGCTAGCTTCAAATATATTGAAGAGTATATGACCGAAATTGAATCTCGTTTAATGCCGTTGGTTGAAAACGGTGAGATTAACCGTTTATTGGTGCGTGCACCGCGTACCTTTGGTTCGATTGAAAGTTTTAATTCTGGCATTGCGATTGTTATTTTGAATGACTGGTCGGAGCGTCGCTCGGCTTGGGAAATTATGGCCGACGTGCGTCAACGAATATCAGATTTACCCGGAGTGCGAGCCTTTCCTATTATGCGAAGTGGCTTCGGTGGTGGCACTCAAAAGCCGGTTCAATTTGTCTTGGGTGGCGCAACCTATGAAGAGTTGTCCGAGTGGAGCCAGATTATTATCGATAAGATTAATCTGGATAATCCGGGGTTTAGGGGCTTAGACAGTGACTATAAACAGACTCGTCCACAAATAGATTTTGTGGTTGATTATGATCGAGCGGCTGACTTGGGAGTTACTGTTGCCGAGATTGGCCGAACGCTTGAAGCGATGATGGGTGGTCGGCGAGTAACAACATTTCAGCAACGTGGCGAAGAGTACGATGTGATTATTGAGGGCGAGCGCATGCAGCAAAGCTCTTTTAATGATGTACAAAATATTCAGGTTCGATCGCAGCGTAGTGGTGAGCTGATTCCAATTTCAAACTTCTTAGTTATTAAAGAGTACGCCGCGGCCGAACGTTTGTCGCGCTTCAACCGCATACGCTCGATCACTCTCGATGCTAACCTTGAAGAGGGTTATAGCCTTGGCGAGGCTCTTATTCACTTGCAGGGCTTAGTCGATCAACATCTGCCAGACGAAGCAGTGGTTGATTATAAAGGTCAGAGCCGTGCGTTTATTGATTCAGGCGGATCAATTGCATTTGTATTCATACTCGGTTTACTGGTGGTGTTTTTAGTTTTAGCTGCTCAGTTTGAGAGTTTTGTGCATCCCTTGATTATTATTACTACGGTACCGCTTACCGTTGGCGGCGGCCTACTCGGCTTATGGTTAACTGGCCAGTCACTTAATATTTATTCGCAAATTGGCCTTATTATGTTGATTGGTCTGGCGGCCAAAAACGGTATTTTAATCGTTGAATTTGCCAATCAATTACGCGACAAGGGTATGCGCTTTAACCGTGCTATTGTGTCCGCGTCGGTAATTCGGTTCCGACCAATCGTGATGACGGGTGTCACCACGATCGCTGGTACAATACCGTTAATACTTGCCAGCGGCGCAGGAGCTGAAACTCGTTATGTGGTTGGTACGGTGATCCTGTTTGGTGTCTTAGCTGCAACTATATTGACAGTACTAGTCGTGCCAGTGGCTTATAGCCTACTGGCTCGAAAAACCAGTTCGCCGGAGCAGGTTGCCAGAGATTTAGAAGCCCAATTGAAACAGGGCTAAGTATTTAATCACTTAGCAATAGCGTCTACTTATCAGTAGATGCTTTTGCTCTGTTTTACTCCGTACTCTGTTCCCCGTACTCTGTTCCCCTTTCTAGGCCGATAAAGCGCGTAACATCCAAGCTGTTTTTTCGTGCACTCGCATTCTATCTGAAATCAGTGACGCCGAAGACTCGTCATCGGCTTTTTGCGCTACTGCTAATGCTGTACGGCAAGTTTTTACTACCTGTTCATGCCCTTTTGTTAGCAACTTGACCATCTCGTCTGCACTAGGAACGCCGTCTATTTCTTTGATTGAGCTTAGTTCAGAAAATGCTTTATAGGTTGCAGGTGCTGCGACATCTAAGCTGCGAATACGCTCTGCAATATCGTCCACCGCAATCGACAGCTCTGTGTAGTGAACTTCGAACATCAAATGTAGCTGGTTGAACATTGGTCCAGTTACGTTCCAATGAAAGTTATGGGTTTGCAGGTATAACGTGTAGGAGTCGGCTAGTAAGTGTTTTAAATGCAACGCAATGCTAAGCCTATCTTGTTCTTCAATGCCGATGTCTATGGTGCTCATGATGGTGTCCCCTTGTTTATTGTAGATATTCATTAATACCTATGAGCAAATAATAGACCTACACTCATGATCAGTAAATTTGTTATATTCGATCATGACGTTCAGAAAAATCTATTAAGAAACTTAGGCGTTACTAGTACTGAAGCGCTAATGCTCTGAGTCTGAAACCGTATCTCCAATAGGTGCTGCAAGGCCATCGGCAACCAGCGTTCTTAGGTTACTACCGGTAAGTGTTTTTAAAAAGCTAACAATTTGTTTTTGTTCTTGGTCGCTTAAGCGTAATGGTCTAATTAACGGGCTGAGTAGCGCGTGCTCGATACCGCCGCGGTTATAGAACGACACCACATCGTCTAAGCTTTTAAAGCTTCCGTCATGCATATAGGGTGCGGTCAGATCAACGTTTCTTAGCGAGGGCGTTTTGAATTTCCAGAGATCACTCGGCTTAGTCGTTACTTCGTATCGGCCGAGGTCATTTTCTTTAACGCCACCGACGGTCCGAATCACGCTTTGTTTCATTTGTGCGGTGAGCCCAGGTGCTAATTGAACCGTGACTGAAGCCGATGGTTTAGCCATTGAGTTAGAATAGCCAAGGCCTGTATTGTGAAGATTTTGATCGGTGAACAGAGCATCGCTCTCATTTATTGTGTGGCAAGAGGAACATGCCGCTTTACCAATAAATAGTTGGTAGCCAGCGGTTTCTTGTTGGTTCAATGCATCATTGCGTTGAGCGTAAAGCCACTGATCGAACCGCGAATTAGCGGCGATTAAGCTGCGTTCATATTGAGCAATCGCTTCACCAATATTTATCATATCGGGTGTTTGCTGAAATGCTTTATCGAATAGAGAAAGATACTCTGGGTCGTCGTTAATAACGTCGATCACCGCGCTTATAGATACGTTGTTCATCTCATTAGCGGCTAATAAAGGTGACCAGACTTGTTGGTCTAATTGGTTTTCGCGTGCATCCCAGAATAGCCGATTGGCAAATGCAATATTTAAAATCGTCGGTGCATTACGCTTTACTGCACGGCCCTCAAAGCCGACTGGCCGAGCGAGTTCATTGCTACTAAAGCCCTGTTCAGGGATATGACACATCGCACAGGACATAGTTTTGTTATGCGATAAGCGTCGATCGAAAAACAGTTTGCGACCGAGCGCAATTTTACGCTGGTCGACAGCCTCAAGTATTTCTCTTGCTAGGGCTGGCAGCCCCAGTTGAGGTGTTTTAGCAATTTTATGCAGCTTGGCCGCTTGGCCGCGTCGCATCGCTATGCTTAGAGAATTAGTTTTGTAGGAGGCGTCTTGGTAGGCTGTTTTGTCGTCACCGGGAGCCAAACGAATATGGCTCACCGAGGCGCTAGATTGTTCTGCATTGCTAACGGTGCTGATCACCATTAACGAAAAAAATACTGGCCACAGTCTCATCTATTTATTGCTAAGTACTCGGCCATCTATTTGATCTTCCAGTAACAGCGTTTTAACATCATTAATTAAAATATCTGGGTGCAGAAACGACATACTATAAATATTACGAATTTGCTTTTTTCGATCAATAAGATAAACGCGTAAAATATGTGAAAATTTATTGCGACCTTTACCCTGATTGTTAGCATCAGGGACTACAGACTGCTGATACGAATCGAGAATTGGCTTAATTGCTTGATCCGATTTGCTGGTCAAAAAATGCCAATCAATCGCCTGATCGCCGGTCAGTGATTGGCTGAACTCCTTCATAACCTCAGGCGTATCAAACTCGGGGTCGAAGCTAAGAGTGAGTATCCTTAGCTTGTCTTTTAAGTCTTGTTGTTTAGCAATTTCATTACCCGTGGTGTAGAGAACCATGGTTGATAGTGGGCAGCCGTTAACATCATCGCAGGTACGGTAGATAAAGCTTAGCAGCGTCACCTTGTCGCCTATTAGGTCATCAAGGTCTTGTGTCTCACCGTCAATATCTAACACCTTGCCGCCTTCCGCATGTCCTATAACGGGCAAAGAGTAGCTGCCGGCTGCCGGAGCCTCAAATGACAGCTTGCCCCAGCCTGGAGCTAGATAAACGCCTTGGCGATCGACTTTTAAGTCGGCCGCCAAGGTATTGAAACTGATGCTAAAAAGGGTTATGCATGATAGCGCTACTACTACGTTTTTTAGCATGCCGTTAGCCTCGTTACTGCGAAGCAAGCACGTCAACGGTGCCTTGAGCTTCTATTTTTGCCGTGACTTCAGGTCGCTGCATTCCATAAAGGCCGTAGGCACCAAATCTCATCTGATGTGCGCTGCCTAGTTTCTCAGCTTTAAAATCAATCTCGAATTCAAGGTTGAGATCTTTTCCGTTCCAGGTATACGACTTAAAAAACTGTTCATCATCAACACCCTTTTTATCCCAGCTTTTTAATAGAGATGAGGTGAAGTATGCGCGTTTTCCATCCCAGCTTTGTGAGATCATATTCAGCTGAGAGCCAATAACTTTTTCATAAACCTGCTTTGGTGCAAAGGGGTCTGAGATATCAAAGTAACGAGTCTTTCCGTCCATAAAGGTTTGTACCCAAAGCCCTTTGTCATCGGAGGTAATCGAAATATCTACCGGTAAAGGTATTTTTGATGGATCACCAATATCGGCAACTTCTTTCGAATGCCATTCGCCTTTGTCATCTTCGTAGATCAACCAAATTTTAGAAGTTAACGCGGTGGTGGTGAAGCAATAGTTATGGTCAGGGTTCCATGCGCAACGTATTTCAAGCGGTGCGCCGGGCACATCGAGTATTTTTTCTGGTTTGCGAGAGTGTAGGTTCCATTGCACCATGGTATTGCCAAAGCGCTTCATGGCTTCGCCATCCTGTAGCATGGTTCCAAAGTCCATCATGTAGTTCGACCAACCGGTGAATGACGAAGTGAACATTGCATTGCGACGGGGCAATACCCTGACATCGTAGCCATAACCATCGGCGTAGTCACCTGACTTTACAGCGCCGCGAAGATCTTGGTCTGTAGGGTTCCAATGGGTAGTGATGTATTCTCCTTTATTCGAATACTCGACCAACGCCGTACGACCGCCATGGTCAACATTGTTAGAAAGAGCGGTAATCATCATTCGCCCTGATAACGCGTAGAACGTATGTGGCCCAACTACACCACCACTTTTAGCGACAAAATTATTGATGGTTTTATGTAAAGTCGGTTTAGCTGGATCAGTATGAACGTCAAAGATGAAAATCTTATTACTGTCTAAGCCGCCAGCCCAGAGATACTTTCTATCATCGGTAAATCCAGAGTGATGAGCCTCGTTGCGGCCACCGACCGAAACAGAGTTAATTACTTTCCCGTATTCGGCTGAGATTGGGTTGACATCGATGGTGACCATTTTGTCTTGTTCATCACCTAAGCCTTCGCGACCTAAGGTCCAGACATAAACGAAATCTTCTTGGCCGACAATTTTCGCCATATAAGGCGACATGCATGTTTCATCTGCGCTTGACGTCGAACTTATACCGATATTTATAACGGCTAGAATAGAGACAATCATAGTGCGACTGATAGTGCGACTGATACTGAGACCAGTAGTGCGAATAATGCGATTCATCAAATGCTCCTAAAAAACTATTTTTATTACCTTCTTATTCGCTACAGGCTGCACCTTTAGAAAAAAAT
>JBLHRL010000091.1:0-11237 GCA_047625975.1 Arenicella sp.
TAAAACGCGGCCCCGCGTAGTTTTCGAAGCGAGTGAACTCGCCTAACCACGCTAACCTTACGGTGCCGATTGGGCCATTACGTTGTTTACTAATGATGATTTCGGCGATGCCTTTTTGATCGGTATCGGGCTCGTAAACTTCATGCCGGTAGATAAACATAATAATATCGGCATCTTGCTCAATTGCACCAGATTCACGTAAGTCAGACATCACTGGTCGCTTGTTCGGACGTTGTTCTAAACTTCGATTAAGCTGTGACAAGACAATAACCGGGCACTCCAACTCTTTCGCTAAGCCCTTCAGCGCTCGCGTTATATTAGAAATTTCAGTGGTGCGGTTATCGTTGCCCGAAGCACCATCGTTACCGCGCATCAACTGTAGATAATCAAGCATGATCAAACCCATTCCCTCAGGGTGCTCAGCGGCCAATCGACGTGCACGTGTACGCACTTCCAGTGGCGACAGGTTGGGTGTGTCGTCGATGTAAATGCTCTTATCTTGCAGAATACCAACCGCCGAGGTTAGTTTAGGCCAATCGTCACTTTGCAACTGGCCAGTACGTAAACGAGTCGCATTAACACGGCTCAATGAAGACAGCATTCTGGCCGCCAGAGCGGTGCCAGGCATCTCCATACTAAACACGGCAACCGGCTTATTTTCTTTAATCGCTGCATTTTCAACCAAGTTCATAGCGAACGATGTTTTACCCATCGATGGTCGTCCAGCAACGACCACCAAATCGCCTGGTTGTAAACCACTGGTCTGCTTATCAAGATCGGTAAAACCAGTAGCCGTTCCGGTTACGTCAACTTTGTTGTTAAACATCTCTTCGATTTTGTCGACCGCTTCTGCCAACAAGCCGTCAATTTTACGAAAACCGGCTTTTGCTTGATTATTATTCTTGGCTATTTCAAAGATCATCGACTCAGCGAAATCCAGCACCTCTTCCGGTGTTCTTCCCTCGGGCTGATATGATTTTTGAATAATATCGTTAGCGCTTTCAATAAGCCGACGAAGAATCGCTCGGTCCCGCACAATTTTAGCGTATGACTTTACATTGCCGGCATTGGGGGTGTTCTTAGCCAGCGAACCGAGATAGGCAAGGCCGCCAATTCGATCCAACTCACCCAGATGAGAAAGAGATTCAGACACGGTAACAACATCAGCCGCATCGCCTTTTTCGTCTAAACGGATGATTTCGTTATAGATTAGTTGATGATCGTTACGATAGAAGTCTCGCGACTCCAACTCAGAACTAATATCGTCAATAAAACGATTATCTAACATCATCGAGCCAAGAATAGACTGTTCGGCTTCAATCGCCTGTGGAGGCAACCTAAGTAGGTCTTCTTCAGATGTAGAGTGCTCGGCCATTAGTGTTCTTTACAGGTTTTTATGCAGTGGCTAACTTTAGCATATTACGGCTTTGATGGGAGATAGATAGGGCTATTCTTAGGGAGTGAATTGGGGGCTAATAAGATCCTGTAGTTCTGCTTTTAACGACGTTATCAAGCTAAAAATAAAGACCCATAATACCAAGTACAGCTAAAGGGTCTATCTGTTTAAGCAAGCCAAAACATCAGAACCTACCAGCCATAAAAAAAGCGAGGCCAAAGCCTCGCTTCCTTAAACACCGTTAAGCGTTTGCTTATTCAGCAACAACTTTAACGTTTACGCTAAAGCTTACTTCTGTGTGTACTGAGATCACAACTTCATAGTCACCAATCGATTTGATTGGGCCTTCTGGAAGTTGGATTTCAGAACGGGCCATTTTCAGACCTTTGGCGTTGAATGCTTCAGCGATTTCAACCAGACCAACAGAACCGAAAAGCTTACCTTCATCACTAGCACGGCTAGCAATTTCAACAGACTTTCCAGACAACTCTTTAGAACGAGCTTGCGCCGATTGAAGTTTGTCAGAAGAGGCTTTTTCAAGCTCTGCACGACGTTCTTCAAAGGTTGCTTTGTTTGATTCAGTAGCAACCGTTGCTAAACCTTGAGGTACAAGGTAGTTACGTGCATAACCAGACTTAACGTTAACCAAATCACCTAAATTGCCCAAATTGACAACTTTTTCTAATAGGATTATTTGCATGATGATCTCCTATTTATGGCCGTCAGTGAATGGAAGCAAAGAAAGGTAACGAGCATTCTTAATCGCGGAAGCAAGTTGACGTTGAAAACGTGCAGCTGTGCCAGTATTACGACTTGGAATAATCTTGCCAGACTCAGATACGAACGACTTCAAAGTCGCTAGATCTTTGTAATCGATATGAGTTGCGCCTTCTGCCGTAAAACGACAAAAGCGACGACGCATTTGGCGAAAACCGCCGCGTCTTTTTTTAGGTGCATTGCGTTTCATTACTTAGCCTCCTCTGTTGTTGTTTCTTCAGCGGCAGCGTCGGCGACTTCTTCAGCAGCAGCAACTTCAGCTACTTCTTCAGCTACTTCTTCAGCTGGGGCTGCAGCAGCTTCTGCTTCAGCAGCAGCGGCGGCAGCAGCAGCAACTTTAGCTTCAGCGGCAACTCTAATCGCTTTTGCTTCAGCCGCTTTGGCTTCAGCTTCAGCTTCAGCAGCACGGGCTGCATCACGCTCGTCATCACGTTGACGTTCAGCTTCAACTTCTTTCATCATAATTGATGGTTCAGTCTCGGCTTTCTTCATCTTCAACACAAGGTTACGGATGATCGCATCGTTAAAACGGAATAAATTTTCAATTTCGTCCAATGACTCTTGGCTTACTTCAACATTCATCATGATGTAGTGAGCTTTATGAATTTTATTGATTGGGTAAGCTAACTGGCGGCGACCCCAGTCTTCGTAGCGATGAACGGTTCCGCCGCCCTGCTCGATAACGCCTTTATAGCGATCGGCCATTGCGGTGACCTGTTCGCTTTGATCTGGATGTACCAGATAAACAATTTCGTAATGTCTCATTTAGAGCTCCTCACGGTTATAGAGTTTCCTGAATAAAAAGTGCTTATCAGCCAATATATAAAATTAACCTTTAGCTTTTAAGTCGAATTTAATTTTCGACTGAACCTTAAATAAACAGTGAAACAAGGAGTTCGGTCGTAAAAAGCTTGGCTAAAATAGCGCTAAACCCTTATACAACCTTGGTTTTCACTAAAAATCACCTAAGCGATTTGTCAGCGAAGCGCGATTCTATAGTAAAGCCCTCGAAAACTAAAGGGTAAGACCCGCGAAAACAACGTAAAATAACGGTTCTATCCTCTGTTAAACAAAACGTATTTAGTCAAAATAATGAAATACCAACTCGCTGAACATATTGCCCTGACCGAAGTCGACGATGAAGCTGTGCTAATAGACCTCAACTCAGGCGGTTACTTCGGTTTAAATCACGTGGGTGCGATGCTAATGAGCCAGCTGCAACAACAGCAGACGGTTGAAATAGCCAGCGCCTCAATTGCCGAGAAATATCACATTCAGCACATTACCGTTATTAACGACATAGAGCTATTAATACAGCAATTGTTAGATCAAAAACTGATAGTAGCCGTTTAAATTCAATACCGCCGTTACGCAAAAACTATGCCGATCAACCCTACCTTGAAGCCTGAATCAGAAGCAAATGAGCTTAACTATTTAGCCAGCTTAATAATTGCTAAACAGTCTGCCAAGTCACCGATCGAAGCAACCGAACTACTGGCTAAACTCGATTACCATGGCATTACCTTACTCGCCGCCGAGCACCATAATCTGGCCTCGGAGCTGATTCCTCAGCTAACGCAGCGAAAAGCCATGATGGCGGCCAATGACAAACTCAAGCAGATCGAGTTAGCGCGATTATTCGACGCCTTTAACCAACACCGCTTGAAAGCGGTTTTATTTAAGGGCAGCGCCCTAGCTTATAGTGTTTATCCGAAACCTTGGTTGCGGCCGCGCAGCGATAGTGATGTGTTAATCGCGCCGAGCGATCGACTCAAGTTTGATACTGTTTTAAAACAGCTCGGTTACCAAAAGTTATTCGCTATGCAGGGAAAGTATGTCTCCTATCAAAGTACCTACGGCAAAGCCCTGCCAGGTGACAGTTTCATTAATATTGATTTGCATTGGCACATTAATAATCGCCAGATGTTCTGCAATACGTTTACAGTTTTAGAGCTGACGACTAACGGCAGTAGACTTTCACAGTTTGGCACCACTGCGTTACGTTCATCGGCCGTGATACCCAGCAATGTCGATAGCGTATTGATCGCCGGGGTTCACCGCTTAGGCCATCATCACGACGAAGAAAGGCTTGCATGGCTCTACGACATTCATCTACTCGTCAGCAACTTCAGCGAGGATGAGTGGCAACAATTAGCCCACCGAGCGGAGCAAAAGAAAATATGCGCAATCACCTTAGATGCGCTAAAGACATCGAATCGCTACTTAAAGACGATACTCGATAATAGTGTCATTTCGCAGCTTGAACGCTCAGCCTTAAAAGCAGAAGTAAGCGCGGTATTTTTAAATAGAACACTCTCTGAACGTCATTACTTTTGGGCCGACTTGCACTCGATGCCTGATTTAAAGTCGCAGCTCGGCTTTTTACGCGAAAGTATTTTTCCGCCGCTTAACTATGTGCGCCAACAAATGAGTTCACGCTGGGCCAGCATCGCTTACCTAAAACGTTTTTATCGTGGCGTGAAGCGAATTTTTTGATTAAAAATGCTTAAAGAGACCCCAAATAATCAACTATTGAATCACGCAGATGATCGAGTTGATCGAGTTCTCTCGGGTAGCTAACCTCAATTACTGGCACTAAGGTCGACACGTCTTTAGCAAAATCAGCGTGTTTATGAAGCGTCTCAATATCAAATAATTTTGCCGCCACAGTGTGTCGCACAATCTGTAACATTGCCTCCACACGAGGTAGTACCGCAAAGCTAACAGTGTCGCTGGGTGCAGGGTTAACTCGCAGTAAATAATCTAGCGATCGCGCAGCGTTGTCGGCATTCTCGACTCTATTGTTTGCCAGCTTTAACTGAGGGAAATCCGGCAATACGTCTATTGCTTGCGCAGACTCATTGAGAGCAAAGGGCATAATATCATCGCTCACCTGACACCAATCATCACCAATGTGTTGCGAAAGCGTCGATTTGCCGGCACCTGATTCGGCAATGATGCCGATACGGCCCACCTTGGTATCAACCGAGCCAGCATGCATACAATAGGTCTCGCGCAACGCCATTAGCAGTACCAGTGCCGGCCCAGTAATCAATTCCATATTTAAGCCAACACCAAGCGACTTACAATTGAGTACGTGTATGTGCGATTCATTAAAGTCGATTTGACACACTGGAACGCGGTCCACATCAAGCTGACCGCGATTAGTTGAACGCCAATACCGAACCTCGCGAAACTTACCATCAAAATACGCCTTACCTGAATAGCGTAACGGCGCGTTAGCCGCGGTCATCATTGGCGGCTCATCAAAGTTACTTAGCAAATCAGTGAAATTGCGTGAAGCCAGTCCGGTGGCATACGAGGCTAAGCCGGCCATCGCAGTCTGGCCCACTAAGGCTTGGCCAGCAACACTATACTGTGCCGCTTGCATATCTGCCGTCAGACCCCTACCTGTTATTCGAATCACCCTGTATTTCCTTTAAACGCTGCCATACAATCATACGGCTCAATAAAGACTCAAAATAAGCTTGAGCTTGTCAGCTACTTACTCAATAATTTCAAGCCTGATGTGTAAATTTCACCATACTCATATATTACCATGCCATCAATATTTGAACGCTACCAGCGCCTGAAAAAAATACCGGGCGGGAACGTTATTTTTGCCAAGCTAGTTTGTTTTTCGGCCCCGTTTTTTAGCAATATACGCCCTATTTTCGTTGATCTACGCCCAGCATATTGTCAAACACAGATGAAAGATCGGCGTGGTGTACGCAATCATTTGGGCACTATTAACGCCGGAGCCCTGTGCTCAATGGCCGAAATGACCGGCGGCTTAGCCTTAGATTCTATTGTGCCAAGCTCTCTGCGCTGGATCCCAAGAACCATGACCGTACAATACCTGGCCAAAGCAACCGGTACCATCACCGCCATAAGCGAGTTCAATCCAAGCCTTGTTAAAGAAGGCGATGTGGTCATTCCTATTGTCATTTCAAACGCCGTAGGGGACATCGTATTTACCGCCGACATCACCTTTTACGTAAGTAAGAAAGTCCTTCGCAAAGCAGCCTAAATATGAAAAAAATCAATTGGGCGATTCTCGCGCCCGGCAAAATGGCTAGCAAGTTCGCTACCGCATTGAAAGGTGTCGCTGATGCACACTTATACAGCGTCGCCAGTCGCAATGTCACGCGCGCTCGTGCCTTCGCCGACCTATACGACTTTGAAACTGTAGCCCCCAGCTACGACGCGTTGATGGCCGACCCAAAAGTTGACGTTATCTACATAGCCTCACCACACACACTGCACGCCGAGCAATCAATCGACTGCCTAAAATCGGGCAAAGCGGTTTTGTGTGAAAAGCCAATGACCATCAACACTGACCAAGCGACGCGGGTATTTGATGCCGCCCAAGCCAATCAAAGCTTTTATATGGAAGCCGTTTGGACACGCTTCATGCCAATGCTAATCAAGGTACGCGACATTATTGATAGTGGCCGTATTGGCGAGGTGCAAACAGCACAAGCAAGCTTTGGAATCAACGTGCCATTCTCACCGCACCATAGGCTTTACGACCCTCAACTCGCTGGTGGAGCTTTGTTAGACGTGGGTATCTACACCATCACTTTTGCACAATGGCTAATGCAGACAGCACCAGTGCAAATTACCGCAGCGGCGCAACTTGGCCCGACGGGAGTAGACCAACGCACAGGGCTAATACTGCGCTACCCTCAAGGCCAAGTGGCGACTCTGAATGCGTCGATCAACTCGATTAGCAATCACGAGGCATGGATTTTTGGAAGTAAAGGCAGCATCAAAATGTCGTCATTTTGGCAATGTGAAGAAATCGCCGTGATGTTTGACGGTGAGACTGAAATCGTAACGATGCCACACAGAATTAATGGCTATGAGGGCGAAATTGAAGAGGTTCAGCGATGCCTAAACGCCAATAAAATTCAGAGTGAGCTTTTTCCGTGGTCTGAAAGCTTAATCGTAATGAATATTATGGACGAAGCTCGGAAGCAGATTGGCCTGCGTTACCCAAGCGAAGGCAAACGCTAAACCGCCGGCTATGGCGAGCCGTACAGGGCGACTTACGTCTTACGAAAAGATCGTTTGATTGGTTGTAGGTTAATTTCGTCTACCACTACCGATCGAGGTTGCTTCAAGGCCGACATAATGGCATCGGCAACAGACTCAGGCGGAATTTCAAACTGCTCGCCAAGTTGCGGTGCAAAGTCTAAATCATCAAAAAAATCAGATGCCACTGGTCCTGGGTTTACCAGCATCACGCGAATTCCTGCCGTTGCACAGTCAGCCCGTAAGCTCTGAGCCAAACCTCTAATAGCGAATTTAGTGGCACAGTAAATAGCCCCCGCCTTAGCACCTTGCAAGGCCGACTCACTGCCAAGCAAAACAATATCGCCACATCCCTGCAGCTTCATTTTAGGCAAAAAATGTTTTATCAGGAATAGGTTACTAACCAGATTCGTATCGACCAAGCGTCTGATTTGATGGTGCGAAAACTGCTCGATACCGCCAAACTGTCCGTAGCCAGCGTTCAGAACCAACACCTCTGGTGCCGACTTAAACGACTGCAAGCTATTGGCCAGCTGGTCTATCTGAGACAAATCAAGTTCGGTCTTTACGAGATCATCAAACTCGGTACTGGAAAAATCGCGAGCAATACCCTGCACTGAATAGCCATCGGCGACAAGAGCTCGCGCCGTCGCTAAACCAATGCCAGAACTAGCTCCGGTCAGCAATGCCGTTGGCTTCTTCATCTTTTAGCACCTGTCTGTATGCCAATTGAACTACTCTTTTGATCGACTTGTAGGTCAGTTTTCTGGTCAACATGCTGATCAAATTGTAAGTCGTCGTCAAATGATGAATAGGCAAAAATTTTATCTGTGCTTACGTAGGCTTGGCACATCTGTCCGACATTCTCTAACACCTCAGTTTCTATCGCCTGAGTATAGGTGACCATGGCGCTTTTATCATCCAGCCCGGCGCTAAACAACCAGTGCTCTGGGTGCAACTTGCGCATAGTTTTATAAAACCCTTTAGGTAAACGAAAACCACCGAGGGTTACGCTGTCAATACGTTCAGAGTCCAGCGTTTTGAATACCAAATCTATCATCTGTTGATAATCATTCAGATACCCTTGATGCCAAATCACTGGGTCAAATCGCAAACCAATACGCCACCCTTGTTGCTGCAACTTAGCCAATGCGTCAACCCGCTTGGCCATACTAGGCGCACCTATCTCTAGCTCTTGAGCTACACGCTCAGGGCTTAGGCTATAAGCAACCACTACATTGTCTTGCGCTGGACGCTTTAGTAACGACCTTATTTGTGTGCTCTTTGTTCTAAGCTCGAGCACCGCATTAGGAATACTTGAGAATTGCTCGACAAAGTAATCGGCAAAATTTGTAACCGGCTCATACGCTAGACTATCGCAATCATAGCCACTGAAAAACCAGGCTGGTTTATCGTCGTGTTGATGTTTTTTTGCAAGCGCTCTAATCTCGTCTAAAAAATCTTCGTAGTTTACAAACAGCAAATAATTAGCCGATCGCAACATGCCTTGTAAAAAGCAATACCGACAGTCGTACAGACAGTTAAGCATGTGCGAGAAGTAGTAATGTGCGCCCCCACCTGTTTCATATTGAGATGGTGTCGGCATTACCTTCTTATTTTTCTTAGCCGCCAGAATTAACGAAGGGTTGTTCTTTTGTATTCTAAAGTTTTGAGCATGCGAGTTGAATATCTCACCATAGTGTTCAATTACAATTCGCTTTGCTTTAGGGTAACGATCGGCGATAGCGATTGTTCGAGGGTGATCAACCACATCTTTTTCGATATAAATAACATCAACCATGAGATTCTCCTCTTAAGGCAGTTGACGACACTGAATTATTCTTAGGAAGCTGCTCGATAGAAGGCGCGGCCGCGTCAATAAACGCCGTCAACTTAGTCAGTACGGCATCAATCTTTGACTCTTTATGTAATTCAAGTTCGGTGACGGCTTGCTCAAGCTCGAGAGCAATGGCCCTTTCAAGTAAACGATTCAGTTGCTGCTGTTGGCTATGAGTTCGTCTCAAGGCGGCTAGCGGCATGTCAATTACAGCACTAGCCGCAAGTTGAACCAGCGCGAGTAGGTTATCACTGAAGCGATTAACCATGGCTAGCTGAGACTGCATCAAATGAGTGATCTTGGAGGCGTTTAAACCCTCAACGTTATTTTCTTGGTTGTCCGAAATAACCTTAATTGATTCGACTAACTCTGGCGAGCTGAACATACTCGCCGATCGATAA
Source organism: Arenicella sp. (assembly GCA_047625975.1). Lineage (GTDB taxonomy): Bacteria > Pseudomonadota > Gammaproteobacteria > Arenicellales > Arenicellaceae > Arenicella. Next base: position 9,449 of record JBLHRL010000091.1, read on the forward strand.
AACGATAACCCCTCCATGTCAACCATCGCCGCGTCTGGGTAACTACTGGTCGGTGCATTGACACTCATTAGTGCATCACTATCGCCAGCCCACTTGGCAACCAACGGCGAGTAATGTTGGCGCAGATCAATGCCGTCAATATAACTATGAACGCGAATAGCCTCACCAACAGTTTTATCTAAATGCCCGGCGATACCGAGGTTCAGCCAAACTCGCTTAACTGAGCCGCTACGCCCCGCCACCCAGCCGACCGCGGTAGCCATACAAGGCGCGCCAATGCCGGTGATTACAATCTCAACGTCAAGGCCAGGCTTGGTATACACACCAAACGGACGATCAATCGACTTTTTAAGACCGTAAAAGTCTACCCAGGGCTTAGCCTCGCAATTCAGCGCAACCATAATTGTCAGTATCGGGTGTTGTTGTGTTATCAAAATAGCTTTTTTCTAAGTCTCAACAGGCTTTTCAGTACTGAGTTTTGACAATGATTGTTGGCAGCGCTCAGCGAGTTCATGGTTATCATGCTTTACCGCACCTTTAAGCAAAATACGCAGCTTTTTCAAAAGCATCTTTAGCGCCGCTTGGTGGTTAGACTCGGAGAGCGTTAAGCCGCTCGCCAGTATATTTTCTAATGCTATCACGCGAAATCGATCCATACCCCAATACTGCCGCGAGAGTTGATCATCATGACCGCCAAACTTGTTGATACAGGCCTGCTCTATATAGGCAACCTGATACTGGCTAGCCATCTTTAACCACAGGTCATAGTCCTCACAGGCTGGCAGAGACTCATCAAATAGGCCAACTACCTCGAATACACTTTTATGTATAACGATTGAAGACGGCGACATCGCACACAATGGTAGGCAACGCTCAAAAATCCAGCCGCCTGACTTTTTATGTTTATTCATTTGATTGACACGAACGCCATTGCGAATCCAGATCTCTTCGCCGTGACAAATCTGGCACTCCCCTCGGTCTAATATCTCGAACTGAACCGCGAGCTTATGCGGTAACCATTGATCATCAGAATCCAATAAAGCGATCCACGCTCCTTTTGCTCGCCTTATACCCGTATTTCTCGCCGAGCTAACACCCGAGTTATCTTGTTTCAAGTACACAATATTTGGGTAAACATCTAAATAGCGCTCAGAAATTAGGCTATGAGTTTTGTCCGTTGACCCGTCATCAATTAATATCAATTCCCAATCATCACGCTCACTCAGATAGGTTTGCGACACAACAGAGTCGATTGCTCGACCAATAACGGCATCTCGGTTAAAACTAGGAATAATGATGGATAACTTCATCAAAATATTATACCTCGACCATTGTAGCAACACCGTATTAGGCCAATAATAAGACAGAAAAACCTATACAAGCCTCGTTTCTGAGTAATGTCGGTGTATAAAGCTCACCACGAGTGTTGCGTAAACCCCACACTCGCCGACAATTTGATTACATTTGGTTACTTGTCTGTTAACGCCAATCGAATCGCCATCAAAACCGCCTATATTAGTTTTATGAAATGTAAACGAATGTTTTGTTTCATAACTCTCTCTTCTTTTTGTTATTTGACGCCGCTTTTTTAAGTGGCGTTTTTTTTGCCTAAAATAATCTAATAAAAGCGTTGAAACTTAGACCAACACACCTATATAATCTCGCTCCACAGTGAGATGCCGGGATGGCGGAACTGGTAGACGCGCCGGATTCAAAATCCGGTTCCTTCGGGAGTGTCGGTTCGATTCCGACTCTCGGTACCATTGTGAAACAAACGAGCCCCTTTATT
>JBLHRL010000092.1:0-11136 GCA_047625975.1 Arenicella sp.
CCACAAATTGCCTATCGCCCGCTTCCCACAAAGAGTCGAATGCCCTCAAGCTTAACGATCACAGCAGCTTCGCCTACCGCGATATCATCTTCGCCGTCAGCTAATTCAGCGTTCCACTTAGAGCCAGACCATTGAACTCGACCATTTTTTCCGCGACTGATAGCTTTTAGAACTACCACTCGTTGGCCTATAGCATCATTGCCGGCGATTGGCCCTGGTTTAGCTTGCCACTTTTTCAGGATTGGATAGAGTAAAGCGGCGATTGCGAGCGACGAAAAAAAGAAAATAATGGTGCTTACTAGCCAGGTTAGTGGTACGAACCAACTAACGACAGCGACGATTAACGCACCGATTCCGAAGAACAGAAACCAGAATACCGATAGCTGCAGTATTAAAAGTTCGGCGCCAATTAAAACGACCGCTAAGCCCAAATAGAAAACTGCTGGTGAAATTTCAGTCATATCTTTCCTATAGAAGCGTTAGCTGCCTTGTTTTGTTCTATCAACTTGAGTTTTTAATGCGTCAAATGCAGTAAACGCCTTACTTACTACCGAGGTGACATCAGATGCATCGGTTGGTAACAGAGCGACGGTACCCTCACGTGCTAACTTGTCAAAGGCTGAAATATATTGTTCTGATAGCTGCTGTGCAACAGCGGTTGTTCCACCTTCTTCGCTGATTGCCTCTGAAATGGTACGAATTGCAATAGCTCTAGCCTTGGCTTCGATCTCGACTGCGTCTGCACTACCTTGGGCGCGCAGAACAAGTGCCTGTTGGTCACCTTCGGCTTCGTTAATTTGCGCTTGACGATAGCCTTCCGAAGTAGTTACCGCTACGCGACGTTGACGTTCAGCGGCCATTTGTTTTTCCATCTCGTCAAGGATAGTAGTCGCTGGCGAAATATCTTTAATTTCATAACGCAGAACTTTGGTGCCCCAAGCTTCAGAAGCTTCGTCGATAGCATGAGTGACCGTGCCATTAATATGTTCGCGGGACTCAAAGGTAGCGTCTAGGCTAATTTTACCAATCTCGGCTCTCATCGTTGTTTGAGCAAGTTGGGTGATAGCAAAACGTAGGTTTTCTACCCCGTAAGATGCCGCCTTAGGATCCATAATTCGCAAGTATAAAACCCCATCAATACCTAGAGGCACGTTGTCTTTAGTGATCGCTTGTTGAGCGGGCACATCCAAGGCAAATTCTTTTAGAGAATGTTTGTAAGCAACACGGTCCATAAAAGGAATCAGTATGTGGATACCTGCTTCGAGGGTCGAGGAATATTTTCCTAAGCGTTCAACTACGAAGGCCAAATTCTGTGGCACGATTCGAACAATACTTCGAAACACTAGAACAGCAATTATGACAGCTGCTACTACAAAAACTAAATTATCCATCTTTATCTCCCGATATTAAGTTTTATTATAATACACAATTGATGCCGCTCGAGTGATGTATTTAAATTCAAGGGCTTATTGTCGCCAATGCCTAAACCCAGAGGCTGTCGAACACTTGTCGTCTCGTTGCCGTGTGAATGCCGTTGCCTGCGGGTATTGATAGGCCTAATAATGTTGGCTCATAACCAAGAAGCTAAGTTAATAATGATTGTACGAAAACTTAGATTACAAAGAGGCTGGTCGCAGGGGCAGCTGGCTTATATTACTGATTTGAATGTGCGAACTATTCAGCGTATTGAACGTGGTCAAGTACCAAGTCTAGAATCAAAAAAATCATTGGCGGCGGCTTTTGAGGTTCAACTCGCGACGTTTGACCATACTGGCAGCGGTAGAACCGAAGTTGGAGTAGACGTCGCTTTATCTGAGCAAAATGAGGCCAATATAAGCAACAACGAAAAGGCAGTAAAAATTGAAGATATCAAAGCCGAAGAAGAGTATGCAATTAACTTCGCTAAAAGTATTAAAGAATTTTACAACCACCTACTGATGTACCTAATCTTTGCTGTGACAATCTCTGTAGTCAAAGGTTTTGACGATAGTTTCGTTATCTGGGGTCTAATTGGCTGGACCGCCGGAGTAACTATTCACGGCTTGAACACGCATGAGCGAATTTACTTTTTGAACGCTAATTGGGAAACGAAAGATTACTGAAAAAAAGCTTGGCAGAAAGCTGTAGAGTCGTTATTTAGTCAGTACTAAGGCGGCCTTTTCAGTTCTTAGTAGCTGCTCTTGATGAAGTGCTGCTTGAGTGATGTTTTGAACTGAGCCATCAATAGCTCAATATTATTTACTCCTGAGTAGTTAGGTCGAACAATAAAAGCAATGCGGCGATGAGGCCCGGGTTCGCTTAATCGCGCCTTACTAAGTAGCGGGTTAGTTTCGATTAATTGGTTTAACGCCATCTCTGGAACTAAGGTGGTACCTAATTTACCAGCCACCAATTGAATCAAGGTGTTTAGACTGGTGGCACCCACGCTGTGTTTAGCATCATTTGGGAGCTTACAAGCTGACAACGCCTGATCCTTTAGGCAATGGCCGTCTTGCAATAACATCAAATTTGACTGAGCTAGCTCATTAGCTGTTATCTCAGTGCAACCGCTGTGCATTTCGTCGCTGTGAGTGATCCAATAAAAATCTTCTTGCCAGAATTCAAAGCTTAGTAAACCGTCGCAACTATAGGGTAAGGCCAGAATTGCGGTATCTATTTCACCACGGCGAACTTTATCTACCAAAATATGCGATTGTTCTTCAACAATTCGTAGTTCGAGTTGTGGGTAATGCTTACTTAGCGCGGGCAACACAATGGGTAGAAGGTAAGGCGCAATAGTTGGAATAATACCAATCGACATGGGGTAACTCAGTTCGCTACGCTGGGCATCGGCAAGCTTGTACAAGTCATCCATTTGCAATTTGATGCCCTGCGCCTTGTCTAAAACTTGCTTACCTATAGGCGTCACCAACACCTTTTTATTATCACGCTCGAATATTTGAAAGCCTAATTGCTTTTCTAACTCATTTATTGCTGTACTCAAAGCCGATTGCGATACTGAGCAGGATTCAGCTGCGTGCTTAAAATGCAAGTGTTTTTCGACGGCCAGTGCGTAATTAAGCTGCTTGAGTGTAATCATAATTAGTCTTCACTTTTTTGAGGTTTAACCGCTAAAACTTAACATTTAAGCCGAGCTGTCTTAGATCAGTTTCACACATCCCATATTCAATATTTTAGAACATCATATTCTATTCAATCTATTTTATTAAATTTTGATTTTACATTATCATTGTAACCTTGCCAAAACACCCCGTGTGTAGGCTAAATTTTTAATAAATTAAAACTTTTCCCGGAGACCATTATGGCCTTAATCAATACCCAAATTAAACCTTTCCAAGCTACTGCATTCCGTGACGGCGAGTTCGTAGAAGTATCAAGCGAGGACATCGCTGGTAAGTGGGCAGTATTCTTCTTCTATCCTGCGGACTTCACTTTCGTATGTCCAACTGAGTTAGGCGACCTTGCTGATTACCATGAAGAGTTTGCCGCACGCGGCGTTGAAGTATTTTCAGTATCGACTGATACACATTTTTCACACAAAGCATGGCATGACTCGTCTGACACAATTGGTAAAATCAAATACACCATGATTGGTGATCCGAATGGTGTTGTTACAAACAACTTTGAAGTAATGCGTCCAGGCGTAGGCCTTGCCAATCGTGCAACCTTCCTAGTTGATCCTGAAGGCATCATCCAAGCAATGGAAATCACCGCTGAAGGGATTGGTCGTGATGCTGAAGATCTAATGCGAAAAGTGAAGGCGGCTCAATACGTAGCGGCTCACCCCGGCGAAGTATGCCCAGCAAAATGGAAAGAAGGCGAAGAGACTCTAGCGCCTTCGTTAGACCTAGTAGGCATGATTTAACAATCAGCAAAACAGTCGCCGCGAGAGGCTTAGGCAAATTAGGCCTCTCGCATTTATTTTTATCTACACTGACTCTTACTCGTGGAAGGAGCAAACTAATGCTTAGTAACGACATCTTAAATGCATTGAAAGGCTATACCGCCAATATGCAGAAATCTGTAACGCTGGTTCTACAAACGGGTGAGCACTCAAAACGAAATGAATTACTCGAATTTTTAAACAGCGTTGCTTCAAGCAGCGACAAAATCAATGTTGAGCAGCGAGAAACTGACGGCGATTTACGCAGCTCAATTAGCTTCTTTCTAGAAGTTGACGGCAACAATAGTGGGATTAGTTTCTCTGGTATCCCCAGCGGCCATGAATTCAACTCATTAATATTGTCTATCTTACAGAGCACCGGTACGCCGTTGAAGCTTGATCAGACAATCCAAACATTAATTGGCAACTTGAAGCAGCCGCTTCACTTTGAAGTGTTCATTTCTTTAAGCTGTCATAACTGCCCAGAAGTTGTGCAAGGCTTAAATCAATTTGCCCTTTTAAATGACAACATCACCGCTGAGATGATTGACGGCGGGCTATTCCAAAACATCATTCAAGAGCGTGACATTCAAGGTGTACCTAGTGTTTATTTAAATGGTGAGCTATTCGCCAATGGTAAAGTTGATACAGCTACCTTGGTAAGCAAGTTGACCGAACTTTTCCCCGACGCGGTGAATGTCGCCCCTACTGAAGCGATGCCTTTGCAAGACGTGGTGGTGATTGGTGGCGGCCCGGCGGGTGTTTCCTCGGCAATCTACAGTGCTCGTAAAGGCTTGAACGTGACGATCATCGCTGATCGTTTCGGTGGTCAAGTTAAAGACACTATGGGCATTGAGAACCTTATCTCAGTCTCAAAAACCACTGGGCCAGAGTTAACGGGTTCCATGCTTAAGCATCTGAACGACTATGAAGTAACGCTGAAAGAACATATCAGCGTTACCTTAGTTGAAAAAGGTGATATTAAGAAAGTGACTCTCACTTCAGGTGAAGTAATTGAGACAAAAACTATTATTGTTGCTACAGGTGCACGCTGGAAAGAACTCGGCGTGCCGGGTGAGAAAGAAAATATCGGTAACGGTGTCGCCTATTGTCCGCATTGCGACGGCCCTTTCTTCAAAGGCAAAGATGTAGCGGTGATTGGTGGCGGCAACTCAGGTATTGAGGCGGCACTAGATTTGGCAGGTATCGTTAAGTCGGTTAATGTATTCGAATTTTTACCAGAATTAAAAGCCGATCAAATCCTGGTTGATCAAGCAGCTTTACGCGACAACATCACCATTCATAAGAATGTTATGACTAAGCAAATTTTGGCGCAGGCAGGTAAGGTAAATGCGATTGAATACCAAGACCGTGCAAGCGATGAAGTTAAAACATTAGCACTGCACGGTGTGTTCGTGCAAATTGGTTTATTACCGAACAGTGCTTTTTTAAAAGACGTGGTTGAGCTTAGCCAATACGGTGAAGTGATCATTAATGAGCAATGCCAAACCTCAGAGCCTGGTATTTTTGCAGCCGGCGATGTCACCACAGTGCCCTATAAACAAATCGTAATCTCGATGGGCGAAGGCGCCAAAGCATCACTCTCAGCATTTGAATATTTATTGAAAATGCCGATTGTTGAAAGGGCAAAAGAAGCAGCGTAGTTGGTCTGTAAGGTGAAAAGATAAGCCCTAGGTTTTATGTAAACTCTAGGGCTTTATGTGCTTATCGAAGCCAAGCAACGAAACCGTTAGGCTCTTTATAAGCGCAACGCTAACTAGAGTTCCAGAATATTATTGCCAGTATCTCGGTCAATAAACCGAACAAAAGGGTCTATACCAATATAAGCTGGCTGTTCATCGACGATCATTTCGAAGTTGTTATCACCGCTAACTACCACGTGCTGCTGCTTATAGATGACTCTATTTTTAAGTCCGAACTTATTAGGGTCGTTGCTAAACATGGCAATTTCTACGCTCTCTTTTAAAGGCTGTTCGGTTTCCTTGCCTTCGCCATCAGCAGAGAATTTCTTAGCCGATGTTTTAAAGGTGATTTTGAACTTGCCATCCTCGAGCTCTTCACTAGCGACTTCTTCCGCCCGCATTTCATATAGAGTGATTTGGTTGAATAGGTCATCGATCAAAGACTTTTCATCCTCGCTAGTTGCAACCTTCAAGTGTCTTACTAGATCTAAGGTTGTAGGGAACGGATTGTCTTTCAACTTGAACTCGTCGAGCAGATTTTTAAGCGCCTGATTTATTCGGTCTTCACCCATTCGATGGCGCAGTGCCATCATCACAACTGCGCCCTTTTGATAATGGATGTACTGTTGATTATCTGTCCTTAGTAATGGACTTTCATCTAAAATTTCGCTGGTTCGACCGCTTAAGTAGCGATCAAGCTCGTAGGTCAGAAACTTCCTAGCATTAGTTTCACCATAGGCTTTTTCCATTACGATTAAGGCACTGTACTCAGCTAAGGTCTCCGATAGAACCGCTGAGCCTTCTACGTTGGCGGCACCGAGTTGATGCCCCCACCATTGATGCGCCATCTCGTGAGCATTGACGAAATACACTTGATTGATGAATTCCTCAGAGCGTTGATCACTTAAAAAGGCTTCTTCTGAAAACGGGATGGTATTGGGAAAACTTTGCGCGAATGAACGATATCGTGGAAATTCTATAATTCGATATTGGCGATGTTGATAGGCCCCAAAAACGCTTTGAAAATAGTCTAAAGAGTCTTTAGTCGATTTGATCATATCATCGATGTTCCAATAGTGAGTTGGGTGGTAATACACCTCTATACTGACACCTTTGTAGTCTTCTTTTCTAACCGTCATTCGGCCTGAATTAATACTGAAAAAATTTAGAATTGGAGTGTCCATTTCATAACGAAAATACTTACGACCATCTTCTTCCCATTCGCGTGTTAAGTAACCTGGAGCAATTGCAATTTGATCGTTTGAGGTAGACACCGTAGCTTTGAAGTCAATGAATGTAATCGATCTATCAAATGCGTGCTCAGCATAGCGAGATTGGTCCTCGAGCTTATGTGCACGTTTTGGCTCGCCGAGTTCTCGCTTTCGACGTTGATGTCTATCGACTAGTTGATAACCTTGATTGTAGCCAAAGTAGGGAAGTAATTCGGCGTTGTTGATAAAGGTTCCGTTTTCAAGAATAGTAAAATCTTCACCTCTGTCCTTGAATCCTTGGTGGTCGATGACGGTAGCCAGCTGGCCTTTACGAATTTCACCCACGGCTAACGGTTTAGAAAACTTAAACCAGGCACTGTTTAAGGTTTCATCGCGTTCTACAATTGAACCACCGTCAATTTTTACCAGGCTGGTTTTCGCGTATTGCGGCCAAAACACTAGAAATCGTCCAATTGGTGTATCACCGCGGTTTTCAACGGTAATGTCGGCAAGTGCTTCGATGCGTCTTTGTTTGGGGAAAATATCGGCCTTGATATCAACGCTAGTGACTATTGGAGTGTTGTCGTCTCTATGCGCTGAATAGGTTTTCTCATAGTTTGCTTGCTGATCTCGAAATTCGTCGGTACCGACGAAGGTGTTTAATACTCGTGTGTTGTAGTAAATGTTAGTACCCGAGCTGAAAAATACTAAGGCAGCTAAGGCGGCGGTGATCATGCCTTTTGGACCAAGTTGATACTTTAACAAGCTCATACGGCTGGGTAGGCTAGCGCTTGGGCCGCGACGCCATAAGCCAAAACTGACCAAGCCTAAGATTATAGCTAGGGCTGTCCAGTAGAGCATGTACCAATGATGCGATGTTAGGTAGCTACTATAACCGTTCATGTCCGAGTAGATTAAACGAGGGGCTCTGGCGAAATTAAACATTGAGTGCTCGACGCCCAAATTGGAAAGTACCAATCGTGAGAGCATGAAGACTGCAAATATCATCATGCCGATATATTTATTTGGGCTGAGCGTTTGGATGAAGAAGGCTAGTACCACCGTAAGGAGCAATGGATAGGCACCAAAATACATGAGCCTTAAAAAATATTGCCCAAATTCAAAATTCAGATACCCCTTACTCGCTTGTAGCGCCACCGCGATTACTATTCCAACAATCATTAGTATGATGACGACTAAACAAACGGATATTAATTTGGAGGCCCACATCACCACGTTGTGGGTGGGTGTCGAATCGATGATATCACCAATACCGTTGGTTCGCTCTCGCCACACAACCTCGGCGGTGAAGTAAGCCATAATGATAAGCATGAGTAAACCAAAGCCGCCGAGAATGCTTTCCACCATTGTTTGTGTGATTGGCCACAGCGGTTGGCCGTAGCCCCCCTCTTGAGTGAACACAATGGCTAATAGCTGAGCCACTGAAATTATCAGTAGAATCAAGAACGGTGCGCTGAAAATTGTTTGCTTAATTTCAAATTTCAAACTCGAAAAAAATTGCGAAAGGCCCGATTTCGATATCACTCGATACGATATATCTTGACTGATTGGTGCGAGTTCGAGCACTTTTTCCTTTACTTTCTTGTTGCTCGTGGTCGGCAGATGTTGGCTTGAGGGTTTAAATAACCCCCCCATTGAGGCAAGCGTAATAATGGCGATACCTAACCACAAAACCCTATTGGCTATCACCGTTTTACTTAAGCTGGCTACGGTGGTGTTTTGTTCAAACGCGGTCCAATAGCGCGACACTTCTAAAAACGTGTTAAAGCCGAATGGGTCAAAAAGCGCACTGTAAACACGTTGGTCTGGCTGATTGAAGATAGTCCCAGAAACGCTGTATGCAATGTAAATAGCCACGGCTATAACATACATCGTCATCAGGCTATTGGTTTTGCGGGCAACCGCGTAGAAGATAGCCGACAGTGTGAAAATGGTTGTTGTTGAGAATATTATGAACGGTACAACGTAATACGACAGTTGGTTTGGACCGATTCTTTCCGCGTCGATCCAAGGCATTAACGAGCCAATGAAAACGCCGATGGGAACCATCAAAAATACCGTTAAGCAGACCAAGTATGAGCCTAAAAAACGACCAAGGTTATAGCCAAACGGTTGTATCGGTTTAGTGCCGATAATTTCGTCCATTTTATGTGTGTGATTTCGGGTCGCTGTATTGCCAATAAAATTCACCACTACAAACATCGAGAAAATACTTAATATCAGAAGTATCTGAGAAATTGCATATGGGCTATTCTTAGTAACGTTACTCCCTGATCCGATTTGTACGCCTTCCACCGTCATCGCCAGGAACGGCAATAGTACAAACACTAAACAGGTAACGATAAATGATGGTTGGCGTGTAAAGTAACGCCATTCAAATTTGAGCATATTGCTTAACACAGTAATTTCTCCTTAAACCGCTTGGTTTGCACGAGCGGAGTGCAAAGTAGAGAAGTAGACGTCTTCTAAGGTTGCTGAAGCTTGCTCGAAGCCTTCAGGGGCATTATCGGCAAGAACATGCAGCACGGTTTGGCCCGCTAACAAACGCTTTGAAATTACTGGAAGTGCTGCTTCTAACTCTACCGCTTCATCTCTTGATGTAAGTTTGCGCCATATGCGCCCATTGAGGCCGTCGGTCACTTTAAGTGGGTTGCCTTCTAATAGGATTTCGCCATTGCCGAGCACCGCCATGTTTAAACAAAGTTCGGATACGTCGTCGACAATATGGGTAGATAAAATGATGACTTTCTCTTCGCCTAAGCTCACCAATAGATTATGAAATCGGTTTCGCTCTTCAGGGTCGAGCCCTGCAGTTGGTTCGTCAACGATGATTAGGTCTGGATCGCCTAGTAGCGCCTGAGCAATACCAAAGCGTTGGCGCATGCCTCCTGAAAAACCGCTTACCGCTTTCTTGCGATGTTGGTATAAATTGGTATGGGCGAGCAAGGCGTTAACTGTTTCGGTACGTCGTTTCTTGTTTGATAAACCCTTCAGAATAGCCAGATGATCGAGTAGTTCGTACGCACTCACTCGAGGGTATACGCCAAAGTCTTGCGGCAAGTAGCCCAAGCGCTGGCGTAATTCATTGGGTTGGTTTAAGACATCAATATCGCCGAATTGAATGCTTCCTTGATCGGGTTGCTGAAGCGTAGCGATAGTACGCATAAGGCTAGATTTTCCAGCACCATTAGGCCCTAAAAGGCCGTACAAACCTTTCTCTATGGTTAAGCTGACCGAATTGAGCGCTTTTACGTCATTGTCATAGGTTTTAGAAATATTGCTTATGGTTAACATAGTCAAGCCCCTGTTGATTTAGCTATTATGAGTTTTTATGTTATTGAGTCTTTAGATGCGTCTAACTCGAATCTGGATTCAATAATTGCTGTTTTTTTTATGGCGAAGCACGTCTGTATGGCGGTTACTAATATTGCAAAAAACGTAGAGTAACTCAAAAACTTCAATACACCTCTGATAACAAGGTAAATGGCAAGCTTGTTAAAGCGACTACGTCCGATTGTGTTATCTTTGATAAACTTACTACATAAAATTTGATATAACTTTTTCAGCTCATCAGAACTATTACCAAGTTTAGTGCCGTTCTTAAAGGTAAATTCAACCGTATTAAGCCCCGAAACAGAGCACAGCCAACTGACCCCATAGTGATGAATCCTCCCACCCTTGCCATGCTTTATTTGGTGCCGTGAGTTTTTCTTGTATGGATGATCATTTAAGTCGTTTCCTGCAAAAAACTATGCTGAAAGACGATACAAATCTCTTCTGGTTTACGCTTACTGATAGCATCGTGAATAGACTACCTGTCACTGTTGTTACTACGAGATACTTTGCCCTTTGAGAACATTCATGTGTTCAGAGCCAGTGCAGCGAATAATAAAAGTGGGCATCTATAGCCTAACTTAATATTGACGTAGTGTGCCTGAGTGCCTCTTCCTCTCAATAGTGATTGAGTGTCAACCTCAAATACTACGGATAATAACTTAAGTGTCTCTAACCACTCGCTAAGCACAAACTGGCCTGAAAAAATGGGCCACTTCACGAGCAAAATATAATAGCGTTTGCTAGAGAAATTTCTGACTGTCGGCCTGTTCCTGTAAATCATCAGAGTCCAAGTGCATAAAGTTATGCTCAGGTAGAATGCCGTCCTGTTTGTCCTTTCCTGGGTGTTTTGAGTAGGATGCAAACAAAACCGGTTTATTACTCTTGTGTAGACTAACAAGTTTTTTTTCGAAGTGAAGCATCAACCTAGGTATATCGGCATCAAGCGACATACGTATTTTTTCGGGTAAGCCTTGATCGATAA
>JBLHRL010000093.1:0-11066 GCA_047625975.1 Arenicella sp.
AGGAATTTCAAAGTCATCAGCATCGCTTAAGAAACCATCAACATGTAACACTATATTGCTACCAACCGGCACATCGACGGTAAATGCGCCGTTGCTAGCATTGGCGTTATCCGCCGCTCGTAATTGTGCACGACCAGTAATACCTTCGATCATTTCACCATGGATTCTTGATGTCGATACATCGACCACACCGCCGATGGCTCCGCTACCGTATAGAAGTGTGCTAGAGCCGCGCAATACGGTTACTTGGTCTGCTATAAACGGCTCGACACCGACAGCGTGATCGCCCGAAGTAACGGAGACATCTAAGGTATCAATTCGATCGGCGGTGGTTTTAACCCGCGCACCTGCCAAGCCATGAATAATCGGCCGTCCGACGGCTGTGCCGAAACTGGCCGATTGTATACCGGCTTCACCAGACAGAGTCTCGCCCAGTGAAGACTGTACTTCACGTGCCAGACTATCACCACTAAGAACGGTAATGGTTTGCGCTGACCCGTTGTCAGCAAGCGGGTGCGACATTACCCTAATTTCTTCCAGTAGTACTTCTTGAGCATCACTCGGGTTGATTTGAGCTTGATTAGTCAGTGGCAACGCCAGCCCTGCAACAAGCAGCGCGATTTTTGTTCTATTAAACATCATTTTACCTTTTACGCATTATTCAGATTTGCGCATATAAATTAAGCCTCGCTGATTATTCAACGCGGCAAATTAAATTTGAAAACACAGTCAGCGTAGTTGCTCACCGTTTATTGGATGTTTTAGATAGATTTTGGAGGTGCTCTCGACTGATAGTGCGTGCTTGCATTAAGTGAGAAAATTGACGATATAGAACCGTGTGCTTCTAAACTGAGGGCACCACTTTCGATAAAAACACTAACAACGTTTTTAGTTGCCGCGTGATCTTGGGTGGCGTAAATCTTACAAATCTGCTCGTGCTTGTCATCTAAACACTGAATATCATGTATTGCCACTGCGGTTTGCGAAACCAGCAGCATTAAAGCAAACAGTAATTTTGTAAATAATGTGTTCATGGCTTTTAAAAAACTAAATCGCAGGTGGTTTGATTTGTAATAACACCTAAACAATTAACTAGTTGAAGTTTAGGCTGATATCGCAATTGTGTTATACTATAACATAACATGTGGTTGCCGCTATACTTTTTCACTGAATTCAACTGTGTATTACCAATCCCAAACCTCATACATCACGTGAATAAAACTTACGAACATTAGCCGGCTGTGCTTTTAGTCACATTGTCATATCCGTGGCTTAACAAATCTTCAACAACTTAATTGGATTGACTCTATTTTCATATGAACGATAACGCAGATAACATTATTTCCAATCAGAGTACTTCAGAGAGTTTGCATGAAGTACAAGAACGTCGCATATCTCGACGCGGCTTTGTCAAAACTTCATTGGCGCTGGGCATTGGGGGCGCCGCACTTCAGCTTAGCGATTGTGGTGAACATAATCCTGAGTCCACTGTTGAGCAGCATAATCAGTGGCGAGAAAGTAACTCTTATAAGTCGCGTTACGATTTCAAAGAGGTATTTCACGGTGCTGATGAAACGCATCATGTAGCGCCTGATCACAAAACAAATATTTTGATTCGATGGGGAGACCCACTATTTTCAGATGCCCCAAAATTTGACCCTCTGAACCAAACCTCGGCCGCTCAACTTAAACAGTTTGGCTACAACAATGACTACATAGGGTATTTGCCACTGAAACCAAAACATGGGCAAAGCGTACGCGCACTGCTCTGCGTTAACCACGAATACCCTATCCCAGGGTTGATGTTTCCCAACTTTCCAAGTGACGGATATGAAAACATCACTGAAGAACAAGTCAAAGTGAGTCAGGCAGCCGTCGGAAATTCGATTATCGAAGTGATTAAGGTAGACAACGAATGGCTAGTTAATACCGACTCTAAATACAACCGTCGAATAACAGCGTTGGATACTGAAATCAAAATGAGTGGCCCCGCGGCAGGACATCATCGTTTAAAAACATCCGCTGACAAGAGTGGTAAGAATGTTATTGGCACGTTGAATAACTGTGCCGGCGGGATGACGCCTTGGGGAACTTACCTAAGCTGTGAGGAGAACTTTAACGTTCACTTTTCAGGTGAGCTGCAAGCAAATCACCCTGAAAGCGAAAATCACGCACGTTATAACGTGCCTCAGGACTACACAAATTGGGCTAAGCATGATTCGCGTTTTGACCTTGTTACGGAGCCAAATGAACCGAATAGATTTGGATGGGTAGTTGAAATTGACCCTAGAAAACCCGAGTCAAAACCTATCAAACGAACCGCACTTGGCCGTTTTAAACATGAAGGAGGCGAATGCATTGTCGCTAACAGTGGCCAACTTGTGGTTTATATGGGAGACGATCAACGGTTTGAATATCTGTATAAGTTTGTTAGCCGAGATACGGTAGATTTAGACACCCCATCAGCAAACCAAGACTTGCTCGATCATGGCACGCTTTATGTTGCCAAATTTCATGACGATGGGTATTTAGAATGGTTACCTTTAGTGCATGACAACGGGCCACTTGAAGCCGCATTTGAATCTCAGGCTGATGTGTTGATCGAAGCGCGCCGAGCCGCCGACTTGCTTGGGGCTACCCCGATGGATAGGCCGGAAGATGTGGTACCAAACAAAAAGACCGGTAAAGTGTATGTGATGCTTACCAACAACAATAAACGCAATAAGCCAAATGCGGCAAACCCACGTACCGAGAATCGTTTCGGGCATATTGTGGAGATTACCGAGCTGAGCGATGACCACTCGAGCACTCGTGGCTATTGGGATATTCTAGTTAAATGCGGTAACCCCAATATCGCAAACCATCAATCTAAGTGGAACCCAGCGACCACTGAAAACGGTTGGTTCACCAGCCCAGACAATGGCGCCATAGATGCCGACGGTCGACTCTGGGTATCGACAGACCAAGGATCAAAAACGTTTATGAGTGGTACTAACGATGGTTTATGGGCTTTGGAGACCGAAGGTGCGCTGCGTGGTACGGGTAAAATGTTTTTCCGAGTACCTAACGGCGCTGAATTATGCGGACCAATTTTCTCGGACAACGGCGAAACCTTATTCGTTGCCGTACAGCATCCTGGTGATAGCGGTAAACCTGGAGAGGTTCGCGTTGAAACGGCATCGACAACTTGGCCTGACTTCGAAGACGGAATGCCACCACGACCCTCGCTTGTGGTTATCGAAAAAAAGACCGGTGGCAAAGTCGGCTGATATAATAAATAGCTCAAGTTTACAGAAAGTTTCGCATTGCAATTGAGCGAGTTACAAGCAACTAAATCAATGGAACGTTGAAGTAAGGTCTCGATAATGAAAACTACTTATTTATTAGTATCGATTTCAGTCTGCATTTTCTTAGTTGGCTACGGTTACAACGTTAACCGCGCTTCGAACCACAGCGCTGACAAGCAACTGCATAAGCCGACGGTGAGAGTGGCTACGTTCAACGTGAGCATTGAAGCGACAAACTATCTCACTCGAAATGAGATAGCTCGCGACCCTTCTCGGTCGGCAATAGTAAAGACTCACTTGGCGAGTGGCGACCACCCGCAGATCAAGAATATTGCAGAGATTATTCAAACAACTCGCCCAGATGTTCTATTGCTCAACGAGTTTGATTATATCGCCGACCCCAAACACGGTATTGAGTTATTTATTAAAAATTACCTTAACGTCTCACAAACTGAACAGTCGAGCATTGATTACCCGTACTACCACATCGCGCCTGTGAATACGGGGTTAGCCAGCTCTTTTGATTTGGATAATGATGGCAAGAAAACAGGCCTAGCGGGTGATGCTTACGGGTTTGGTTTTTATCCAGGGCAATACGCAATGGCGCTTCTTTCTCGTTACCCAATAAAACATGAACAGATAAGAAGCTTGCAAACGTTTCTTTGGAAAGATATGCCAGATGCATTACAGCCAACAAATAATGACGGTACTCCGTGGTATTCGGCTGAGGAATGGGCGCATTTAAAGCTATCTTCAAAATCTCACTGGGACATACCCATAAAGACCGACGCCGGCATTATAAACATCATCGCCGCACACCCGACTCCGCCGACGTTTGACGGAGCTGAAGACCGCAATGGCAAACGTAATCATGATGAGATTCGGTTGATAAGTGATTATCTCTCGAATGCCCCCTATTTAATCAATGATGACGGGATTAACGGTGGCTTAAAAGCGGGTTCCAGATTTGTAGTTATGGGTGATTTAAACTCTTCGCCAGATGAAGGTGATTCAATTAGAAGCGCTATCCAAGGCCTGCTAGCCCACCCATTGGTAAATTCAAGTTGCACACCAACATCACAGGCTGGCCAACTATTAAGGCCGGACAAACCCTTTGCCGCCGAGCATACAGCCGCATGGGGTTTAAGGGTTGATTATGTTTTACCTTCGAAAGCTGGCCTTAGGATGGAACAATGTGGTTTATTCTGGCCCATGCAAGATGACTCTCAACATGCACTTATCGCAACACGAAAAGCCTCGTCTGACCATCGGTTAGTATGGGTTGACTTAATAGTTGAATAATTAATAACGGTTTTCCAGCGAGCTATGAAGGTTTCTAATTTTTCGAAAGCTCTATCCGTTGGAATCTAACCTTAGCAATAATCGTTTCTTTGGGCTGCTTACATTTGGCGATCGTTGAACTAAACCAAAATCCTTATTGTCTAACCAAGTGCCGTTGCTTAAAAGTCGACTTTTGATACTGAAATTTACTGCTGGCCTTTGTAATCTCGGGTTTCCATTTCCCGCAAAGGCCAGCATAACACTCTAAAAATTTAGATTTAAAAGTCTAATCTAACGCCAATTTCTAAACGACGGCCCGGCGCAGGAGCGAAGTCCTTGACGATTGAACCATGGTAACGCTGCTCATCGTCGGTCAGGTTACGACCGCGCAAGAACAGACTAACCTCGCTTTCGGCAATATTAACCTTTCGTTGCACAAACACGCTTAGGTCTTCGTAACCCTCGGTAGGTAATTCAAAAGATGCCGCTCGTCTCTGATTGTCAACCTTTAGGTAGTCGGCACGTAGACTCCATTGCGCGTTCTTCCAAGAGAACCCAAAGCCAGCACGTGAGGCCGGAATACGTGGCAGATTAGCATCTTCACCAGAATTTAATTCCACCTCTCCTCGAACATAGTCAAATATAAAATTTAAATCTAAATCACCAGTCCCGAGTACAGCTAGATGCACTAAGCCTTTCAAGTCAACACCTGTAAAACGAGCATCGTTCTGCTGGAATTGAAATACTGGCAGACCATCTTCGATGTCGCCTGTGTTAACTTCATAAATGTAATCTGAAAAGTCCATTACATAGAGGCTGGTATTAAATTCGACCCGATCATTACCATATCCTGCAGACAAGGTTATAGCGGTAACGCCCTCTTCTTGTAAGTTAGGGTCACCAATTTCAAAAGATTGAGTTGCTAAATGCGGGCCATTACTGAAGAGTTCTTCAATCGTCGGTGCGCGATTCGCCACGTCAAGTAAGGCGGACAATGTCAGTTCTTCACTAACCGAACGCACCAATCCAAATGATGCGCTTAGAGTATTGAAATCTGTGTTGCTTGACCCTGATGCAGTCGGTTCATAATCAGTTTGCTCAAAACGAAAGCCAGTTTCGAATTCATAGTCACCAAACTGACGCTGTCCAACCCAAAATAAACCTAAAGTATCGCTGTCGACTGGAGGCACAAAAGCTTCTTCACCGGCGGCACTGAATTCACGACTACCAAGTTGAAGGCCTAATGCGCCATCGAAGCCGGCAATTGCTTCGTGCTTTAGTTCAACACGGCCTTCCCATGCATCATTTTCGAAAAGCGTGCCGACTTCACCATTTGGCTCAATCTCACTATGCTCGTAATCATTTATACCCAAACGAAAATTGATGCTTTCAACGCCAGTAAAAGGATTGTTTAATTGAGCCTCAAGGTCTAATCGTGTTTGTTTTAAATCGATTATTCCTGGGCCTTCCTCTTCTTCTTCATGCTCTTCACCTTCGTCATCATGACCTTCCTCTTCACCTTCTTCATGACCATGACCGCCGACGAGGCCGTACTCAGCATCGAAAGAACTGATGGAAAATCCAACGAAGCCACGATCACCTACGGCACTCAGACCGATCGCGCCACCGCGACGTTCTACTCGGCTGCCTTCAAGGATTCCAAACGCTTCTTCCTCTTCTTCATGCTCTTCATGCTCTTCGCCTTCGTCATCATGGCCTTCTTCTTCAGCTTCTTCGGCCGCGATTTGAAAAGCTGATTCAGCAAACCCAGGAATTTCATAATCGTCGGCGTCACTTAAGAAGCCATCCAGATGCAATACAAATGAGTCGTTTAAGGGCGCGTCAACCGCGAAAGCTCCGTTACTGGCATTGGCATTGTCTGCTGTACGCAGTTGTACACGCCCACTGGTTTCTTCGGGTACCTCAGAGTGAATTCGACTTGTTGTAGCATCGACAATCCCACCAATTGCACCACTGCCATAAAGAAGTGTGCTTGAACCACGAAGAACCGTAACTTGATCAGTCAAAAATGGCTCTACGCCAACCGCGTGATCACCACTGGTTACCGACACATCTAGTGTGTCAATTCGATCAACGGTGGTTTTTACCCGAGCACCAGCGAGGCCATGGATAATTGGGCGACCTACTGCGGTACCGAAGCTAGCAGACTGAATGCCAGCTTCGCCTGATAAGGTTTCGCCAAGCGACCCTGACACTGTTCTAGCTAGCTCCTCACCTGACAGAACCGTCACCGCTTGGGCGGTGCCATTATTAGCCAACGGGTGAGCGATTATCACGACCTCTTCTAAATCGCTTTTTTGAGATTGCGCAAAAATGGCTGTCGATGTTGCTGCACTAGCAAGTAGCACCGCATATACTGATTTTTTTAACATATTAATCCTTAAAGATTTTCGACCAACAAAGTCGAACAACTAAAATACAGCTGCATCAAAAGAAGCAACTGCCGATAGAGCATAAGCTCAATTTATGAGAAAAAAATAGTCTTTGGTGGGGCGCGAGCTGCGTAAACCGAGATTAAAACGGGGTTAAATAACTCAACGCCGCCTAACTGAAAATTCTCGGGTGAAACATGAAATATTGGGGAAACACTGATTGCAACACTATGCGCACTGTGATCTTGCGATACATAAACGGCACAAAGGTCATTATGCGCTGAACCCAAGTGCTCGACGCCATGCGATACCAATGCTGTCTGAGACAACAAAAGCAGGCAAGCGAACAGCAGATTAGTTAAGACCCTTATCATTTTACGAGGTTAACACAGAAACATAAGTGTTAAGTCAAAAACCGCTTTGGATACAATCATTCTTTGCTATCCGAGCGCCTGATAGTTTCACGCTATTGTATTGTAAGATTAACTCTGGCAAGCCTCAATAACCCAAGAACTGAAACTTGCTGTACGCAGTTTAAAGCCCTCGCCATTCGGACAATTAATTGTTTCTTTGTTGTTTGAAGATTGCCCGCTTTTGTAAATGTCGCTGATGGTTAGAGTTGTTGTAAATTTGTGCATGGATATTAGTGAAAATCAGTAACCATAACTACTCCGAAATTATTGCAGCGTGCTATTCAGATTTCTAATTTTTTGAGCTCTCTATCAGTTGAAATCTAATGTTAGCAATAATCGCTTGTTTGGGTTTACTAAATTTGGCGACCGGTGAACTAAACCACAACCCTCATTACCCAACCAAGACTCGCCTTTTAAAAGTGCGATATCACCGGCAGTCAACTGGTGGACCTGGCTCGGGTCGTTATAAACCCCCGATTCTTCGTCGCTTTTACCTGGGATGCCGATGCCGAGCTTTGCTCTATCGACATCTTCATGAAGAAGCCATTCTGTGGCGATCCCGCTGTAGGTAGTCGCTAGGCGACAGGGCACTCTGTCAACATGAAACTTAGGGCACATGGCGCGATCAAGCGTAGTGAGCCTCAAACCCACCTGTTGCAAATCAAACAAGCAACAGAACATGGCAACAATTTCAGCAATATCTGCGCTGATGACGGCCGATTCTGTATTCGCTCCTAATGCGGTGTTTAAGCTGTCAAATACGTCTTTCGGTGTGACTGAAGCTGAAAATCGAAATGCGTATTTGAGCTTGAGTATGCGCTCTGCGGCATGGAGTAACTCCGACGACAAGGTTCGTTGCCATATTGAGATATTGACGTCGTCCTGATAGATATCAGCCAACACTTCAGCACAATCGCCTTGGCTTGAACGGGGGTTTATAGTCGTCTCGACTTGAAGGGGATTAACGTTTAGATGGTTCATAATAGGTATTTAATTCAATGGACGCGTGTTTCGCTCTGGTTTATTTAGGTAACTTTTTAGGGCTGGGCCTCGACTAATGCAGTCGAACAAACTCGCCTCCCATTCGTCGCTCAGTTGCTCGGCGATAATTTCGATTCGGCTTTCATCGAAATGATCGAACGGTATTTCCGTTAAGGCATCCCTTGTCAAGTTGTAAGCAACACAGCCGCTATCGGTAATAAAGGTCGCTTTGAGTCTTTCCGCGTCAATACCACTTAACAATGAAAACAACTTATTTTGATTGAACTTAAAGCGTGACGAAAAACGCCAACCAAGACTAGTAAACCCCTCGCCTTGATTGAGAGCTTTGATAAAGCCACACTCGGGAATAAGTGCATTGAAATTTCTATGATTGTCCTCGGAACTAGGCACAAGAATATCAGTCACTATGTTGGGCGCCATTGTCTTTGGCCCGCCAAGCAATGAGTGCTCTATAGCACCCTGCTCTGCGAAAACCAATTTCACATCGCTTAGCGAATGGTCTTGAAGATACGCTTTAAGAGCGACCCTATCGTGTTCGCCATACAAGTCTTGCTTATTGCCAACAATAACGTCGGCAATAGAGAGTTGTTGTTGAAAAACCTCGTGTTCAACGTAGCGGCTGTCTGACAAGTGCCTTGCATCAACTAAAGCCACGATTTTTTGTACCTCGAGTACACCTCGAAAACACTCATCGTTTAGCGTTTGCAATACTTCCCTCGGGTGACCTAAGCCTGTTGGCTCAATCAATAAGCGATCGGGTTTAGCGCGCCTGAGTAATTGCGTCAACGCAAGCTGCATCGGGAGACCTGCCGTGCAACACATGCACCCCCCCGGCACTTCTCGAATATAAACACCTTGTTGTTCGGAGTACTGGCCCTCAAATAACGCCCCATCAATTCCAATTTCACCGAACTCATTAACCAGTACGGCCCAGCGTTCACCATTTGGTTTATTTTTAAGCAGTTGTAATATGGTTGAGGTTTTTCCAGCTCCCAGAAAACCAGTTATTATATTGGTTGCCACAGCGGAGATTTGAACGGGCTTTAAAGGCATAAGACTACTGACTAAATTAGATTATTTAACTGGCTACAACACCGACTGTTTGACGCGGCGTGTCCACTTGAAGATAAAAACAATGCTTGCGAGCCGTGTGGCAAGCAGCACCAGTCTGATTAACTTGGCACAAGATTGCATCACCGTCACAGTCAATCGAGAGCGACACTAACTCTTGAGTATGACCGTTGGTATCGCCTTTTATTTAAAGTTGGTTTCGACGACGAGACCAATAGGTCGCATGACCTGTAGCCAAGGTTTCGTTTAATGCCGCCTTATTCATTAAGGCCAGCATCAGCACTTCTTTACTGCTGACATCTTGAGTAATCACAGGCATTAAGCCTCGAGAGTCAAAGCTCAACTCATTTGTCACCTCGCTTAGCACAAGCTCGGGCGGTCTAGCGCAATATTCTAGATTTTGAAAGTAAGCGCTTTTCATGACTATATTTGGGTCTGGGTGTGACACTCGCAGCTATTGTGCTGTCGACACAAACAAAAATTTGAGTAGTGAGCAAACGCCACAATACCGGCACCTATGACCGTAAGAACTTTCTCGATAAGTTCGCCATGCTCAAAGCCTTCCACCAGAACCGCGGATACTAAAAATAGCAGGCCACACAAACCAGTTATTAACACTCGATAGAATCGATGTTGCTTGCAGCCCATCAATAATGAGAAAAGACTGCTTGGAACCACTCCCATCAACAACCAGCTATGAAAAGCCTCATTATTAAGTTGCAGCGCAGTCAAGCTGGGTAAAAGCACGATCAACAGTGGTGAGGCCAAGCAATGGATAACGCAAGACGCCGATAAGCCGATTGCCAAATTATTCGTATAGAATGATAAATTATTCATTTTTTTTAATTCAAGTTATTTGGCACTGGCATAGCAAGCCTTACAGATGCAGTTCATTTCAAGCTGAGGGCTTTTAAGGTGAAACCCAGCCTGTTCTATAGTATGTTTTAATTGGACAAAGTTCGGCTTACTCATGCTTAACTCTTTAACTTTTAGACACTTTTTACAAATCAAAAATTGCGATACGGGGTGTTCATGGCTGCAATCAACATGCGTGCAAACCACAAACTTATTGGCTGTTTCTAATTTGTGCGCTAAATTTTTGCTTTGTAAAAAATCCAATACTCGGTAGACGGTTATCACGGGAATAGGCTTACAAAACATCTGCTCATATAAATCAACAAGTTCGTAAGCTGATACTGCTTTTTTTGATAACAGCAATATCGATAACACGTTCACTCTTTTAGTCGTGACCACTGCTCCATGAGCTTCGCATTCTTTTTTTGCGAGTTCGACAATTTTATTTACTTTGTCCATCTTCTTATCTGTGTTCGACTGATGAAAAACTTGGCCGTAAAGCAACCTTGCCTTGCTGAGCCGCTCTGACCCAATCTTCACTTAGATCAAGTGAACCGGTTGAAGCGCCGTGATCGCCAACCCTTTGCACATCAGGCTCAAAGTCTTTCCAAGCTAGCTCTTGATAATTAGAATAAGCCGAATCAGTGCAAGCGCTGACCAGCCATATTGTTATTGAAGTTAAGGTATAGATTGCTAGCCTGCTCATGTTCATTACACGTAGATGGAGTTTGATAAGGGTTTAATTCAAAAATGATAATAACACC
>JBLHRL010000094.1:0-10721 GCA_047625975.1 Arenicella sp.
GTCATCCTCAGCGAAGTTACCAGTCATCCTGAGCGAAGCCGAAGGATCTCATGATTTTTACTAGACACTTCGGTTCCTTTGTTAACTACGTTATCAGAATGACTTAGTAACTAATCAACACCCACTGTTACTACCTTCCGGCAGGTAAAAAAGCGAATGTTTTGAAAAAATATCGCTAAGACTTTATCTTGACCAGGATAATTTTATACCGGCGGGATGAGTTGGCTTTGTGTTCTGCCGAAGAACGTGGTTTTAGGGAGTAAATTTAACAGTATAAGGCTAAATCTAGCTGACAGTAATAAGTGAATTAAAACCTTTACTAGCTAGGTTTAAGTGTGAGAGTCGTGGTTGAGTAATATTGACCGCTGATCTCGAGGAATTTAAAAAGAACTCATCGAGTTTGTTTTGCGATAATCCGCCGTTATGTTTATGAGCGTAATACTAATTAAAGTAACTCACAATGTAGATATAAATTTATCGTTGATCTTCTGTCAATGGTCGATACCAAGTATCAGGAGCCCATTCCGTTTTCAAGCTTTTAAAGAGGCCCTTCATCGGTGTGTTGTCCCAGCGATTTTCTCGGCGACTCATGTGTTGTTCGATTTGATAACGTCATAGCGTTATCGATAAAGTGCCTAAAACGATCGAACTGATCGTTATTAAAGTCTGGGAATAGCGCGCGCGTTTAATAAAGTTTGTTCGACTAATTTTCGCAATCGTGAGCTTGGTTGCGGCTATATTGATTAATTATTAAGCTAACATAAATTTAATCAAAGACTTGACTGCACTAAATGGCGGAGAAAGAGAGATTCGAACTCTCGATACGCTATAAACGTATACACACTTTCCAGGCGTGCGCCTTCAACCACTCAGCCATTTCTCCGCATAAAACCTACAGTCCTTTGTACGTGGCGCAGGATAAACCAGATTCTGTTGTGGTTCAATTGCTTATTGCTAAGCTTGTTATGAATCGCTATTCTAAATCTATGGAATTGATAGACAGCCTTTTTTCGGTAGTTCGATTTGTAAGGAATCTTATTCGCTTTTGCTTGCGTAATATTGAGGTGATTCTGGTCCTCAGTCTTATTTTTATTGCCGCGATTCAATATTATGTCAGACCTCAGTCTCAGTCATTAGGTGAGATTCTTAAAACCGGTAAGCTGCGTGTTTTAATCGCCGATGAGCCTGATTCTCAGTATGTACTCAATCGTCAACACTTCGGCTTTGAATACGAGCTTCTAGCGGCCTTTGCAGATGATCTTGGAGTCGACTTGGCTCTTGAGGTTGTTCCCTATGGCGAACTTTTTGCTTTGCTTGATAGTGGTGCTGGAGATATTGCCGTTGGTGGCATTATTGATTCGCTATTCGTGCGGCGTGTAAGCTCGCCAAGTATCGCTTGGTATCAAGCTCAAACTACGGTTGTTTATAAACGTGGCACTAAACGGCCAAAGAAATTAGAAGACCTAGGCAAAGAAGAGGTACTCACCTCAGCACGATATTTCGATATCGAACACCTTCAATCACTCAATTTAATAGACGACCATCGTTCTGAGTATGCCTTGCTTAGTGCGGTTGATAATGGTTCTGAGCGTTTTGTGTTGAGTGTCAATTACCGTGCCTTAAACGCTAAGCATTATTTGCCCAACTTGAATCGTAGCTTTATTCTGCCTGACCTACTAGATGTAGTTTGGGCCTTACCAAAACGAGCTGATCAGCCATTGAGCATCCGCTTGAATAGTTTTTTGCAATCAGCATTGGAACAAAAAATACCGACCCAATTAGCAAATGACTACTTTAAGTCGCCAACGAGGCTGACCATCTATGACGCATTAGCGGTTCATAAAAAGATCGAGACAGTTTTTCCTGAGTTCGAATATGCGTTTAAACGAGCGGCGCGTAAAGGCGGTATCGATTGGCAATTACTTGCTGCTATGGGGTATCAAGAGTCGCATTGGTCTAATGCTGCTAGATCGCCAACAGGCGTGCGTGGTGTGATGCAATTGACAACGTCGACCGCGCTGGCATTAGGTGTCGAAGATAGAATGGATATGAATCAAAGCATTGACGCTGCAGCTTTGTACATAAAGCAGTTGAAGAGGCGGCTACCCGAAAAAATCAAGGAACCGCAACGAACGTGGTTTGCGGTCGGCGCTTACAACGTTGGTATGAAGCATATTCTAGCGGCCTACCGAAAAGCTAGAGATAAGGGCTTAGACCGAACTCAATGGGAAACTATTAGCGAGCTACTACCGACGCTCTATGGAGAACACTTTGAACGTGGTATTCAAGCGCAGAAATATGTTGAGCGGGTTCAGATATTTACTGACATTATGCGTTTCTACGATATTCACCAACGCAGCACGGACAAACTTAAAAAGGGTGTTGTTACGCTTGCATCGGCTAAATAAAACGACTGTTGTAGCGACAAAATTGCCGCTATAATTGCGTCTGACTTTTTTAAATGCTGCAATTATAATTCGCTATGTCTAAACCACAAACTTTCTTCCATGTTGGTTATGCGCGTGCCGCGTCGACCTTTCTACAGAAAACTGTTTTCCCTGCATTAGACGGGCTGCAATACATACCGAGAAATAACTTTCGAGTTCGAGAGAGCGAAAAAAAGCGATTTAAAGCGGATAAAATACTGATGTCTCGTGAAGCCGGTGAGTATATCTATGACCGGTGCGACAAAGTTAAAGAAATTTTTGATAGTAAGATAATTATATCGGTGCGCAGACACGACGTGCTGGCTGCCTCAACTTATCGACTTTACGCTAAGAACGGTCACACCTTTCGGCACGACAAATTTTTAGATGTTATTAATAATGAGGGCGTAAGAAAAGTAGAAGACTTTACCTATATTCGTTTGCTCAAATACGTTGAAGAGCAAACTGGCAATAGGCCGCTATTATTAATTTTTGAAGATTACATCAGTGATCCTGAGTTTTATACCGACAGCCTATGCGCCTTTCTAGAGTGTTCAATAGATAGGGCAAAGCTAAGCCATAGTGCGGTGCATAAGTCGTATACCGATAAACAGTTAAGGCTTCGTCGTCAATTTTCTGACAAATATCTTTCGCCAGAAAAAAATAAGGCCGCACTTGATAGTATCAATTTGGAGGATTATACGCCGTGGAAGAACCTTAAGGAAAAAGTGCTGGTTCGGGTCTCAGGTATCTTTATGCGTTTAGCCCGTTTTGCACCTGAATCTTGGTTAGACGATGAGCCGCTGCTTATCGAATCTCATTCACAAGCAATTCGTGACTATTTTGCCGATGACTGGGCGGCCTGTTTTGATTATGTTGAAACACAAAGCGTTGAACTCGGGGTTAAACGCAATAAACCCGCTATTATTTAGGTGAGATACCTTCAATACAGTGGCTTTACCTCGCTATATTCTGGCGTTACCTTGCAATCTAGTGGTGCTAACAATGACTGACGGTTTTCAATTAGACGATTTAAGTTTGGGCAAGCAGAGCGACTATCAAAGCAGCTATAGCCCGAAACTACTGCAAGCGGTGCCGCGTAGTCTAAATCGAAAAGAGCTTGGCTGCATCAAAAGCCAGTCGTTTCAGGGAGTCGACGTATGGAATGCTTATGAACTCTCGTGGTTAAACGCGAAAGGCAAGCCAATGGTCGCGCTGGGACGGTTTACACTCGATGCAAACACCCCTAATATAGTTGAGTCAAAGTCGTTTAAGCTCTATCTCAATAGCCTCAATCAGTTCCGTTTTAGCGGTGTTGAGCAGCTTAAATCTGTGCTGCAAAAGGATCTATCGGTGGTTGCTGGCGGAGCCGTGTTAGTCGAGTTATTTTGGCCTGACGATACTCTAACATTCGCGGTACGAGACCTGCCTGGCGACTGTATTGATGACTTAGATATATCGATCGATGAGTTTCGTCTATCGCCTCAGCTGCTCAGTACACCTCCAAATGCGAGAGAGGTATCCGAAACACTACACAGTCATCTGCTCAAGTCGAATTGCTTAATCACCAATCAGCCCGATTGGGCCAGCGTTATAATTCGATACTCAGGTTTAGAAATCGACCGTGAGGCGCTACTTAGGTACCTCATCTCATTTCGTATGCATAATGAGTTTCATGAACAATGTGTGGAGCGCATTTTTTGTGACATTTTAAATCTGTGTAAGCCACAAGAGTTATCAGTACAAGCGCTCTATACACGTCGGGGCGGCCTTGATATTAATCCATTCAGAACTTCTGTCGACAACCAAGCTAGCCCGATGCTGAGAATAAACAGGCAATAACTGTAAATAGGCCTTAGCCTTTAACGCAAAAAAAGCCGCCAAGATGAATATTCAAACTTGGCGGCTTTTTTATGCTTACTATATGCTTATCTGTAAGCTGATAACTCTTTACGTGCTACTTGCATACGATGAACCGCATCCGGGCCGTCAGCAAAGCGCAGAGTACGCATCTGCGCGTACATATCAGCCAGCGGTGTATCTTGAGATATACCAGTTCCGCCAAACATCTGAATCGCTTCATCTATAACTTTTAGCGCCATATTTGGCGCCACAACTTTAATTTGCGAAATCCACGGTGCAGCGGCACTCGGATCACCTTGATCCATCATCCAAGCGGCTTTCAGACAAAGCAAGCGCGCTTGTTCAATACCGATTCGGCAATCAGCGATAATGTCATAGTTAGCACCTAGTTTAGCCAGTGGGCGACCAAAGGCGACACGCGACAATGAGCGCTGACACATCAATTCTAGCGCCCGTTCAGCCTGACCTATAGCGCGCATGCAATGATGAATACGTCCAGGGCCTAAGCGACCTTGACTCACTTCGAAACCACGACCTTCGCCTAGCAATAATGCTGACTTTGGTACGCGAACATTCTCGAATTCTAGGTGCATGTGGCCATGTGGCGCATCGTCATGACCAAATACTGTCATCGCACGTTTTACTTTGATGCCCGGAGTGGCAGCGTCTAGCACGAACATTGAATGTTGAGAATGACGTGGTGCTTCATCGCCAGCGGTTCTAGCCATTAAGATATAAACCTTACAGCGCTCGTCACCAGCACCAGAAGACCAATACTTTTCGCCATTAAAAACATATTCATCGCCTTCTAGCTTAGCGTCAAATACAAGGTTGGTCGCATCTGATGATGCAACATCTGGCTCAGTCATTAGATAAGCTGAACGTATTTTGCTTTCAAGAAGTGGCGCAAGCCATTTTTCTTTATGCTCTTCGTTACCATAACGCTCGAGCACTTCCATGTTGCCAGTATCTGGCGCAGAACAGTTAAACACCTGTGGACCTAAAGTACACCAGCCCATTTGCTCGGCGAGATGAGCATATTCTACTGTGCTTAAACCATAGCCACGCGTTGAATCTGTTAACCAGAAGTTCCACAACTTTTGTTCACGGGCTTTAGCTTGAAGGGTATGAACGATTTCATGCTGACGCTCCGTCATTTCCCAGCGATCACCGGTCTTACCGACCTCTTGATGAAATTCCACATCAGCGGCAATCACTTCTTCCTGCATCAATTTTGTTACTTTTCCTAAAATGGGTTTCAGCCTGTCGCTGACGCCTAGATCCATGCTCATAGGTGTTCCTCTACGTTGGTAAATGTTTTATTTTTTGTTAACTTTACAGTCTACGTTAAAAAGTGTGTTTCTTGTGTCGAAATAGCCGACTGCTAACGTTACAATCATTGTTGGCTTCAACTTAATTAATAAATCTATGCGGATATTACTTGCGCCGATGGAAGGGGTCGTAGACGCTCAAATGCGCGCGGTCTTAACTCAGATTGGTGGTTACCATCGTTGCGTCACCGAATTTGTTAGAGTCACGGAGCAACTTATACCTAACCATGTTTTCAGGCGATTTTCGCCTGAATTAGACCAAGGTGGCACAACACCGTGCGGTACGCCGGTTTATGTTCAGCTACTCGGTGGCAATGCCAAGTATATGGGCATTAATGCTGCTAGAGTAGCGAAATTAGAACCGACAGGCATTGATATTAATTTTGGTTGTCCGTCAAAAACAGTCAACAAAAGTGATGGCGGTTCGGTTTTGTTACGAGAACCACAGCGCGTCGGCGAGATCATTCGTGCGGTAAGAGATGCAGTAGACCCCTCAATCCCGGTGACCGCCAAGATTCGCCTAGGCTTTAGTAATACCGATTTACTTGATGAGGTGGTACAGAACGTGGTTGATGGTGGTGCCAATGAGTTGGCAATTCATGCTCGTACCAAAGAAGATCGTTATAAGCCTCCAGCCTACTGGTCATTGGTTAAGTCGGTCTCTGATAAAATTAGTTTACCGGTAGTTATCAATGGTGAGATTTGGACCGCCGACGACGCCGTTAAAGCGCTCGATCAGAGCGGTTGTGGTGATTTAATGTTAGGCCGTGGAGCAATGGCTTTCCCCGATTTGGCGGCCGAAATTCAGTCGCGTGTTAGGGCTCAACCGTACAAAGTTATGGATTGGCATGAGGTTTTAGAGTTGGTGCTAAATTACCTCAGGAGTACTGAGAATAAGCACCCGATGTTCGTTAGCAATAGAGCTAAGCAATGGTTGGTGTTTTTACAGATGCATTATCCTGAGGCCAAACAGCTGTTTCATGCGATTAAGCGTTTCAAGGTGGCATCCGATGTCTTCGCTGTACTTGAAGCATCATGATAATTTTTTTAGATATCTTTCTTACTAGTTGAGTAGCGAGTTAAGAATTGACTGAGCGTCAAATGAAGCAATCGTTTAAAACTGATTTATTAGGCTGATTTGCATCAAAAAAAGACCACAAAGATAAGCGATAAAGAGAAATTAAAATGGGCGAAATTTACATTGGCTACGAATATTGGTTCGCAGTATTTCAATTGGTATTTGCAATGCTAGGTATGGGAGCGACTCTTACGATTGGCGACTTTAACGACGTTTTAAAGTCGCCAAAGTCGGTAACGATAGGCACTATGATGCAGCTGGTACTGGTGCCGTTAGTCGCCTATTTATTTATAACGGTGGCGGGTGTTATCGGTGGCGTGGCTGTCGGCATGGCGCTAATCGCGGCTATTCCTGGAGGTACTACCTCGAATATATTTACCTATATGGCTAAGGGTAACGCGCCGTTATCAATATCGGTTACCGCTATAACAACACTAGCTTGTCTCGCGACAACTCCGTTTATTTTAAAACTGCTAATTACCGAGTACCTACCTGCTGACTTCAGCATGCCAACTGCGCAGATAGTCAATGATATCGCGTTGACATTGTTACTTCCGCTGTTTCTAGGTATGTTAATTTTGAGAGCCTTACCTGAACAAGCTGAGGCAATTTCAAAGTGGTGTGTCCGCGCATCTTTATTCGGCATTTTGATGATCGTTATAGGCTCTTCTACCGCTGGCCGCTTAGACATTGATGCCTTCGGTGTCGAAAATGTCTTATTAGTAATCACTTTTGTGGTTGCGCTAACGGCTACGGGGTGGCTGCTGCCAAAGATTTTTGGCTTTGTTAACGCCGATGTCACCGCGATTCAAATGGAAGTAGTGGTGCGTAATGTCAATCTTGGTGTGCTGATTAAAGCGTCAATGTTTCCGTTGGTGGTCGGCGCTTCAAATACGGTAGGTGACATGGTTCTATTTACTGTGCTGCTCTACGGTGGAGTGCAGATGTTAGTGGCCGCAGTGGTGATTTTTCTGAGCCGTCGTGGCTCTAAAAAAACAACCATTCTAAGCCAGTAACTATCTTAAATCGGTTACTACTAAGTTAATGTGAGAGAGTTGATAAACAAATATGTTTGCGCCAACCTAAATTGATATGAAAGCCTGTAACGCCTGCGGTAAATGCTGTGTTAAATATAGCCATGGCCAATTGTCTGCGTCGCCGCAAGATATCGAGTTATGGGCCAGCTTTCGTCCCGACATCTCGGCTTTTGTGCAGGCCGGAGAAATATGGTTTGACCCCAACTCTGAAGAGCTTATCGAGCTTTGCCCGTGGCTAAAAAAAGATCCAGATTCGGCGCGTTTTCTATGCGATATTTATTTAGATCGGCCGGAGGATTGTCGTGCTTACCCTGCCACTATTGCCGACATGATTAAGGATGACTGTGAGATGTTAGAAGCCAAAGATATGCGCGACCTCAAGCAAGCTCAGAAAACCTTAAATGACATTATGGCAAACGACAGCTAGGTACTCATTAGCACTGTTCTCAGCTGCTAATCAGTGCTGAGAAATAGCCGTCAATACTAGGAAATAGTTATCAGTTCGTGGAAAAATTCATCAGCGCGCGGAAACGTTGATCGAGAGTCACTTGCAACTCGGGGTCAGCACCCGCTAGACACAACCAGTCTATTTGCGCCTTAGCTAGAACTTTGCCTTGCTCAATAGTCGTATGGCCTAGGCCTGTATTCTTCATTCGCTCTAATTGAATTTGCATTCGTAGCGTTTTGTCTTGTGCAGGGCTAGCGATATCGAGCAGTATTTCGAGATCGATGCATAAAAGTGTACGTGATCTATTGG
Source organism: Arenicella sp. (assembly GCA_047625975.1). GTDB lineage: Bacteria > Pseudomonadota > Gammaproteobacteria > Arenicellales > Arenicellaceae > Arenicella. Next base: position 8,493 of record JBLHRL010000094.1, read on the forward strand.
CCTCTGATTTATCTAATGTACTGGCCGCACTAAGGCGGATACTAAACTGTTTATCCAACACTTTATCGTTAATTTCAATACTGGCGATTTTGGCTTCAAGGTCGTTGATTAAGCTTGTATCCGCGTTGATAAAGGCCAACTCTAGTTGGCTGCATAGGTCGGCTTTGTCACCTAATTTATCGATTATTCGATCATGAGAGCTTTGAATAATTCGGTCATGCGCTTTGTAATAGGCTTCACCAGCACGCAGGAAATCAGATTCCAGTCGCTCCAGCAGTTTTTCTGGAAGTGAACTTGGAAGTTTCGGTAACTCTGCATAGGCTAGGCTCAACAACTCAAACTGTTTATCGGCATCGGCTAAGTCGGTAGCCGTTTTAGCCAGCGAATGTATGTCGTTGACTACATTTTTATAAGCCTGTACTTGCTGATCTTCAAACGCTCGCTTTTGACGGCGAGATGCTTTTACTTTTTCAAATAAATTGTCGCCAGCCTGACGAAATAATTGCCATGCTTGTTGATCTTGCTTGCGTCGCGTGATGCCAATCTGTTGCCAACGACTTTGCAACAACTTTAGCTTGTCCCCCGCGTTGTCTTGGATAACTCCTTCAGAGAGTTTGTTGACTTGGGAAATAAGCTGGTTTTTTTGCTCAATATTTTGCTCGTATACGATATCAAGCTGCTGGTAAACCTGATCGCGAATAGCACTTAGCCGATCCCATTGATTCTGCCCCGCTTTGCGCTCGACATTGTTGATTTTGCGCCATTCATTAGTAATATCGCGTAGGCGCAATTCAACCTTTTTATAATCTGGTGATGCATCCCAATCGGTTTGATCGAGTATCGATTTCATTTGAGCAATCAGGGGTTCTCGCCTTGCTAGATTATCTTTTTGGGTCGCGCGGCGCTGCTCAAAAAAACTGGCGCATGGTGTATAAGCGAGGTCAGCGGCGGCGTTAAATCGTTGCCAGTGTTGATCAGACATATCAGTATGGCCAAGTTTTTTCCAACCGCTTTGTAACTCGGAAATCTGTTGGGAAAGCTTATCAGGGTGGGTCTTCGAATTAACTAATTTTTCCATCGACAGGCACAACTGAATCAGCTTAGGTTCAATGGCAAAGTTCTGCCAATCGTTCATTTTAGAGACAATTTCGGATGCCATCTGTAAACGCTCGTCTAATGCTTTACGTTCTTTACCGGTGTAGCTAGTTGCCGTTTTACCAGTTGCGGCTAACTCTTGTTTGGCCTTCTTCACATCACCTTTGTTTGAAGTGCCAAGTAGTCTGTTAATGCGTTTATGCAGAGAATCAAGGTTGTCTTTATGATGCTTTGCATGCTTTTGACCCGCCAGAGCCAAGCCTTCATAAAGAGAACTGGCCTCAGCTAGGGCGGCCAGATCAGAATATTTCTTATGCCACTTGAGAGCGCTCAAAGCAATTTTTAAACGCGGTAAATCGACTTCAAGTTGTGACGTCGATTGAATAAGGTCAGATAAGGAACTCAGTGCTTTTTGTGCTTTTAAAAATTTCTCAGCGAGTAATGCGTTGGGGCTAACAAGTTCTGAATTGGTCAACCAAATGGTCAGTGCTTCACCGAGCACCGCATTGATGCTCAAACGTTCATCGGCTAGTTCGACCAAATTCAAGGGTGCTAAGGCTCGGCAGTAGTGCTCTAGATTGTCGCAGATTTGAACTTGGCTTTGCTCGGCGTCTTCATGTTGTATTTGGTCGTTTACTTTAAGTTGAGCTGATTGTGTCGCTGACTCAAATTGGCTACTTATAGCGTCGTTAGGGCTTGGTTCTAATTCGCACCAGCGTTGTAAATAAAGCTCATATTTACCTTTGAACTCTGAGCGCCACTCAGGATGTTGAGCGATAAATTGCATTTTTTCACACAACACTTGGGCTGCTTGCTCAACCGCATCTTTAAGCTTTTGCTCAGATCGATGATGCTCGAGTTTTGAGCGGATTAATTTTTCAGACTTCTTATCTTTACCTTTTAATTCACGGCGCGCTATTTCTAACGCCTCGAGTTGCTGTAATTGCTCGGCAACATGAAAGCGCGTTTCGGCATAGGTCACGCCGGCGATCGCTTCAGCTTGTTCAATTGGGCTAAGCTGGTCGAGTAAACGTGAACGTAAACTTGAATACGGGCAATGCTGAGCTATTAGTGTGATGGCCTCACTATGCTCGGATAATAGTGCTTCTAATTCGGCTTCAGAAAGTTTGCTGT
>JBLHRL010000095.1:0-10514 GCA_047625975.1 Arenicella sp.
TGATTTTGAAAGTTTGCAGATTAGGCTGGCCCTGTAACAAGGTCGTTTGTCGGCAAGACAGAATCTAAAGAGGCCACTTTCAAGCGGCCTCTTTTTTATTACTGCATATTCTAGGTTTAAAGCGCTAACGTTTAACATTAGCTTTATTCTTGCTAGTGCTGGTTGCTTTGGTTGATGACGCCGAGGCTTTTGTTGACCTAATCGTAACTTTTACTTTTATTTTTCGTTGCCAACTATTTACCTAGCAAACGGCTCTGTCTATTTTTTATCGAGCAAGCGCTAGTAGACAAGTCATGCGCATTGAAATGCAGCGGTAGCAAACCTTGAGGTCACACTACTATAATTGTGAACCACAGCGGTAATGCGGTCACTAGTATAAAATTGTCCACGGTACCCCTCTTAATAACAGCTATTTTAGTTGCTGGTAGTTAGGTGAGTTTGCTAACGGGTAACACCGCTGATACCGGTTACATTGTCACTCTCTCAATTTGCTACCGGCACAGCGCGAGTCGAATTGTCAACCTGACTCAGGCGCTAGCGTGACGGTTAGCCATGCAGTGTCGGCATACTCGCATCTGGCTCAGATAAGAACCCTTAAAATAGAGTTTCTTAAGCAAAACTAAGATTCAAATTTAACAATACAACATTTCGCCTTAAAAATTTATTAAGAGCCTATAAAAGCGAACCTTGGTATGATTTTGCCATCAAGCTCGACCGTTTCAATAAACATAGATAGCGGCCTAGCCCAAACACCTCTTTGGCCATAAAGTGCACGATATATCACCAGTTTTTCTTCAGTTTCTGAATGGGTAGCAAGCTCCATAACCTGGTAATGAGCTCCTTTGTAGTGCTGGTACAAGCCGGTCTGAATAATCACACTACACCTCGGCTTGGTCGCCTTTGGAACTTAACCACGCTTTGCGCGCAGGCACTTGCTTCTTGGCCAATAGCATATTCATCATTTTTGAGGTCGAATCGCCCATGCTAATGGTCATTTGTACCAGCCGACGACTCTCTTCTTTCATGGTAGTTTCACGTAATTGGCTCGGATTCATTTCACCCAAGCCCTTAAAACGCTGAACATTAATCTTAGCGTTGGCTTTTTCAGATTTAATTTGAGCAATAATTTTGTCGTGCTCAGAGTCGTCTAGGGCATAGAAAACCTGCTTAGCTTGGTCGATTCGATACAGCGGCGGCATGGCCACGTATAAATGGCCAGCTTCAACCAAAGGCCGAAAATGCTTAACAAACAAAGCGCATAGTAAAGTGGCAATATGCAGCCCGTCGGAATCAGCATCTGCCAAGATGCAAATCTTACCGTAACGCAAACCTTCAAGGCTATCTGAGCCGGGGTCAACTCCGAGCGCCACCGATATGTCGTGAACTTCTTGCGAGGCCAGAACTTGCGACGAATCAACCTCCCATGTGTTTAATATTTTACCTCGAAGCGGCATGATAGCCTGCGTTCTACGATCACGCGCTTGTTTAGCGGATCCTCCTGCAGAGTCTCCTTCGACTAAAAAAAGCTCGGTAAGACTAAGGTCTTCACTCGAACAGTCGGCCAGCTTGCCAGGCAATGCTGGGCCAGAGGTAATTTTCTTACGAGTGATTTTTTTGGCTGACCTTAGGCGACTCTGGGCATTCTCAATCGCCACCATGGCAATCTTCTCACCAACATCCAAGTTTTGATTCAACCAAAGCGCAAAAGCGTCTTTAACCTTGGCCGAGATAAATTGTGATATTTCTCGCGATGACAGTCGCTCTTTAGTCTGACCTGAGAATTGTGGGTCTTGCATACGCACTGAGAGTACATACTGACACTGAGCCCAAACATCATCGGGCGATAGTTTCACCCCTTTGGGCAGCAAATTTCTAAAATCGCAAAACTCTCGAATCGCTTCGGTTAAGCCAATACGCAAGCCATTAACGTGTGTACCGCCTTGAGCCGTTGGAATCAAATTAACGTAGCTCTCAGTAATGAGCTCGGTAGTTTCTGCCGACCACGCCACAATCCAGTCTACATTTTCGCCGTCGCCACCTTCACTGCCTTGAAAGCCCTCTTCAGGCAGACGCTCATTATCACCCAGAGCACCGAGTAAATACGCTTTTAGGCCGTCTTCATAATACCAGCTTGTATTTGACTCAGGTTTAGCTTCGTCTTCAAAATAAATAGTCAACCCTGGGCAAAGTACGGCTTTGGCTCGAAGTAAACGACACAATTTATCGGCGTGCACACGAGGTGTATCAAAATACGATCCGTCTGGCCAGAAACGAATAGTAGTACCAGTATTGCGCCGACCCACTGTGCCTGTTTCTTCTAGATCACGAGTCTTCAGGCCGTTCGAAAACGCCATACTGTATTCAATGCCATTACGCTTAACCCAAACTTCAACGTTCTTCGACAAGGCATTAACCACCGAGATGCCAACACCATGCAAACCACCCGAAAACTCGTAGTTTTTGTTCGAAAACTTACCGCCCGCATGCAATCGCGTCATGATTACTTCGACACCCGACACACCTTCTTCTGGGTGAATATCAATCGGCATACCTCGACCATCGTCTTTTACTTCGACCGACCCGTCTTTATAAAGCGTCACATCAATTCGTTTACAATGTCCAGCAATCGCCTCATCAACACTATTATCCACTACCTCTTGAACCAAATGATTTGGCCGCTCGGTGTTGGTGTACATTCCCGGTCGTTTGCGAACAGGCTCGAGGCCGGTTAAGACCTCAATGGCGGAAGAATCGTAATCTGTAGACATTAATTATTTTCGGGTTAATAAAAGTAGGAGACATCAATAAAGACTGACGCGAGTTTAACGCGATTTCGTTATGAATAACGAGTAAAAGTTATCCTTATGGCCTAACTTTGCAATAGCAGTGTTAGAATGACATGACTTAAAATAATTACCGCACTATTGAGTAGAAAATGTCTGACACTTCCGTAATTGAACTAGACTTCGAGCACGCCTACAAGGAACTTGAGAATATTGTTGAACGCATGGAACGCGGTGAACAAGATTTAGAAAATTCGCTTAACGATTTCGAACGTGGTGTGGCACTAATGAAGCACTGTCACGGCGTCCTCAAAGAGGCCGAGCAAAAGGTTGAGATCTTAGTTAAAGATAATGACGGCTTGTTTCATACCGAGACATTCGAAGATAATCCCCAGGGCTAGCTACTATGAGCAACGTTATGCTCGAATACCAAGCACGTAATCAACGCTTTTTAGATACCTGCTTAGACAATGTCAATGCTCCTGAACGCCTGCGGGCGGCAATGCGTTATTCAACGCTCTCTGGTGGCAAACGTTTCAGAGCCTTGTTAGTTTACGCCTCGGGTTTAGCCGTCGACGCTCCATTGGCTCGTTTAGACACGGTGGCCGCTGCGTTAGAGTGTATTCACGCCTATTCTCTTATTCACGACGACTTACCGGCAATGGACGATGACGATTTGCGCCGAGGGCAGCCAACAAGTCATATCAAATATGATGAAGCCACCGCTATTCTGGCTGGCGACGCACTGCAAACATTGGCATTTGAATTGATTGCAAGCGACGCTTCTGGATTAACTGATACTCAAGCTCGTCATATTTGCCTAAAGATCGCACAAAGCTCAGGGCAAACGGGCATGGTCGGTGGCCAAATACTCGACATTCAAGCAACCGAATCTCAACTGAGCCTTAGTGCTTTAGAAGATGTACATCGACGCAAAACTGGCGCATTGATAAATGCCGCGGTAATTTGCGGCGCATTGTGTAGTGACTATTCAACCGAGTCACAACTCAAAAATCTCAGTAACTACGCCAATAAAATCGGTTTAGCGTTTCAAGTAGTAGACGATATTTTAGATATTGAATCGTCGACCGAGGAGCTTGGCAAACCAAGCGGCAGTGACATTGAGATGGGTAAATCAACCTATCCTGCGCTAATCGGCCTGCAACAGTCTAAAAAACTTGCGCAAAATCTTTATCAAGAATCCATAGTCAGCATAGCCGCTATAAGCGATAATACCTTGCTTCTCCAAGAGTTGGCCAAACTTGTGGTTGAGCGTACAAAATAGGTACTAGCCACCAAGCCATACGTAGTTTAGGCGGCGGCCAGTCAGAGCAATTAAATACAAAGCCAGAGTAAAACTTAGAAGTGACCGATCAACAAAGTAAATATCCACTGCTAATGACACTAGATCAACCTAGTGACCTTAGACAGTGCTCGGAAGATCAGTTACAGCAAGTATGTGACGAAACTCGCCAGTTCCTAATTGATACGGTTTCAAAAATTGGCGGGCACCTTGCCGCAGGCCTAGGGACTGTCGAGCTGACAACTGCGCTGCATTATGTCTTCAATACTCCAGATGACCGAATAGTCTGGGATATCGGCCATCAAGCTTACCCCCATAAAATATTAACCGGCCGACGTGACCAGCTACATACAATTCGTCAAGCGGGCGGTTTGTCCGGATTTCTTAAACGTACAGAGAGTGAATACGACACTTTTGGTGCGGGTCATTCGAGCACCTCAATCAGTGCCGCATTAGGCATGGCGGTCGCTGCCGCCCAGCAAAAACTTGATCGCGACGTCGTCGCAATTATTGGTGATGGTGCGATTACCGCTGGCATGGCGTTTGAAGCGCTGAACAATGCTGGCGACATGGATGCCAACGTGCTCGTGATTTTGAACGACAACGACATGTCAATTTCGCCGAACGTCGGTGCATTTAAGAACTATCTAACGCGCTTAATGACCGGCCCTGCCGTAAGCTCGGTACGCAATGCGACTAAGAAAGCACTAGACGGTATTCCACCCGTTCGTGACTACGCACGCCGTTGGGAAGAGCATATTAAAGGCATGATTCTGCCAAGCACTTTCTTTGAAGAAATGGGTTTCTATTACGCCGGGCCGATTGATGGCCATGACATCGAAACCTTGGTGAGCACGTTGCGTAACCTAAAAGAAATTGAAGGGCCTCGCTTTCTCCATATTGTGACTAAAAAAGGCAAAGGTTTTAAACCAGCCGAGGTCGCACCGATTAAGTACCATGGTGTGGCACCGTTTAATCCAACTACGGGTGAAATCGGCAAAAAAACTAAGGTTCGTACTTACACAGACGTATTCAGCGATTGGCTGTGTGATATGGCCGCGCTCGATGACAAGCTTATTGGCATAACTCCGGCGATGCGTGAGGGTTCAGGCTTGGTGCGCTTTTCTGAGGAATATCCAGAGCGTTATTTCGATGTCGCCATTGCTGAGCAACATGCGCTTACCTTCGCCGCCGGTATGGCCTGTGACGGGCAAAAGCCAATTGTGGCAATCTATTCAACCTTCTTACAGCGCGCTTACGATCAGCTGATTCACGATGTCAGTGTTCAAGAGCTCGACGTAATGCTGGCGATCGACCGAGCCGGCTTAGTTGGCGCTGATGGCGCAACTCATGCTGGAGTATTCGATTATAGCTATTTACGCTGCATACCTGGTTGCACAATCTACGCACCGAGCGACGAGGCTGAATGCCGCGATATGCTCTTCAGCGCCTACAAACACGTTGGCCTCACGGCGGTGCGCTACCCTCGAGGGTCGGGTACTGGCGCGGTTGAAAAAGCACAAATGTCGGAAATAGAATACGGCAAAGGCGTTACAGTACAGCAAGGCAGCAATGTCGCTATTTTGTCGTTCGGCACCTTGTTACCCACGGCCATAAAAGCGGCTAATAATTTAGGCGCTACGGTAGTCAACATGCGTTTCGTGAAACCACTAGATCAACAATTGATTAGTGATTTAGCCCGAAACCACAATCTACTTGTCACGCTAGAAGAAAATGTCATCGCTGGTGGTGCAGGCTCAGCTGTAAACGAATATTTATCGGCTGCAGGAATTGCCACACCGACCTTGAATTTAGGCTTACCAGACCGATATATCGATCATGGTAGCCAAACTGCTTTATTAGCCGAATGCGGCTTAGACGCAGCAGGGATTGAACGAACAATCATTGCATCTTCGTTTTACCAGCCAGCGGCTAACGCGCAGAACTTGTAATACGTTTTTTACTCGAACCTCGTTTAAAAATCATTTCAAGACTGCATAACTAAACATCTAAAGTATTCTCTATTCCTATGGAAGACGTCCAAGCTAGTCTCGACACACGCCAAATACCCATCAGCCGTGTCGGCATCAAAGATATTCAGCACCCAATTACCATCGTCAATCGTGATGGTTCTCGGTCACCAAGCATCGCCACATTCTCTATGTCTGTAAGCCTGCCTCATGATCAAAAAGGCACGCATATGTCGCGCTTTTTACAGATGTTGAACGAAACAGAAACAGAAATTTCGGCTAAGAACTTTCACAAAATGCTTGCTGATATGGTCGAACGCCTTGAAGCTGATGCAGGTTATATTGAGTTGCAGTTTCCTCACTTTATTGAGAAGACTGCCCCAGTATCAGGCGTTAAAAGTTTGATGGACTATCAGGTTAACCTGATTGGGCAAATAGAAAATGGTCACTTAGCATCAACTCTTGAGGTAACCATTCCGGTCAAGAGTTTGTGCCCATGCTCGAAAAAAATATCTGATTATGGTGCGCATGCTCAACGCTCTCACCTTACCGTTGGAATCAACTGCTCAAGCAAGCTTTGGCTGAACGAATTGATCAAAGGCGTTGAAGCTCAAGCCAGTGCCGAGTTATTCGCTATTCTCAAACGCCCGGACGAGAAGTACATTACCGAGCGTGCTTACGACAACCCTAAGTTCGTTGAAGACGTAGTTCGAGATATTGCTCATGATTTCGATAACAACGATAAGATTTCGCGTTATTACATTCACGCCGAAAACTTTGAGTCAATTCACAACCACAGCGCGTTTGCGGTTGTAGAGCACGATAAGACTATGTGATTGAAACCAGTATGCTGAAATTCGCAAGAATATCAGCGACTTAAAATTCAATACAATATCTAAGCCTCAGAGAAATCTGGGGCTTTTATGTTCAGGATTAACGGTATGTCGCCGTTACAGGGATGCAAAGGAGCGACGTTCAGACGCGCGAAGCCTACCCTTAGTTTCGAGCACCCCGCGTTAGCGCCTTTCGAGCACCCCGCGTTAGCGCCTTTCGAGCACCCCGCGTTAGCGCCTTTCGAGCACCATAGTCTGACCACTGCGGTTCATGTTTAAACGATTCAAAAAAGTCATACCCAATAATGGTATTTCAGGAAAACCTCCCTCTATAACACCCGCTCTTATATCCTTGAGCATTATTCCACCCAAACTCATAGACTTAAGACTTATCATATACATGTCGGCGCGACCTGAAGCAGTAGTAGCGTAACCACGTACACCACTTTGATAATCTAATCCTAGACGCGCCGCATGAACACTATTAAACACCACCAAGTTTGCGCCGGTGTCGATAAGAAAGCGGATCGAGCGGCCATTAACCTCGCCGTTTGCTTCAAAAAAGCCAACCTCATTCTCATACAACACAATTGAAGTTGGCACAGTTTTCGAAGCCGAGCCTAATCGGTCACCAATCACGGCCGTGCCACTGAGCCGAAGAGTTTTGCGCTCACCGCCGACCTCAATCACCGCTTCAGTGGTGTTAGAGCTAATCACTTTTACACCTTGAAACGTAGCGCCAGCACTAATAATTTTTGCGTTACTACCATCGACAGACAACATAGCGCGATCGTTAAAAAGCGCTATCGCCGCAACCGTTTTCGCCACCGCCTGAGATGACTCGAGCTGACATAAGGCCGCCAAACTAATAAGCAGTAAAAATTTGATAAAACGCATACTCTATAACCTAATCCTATCCATAAACTGAAAGATCAAAGTCGACTGAGTGTCGGCCAAAAAAAGGCTATCTCGACACACTGTTTAATCACATTATCTCTTCAAGGCGATCAATTGCCTCGGTAAGAGTCTCAACTGGGTAGACCTTGATATTTGATGAAATATTTTTTGGAACATTACCCTTCGGGCAAATGCAATGCGCAAATCCTTGTTGCGCCGCTTGCTTAATGCGTTCTAAACCACTGGGAACACTTCGCACATCACCCGAAAGACCTAGCTCTCCAAAGGCTACCCAATTATGAGGTATCGCTCGATCTTTAAACGACGAGACCATCGCCAGTACCACCGGCAAGTCTGTGCTTGGGTCGGTTGACCGTAGCCCACCTACCAGATTGACATAAAGCTCTTGGTCGTACATGGCTAAATCGGCGTGCCTGACAAGCACCGCTACCAACATATTTAGACGGTTTTGATCGATACCAACGGCTAGTCGTCTCGGATTACCTTGGTGTGAATCAATCACTAGGGCTTGAATCTCTACCAGCAATGAACGAGAGCCCTCCCACAATGATGCCACCATCGAGCCAGGCTTGGGATCTCGGCTTCGATCTAAGAAAATAGCCGACGGATTGGTTACCGCTTTAAGATAGCCATTGTCAGGCATCATCGCCAACAGACCTAATTCGCTGGTTGAGCCGAATCTGTTTTTTGCCGCTCTAATTTCTCGAAAGCGCGAGCCAGCAATCACTTCTATCATCAACATCACATCGCCAATGTGCTCAACGACTCTAGGGCCAGCAACTGAGCCATCTTTAGTTGTATGGCAAACAATAATCATCGCTACATCATTTTGCTTAGCATGCTGGGTCAGTACCTGCATACACTCTCGAAGCTGGCCTACCCCGCCAGGCGCACCTTGAACATCAGGGTGAAACATCGCTTGCAAGGAATCAATTACGACGAACTTAGCTTTAATTTCAGTGATCATCGACAGTATCGCCAGTACGTCGGTCTCGATCGCTACGTTAAGGTGTTCAGTCTTAAGTTTGAGTCTTATTGCCCGTCGGCTAATCTGGTTGGCTGACTCTTCCGCCGAAACTAAAAAGCAATTGAACTTATCACTCACTTCGCAGAGCACTTGAGTGGTCAGCGTTGACTTACCGGCACCGGGTGTACCGGCTAATAGAATGACACTTCCCGGTACAATTCCACCGCCAAGAACTCTATCGAACTCAACGTTATTGGTAGAAAATCGTGGAGAATCCTCGGGCTTTATATCACTTAGCTTGCTAACTGATGCTTTAGAGCCTGAGTAGCCTCGAGCCATTGCCGAAACCGCTCCCGCTCGACTGGCGGATTCCTTAAATTCTTTGATGGTATTCCAAGCGCCACATTCACACTGGCCTGCCCACTTAGAGTGGTTCGCACCGCATTCTGAACAAATGAAGTGAACTATCGCTTTTTTTGCCATTTTTCTGACTTCCTCTAGATAACAATACGTTCAACTCGCGGGGTAATTCCGCAAATTAATTCATAGGCAATAGTGTCCGACATTTCAGCAATAAGCTCGACAGGATTATCAGCTCCCCAAAGAATTGCATCGTCACCGACTTGAGCTTTTATGTCACCCAAATCAACGGTAATAAGGTCCATCGATACGCGCCCGATCAATGGTACGTACATACCGTTAATCAGTACCGGCGTTCCGTTTGGTGCGTGACGCGGATAGCCGTCAGCATAACCGCAGGCTATTACGCCTATTCGTGAATCTGCATCCAAAGCGTAGCGGCTACCATAGCCAATTGGGCTACCAACCGGTAAACGCTTAACCGAGATCAATTTACTCTTAAACGTCATCGCTGGGCGCAAGCCTAAATTTTGTGCCGAAACCCCAAGTTGTGGTGAAACACCATATAAACTAATGCCTGGCCGCACAATACTCTTAGCTTGCTCAGGATACGCAATAGTGCCGGCCGAGTTCATTATGCTCAGCTGACTAAAATTATATTGCTCAGCAAACTTTAAGAAGCTTTTGATTTGTCGCTGATTACTAGGGTGATCTGGATTATCGGCATTGGCCAGATGGGTCATCGCGCTAAGCGACTTAATTCCTTCTTGAGCAAGCAAACGCGAGACAACGAGGTGAGCATCATCGATACAGAAGCCTAAGCGTCCCAGCCCCGTATCTATTTTTAACCATAGATCCAGATCGGCTGATTTACTCAGCTCAGAGAGCATCACTAATTGCTCTAAATCATAGATAACCGGTCGTATTTTTTGTGCTGACATAGCATTTAAATCATCCACCGTGAAAGTCGCCGATAACATTGTAATCGGTTTATCAAAGCCTTGGCTTCGTAAACGTTTCACGTCATCCAAACTACTTACAGCAAATTCATCGGCATTAAGCAGCGCGGTGGCCGCAGCCTCCATTCCATGGCCATAGCCATCGGCTTTAATCACCGCCATCACTTTAGCCGACGGCACCAAGGCGCTTACTCGCTCTAGGTTATGCTTGATCGCAGCACGCTCTATAACGACGTGTGCCGCTCGATTATTACTCGTTTGATAACTCATTTCTTAACGCTTATTCGTCGTCGTTAAAACGCGGCCCCGCGTAGTTTTCGAAGCGAGTGAACTCGCCTAACCACGCTAACCTTACGGTGCCGATTGGGCCATTACGTTGTTTACTAATGATGATTTCGGCGATGCCTTTTTGATCGGTATC
>JBLHRL010000096.1:0-10428 GCA_047625975.1 Arenicella sp.
AGAGCGCAGTGAAGAGGCGACGGTAAACACGCCAATATTCGCGCCAATGTCCCAAACCGAGTCGCCGGTTTGTACATGTTCTATTGCGATTTGAATCAGATCTTGGTCAAAGGCATTGCGGCCCGGTTTTAAATACTTCAACTGTGCGTCGGGAGATGCCAATACAGTGCCGTTCAAATTTTCAACCGAGATAGATCGTTTGATAACTCTCCCGCGGCTTATGCGTTCAACAATTGTTCTCATTATATTCATTGCGGCCCTTTTGCGGCCCTTTTCGGTGTCTGACTCCCTGATTGCTAAAAGCAAAGGAGTGTGTTGCTCAATTGCCTTTAAATCACATCAATTGGTGTCTCTAATTATAGCCTTTTTCTGGATCCCAAGGCTTCTGATTAGGAAAGTGGACTCAATGCTATGGGTGGTATGCTGGCAGCCCTGTTTATCGCCAATGAAAAGAGCATTTCATCGGCACTTTAGCGCCGCAGCGGCCGCTAGCCGCATGGATGGCAGGTTAAGATGACGAATGAATAATTTAATTCGAAAGTTTTTGAAAAGGGCTTCAAATAAGACTTGCTATTAGCCATTTCATTCATTATATTACGCCTCCACTTGATGTTGCGGGGTGGAGCAGTCTGGCAGCTCGTCGGGCTCATAACCCGAAGGTCGTAGGTTCAAATCCTGCCCCCGCTACCAAGTGAAATTTACTATCTAGGTCTAGCGGCCGCGGTAAGAAATTAGACGATTTAGCCAACGGTAGTCAACTGCTCGATTATTTTTGTTAAGCTGGATTGGTAGCATATGGTATTAGTAAGGCTTACCTTATTGAAATCCATTGCTGCAAAATTTGTTCAGTCTGTCTTATGCGGGCTGGGCTCACTGGAAGCCCTGCGTTATGCGGGGTTTTGTGTTTTTGCTATACGTTATTTTGAGCTTACTTGTGAAAAATTAATTTTGAAATGTTGAATCACTTGATTGAGGGCTGGGCTCTTATGTCGGCGATTGACACGTGTGGTGAAATTTGATTCAGGTCAACGACCTTTATCAGTATAAGGTGAGCAGTGCTCGCCTTTTTGTATTCTGGGAGACTGGAATTCAGTATTTTAAGAAGTATCAAAATTAGATTGAGAATGAAACGATGGCATTAACAGTTCCACACATTGAAGAACTCCTTATACCGGGCGCTGAAACCTTGGGGCTCGAGCTGGTGGCTGTTGAGTTAAGTGGTGGCGATACTTCTATTGTACGTATCTACATCGATACCCCTAACGGTATTACGGTTGATGATTGTACTAGAGCCAGCCGTCAATTTAGCGCGATTCTCGATGTTGAAGACCCTATTTCCAACAAGTACACTTTAGAGGTGTCTTCTCCAGGAATGGATCGCCCACTGGCAAAGCCGCTGCATTTTAAGGCGGTTGTCGGGCAACAAGTGAAAATTAAAATGGCGTCCTCGATAGATGGTCGTCGGCGCTTTACCGGTGAGCTTATTGAAGCAACTGATGAGTTTGCTGTTGTCGAAGTTGATGGCGAGCAATCTGAATTACCTTATTCCGATATGGACAGAGCGCGATTGATCCCTGTCTATAATTTTGACTAAATTTACTTTTAACACCGTTTATTTTTAAAACGTTTATTTATAAATAGAGAGCTAGGAAACATGGCAAGCGAACTTTTAATGATGGCCGAAGTGCTATCAACAGAAAAAGCAGTTGATAAAGGCATCATCTTTGAAGCGATTGAAGCCGCGTTGGCGACTGCCACGCGTAAACGCTACCGTGAAGACATTGACGTGCACTGCATTATTGACCAAACGGATGGTTCGTATATTCCTTACCGAGTTTGGGAAGTAATCGAAGACGATGCGGAATTGGAATTCCCCACTAAGCAAATGTGCGTCAGTGCTGCCAAAGAGCATGACCCCGTGTTAGAAGTTGGCGAATTTGTTAAGGAAGAGTTAGAGGCAGTACCATTTGGCCGAATTGCGGCTCAAGCGGCTAAGCAAGTAATCATGCAGAAGGTGCGTGAAGCCGAACGCAATAAAATTAGCGAGGAGTTTGAGCCACGGGTTGGCGAAATGCTTTCAGGTGTGGTTAAGCGTCAAGAGCGTGGAGACACGATCATTGACTTAGGTGGTCTTGAGGCTGTGTTGCCACGCAATAAAATGATCCAACGAGAAGGGCTTCGTCCTGGCGATCGTATTCGCGCTATCTTGAGCGAAGTTAAACAAAACAACCGTGGTCCGCAATTAGTATTAGATCGTATTTCTCCGGCGTTAGTGCTGGCCTTGTTTCGTACAGAAGTACCAGAGGCAAGTGACAATATCATTGAGATCATGGGCGCTGCTCGCGACCCTGGCTTGCGAGCAAAAATTGCCGTTAAGTCGAATGATTCAAAAGTTGATCCGGTGGGTGCCTGTGTTGGTATTCGTGGTTCCCGTGTACAGAGCGTCTCTAACGAAATCAACGGTGAGCGAGTCGATATTATCAAGTGGTCTGAAGACCCAGCGCAATTTGTTATTAATGCACTAGCACCGGCTGAAGTCGAGTCAATCATGGTTGACGAAGACAAAGGCGCGATGGATGTAATTGTTGACGAAAGCCAATTGTCTTTATCAATTGGACGTGGCGGTCAAAATGTCCGCTTGGCGAGTGAGCTTACCGGTTGGGAAATCAACATTATGACCGATGAGCAAGCCAATGAAAAACTTGAAGAAGAGTCCTCTGATGTTCGTGAAATGTTCATGGACAAGTTAGATATAGATGCCAATGTGGCAACAATACTGATTCAAGAGGGCTTCTCGAGTCTCGAAGAGGTAGCCTATATACCTCGCGAAGAAATGTTAGAAGTTGAAGAGTTCGACGAAAATTTAGTCGACGAGCTACGTCAGCGTGCAGACGATGCTTTAGTAACTATTGCGATACAGAAAGAAGAGCTGTTGAAGGGTGCTGATCCAGCTGAAGATTTATTGAGCATGGAAGGCATGGATGAAACAACGGCTAAGTTTTTGGCAATAAACGAAATTAAGACGATGGAAGATCTTGCTGAAGCAGCGACCGATGAGTTGCTTGAAATCGAAGGTTTGAACATCACAGAAGAGCGCGCGCAAGAGTTGATTATGATCGCACGTCGCCCTTGGTTTGAAGAAATGGGTATCGACCCAGATGCGACAGATGAGGTGGCAGAGGAAAGTTAGGTCACGACCTAAGCACTTACCAACGCAACCCAATCTAACTATTAAGAGCACATATTATGTCAACCATTACTATCAAAGCCTTTGCCCAACAGATCGGCATTGAAGCAGCACGAGTTGTTAAACAACTTGGTGATGCTGGAGTTGCCGGCAAGTCTGTCGACGATTCGCTAACCGATGAAGAAAAGCGAAAGCTACTAGACTTTCTTCGAGGCGGTACAACCGAAGCTCCGGCGGCGGCTCCAGTGGCTGGCAGAGGCCATATCTCGCTGAAGAAAAAGACCAACTCTGAAATTCAGCAAACCACTAAGACCGGCATAGCGCGTACAGTTCAAGTACAAACTAAAAAGCGTAGAACCTTTGTGAAGCGCGATGTTCTTGAGCAAGAAGAAACTGATCGTCAAGAAGCCGAGCAGTTGGCACTGCAAGAGCACGCCGCTCAAGTTGAGCGCGAGCGAATTGCGGCCGAAGAGTTGGCTAAAATGAGTAAATCTGAACAAGCTGAGGTAGAGCAAGCTCGTTTAGCCGCCGAACAAGCCGCGAAAGCCGCCGAACAAGCCGCAGCTAAAGCTGCCGAAGAAGCCGCAGCTAAAGCCGCTGAAGAAGCCGCGGTCATCGCTGCCGAAGAAGCCAAAATCGCTGCTGAAGCTAAGAAAGTCGCGCCTGTTGTAGCGGCGAAAGCCGCGGCCGTCGAGGCGAAAGTGGATGCGCCAGTTAAAGCAATGACGGCAGCAGAGGCATCGAAATTAAATAGAAAGCCGCTAGTCGCGCCGCGAGTGCGTCGAGAAGTGGTTATGCCATCTATCATTCGTAAAGCGTCTGATCGAGTTCGCGTATCGCCTATCATTAAGCAAGCTGAACCTAAGCCTGCCACGCCGGCGCCAACACCAAATGCCAATAAAAGCGACAAGGGTAAGCGCAAGCCGTTTGCTGGTCGTGAAGAATTGCATGTATCTAAGAGAGGGCGGGGTCGTAATAAGCGTAAAGACAAGCGTCGTCCGTCAAATATTACTACCAGTGGCAGCGATCAGCACGGCTTCGAACGTCCAGTTGCACCCGTTGTTCGTGATATAGCGATTGGTGAAACTATAAGTGTGGCTGATTTAGCCGGTCAAATGTCGGTTAAGTCGGCTGAAGTGGTTAAAGTGTTGTTCAAAATGGGCACCATGGTAACCATTAACCAAACCCTCGATCAAGACACAGCGATGTTGGTTGTTGATGAAATGGGCCATAATGCGGTCGAAGCTAAGCAAGATGACCCTGAGGCATTTCTAGCGGCTAACAAAGACGTCGATGTTGATGAGTCTAGTTATGAGCCTCGTTGTCCTGTAGTAACCGTAATGGGTCACGTCGATCACGGTAAAACGTCTTTATTAGATTACATTCGCAAAGCCAAAGTAACGGCTAGTGAAGCTGGAGGTATAACCCAGCATATTGGTGCCTACCAGGTGCAAACCAGTAATGGTGAGATTACCTTCTTAGACACACCAGGCCACGAAGCTTTTGGTGCTATGCGTGCTCGTGGAGCCAAAGCCACGGATCTGATTATCTTAGTAGTTGCGGCTGACGATGGTGTTAAACCTCAAACTATTGAGGCTATTAAGCATGCTAAAAACTCGAATGTTCCGATCATTGTCGCTATTAACAAGATGGACAAAGAATCAGCGGATCCTGATCGTGTTAAGCAAGAACTAGCAACCCAAGAAGTTATCCCAGAAGATTGGGGTGGCGAGGTAATGATGGTTCCTGTCTCGGCTCAAACCGGTGACGGTGTCGATACATTACTTGAAGCAATTGCGATGCAATCTGAGTTACTTGAATTGAAAGCTCGCCCAACGGGTAAAGCCACTGGTACCGTTGTAGAAGCCCGTTTAGACAAAGGTCGTGGCGCGGTTTGTACAATTTTAGTGCAACACGGCGAATTGAAGTATGGCGACATTGTATTAGTGGGTCGGGAGACTGGTCGTATACGTGCGATGGTTAACGACCAAGGTGAAACTATCAAGGTTGCCGGCCCATCAATGCCGATTGAGATTCAAGGCTTAAGTGGCGTCCCTGCCGCTGGCGACGAAGTGTTAGTGGTTGAAGATGAGCGTAAAGCTCGTGAAGCAGCAAGCTTCCGCTCTAGTCGTGATCGTGAAGCGCGTTTGGCCCGTCAACAAGCCGCTAAGCTTGAAAACATGTTCTCGAAAATGAGCGAAGGGGAAGTTAAGAACGTTAATGTTCTAATTAAAGGTGACGTACAAGGCTCAATTGAAGCCTTGAGCGAATCATTAATTAAGCTATCAACGCCTGACGTGAAAGTAAGTGTTGTTCACAGTATGGTTGGCGCTATAAACGAGTCAGACATCAACTTAGCCATGGCGTCATCAGCATTTGTAATTGGTTTTAACGTACGTGCTGATGCACAAGCGAGAAAGCTAGCCGAGCAAGAAGACGTACAAATTCGTTACTACAGCATCATCTACGAAGTAATCGATGACGTGAAAGCGGCGATGGAAGGTCTGCTAGATCCAGAAATTCGTGAAGATATTATGGGCTATGTTGAAGTTCGCGAAGTATTCCGTGCGCCTAAGATTGGTACGATTGCGGGTTGTATGGTTACTGAAGGTGTTGTTAAGCGTAATGCTAACGTGCGTATTTTACGCGATAGTATTGTGATTTTCGAAGGTCGTATTGATTCACTTCGTCGCTTTAAAGACGACGTCAGTGAAGTCAAGATTGGTACCGAGTGCGGTATCGGTGTCACTAACTACAGCGACATCAAAGAAGGCGACCAATTAGAAATTTTCAATAGGTTCGAAGTTAAAGTAACGCTCTAGGGCGTTGCTTAGCCTGAATGTGCTCTACACTCTAAGCGTGTAGAGCCTCGGTCAAAGAAAATCAGCCTCCAGCGATAGGAAATAAAGAGTAAAGAAATGCCAAAAGAGTACGCCAGAAGCGAACGCGTAGCACAGACTATCACCCGTCAGTTGGCGATGATTCTGCGCAACCAGGTCAAAGACCCGCGTGTTTCCAGCCTGACCATTACTGATGTAGAAGTAACTAAAGACTTACGCCAAGCGAAGGTCTTTGTAACGTCTATGTTCGAAGATAAAGTCGATATTAAAGACACTATGGAAGCGGTAGATCGCGCCAATGGTTTTTTACGCAGAGCGCTTGCCGCTGTTATTGATATGCGTCACTGCCCGAATTTGATTTTTAGTTATGATGGCTCGATTTCAGAAGGCGCGAGAATGTCAGCATTGATTGACAAGGCTTTAAATAAATCTGATTAAATTATTTGTTATTCTATCGCCGTCATCGTTAGCCAGAATAATAGTAGTCAGTAACCATGAGGAGTAGCCCAGGGATCTAGTTTTAAGGAGTCTGTCCTTGGGGAGTAATTTTAATGTCTACGACGCCGAATCTAATCTCCATGCTTCAGCTTTTCGCTTGATTCACTATAAAATGAAGAAGCAAAAGAATAATACCCATGACATTATTACCCTAGATAAGCCAAGCTAAATAGTCGATGAAATATATTTACATTCTAGGTCTCGAGCATAGCGGCACGACATTAACAGACCATCTTTTAAGTGCTCACCCGAACGTTATAGGCTTAGGCGAAGTCGCCCAGTTTTTTTCGCCCACTCATATGCAGCATTATATCGAGTGCTGGGGTAGTTTTAACACTCACGATTTATGTTCTTGTGGTGAACGTTGGGTAGATTGCGAGTTTTGGAGGCAAATAGCATGCCTTAATGGTGCTGAATCTGACGTCCCCAGTATGAAAAAATACCAAGCTCTTATAAACCAAGTTAAAAGCAATTATGGTGATAGTTCGACTATTGTAGATTCGTCTAAGAGTCTCGATTATCTGAAGCAACTATATTCAATGCTTGATGATCTGGGTATTCGTAAAAGCGATTTTTCCGTGCTGCTATGTGTAAAAGACCCTCGCGGCTTTGTATCGTCGATGAGCAAGAAGGCAGGCCACCGGTTTGGCCTAATACGCTGCATTCGAACCCTCAATTACTGGTGCGATCGTCATCGAGATTTTGTCGATTTTTTAAGCGTCAATGACTTAAATTTTAGAATAAGTACTTATGAAGGTCTGTGTGTTGACTATAGAGCAAGTATCGATGCGAGCCTCTCGCTGGCGGGTCTCTCGGTTCCGAAATTACTAGAGGTTGATCATAATGAATCGCATATTGTGATCGGTAATAAAAATTTCACTCTGCGAAATCGTACCGCTATTAAATACGATGATGCCTGGACTCGACAGCCTCTGGTTCGTTTAGCATATTTTTTCCACCGCAAAGCGCAACGCCTTAATAAGAATTTAGCAGCAACTCAGCACAGCTAATTCAGGTTGATGCTTTCAATGGGTACCTACTCCTTAACTTTGTGTGTAGGCCTTTAATTAGGCTAGGCATTCGTCATGATTATTCACTTTAAATGAAAAAGCAAAAGAACAATATTCACGGAGTAATTCTGCTCGATAAGCCGACTGGCATGAGCTCCAATAAAGCTCTGCAGATGATTAAGCACTGCTTTAATGCTAAAAAAGCTGGTCATACTGGTAGCCTTGACCCACTAGCGACGGGGTTATTGCCAATCTGTCTCGGCCAAGCTACAAAAGTCTCAGAGTATCTTCTTCACTCACATAAAAAATATACCACTGTTATCAGACTAGGTGAGGTGACTGATACTCTAGATAGTGAAGGCGAAATTACGCTTACGCAGATGGTTGATGTTAGCGAAGAGCAGCTTCAATCTGCGTTGCTACAATTTCGCGGTGATATTAAACAGGTACCGCCGATGTACAGCGCCTTAAAGAAAGATGGCCAACCGCTTTACAAGTTGGCTCGTAAAGGTGAAGTTATCGATAGGCCGGCTCGAGATATGACCGTGTATAGCTTGCAAGCAAAACGTCTTGACGCTGTTCACGTTGAGCTTGAAGTTCATTGTTCCAGTGGTTTTTATATTCGCTCACTAGCCCATGACCTAGGTCAGGTCTTAGGCTGCGGCGCTCATGTCGTTGAGCTTAGACGAACCGATATTAAAGCTATTAACGTTAGCGTCGCACATTCGCTGGAGCAGGTTTTAAAAGCCGATCTAAAAGACTTGATATTACCGTTGGATGTATTGATCGAGCATATGCCAAAAGTTGAAATATCAGATGTGCAAGCGCAGAGTATGATACAAGGCAAACCTACGCCAGCCAATGGTCTGACAACTAACGAGTTAAGCCGTTTCTACCAGCCAAGCGGATACCTCTATGGAGTGGGCGAGGTCAATGATGTCGGCTTTATCAAAGCACGAAAAACCTTCGTGGATACTGAAAATTAAGACCTCGAGGGGCTAAATATTAAAAATACTGTCAAAACTTTTAAAAACAGTTAGTTTTTATTCAAATATAGGTGATTTCTATACTCAAACAGTTAGAATACGCGCCTATCTGAGATCTATGTCTTAAGATAATAAACCGTTTCATTTTCCACCCTTCAGGGAATTGAAACACAACCCCATTCTGAAGAGGAATAGTATTATGGCATTAACAGCCACAGACAAAGCTGCCATTGTTGCAGACTATCAACAACAAGAAGGCGATACAGGTTCACCTGAAGTTCAAATCGCATTGCAGACAGCTCGTATTTTAGACTTGTCTCCACACTTCAAAGAGCATATCCATGACCATCACTCGCGCCAAGGTTTGTTGCGTTTGGTAAACCAGCGTCGCAAGTTGCTAGATTACTTGAAGAAGAACAACGTTGAGCGTTATAGAACACTTATTAGCCGCTTAGGCTTACGTAAGTAAAATTGCTGCTTTTACAAAAGCCTTATCTTTGGATAAGGCTTTTGACGTTTTAGGGTGTCTCCACCCATTGTCATGTTCCGCTGGGAATGGCATGAACCGGAGAAGGCAAAGCGCGAAATGGTTCGTGTATTGTTTAAAAGTAGGTTAATTCCGACGGCAATAGGGCCCAAGGGATATTAAATATATAGGTAATTCGTATGTCAAAGGTAACAAAAACCTTTCAATTCGGTGAGCGTGAGTTCACTTTAGAAACGGGTGAGATTGCTCGCCAAGCCGATTCGGCTATCATCGCCAGCTGTGGCGATACTACTGTGATGGTAACTGTCGTCAATAAGATGTCAGGCCAACCAAGAGATTTCATGCCACTAACGATTGATGTCGAAGAGCGTACGTACGCTGCCGGCAAAATTCCTGGTGGCTTTTTTCGTCGCGAAGGCCGTCCTTCCGAGAAAGCTATTTTAACTTGTCGTTTAATTGATCGCCCACTTCGCCCACTGTTCCCTAAAGGTTTCGGTTATGACGTACAGGTGGTTATAACCATTGTTTCTATTGATCCAAACATCGACACTGACATTATTGCGTTAGTGGGTGCATCTGCGGCTCTAGCAACCTCAGGCATTCCTTTTAACGGTCCAGTTGGCGCCGCACGTGTTGGTTATATCAACGGTGAGTATGTGCTTAACCCTGATAGAGATCAGCTGGTTGAATCTGACCTAGACTTAGTTGTAGCCGGTACTAAAGAAGCGGTTCTAATGGTTGAGTCTGAAGCAAACATTCTTGCTGAAGACGTAATGTTAGGCGCTGTAATGTACGGTCATCGCGAGTCACAAAAAGCGATTGCCGCTATTGAAGAATTGGCTGCTGAAGTAGCGAAGCCAATGAAAGAGTGGAATCCACCGGTAGAAAACACATCAGTAACGGCTAAAGTTGCTGAGATCGCAAAGTCAGCATTAGAAGATGCTTTCTCAACGGCGAGTAAGGTAGAGCGTGTTGCTAAGATCTCTGCCGCTCAGGCTGACGTAAAGTCAGGCTTATTGAACGATGAGTCTTCAGTTGCTGATATTGACGCCGTTAACGCCGCGTTCAAAGGTCTGGAAAAAGAGATCGTTCGTGGCCGCATCATCGCTGGTCAACCACGTATCGACGGTCGCGATACTACCACCGTTCGTGGCATCGAGGTACGCACTGGCGTATGGCCTCGTACTCATGGTTCAGCTATGTTCACGCGTGGCGAAACTCAAGCGGTTGTTGCTGCAACGTTGGGTACCGAGCGTGACGCACAGCGTATTGATGCGTTAGAAGGCGACATCAGTGATCGTTTCATGTTGCATTACAACTTCCCTCCATATTCAGTTGGTGAAACTGGTCGTGTTGGTTCACCTAAACGTCGCGAAATCGGTCATGGCCGTTTGGCTCGTCGTGGTATTCAAGCGGTTCT
>JBLHRL010000097.1:0-10104 GCA_047625975.1 Arenicella sp.
GCGTCAGGCTCGTTTGGGGTTATACCGTTGATTGTCGGCACCCTACTCATTTCATTTATCGCTTTGTCGATCGCGGTACCGGTAGGGCTAATGTCGGCAATTTATTTGTCTGAATACGCAACTGCTCGAACCCGCAGTATTGTTAAACCAGCCCTTGAAATTTTGGCTGGCGTACCGACCGTTGTTTATGGCTTTTTTGCAGCGCTTACCGTGGCGCCAGCGATTCGACATTATGGCGATCAGTTACGAGTTTGGGGCGCTGAAAATGATATCAATTGGTTAGCTAATTTAGCGGTCTCGTCGGAGAGTGCGTTAGCGGCGGGTATTGTGATGGGCGTGATGATTATTCCGTTTGTCTCTTCGTTGTCAGATGACGTTATTACGGCTGTACCGCAAAGCCTTCGTGATGGCTCCTATGGGCTAGGTGCCACGCAGTCTGAAACCATAAAGAAAGTTGTATTTCCGGCCGCATTACCTGGTGTTGTCGGAGGTGTGCTACTTGCGGCTTCAAGGGCTATTGGTGAAACTATGATCGTGGTTATGGCCGCTGGTTTGGCTGCTAATTTGACGATAAATCCTTTAGAGGCGGTAACCACTGTAACGGTACAAATTGTAACCTTGCTAGTGGGTGACCAAGAGTTCGACAGTGCCAAAACGCTTGCCGCGTTCGCACTTGGTTTATTTTTATTCGTGATTACCTTAGCGCTTAATGTGATCGCTTTAAAAGTAGTGAAAAAATATCGAGAGCAATATGACTAATTCTACTAACACGGACGCAAGCGAAGCGATTAATCGCTTGTTTGAAGACCGTACTCTCTTGGCTAAAAAGAGAGCTGTTGCACGTAAACGCCGAAATAGATCGGAGACACGCTTTCGATGGGCTGGGCGTTTGTCGATCGGTTTTGGTGTTGCCTGTGTTTTATTTCTGTTTACCGATATTGTTAGCAAAGGCATTGGCGCGTTCACCCAGACCTATGTAGACGTAGAGATTACCTTTAGCGAAGAACGGCTTGGTTTGACCGCTCAAAGCACTGAGAAAGAGATTAAGGCAGCAAGTTTTGGCTCGTTTTTTAAGAAATCTCTGAGGGACAAGTATCCTGAAATTACTGAGCGTAAGCAAAAACGCGAACTTTATGCCATGTTTACTAGCGATATGCCGCTAATTTTGCGAAATATGGTGGTTACCAACCCGTCAATAATGGGTTCTACCAAGACCATAAGTATGATTGCCGATGATGATTTCGATACTTATTATAAGCATAGTTACGGTCGAGACCTCGACGAGGAAGATCAAATAAGCCGGCTCAGCGACATGCAAGAAGGCTTAGTCGACAGCTTGTTCAAAGCGGGCGCGGTAACGACAAAATTTAATACTATTTTATTTACTAACTCAGACTCTAGAGAGCCGGAATTAGCCGGTATAAGAGGGGCGATTACAGGGTCTATTTTAACTCTGCTGGTGACCCTTGCATTGTCGTTTCCAATTGCCGTAGCAACTGCGATTTACTTAGAAGAATTTGCCCCAACAAATCGTGTTACCGATTTTATTGAAGTAAATATCAATAATCTTGCCGCCGTGCCATCGGTAATCTTTGGCTTGCTGGGTTTGGCAATTTTCATCAATTTTTTTGGTATGCCTCGATCGGTTCCTCTACTCGGTGGTTTTGTGCTCACATTGATGACACTGCCGACCATAATTATCTCGAGTCGAGCGGCGATTAAATCAGTGCCCCCCTCGATTCGCGAGGCCGCTTTAGGTATGGGCGCGTCAAAAATGCAAACTGTTCTTCATCACGTTTTGCCGTTGGCGATGCCGGGTATGCTTACCGGTACTATCATCGGAATGGCTCAAGCATTGGGCGAAACAGCTCCGCTGCTTATGATCGGGATGGTTGCCTTCATCGTTGATGTTCCTAATGGTGTAACCGACGCAGCAACCGTACTGCCAGTACAAATTTTTCTATGGTCCGATAGCCCAGAGCGAGCGTTCGTCGAAAAAACATCCGCCGCAATTATGGTGTTATTAACCTTTTTGATCTGCATGAACAGTTTTGCTGTTTGGTTGCGTAAACGACTAGAGCGTCGCTGGTAAAAATATTATGCTCGTAAGCAGTTTAGTAACGCGAGCCTCATTCTGAAAAATAGTTAGTAGACGTATTCATATGAACACAGCACAACAATCAATGGCCGAAATAGTGAAAGAAACATACCAAACAGTAGGGCTACCGTTACTAGACGACTATAAGATGCGGGTTCGTGATGCGAACGTATTTTACGGCGACAAGCAGGCAATTTTTGATGTCAATTTGGATATCGGTAAGAACCAAGTGATCTCTATGATTGGGCCCTCTGGTTGTGGAAAATCCACGTTTCTACGATGCCTAAATCGAATGAATGACACCATCGATATATGTCGTGTAGAGGGAGACCTCTTAATCGAAGATCAAGATATGTACGATAAAAAAATTGATGTGGTTGAACTACGCGCCCGAGTTGGTATGGTGTTTCAAAAGCCAAACCCGTTTCCCAAGTCAATTTATGAGAACGTAGCCTATGGTGCGCGTATTCATGGTTTGACTGACAATAAAGTTCAGCTTGATGAGTTGGTTGAAACCAGTTTAATTCGATGCGGCCTTTGGAAAGAAGTAAAGGACCGATTGGACGAGCCAGCGACTGGACTCTCGGGTGGGCAACAGCAACGACTATGCATAGCGCGAGCAATTGCTATTAACCCAGAAGTTATTTTGATGGACGAACCATGTTCAGCACTAGACCCGATTGCTACCGCTACGGTTGAGGAGTTAATTCATGAGTTGAGTGAAAATTTCACTATTTGTATCGTCACACACTCAATGCAGCAGGCTGCTCGTGTGTCGCAACGTACAGCTTACTTTCATCTAGGAAAGCTAATTGAAGTTAATGACACATCTCAGGTGTTTACTAACCCTGAACATCAGTTAACAGAAGCGTATATTACTGGTCGAATCGGTTAAGGAGAAATTATGAATGAAGAAGTAATGGTTGGCGGGCACATCTCTCGTCAGTTCGACCTTGAGTTAGACGAAATTCGGTCTCGAGTGCTAAAAATGGGCGGTCTTGTTGAGGCTCAGTTAGATAAAACCCTCGAAGCCCTTCGTGATGGCGACAGCGAGGCAATCATCGACGTTGAACAGCTAGATCGAAAGGTCAACGCGTTGGAAATGCAAATTGATGAAGAGTGCACGCAAATCTTAGCTAAGCGTCAACCAGCGGCTGGTGATTTGCGGATGATTATTGCCACCACTAAGTCGGTTCGAGATTTAGAGCGGATCGGTGATGAGGCTGAAAGAGTAGCCAACATGGTGCAACATGCGCTAGACAACGATGCGTCGGTAAAAGCCTTCAAGGGTTTATTATCTCTGGGTGAGCATGTAAAAGAATTGTTGCATGAAACACTCAATACTTATGCGCGCATGCAAACCCGCTCAGCGGTTCTAAATATGCGTAAAGACCAAGCGATCGACGAGGAATATGCTCGAGTAGTGGTTCGTTTGGTTAATTATATGAAAAAAGATCCAGATAATATTTCTGACGCTTTAGACGTTATGTGGGCCGCTCGTTCGCTCGAGCGTATCGGCGACCACTGTATTAATATTTGTGAGAATGTGATCTATTTGGTCGAGGGCCAAGACGTTAGACACAAGGCAATCGATAAAATCAGTGATCAGTTGGCCTAGACAATCCTTAGTTAAGCCTTGATAACCTTTATTGATGTTAGTAGATCAAATGGCCAATCGACCCTAGTCGATTGGCCATTTTTGGTTATACTCGATTGAAATTAATCACCCTGAGTTAATCCGTGCCCAATATAGCTATTCGCGAACTTCAAGGACAAAATCTCCATTCTCCGTATGCAAATCATAATGTGACGACCACCGGAATTGTCACCGGAGTAGTTCGGCGTGGCTTCTTTTTACAAACCCCGAATAAACCATGGGATGGTAAAGGTTCGGATGGCATCTTTGTTTACAGCCGTAAATGGAAGCCTAGCAAAGGGTCTCTACTGGTGGTTAGCGGTGAATGCGTTGACTATATTAAGCACGAAACCGCTAAACCTGTGACGCAACTCTTGTTTCAGTCGGCAGAGGTAAAGAGTACCGACGCCGATGGTGTTGATGCTATTTCGTTGACGCAAGAATTTTTACCAAGCAATAGCGGTGACCTTGCGCTGTTGCTAAATAGTCTTGAAGGCATGTTGCTTGCTATCGAGCCAGGCCAAACGTTTGTAGCGCCGAGTAACAAGTTTGGGGATTATGTGGTTGCGCTAGATTCTCCCTCATCGGACCTAACGGCTCCACGCACCATGCAGGGAGGTTTTATCGGTGATCATCAAAATCACATGCGTTGGCTACCAGGTTTTCGCGCGACTAACTATAATCATGCGCCGCGTTTGAACGTTGGTGCCAAGCTTACTAGTAGAATAGAAGGGCCACTTAACTACCGAGTTGACTCGTATCAATTGTCGGTTAACCAGCCGTTTGAGGTTGAGCCTAGCTTTATTGAGGTGAGAAAATCAAGCTTAGAGCCAAGTTCAGGTGCGCTGACGATCATGACCTTGAACTGTTTTAATCTCGACCCTAACGTTGAATCACCTTTACGCGTGAAAAACCCTAGGCAGGACGTTGACGATGATTGGGGAGAAGGTCGTTTTCACACCTTGGCTCAAGCCGTGGTACTGCAGGCAAATTTACCTGACATCGTCGCTCTACAAGAAATTCAGGACACTGATGGCGCTGAAATAACCACGGTAGTAGATGCGACTGAGACCTATAGGCTGCTGATTTTAACCATTAAGCAGTTGAGCGGTATCGACTATGCTTGGATTGATGTTAGTCCCGAGCTCGGAGCAGACGGAGGCCAACCTGGTGGCAATATTCGCAATGGCTACTTGTATAACCCCAAACGAGTCAACGTTGATGTCGAGTCGCTGCACGTTATAGGTGAAGGCAATTGGGCGTTCGATGACTCGCGTAAGCCCTTAGTCTGCGACTTCATCGAAAAAGACTCGGGTAAGCGGCTAACCCTAATCAACGTGCACTTGGCATCTAAACGACATCAACAAAGCATTTTTGCACCGCTTGACCCAGGTTCTGACGGGAAGTTGGGCGTGCGGGTTGAGCAGGCGCATTTAATTCATAATGAGGCCAACCGAACACTTCGTCATGGCAACGAATACTATATTACCGGTGATTTTAACGACTCGGAATTTAGTCCCACACTAGAGACACTGTGTGCCGATGGTGCGGTCAACTTAGTGATGCAGCTGCCTGAAGTCGAGCGATATGATTATAATCATCGTGGCAAGCTACAAGTGCTAATGCATGGCATTGTTTCAGCGGCATTGGCCAAATCTGGTAAGGCTGAATATGAAATTATTCATGGCAATGAATTGTTAGGTATAACGCCCGGAGAACAAACAGATAAACCGAGCGACCATGCTTATGTGATTGCCAAAATAACTCTATAAGAAGTTAACGGCCTAAATAATTATGACCTTGCTTGATTCTTTGGATTTTATAATTAGGCTGTTGACGAATACGCACCGGAAGACACTGCCTTTCTCTTCTCGGCTTTCAATTTCTAATTCAGCGGCATGGCGCTGCAGCACATGCTTTACGATAGCCAGTCCTAAGCCTGTACCGCCACCTTCTCTTGAACGGTCGGTGTCGACACGGTAGAAGCGCTGAGTCAGTCGTTCAATGTGTTGAGGCGCTATCCCATAACCGTTGTCTCTTATCGAAAACAAGGCGCAAGACTGTCCATTTCTCTGACCACTCTTCCAGCTTACTTTAATCACCCCATTGCTGGCGGTATATTTGATTGCATTGGTGATTAAATTGGAGAATGCGCTGTGTAGCTCGGTTGATGCACCATTAAGACTAAGTGAGCAATCTATATCCAGCTCTATTTTATGGCGTTTTTCTACAATTAGCGGCCCCACGGCTTCAATTATAGTGTTAATCAAGGCGGTTACGTTGACAGGCTCATGCGGGCTTATATAGGCACTGTCTTCCAACTTTGCCAAATACAGCAGGTCGCCTACGATCAGTTCCATACGAGTACTTTGTAGATTCATTTGCGCTAAGGGTTTGGCAAATTTCAGCGGCAGATCGGGGTTGTCACGTAAAATTTCAACGTACCCTTTAAGCACCGTTAATGGGGTTTTTAATTCGTGCGACACATTGGCGACAAAATCAGACTGCATTTGATTGATTTTTACTAAACGGCTGACGTCACGAGCAATCACCATTCGTAAAGTATCTGTGTAGCGTATACATTTAAAGCTGATCGTCAGATCGTTGTTCGAGGTCGAATTGACTACAACGCCTTGCTCTGGTGGTTTCTTTTTGGAATTCGCATTGCCTAATAAAGCATCGACTTCTGGGTAACGAATTAGGTCACTGAATCGGACATTTCCATCTTCTGGCCAGCGGATGCCGAGTACCGTATCAGCGTTTTTATTTGCCCATTCGATTTTGCCGTTATCATCGACCAATACAATGGCGTCCGGAAGTGCGCTCACGGCCTTTCTGAATTGGGTTAAATAGGCGCTCAATAGACGTTTACGTTTTGAGTTTTTAGCGTTTCTACGAAGGATCGACCGATACAAGCTGTAAAGTTGGCCGCTAACTTCAGGCATTGGGTGATTATTAGGGTTTTCGGCCCATAGGAACAGTAGGTTAAGCCGATATGCTTGCCAGGTAATGATGCTAAGTGAAACTAGCAGCATAACCAGTAGGATATGCTCCACGGTGTAGCCAAATACCGCGGCAATAAACAGTAAACCTACGAACTTCCAAAGATCATGTTGCATAGCGCAGCTTAGCCTAAATTAAACAATAGAGTACCGTGTCGGCACTAATTAGCTTGCAGTGAGAAGCGATAGCCGACACCGCGCACGGTATGTATATAAGTGTCGCAGCCATGAGGTTCCAATACTTTACGTAAACGTCGAATATGCACGTCTACAGTACGATCTTCAACATAAACTTGGTTACCCCATACGTTATCAAGCAATTGGTCTCGAGCGAATACACGATCTGGGTGTGATAGTAGAAAATGCAGTAATCGGAACTCGGTAGGGCTGAAGTCAACGCTCTCTGAGTCAATTAGTACTCGATGTTGAGTGGTGTCTATTTTAATCTTGCCCGCACTCACCGTGTCACTTATCGTTGTTTTGTCAGATAACCTACGCAAAACCGCCTTCATACGTGAAATTAGCTCTTTGGTTGAAAATGGCTTTTTTATATAGTCATCAGCACCAACATCCAAGCCGCGAATCAAATCATTTTCGTCATCCTTCGCTGTGACCATGATAATGCCAACAGAATAATTACCTTCACGGCGGATTCTACTGGCGAAATCAATGCCGGAAACACCCGGCATCATCCAGTCGAGGAGTATCAGGTCAATATCATCTTTTTCTAAAATTTTGACGGCTTGGTGGGCATTGCTGGCGTCAGATACTTCAAAGCCATCAATCTCTAAGGCCATACGAATCATATCGCGAATGGCCGCCTCATCATCAACAATTAATATATGTGCACTCACAGAATTTCCTATTATTTAGAATTTAGTCAGTATTGATCAGCTGTCACATTACATAGGGTTTATATTACAGGCTCGTGACACTCAGTGGTAATCGATATGTGAGACGATAATAAATGATTTTCAATTACTTAGGGTGATGAAGCTGAATGGCTTAAGTTTGCCGCGCAAGTCGAGTAGACTATCGCCGAGACGGCAACTAAACTTAAACCTAAGTTAGCGTAGCTCAAAATTTTAACTGGCTTACAGCTTTTATTAGTGTAAAGCTTTATTGGCTCAAGGCTACCTTGCTTGGGCTAAGCCAACGATGGCTAACTATCGGAATTAGGCGTTATGACACATTCACGAAAACTAGATCACAATGACAATAAGGTGGTTAAACGCCTTCAGCGCAATGTTGGTCAAGCTATCGCTGACTTTAATATGATCGAGGAGGGCGACCGAGTGATGGTATGCGTGTCCGGCGGTAAGGACAGCTATGCAATGCTTGATATTCTAATCGCATTGCGCAGCCGAGCACCAATAGACTTCGAATTGATCGCAGTTAATTTGGACCAAAAACAACCTGGCTTTCCAGCCGAAGTGTTGCCGAATTATCTTACTAATTTAGGCGTAGACTACCGTATTGTTGAGGAGGACACATACAGTATTGTTAGCGATAAAATTCCCGAGGGCAAAACTACATGCTCACTATGTTCTCGTTTACGTCGCGGCATTCTATACCGCACAGCAAACGAGCTAGGCGCGACAAAAATAGCTCTCGGCCACCACATGGACGATATGGTTGAAACGCTGTTTCTAAATATGTTTCATGGCGCCAGATTGAAAAGTATGCCGCCAAAATTGGTTAGTGATGACAAAAAAAATATGGTGATTCGGCCGTTGGCCTACTGCCGAGAAGGCGATTTAGAGAAATTTTCAAACATTCAAGGCTATCCGATCATCCCTTGTAATTTGTGTGGTTCGCAAGAAAACTTGCAGCGTAAAAAGATTAAGCAAATGCTGACTGAGTGGGACCAACAACAACCGGGCAGAGTCGGCAACATATTTAAGTCCATGTCTAGGCTCACACCATCTCATTTAACAGATCGAAATATGTTTAACTTTGTCGATTTAAAAACCGATCATGCCGACTCATTAGCTGAATTCGATATTGCTTTCGATGAGTCACCGATGGAGATGTTGATACAAAGGTCGGCTGCAAATCAGGCTGAAACCTAACAATGCCAATTTAATTAACAGCCTACAGAAAGCCAGTGCCTGAGCGACTCAAATTAATCAGCTTTTCGAGAAAGTTAAACGCCTTAAAGCTAGCGGTACTTGAGACCGAGAGATTGGCAAACGCGGCTGCGCAACCGGTAAAAGTAGACCAAAATAGCGTGGGGCGATTGTCTAGAGTCGATGCAATCCAAAGTCAGGCAATGGCAATTGCCAATGTCAAACGACAGGCTAAACTGTTGATCGATATCGAGCGTGCATTCGGCGAAATTGAGTCTGGTGAGTACGGGCTCTGTATCGAGTGCGATGACTTTATTGCCTCGGCGAGACTGGAGGCCAACCTAGTTACGCAAACATGTATCGTCTGTGCAACTAGGCTTGAATAGCTCGGCTTAAAGAGCCGAACATTTCAAGCCGAATATCGCCTATTACCTGCCCCAGAGCTGCGCAATTCGCCTATCTCGTCCGCATCCGGTTCGGTAGACACGATAACGAATCGGGTTTTTCTTGTAGTAATCTTGGTGGTAGTCTTCAGCGCTGTAAAACGGCCTTGCTTGAGCGGTAACGGTAACGATATCGTCATCAAATGGTTTGCTGTTAGCTAAATTCGCGAGAGACTTTTCTACCACCGATTTCTCGCTTTCATCGGCATAGAAGATAGCCGACCGATAAGAGCTGCCCCTATCACAAAATTGGCCTTCCGGGTCTGTTGGGTCTATGTGAAGCCAAAAGTATTCGACCAATTCAGCATAGCTTACGATGCTGGGGTCGTATTTAACTTCTACTGCTTCGTAATGCCCAGTTTCAGTATAGGACACGGTTTTATAGTCAGCCGTTTCAGCTGAACCACCGGTATAGCCCGATTCTACCTCGATAACCCCCTCAAGTTTTTCAAAATCAGATTCAATACACCAAAAACAACCGCCAGCGAAGACCGCCGTTTTAGTATCGTTAGTCGGTGATGCAGCATCCTCGCTTGTTTGTGCGTGGCTATAACCAAGATAAGCTAGCGACAACGCGGCAGCTATGATGAGTACTGAAACATGTTTATTCATGTTTTAAATTCCATTAATTTAGGTTCTAAAAAGTTACTCAGTATGGTTTAAAAGTAACAGGGTTAGGTTTAAATGATATGCTTCACATACCACAGCATACCCACTATGAGACAAGACCGTGTTAGTAGCAAAGTTATCACTTCAAAGTTCTAGAAAAGTAACGCGTGGTGCAGACACTCGATGCTATTAGGCCATCAGTACGGCTTAAGTTGCTGCGCTGTTGTCGCGCAATATTATGCCGAGA
>JBLHRL010000098.1:0-10096 GCA_047625975.1 Arenicella sp.
ATGAAGCCTTACGCTTGGTTACACCAATCAAACACACCTTAGAGTCGGCTCTTGAGTTCATTGATGATGACGAGTTGGTTGAGATCACGCCTCAAAGTATTCGTATTCGTAAGCGTTTCTTAGCTGAGAATGATCGAAAACGTGAAGGTCGTTTACCGAAGTCATAATTTCAGATAGAGTAAGGGTTCAATTTTGAACCCTTTTTACGTGTAGCGCGAGGTCAGTCAGTCGCCCCGTCGCTTTTCACTGAATTGTTTTGTTGTTCTAAAACACCTCTCGCTGGTCGCTTAAACACGTGACTATTTGCGTGGTGGGGCGTTTCACTTAGACAAGGGCTAATCGATATGGTTATTTACGACTTAATATGTGATTCTCGTCATGAGTTTGAAGGTTGGTTTAATAGCGCCGATGACTTAGCCTCTCAGCAGCAAAAAGAGATTCTACGCTGCCCTATCTGTGACTCTCTCGAGGTTAGTAAAAAGGCAGCGGCTCCTAAGCTAGTTAGAAAGAGTAATTCGACCGCCATAAGCGACAGCTCGCAACGGCCCAGTGGCCCAGTGGCTAATTTGAATGCCAGCTCAGCAGAAGCTTATAGTAAGCTGCAGAGTATGTTAACCAAGGTGCATAAGTTTATTGACTCAAATTTTGAGGACGTGGGTAATAAGTTTGCCGATGAAGCATTAAGCATGCATCGAGGAGAGAAAG
The DNA here is from genome assembly GCA_047625975.1 of Arenicella sp. GTDB lineage: Bacteria > Pseudomonadota > Gammaproteobacteria > Arenicellales > Arenicellaceae > Arenicella. The sequence goes on from JBLHRL010000098.1 coordinate 706, forward strand.
AACTTAACAACATTAGAGGCACTGCGAGTGCCGATCAGCTAAAGGATCTGGCCGATGAGGGTATTACCGCCTTGCCACTACCAGCAAAACCGGTCGATAAGAAAAAACTAAATTAGCCAATCCAATTGATGGCTAATATGTTCCGTATTATGATCACAGTTTGAGACCGATTTTCGATTATAAGCACTTAAAAAGTGATTATAATCGAAATTCGCTTTAGTAATTAAAGCCCTTGTCGAATCAACCCAACCACTACGCCTTCAATCGCAAAACTTTGCGTTTGTAGATCTACTTCAATTGGTGGATAGTTATCATTTTCGGCAATCAGAGACACCGAAGCTGCATGGCGTTGATAGCGTTTAACGGTTACCTCATCGTCTATTCTTGCGACCACAATTTGATTGTTACGAGCGGTATTGGCTTTTCTTATCGCGAGCAAATCGTGCTCGAAGATACCAATGTTAATCATGCTGTCGCCACGGACTTTTAGTAAAAAATCAGCTTTCTCTGAGAAAAGACTTTGGTCAACACTGACCATTTTCTGAATATGTTGCGACGCGAAAATCGGCGCGCCGGCCGCTACATCGCCGATAACGGCCATTCCATTGCTGTTACCAAGCTCAGGCATGTCGTTCTCAAGCATTGAGTTTAGACGTGCGGATTCGCTTATCATAATACCCCTAGAGGTACCTGACCTAAGTTCAATATGGCCCTTTCGATCTAATGCTTTGAGATGGTCTTCGGCTGCATTTGGTGAGCGAAAGCCAAAGTTATCCGCAATCTCTACGCGGGTAGGGGGTGCGCCATTCGCAACCATGCATTCAAGAATAAAATCAAAAATCTGTTGCTGACGTTTGGTTAGCGGTAAAAGCGGAGTATTTTTCATTGCTAAAGACTATCAAAGTACTGTTTTAATATCCAGTATTTATTTGACTATTTAACTCTATCCCTGAGTAAGCGCTAAACCCCATCAATCGAGGGGGTTTAATTGTCTGTATTGCCAGTGGTCGACATTGGTCGTAGGCACTAGCGGTACGCTTTACCCGGCAAGGATTGGCCGTTAAGGCTTAACGAGTGGGTCGCAATGCGTATCGCGTTGTGCAAACTAGGTGCGGTTACGATAAGTGATACGCCCTTTGGTAAGATCGTAAGGTGTTAGCTCAACCGTCACTCGGTCTCCACGTAAAATACGTATGTAGTTTTTACGCATTTTGCCAGAAATGTGCGCGTGTACTACGTGCCCGTTTTCCAGCTCAACTTTAAATTCAGTGTTCGGAAGTGCGTCAATGACGGTACCTTCCATTTCAATTTGGTCTTCTTTTGCCACGTTATCTATTTAACTCTTAAGTAACTCTATTATGGTTTATCTTATTACCTCAGGATGCCAGTGTTACATCGTGCAAACCCTTGTAAAAAGCGGGGCTATCATGCCCCATATGTCGCTATAAATAAAGCCTTTACTGGGTATTTCAAGTGCTTTGTCGGAGAATCGAATCAGAGTTCGAGTTGTTGCCATTGACGATCAATGTAGCCCTGTAATGGTTTGAATTTACGTTTGTAATTCATTTTCGGCGATCCATCGATCCAGTAGCCCAGATAAACGAACGGAATATTGTGTACTTTTGATAGCTTTAGCGCGTACAAGATCGCGTAGGTGCCTATGCTACGGTTGCTGTAGTCAGGATCAAAGAAGGTGTAGACCGCGGAGATACCACCGTCAAATTGATCAAGCACGGTGATGCCGATCAGTTTACCATTTAATCTAAAGCATAAAAATTTAGAGCGCGAGTAACTTGACTCGATAAAGCTAAGGTATTTAGACGTATCATCGTCACACATGCTGCTGCCTGAGTGTCGCTGCTGTTGATATGAAAAGTACATATCAAAGTGTTCTTGCTCGAAGCGTACCTCCTCGATGCTGGCCTGCAGGTCGCTATTTTTTTTTAAAACACGTTTCTGGCCGCGAGATGGCTTAAACTCAGTCGACGGAATTCTGACCGACACGCAAGCACTGCAGTTTGGGCATTTAGGCGAGTAGAGCATTTCGCCGCTTCTTCTAAAACCTGATCTTGACAGTGTCGAAAATAGGTCTTTGTCAATCTGATGGTCGGGATCGACAATAATTGACGCGCTTTTCTGGTCGCTGAGATAGGGGCAGTCGTCTAAGACTGTCTCGTATAGTCGAATAGGGTTATGGGCTGTACTCATAGTGTAGTTATAACATCGTCCTCCATAGTATGCTTGAAGGCTTGAGCAAAATTCACGATTGGTTTGCTAATATCGGCGCCTTGGATTAATTCGAGAAAGCTCTGGCGCCCGATTTCGACGGCACCGAGTGAAAATAGGTGATCGCTAGCAACCTGGCAGTCAATTACCGTAAAACCCTCGGCGAATAGGTGTTTGCAAAGGGTAACCAAGGCAACTTTAGAAGCGTTGCTGACACGGCTAAACATGCTTTCGCCAAAGAAAGTAGTGCCGAGCGCAATTCCATAGAGGCCGCCGACTAAACTTTCGTTTTTCCAGACCTCAATTGAATGCGCGTAATGCTGTTGGTGAAGGGCTAAGTAAGCGGCGTGCATGTCTGCTGTTATCCAAGTAGCCTCGACCTCGATACTTTTATCTTGCTGCCCGCGTAATGCGCAGGCACCTATAACCGCATCGAAATCTTGATTGCAGGTAACTTTAAAGCCTGCTTTTTTAATCGTCTTTGCTAAGCTACGAGAAACCTTCACATCACCCGGAAATAAAACCATTCTAGGGTCGGGTGACCACCAAAGAATCGGTTGATCGTCGCTGTACCATGGAAATACTCCTTGAGAATAAGCCGATACTAAGGTGTTAAGGCTTAGGTCGCCACCCATCGCTAGCAGTCCGTCTTCGTTAGCGTTTTCCACGCTGGGAAAAGCGATAAGCTCAAGTTTGGTGGTCATTAAATTTCGGTCTTAAACGGCGAGTGCTGATGCATATGCGCTTGGTATTTTTTCATATGCTCTTGTTCGGAGCCAAGAAAGTCATCTATCGCTTGCCTAAAGCCTAGATGAGCTATCCAGTGTGCAGAGTAGGTTGTGTTCGGTTCAAGCCCTCTAGCGAGCTTGTGTTCGCCCTGAGCGCCAGCTTCGAAGCGTTTGTAACCGTTGTCGATACACCATTCTATTGCCTGGTAATAGCAGGTTTCGAAATGCACGCTATGAAAATTATCAAGCGCTCCCCAGTAACGTCCGTAAAGTGTGTCATCACTTTTAAAGTAAAGGCCACCCGCAATTGTTTGATTATTAAAATCGGCAAAGAGGAACATTGTCTGTTGATTAAAGTGCGATGCCAAATACTCAAAAAATGATTTTTTTAGATAGGCTTGAGCGCCGTAATAGTTGATGGTTCGCGAATAAAAGCGATACATCGTCTCGACCGCGGCATCGTCTAGTTGTTCGGCTGAGAGCCAGCGGTAGGTAATTCCGGTTTCGTTTACGCGACGTCTCTCTCGTTTAATGTTTTTGCGCTTTTTTGAACTCATCAGAGCGAGGAAGCCATCAAAGTCTTGATAGTTTTTATTTTGCCAATGAAACTGCGAACTATGACGTGTTAGGCAACCCAAGTTTTTTAAGCTCTCGGCTTGCCGCTGATCGACAAATAAACTGTGAAAACTTGACAGGCCGCGAGCGTCGCATAATTCGATTGCTTTGCCTAGTAGAGCGGATTCCAGTTCCTCTCGACGGCCATCATCACTGACCAAAAGACGATCGCCCGAGGCTGGCGTAAACGGCACTGCATTGGATAGTTTAGGGTAATAGTCTAGCCCATGACGTTGATGCGCATCGGCCCACGACCAATCAAATATGTATTCACCATAAGAGTGCGACTTTATGTAGCAAGGCATTGCGGCAAGTAATTGCTTCTGATCGCTGTTCTGATATACGGCGATATGGGCGCTTTCCCAACCTGATTCAAGTGACACGCAGCCGGTCGTCTCGAGCCCGAATAAAAATTCGTGCCGCATAAACGGGTTATTGCTGGCGAGCATCGCATTCCATTGCTTGGCTGGAATATCCGCCAAGCTCTTGTGAACAACAATATCCATAAATTTCTTTAAACTATATACTCTGAAGTTAAGCTTTTGAAGCGACCCGTGTAAACAAATAGAAGATACCCTATGAGCAGTGAAATTAGTATTGGCTTGGCACAGATCAACGTCGTTGTTGGCGACATAGAGAACAACGTAGATCGTATTATCGAGTTCGCCGCACGAGCTAAAGCATTGCAGTGTGATCTATTGGTATGTGCCGAATTAGTGTTAACTGGTTATCCGCCAGAAGACTTACTGTTGCGACCCGGCTTCAATCGTCGAGTTGAACAACAGTTAGAACGATTGTGCGAGTCCGTTGATGGTATTGATCTAATTGTCGGTTATCCGAAGAAGATGGCCGCAGGTTTGTTCAATATGGGCGCGATGATTATTGAGGGTAAAATTACTCATGAGTACGCCAAGATAGATTTACCTAACTACAGCGTCTTCGATGAGAAGCGTTATTTTACCGCCGGTTCAGAACATTGTGTAATAGATTACAAAGGCGTCAAGTTGGGGCTTACGGTGTGCGAAGATATTTGGCATGACGGCCCAGTTGAAGGTACGGTAGACCAGGGAGCGCAAGTCATCATCAACATCAATGGCTCACCCTATCATAGTAATAAGATAGTCGAGCGCAATCAGGTTGTCTGCACTAAGGCAAAAAAGGTTAATGCGCCGGTGATCTATGTAAACCAAGTCGGCGGGCAGGATGAGTTGGTGTTTGATGGCGCCTCGTTTGCTTGTGATGCAAACGGAGCGGTAGTGCATCAAATGGTGAGCTTTGAAGAGGGTTTAAGCACACTCACTATTAAAACTGATGGCATTGACGTGTCTATTGAGGGTACTGAGATGGTTGCCGAAAAGGCAATGCTCGAAAGCGTTTACAGTGCGCTAGTGTTGGGGGTCGGCGATTATGTACGAAAAAACGGCTTTAAAAAAGTTGTTATTGGCCTCTCTGGCGGCATCGACTCGGCATTGACTACCGCTATTGCGGTCGATGCGCTTGGTGCGGAAAATGTTGATGTGATAATGATGCCGTTTCGTTATACCTCCGATATTTCGAAAACCGATGCACAGGCTCAAGCTCTGGCGCAAGAAATCAACTATCACGTTGTCTCGATTGAGCCAATGTATGACGCTTTTGTTAAGCAACTCTCGCCGCTCTTTGGCGATCGAGACGAAGATACTACCGAAGAAAATATTCAAGCTCGTTGTCGTGGTTTGAGCTTGATGGCGTTCTCAAACAAGACCGGCGCTATGGTTTTGACCACAGGTAATAAAAGCGAGATATCGGTCGGTTATGCGACCCTCTACGGGGACATGGTTGGCGGCTATAACGCCATCAAAGACGTTCCCAAGATACTAGTTTACGAGCTTGCTAGGTACCGAAATACGGTGTCTCAGGTTATTCCTGAACGAGTTATCACGCGCGAGCCGTCAGCTGAATTGCGCCCCGACCAAATAGACTCAGACAGTCTGCCAGCGTACGAAGTATTGGATCCGATTTTGGAGCTGTATGTTGAGCACGATTGCCCGCCATCTGAGATTGTTGCAAAAGGTTTTTCCAAGCAAGATGTTTTGCAGGTGATTAGGATGGTTGATCGAAATGAATATAAAAGAAGACAGGCGGCTCCAGGCGTGCGAATTACAAAGCGCGCGTTTGGGCGTGATCGGCGTTATCCGATTACGTCGGGTTTCAGGCCTAAAATCGAATGGTAATTGACGCAATATTTTGATTGTAAGAGTCGGCTATTAAGAAACAGCCTAATTTTTGCGCATAAAAAAAGCCGCTCAGAAAGGCGGCTTTTTTGTAAACTTAGCCGTGGCTAATCTGAGAAGGGATTTAATCGAGAAAAGAAGCCTTTTTTCTTCTTATAGTGCGTTCGGCCGGTTTGAGGAAAATTTTCAGCCAGTACCTTGCGTGTGCTCACCGCTAATTCATCTAGCCCCATTTCAATATAGGCTTTTTCCATTAATATTAATGCTCCCTCAACTGCTGGAGAAGTTTCGTATTTATAAATTATAGTCTTACATCGGTTTACGGTAGCAACGTAGGTTTCGCTTTCGAAATAGAACTGCGCAACATATAACTCGCGCTCGGCTAATGCGTTTCGTATGAATACAATTCGCTGCTCTGCATCACTGGTGTAGATGCTGTCTGGATAGCGTTTAATTAATTCTTCAAAGGCATTTTGTGAATCGCGCAGAGGCTTGGGGTCGCGAATAGCTTTGCCGCCTTGACCTCCTTTGATAAATTTGTCGATTCTACCCGCTTTTTTCTCAAAGCTAGCCACACCCTTCATGTAATATGCGTAGTCGACGTTTTTGTGTGTCGGGTAGAGTTTTATGAAATTGTCAGCGGCGGCAACGGCTTTTTCGATTTGATTAGTTTTATCAAAAGCGAACATCATGTCGAGTTTCGCTTGCTCAGTTAACTCGCCGTAAGGGTAGTTAGCTTCAAGCGCGCGATAGTAGTCGATTGCAAAACCATAATTGCCTTTATCGAGAGCTTCTTTGCCTTTGTTATAAAGTTCTTGAAGCTGCTGCTTTGCTAGGTCTTCATCGATTCCGCCTTTCTTTTTGTTACCACCACAGGCTGAGACTGTAGTGGCAAGGCATAGAACCAATATAAGCTTATACAGGCGCGAAGCCGGACGTTTCTGCGGTGCAGATACCGAGGCGCAAGCCGACATTGGGGCGGGGTTGCTTTTAATGACTTGTAAAAGACTCATGTTAAAGGCTCATATTGCTGTTGTTATGGGGTATTATTTAAGCTCTGAAGCATAGCGCGAAAACTTAAGCCAGAGAAGAGTATTACTGTTCTGTATGGCAATTTGTATCATACTTTAACCCGTTTACAGGAAATTCTAAATTATGCCCGATACTGAGGCTGACCAATCTAAGTTGTCGACACCGTTAGTTGATTCGATGACGGACCCAACGTCTGACTCAACGCTTGATGCAAAGTCGCCTTCATCGACTGGCATGCACAGCTATATTGTTCCAGATGATTTCTTTGGTATGCGTGTTGATAAAGCCGTTACAACGCTTTGTGTCGATCATTCGCGCAGCACTGTTCAGACTTGGATTAAGCGAGGCTTAGTGGTGCTTGACGACGAAGTGCCTAAACAAAAAGATAAGGTGTTGGGCGGCGAGTTGCTAGAAGTAACAGTGCCTGATATTCGCAAAGGAGAGTGGGAAGCTCAAAATATGCCGATCGACATCGTCCATGAAGACGACGAAATGTTGGTTATTAATAAACATGCAGGTTGGGTTGTACACCCCGGCGCAGGTAACCCTGATCGAACACTCTTAAATGCGCTACTATTTCACTTTCCCGAAAATCGTGCATTAGCGCGTGCCGGTATTGTTCACCGGCTTGATAAAGACACGTCTGGTTTGATGGTCGTGGCTAAAACAGAAAACGCGAGACTTGGGCTAACCGCTCAACTGGTCGACCATAGCCTACATCGAGAGTATTTGGCGTTGGTTAATGGGCGTATAATTTCTGGTAATACGATTGACGAGCCGATAGCCCGAGACAAGCATGATCGCCGCAAGATGGCGGTTAATATGATGGGTAAAGAGGCGGTTACTCATTATCGAGTCGACGATCGTTTTCGAAACCATACCTTGCTGCGAGTGCAACTTGAAACCGGTCGGACTCATCAGATTCGTGTGCATCTCACGCACACCGGTTTTTCGCTCGCGGGTGACCCGGTTTACGGCCGCAGGCTGGCTATTCCAGCTCACTGCTCGCCAAATTTGGAAGCCGAGCTTCGACGCTTTAAGCGACAGGCCTTACATGCAACAAGAATCGAATATATTCACCCTTCATCGGGTGAGCATCAATCTTGGGAGCGGCCAATGCCTGATGATATGCAGCAGTTAGTCGATGCCTGTGGCGACGACAATCATTAGTTGGCCGAATGTCTTACCTAGTTCCCAATTGGTCTGCGCCAGCACAGGTTAAGGCTTTTTCAACCACTCGTTTAGGCGGTATTAGCTTGGGCGATAGCAGTGCCAGCGACAGTGTTTATAGCTCGATGAACTTGGCTTTACATGTTGGCGATCAGAGTCAGCAGGTGGCCACTAATCGACATCAACTAAGCTTAGATTTAGAACTTCCTAGTGAGCCTATATGGTTACAGCAAGTCCATAGTGCTTTAGTAGTAAGTGCCGACATGCCGATTACCTCGGCTGTAGACGGGTCGTTTTCTAAAATACCGAATATCGTTTGTGCGGTGATGACCGCCGATTGCTTACCTCTATTACTGAGCAATCAAAGTGGTGACCAAGTAGCGGCGGTTCACGTTGGCTGGCGGGGCTTGGCAAATGGTATTATCGATAACGCAATAGCCACATTCAACTGCCCATCAGCCGAGATTTTAGCCTGGGCTGGACCGTGTATAGGCCCAACTAAATTTGAAATTGATGAGCAGGTTAAAGCCCAGTTGGGCGGGCCAGATTCAGCCTATAGTATTAATAAAAACAATCGCTTAACGGCTAATCTTTATGCCCTTTGTAAGTTTCGGTTAGAGGCCCTTGGGGTGATCAACTACTGGCACTCGCAAGCATGCACTTACTCAGACCAAGAGAATTTTTTTTCGTATCGTCGCGATGGTCAATGTGGTCGTATGGCATCTTTGATTTGGCTTGATAGACAATAATGAAACTGACTCAAGAACCGTTATCTTTTCGCCAGGTACTACCATCAGCGCTGACCATTTTGGCGCTCGGCAGCCTGCTGTCGTTGTTTGTTTCCTCTTGGTACTGGCTCGCAGGCCTTGGCTGGCTAGTGATCCCGTACGGCCTACTTTTGGGGTTAGCGATCTATTTGTTAGGATTTATTTTGTCTTGCTCTTGGTATACCAGAACGGCTTCAATGCAAGATTTGTTGAATACCTTGCATCAGCTTTTTCGCAATTTTACTTGGCCGCAGATTATTGTTGTGTCAATACTTGCTGGCGTCGGTGAGGAGTTATTAATAAGAGCCGTGCTGCAAACATTTTTAGTAAATACGGCGGGGCCGCTCTGGGGTATCGCGGTTGCGTCTCTTATATTTGGTTTATTACACTTTATGACCAAAACCTATGTGCTGCTTACTTTCGCCCTGGGTTTTCTTTTCGGACTAGCATTTCATTTTACTGGAAGCATCGTATTGGTGATGCTAGCCCATACTGTTTATGACATCGTTGCCTTTGCAATGATTGTGAAGTTTCCTCACATGCTCGGAGTAGACTTGAATCATGACAAAAAGAGCATCATCACAGAACGGTTCTACTGAGCCTTCAGTGGTCAGTAATAAGAAGCTTTCAGCGGCTAGCA
>JBLHRL010000099.1:0-10022 GCA_047625975.1 Arenicella sp.
AGCTATCTCGGTGCTTTGCAGGTATTTGGTTTGGCGCAAGCAAATATTCATCCAATTGAGCAAACTGAAAATGGACCGGATTTGGACCAGCTGGAACAGGCATTTGCCTCAGGCACGATTAAATTTTTTTACGGCGTTCCTGATTTTCATAACCCGACTGGCGTTTGCTGGTCACTAGCAACTCGAAAATCGGTGGCTGAGCTTTGTTGTCGTTACTCCGTCGCTTTTGTTGAAGACGTGCCTTATCGAGAACTGCGTTTTACTGACGACGCCTTGCTATTAGCGTCATCGTTTTGCCAAGACAATGCGTTTGTAATGCGTTCGTTTTCGAAGGTTTCGTCGCCGGGCTTACGTATGATGAATGTTTCGGCGCCAAACAGCTGGTTAGATGCGTTAATAAAAATTAGACAAGCATCTGATTTGCATACAGGCTTGCTGATGCAGGCGGTGTTGTTGTCTTTATTAAAGTCGGAGGCGTTTCTGAAACACATCGAAATGGTTCGGCTAAATTATAAGCAAGGTTATCAAGTTATGTTCAACGCGCTAGCGCCGTTACTTGGTGAGCACTGCCTATGTCGCCCTGTGGAAGGCGGAATGTTTGTCTGGTTGAAATTACTAAATGCAAACGCGATGGACGTGACTCAAGCGCTATTAGAAAAAAATGTCGCGGTGGTACCCGGCGATGTTTTTTATAGTCGTGCTGAGATTCTACAACCTGCGTTGCGCTTGAATTTTACTCACAGCACTCACGAGCAGTTGCAAATCGCTATTGGTCGTCTGAGTGATGTTCTAATGGCATAAGCCGATTTGAGTAACGCTATTTTTTGAAACTTCTTTAGTCTAAGGTGACCGTCTTCAAAATATTCAAAAGGAGTTAATATCGTTATAAAAAAGGGCCAGTGTTTAGCTGGCCCCGTTTACTACTTGTATTGCCTGACTAACTTAATAACGGCGCTATCACTAAGCTGACTATCGCCATGACGTTAATTAAGATGTTCATTGACGGACCCGATGTATCTTTAAATGGATCGCCAACCGTATCACCAACAACAACAGCGGCATGAGTAACTGAACCCTTGCCCCCATGGTTACCACGCTCAACGTACTTCTTAGCATTGTCCCAAGCGCCACCGGCATTTGCCATTGTGATTGCCAGTAGAACGCAACCGAGTAATGCGCCGCCTAACATGCCGCCTAAAGCTTGAGCGCCAATACCAAAGCCGATAACAGCGGGTGCCGAAACGGCTATTACGCCGGGCAAGATCATACGCTTCAATGCGGCTGTAGTGGCAATATCAACACAACGCTCTGTATCCGGATCAGCGGTGCCTTCCATCAAACCTGGAATCTCTTTGAATTGACGTCGAACCTCTTTGATCATGTCAAAGGCGGCTTCGCCAACGGCTTTCATGGTTAGGCTGCTGATCAAGAATGGCAGTGTGCCGCCAATGAACATACCAACTAATACTTCGGGGTCATTGATTTGTAAGGAAAAGCCATCAATATTGGCTGAGACCGTCTCGATAAAAGCCGAGATAATCGCCAACGCTGCAAGCGCTGCCGCACCAATCGCAAAGCCCTTGCCAATAGCGGCGGTAGTGTTACCGACTTCATCCAGCGAATCAGTGATTTTACGAGTCTCTTCACCAAGCCCCGCCATTTCAGCGATGCCGCCAGCGTTATCGGCCACTGGGCCATAGGCATCGATAGCCATCGTAATTCCAACCGTTGCTAACATACCTACAGCCGCAATCGCGACACCATAAAGGCCCGCAAATTGATCAGAGAAAAAGATGATCGCGCAGAGTGTAAACACCGGAATTACCACTGACTCCATGCCAATCGCTAAGCCGGCAATCATTACCGTGGCGGCACCCGTCTCGCCAGCCGATGCAATTGTACGAATTGGCTTTCCCGCCGTGTAGTATTCGGTTACTAAGCCAATAATAATGCCACCGACTGAACCAATCACTACTGAATACCAAACTCCGTTACTGATGCCATAGTGTTGAATCATAAAGTAAGAAACAACAATGAATAGAACGGCGGTGCCCATAGTGCCAGTACGTAACGCTTTTTCAGGTGCTTGATTACTCAATATTTTGATTAGTAAAATACCCAGTACCGAACAGATCAGACCCATAGACGACAAAGCAAGAGGCAAGAACATCAGCGCTTGTTGATCGCCACCGAGAGCCATTAAAGCGGTCGCGCTTAAGGTCGATGCTATGGCTATAGTGGCGATCATCGAGCCGCAATAAGACTCGAAAATATCGGAGCCCATACCGGCAACGTCACCTACATTGTCACCGACGTTATCAGCAATAACGGCTGGGTTACGCGGGTCGTCCTCAGGAATGCCTGCCTCTAATTTACCAACTAAGTCGGCGCCAACATCAGCGCTTTTGGTAAAGATGCCACCGCCTACACGAGAGAACAAAGCAACCACCGAGGCACCCATGCCAAAGCCATGAATAGTATGTGCGCTTTCAGGGTCTCCGCCATAGTAGTAATAGAGAATGCCAAGACCGATTAAACCCATTGAGGCAACCGTTAAACCCATTACAGAGCCACCATAAAAGGCCGTTTTCAAGGCGGCCGCGGCCCCTTGCTCGTGCGCTGCAGTAGTGGTTCTGGTATTGGCTTTAGTTGCTGTAAACATACCAACATAGCCGGCAAACGCAGAGCAAAAGGCTCCCAGAATAAAGGCGACCATGGTATGTCGCCCCAAGCCAGAGATACCGATCAAAATTGCTAATACAACTAGAAAGGCTAAAAGAATGGTGTACTCACGACGCATAAACGCCATGGCCCCGATATGAATTTGCTTGCCGATGGCTTCTACTTTAGGGTCGCTCACCTTAAGCTTTGCAATTACGCCATAGATGACGAATGCAATTACTAAACCTAATACCCCAAGTAAGGCTGGAACCGCTTGTTCAGACATAGACTATCCTCCGATGTATCCCCTGCAAGCAGGCTTTATTGCCTGTTCGCATAGTCAAACGAAGATTAACGAAGACCGGTGAAGGTCATCGTTGTTGCAATGAGTGAATTTGATACTGCTCTGTAATCCTGCTTAGCCCTTAAAAACGTCGCCAGTAGGCCGTCGAATAGAGAGTTTAATAGGTTTACTTCACAAAAAATCTGCTTGGATCGGCCTCGTTTGCTTAAAAGGAATGTAAATTATTATTGTTTTCTATTATGTGCAGCTGTTAAAGGCCACTAAATCAGTATAATACAGCAACTTTTTGAAGACCAATCTTTCGGAGGGACCCAGATGTCTCTAAATAATGTAGGCCCAGGCGTATCGTTACCAGACGATGTGAATGTAGTAGTTGAAATTCCTCGTTACGGCGATCCAATTAAGTATGAAGTAGATAAAGAAACTGGCGCAATGTTCGTCGACCGCTTCATGTCTACAGCGATGCATTACCCATGTAACTACGGCTATATTCCGCAAACATTGTCTGATGATGGTGATCCAGCCGATGTATTGGTACTTGCTCCGTTTCCATTAGTAACTGGTTCAGTTGTTCGTTGTCGCCCAATTGGGGTTTTAGAGATGGACGACGAAGCTGGTGGTGATGCCAAGATTTTGGCGGTGCCAGTTGAAAAGCTAACTAAATTTTATAACAATGTTTCTACCTTTCGTGATGTACAACAAGAGATGCTCGATAAGATTGCTCACTTCTTTGAACATTACAAAGATCTTGAACAAGGTAAATGGGTGAAAGTAAAAGGTTGGGCTGGTAAAGAAGAAGCTCGTAGAGAGATCATCGAAGCAGCAGAGCGTTACCAGGCTACTTTGAAGTAAGGTTTCTGTTTCGTTTTAAGTGTTAGAAAGTCCGGAATATTTAGTCGGGCTTTTTTTTGCTCAACGGGTAAGTTTGCCAATAGTAAAGGTTAACGTGAGATCCTTCGGCTGCGCTCAGGATGACTAAAGGGAGTCAAAGTCTGCTCTTGGGGTATGACCGCCTGCGCTTAGCTTACGTCAGACTGACCGAGTTATTTGCGTGACTCGACGGATGTTACTAAATCAAACCTGGGCCACTTTTATCTTTATCGACCCAAGCGTTGCAAACCTTGCTCGATTAGAATGGCTTGATCACCGACCTCTGCCTTTAAGCGACCAATTAAGATCGAGCGTATTGATTGGTCAACTTGATGCTCAATTGCTAACTCCAGAGTTTCGAAGAGAACTAACCAATCAACGGTTTCAAGAGCTACGACTTTTTGAATCAACGTCGTTGGCTCACTTGAGGCGTCTCGAGTTGCGCGAATGTCGCTGTAGAGTAGAAACATTTCCTGTTGGTACTGAGTATAGGTTTTCTTCTCGTCGGCGCTGTCTAAGGGAGCTGCATAAATTGGGAAGGTGTTTTGGTCTGCTGAGCCGCCGCTGACTGAGACGATTGAATCTCCAACTGCCATATCAAAGGTTCCCCAGCTGGGGTCGAACAACACGATATTGTCGACATCAGTAACGGTGCAATCGTCAAAGCTCATCAAAATGTTTTTTTGCTGACGGCGCAAAATATCAGTCAGCGTTCCCTTAACCGTAACGCCCGAAAGAAATCGTAAGGTGGTCTGTTGATTTAGGCTAATACCGTGACGCGACAATTCATCGACGCTATAAGCTGATAAACATCGTTCTAAACCGACTAAACGGCCGACAGGGCTGCCAAAACCTTGCTCATGGTAAGTTATGCCATGACCGACTAATTCGCTGTTGTCGAGCGCTAACTGAGTAGGCCCGTCAGTATTGAAGTAAATAGCATTACCAACCGCATCGCACATTACTCGGCTGATCTTGCCAGATGCCTGAAGGCCGGAGTTCATTGTTACGGTGACTATTGAGCGTGCCTCATAGGCTTTTATTAGTGACGCTGAACCACCGGCAATACAGCACATGTGACGTCCGTATTCTTCTAGTACATGACTCAGATGCCGACATGATTGAGTGACGAACAGCTGCGGTTGTTTCACAGTGATATCGTAGGCAGATTTTATCGAATTAATCGTCAGAGCCTTCTTTTTAACCTCTTTGTCGTTTAAACAGCTCTGGCTTTCAGACAACGATGACAACAGGCCAGCGCCAAAAATCCGATAGTTATTGACCTCACCTACCAAGCCGTATTCGACTGTCCACCAATGCAAGCGAGCTAATAAATTGGCTTCGGAAGGCTCTACCTTAGTATTCTGAATCTCTTCAACGCGTTTTTCTACTTGTTCTATTTGTGCCGCAGTTGAATCGGTATCTTCTTTAACGATCGAGAGTTCGCGTATCGCCTGGTAATGATCCATATCGTGCTGGTTAGCAATCGCCTGCATACCGAGTTCACCAAAGCGTTGTAAAAATTCAGCGTAGTCTATGTCGATTAAAAACGGCGCATGGCCAGCCGATTCATGAATGATATCTGGCGCTGGGGTATACAGCATATGCTCAAATGAGCGAATATTGACTGCGATAGCCAAGACTTTAATGGCTTGAAACTCCATAAATACAGCGGGGGGCAGAAAGCCGTTAACCGCCACCGCTTGCCAACCAAGTTGGTTTAGATGAAGGTTGATTTCTTCAATACGAGGAATGGTCTCAAATCCAATACCGGTTTTAGCCAGGCCTTCGAAATAGGTTTCATGCGCTGCACCTTTTAGACTA
Organism: Arenicella sp.; assembly: GCA_047625975.1. GTDB lineage: Bacteria > Pseudomonadota > Gammaproteobacteria > Arenicellales > Arenicellaceae > Arenicella. The sequence continues at coordinate 5,660 of JBLHRL010000099.1, forward strand.
AAGCTCAGCTGGTGAATCAGAAAGCGCCAAACCGCTTGATCCTGTGAGCTGTAGAGCGAGTAGTCTTGGGTCGCTATAAATGGTTGTAAATGCGAGGGTAGGCTGTCTATTACTTGTTGTTGGCTTTGCACGATTATGGCTCTTATCTATGTGGCGTCAGCTTGAAGATGAGGCGCAGCGCTAGCAAAAGATTCGAGTTTTAGGCAGGCTTCATTGAGTCGATTGATTGTTGGGTAATCGTCCATCGGGCAAGAGAATCGGTGCGCATTATAGACTTGCGGTATCAAACATACATCAGCGATACTTACCGCCTCACCAACACAAAAGCTACCGGCACTTTTGGTCAAGCGTTTTTCTAATCCACGAAAACCAGTCGCAATCCAATGCTGATACCACTGTAGTTTCTGCTCCTTAGTTACACCCATTTCTTTAGTAAGATATTGCTGTACTCGTAAGTTATTAAGTGGATGAATATCGCTGACAATCGTCTGAGCTAGGGCGCGAACAAAGGCTCGGTCTACTGGATCTTCGGGTAACAACTTTACTTCGACTTGAGTTTCTTCTAGGTATTCAAGGATTGCCATCGACTGAGTCAAGATATCACTGCCGGTATCGAGCACTGGGATCAATCCGTCAGGATTAGTTTCTAGAAAATCATCCGATTTTTGCTCGCCAGTGAATAGATTTAAAGGGACTCGCTGATGCTTTATACCTTTTAAATTAAGCGCAATACGAACTCGATAGGCGGCGGTACTTCGGAAGTAGGTAGTTAGTTTCACTTTTAGTCTAAGGCCGTAAATTCAGCGCTATGCAACCAATCAGTGTGCTTTGGCGCGCGCTTGGTCTTTGACCATTCTTCAAGCATCTGCCATTTCACCTCATCTAAGCGCTCCAGCTTCGCTTGCTCGGCAAGATCTGGGGCGGTTAGTTCAAGTCGGTGGCCATTAGGGTCGAAAAAATAGATTGAATGAAACACTGAGTGATCGGTGACGCCTAAAACATCAACCCCATTGTTTTCCAAGTGAGTCTTGTATTTGAGTAAAGTGGTCATGTCTTTGACTTTAAAGGCGATATGCTGCACCCATTCAGGGGTATTCTCATCGCGCCCCATCGTCGGTTTGGTCGGCAGTTCGAAAAACGCTAATACATTGCCCTGGCCCGCGTCTAAGAAAACGTGCATATAAGGGTCCGGTTCTTTAGTTGACGGTACTTGGTCTTCGGCGATGGCTAGTACGAAATCCATTTTTAAGTTTTCGACGTACCATTCAACGGTTTTTTTTGCATCGTGGCAGCGATAAGCCACGTGATGAATTCGCTCAATCTTCATGTTAAGCCTCGACCGCCGGAAGTACTGTCGCGCTCGCATGTCCAAAGCCAATACGAGGCGCACCTTCAGAGTCGCACCAACCGTTAAGCGTAACGGTATCGCCGTCTTCTAAGAAGGATCGAGTTTCACCGTTTTTCAATGTGATCGGATTTTTACCACCGTTGGTTGCTTCAATTAGCGCCCCAAAGCTATCGTCTGCTGTGCCAGACTGTGTACCACTACCGAAGAAGTCGCCTGGCTTTAAGTTGCAGCCGTTGACTGAATGGTGTGTCACCATTTGCGCTATGGTCCAATACGACTGATTAAAGTTGCTCAAGGCGACTCGTTCAGCCGCTTCTCCATCGGCCTTCATTTTAGCCGTTTGTAATAACACTTCTAGTTGCATGTCAACCGCACCAGCATTGCGGTTATCGTGCGATTCTAAATATGGCAGCGGCTGAGGGTGGTCGGCTGGGCGAGACCATGCTTGGCGATAAGGCGCCATAGCTTCCATAGTGACAATCCATGGTGACACCGTAGAGGCAAAACTTTTAGATAGAAATGGGCCCAGAGGTTGATACTCCCAAGCTTGAATATCTCGAGCTGACCAGTCGTTGAACAAACACAGTCCAAACACATGTTCCTCAGCATCGTTGATATCGATAGAGTGGCCCAGTGCGTTGCCTTTGCCAATATAAATACCAACTTCCAGTTCATAGTCGAGTCGTTTACACGGTGCAAGCAATGGCGTCTCAGCATCTAGTGCCTTTAGTTGACCCTTCGGCCGATGAAAGCTATGTCCTGATACTTCAATCGACGAGCTTCGTCCATGATAGCCAATAGGTATCCACTGGTAGTTAGGCAGCAGTGGGTTGTCAGGCCTGAATAGCTTGCCGATATTGGTAGCATGATTAATCGACGTATAAAAGTCAGTGTAATCACCAATGCGCGCAGGTATTTTATAGTTGGCGTGAGTTTGTGGCACTAAGCAATTTTCTAACTGCGTTTGCAGTGATGAATCGCTGCGCAACGCACGAGAAAGCTCCAGCCTTAGCTCAGACCACGCTTCTTTACCGAGGCCCATAAATTGATTCAGCTTAGACTTATAGAGCGTCTTAAGCATCGGCGTTAGCGACATGCTAAAGACGCCGGCTTTATGGGCTGCTTTTAAATCAACGATATGTTCGCCGATAGCAACACCGGCTCTGAATTTTTCGTTACTGCCTTGGCGTTTGAAAATAGCAAATGGTAGATTCTGAATTGGAAAATCAGTCCGCCCATCGTTAGCCGATGCAACCCAACTGCTTAACTCTGGTTGATGTGTCTCGTTTAGTAGGTTCATGAGTCGTCTCTTGCTTGGCAATGGTGTTGTTTGACTGGCTAATTAGTTGTTACCAACTATGCCACGCTCTACTTGATCACGTTCAATTGATTCAAACAGCGCTTTAAAATTACCCTCGCCAAAACCATCATCTTTTTTACGTTGAATAAATTCGAAAAATACGGGGCCGATAAGGGTGTCCGAAAATATCTGTAGCAATAAGCGCGGGTCATCGTTTTCAGTGCTACCGTCTAGTAAAATACCGCGAGACTGCAGCTCTTCAATTGGCTCACCATGGTTTGGTAAGCGCTCCTCTAACATCGCATAATAAGTATCGGGCGGGGCACTCATAAACGGCATGCCACGAGCTTTAAGCTTATCCCAACATTCAATTAAGTTATCACACGAGAAGGCGATGTGCTGGATACCCTCGCCATTATAGGCCATTAAAAATTCTTCAATTTGACCTGTTTCTTTAGAAGCTTCTTCGTTTAAAGGAATGCGAATTAAACCATCAGGTGCCGATAAGGCTTTAGACGTTAGTCCAGTGTATTCGCCTTTGATATCAAAGAACCGAATCTCTCTAAAGTTAAATAAATGCTCATAGAAGTCGGCCCAATATTGCATGCGGCCACGATAGACATTATGGGTTAAATGATCGATTACGTTAAAGCCACAGCCTTCAGGCTTACGTTCAACGCCTTCAATAAATTCAAAATCGATATCGTAAATAGAGGTGCCCTCTTCAAAGCGATCAATTAAATATAAGGGTGCGCCGCCAATGCCTTTAATTGCCGGTAAGCGCAGTTCCATCGGCCCTACTGGAATATCGACCGGTTGCGCGCCTAATTCAAGAGCTCGTGCATAAGCGGCTTGAGAGTTTTTTACTCGAAAAGCCATACCGCAAGCCGACGGGCCATGTTCTTGGGCAAAGTAGTAGGCGTTACTTGTGGGTTCATAATTAATTAGTAGGTTAATATCACCTTGGCGGTAAAGATGAACCTCTTTAGAGCGGTGTACAGCGACTTTAGTGAAGCCAGACATTTCAAAGATTGGCTCGAGGACGCCAGGTGTGTTGGAGGCAAATTCAATGAATTCGAAGCCGCATAAACCCATTGGGTTTTCAAAAATTTCAGACATTAGGGTCTCGCTCAAAAATGGTTTAAACTAGTTGCTATATCAACCAATATAGTTGTAAATGCAACTAAATGCAACTATGAACTTAACCTCGTCTAAGCATCCTGCCGTTCTTACTCTCGAACGCTTCCTACCATATCGTTTATCGATTCTCTCAAATAGAATCAGTGGCGTTATTGCAGAAACGTATAAAGATAAATTTGCTCTATCAATTACAGAGTGGCGAATTATGGCGGTATTGGGTGAGTACCCTGGAGCGTCAGCTGACGAAGTATCGATAAAAATTCAAATCGAAAAATCGATGGTAAGTCGAGCATTGCAAAAGCTCTTGGCACGACACTTGGTCAGTCGCCAACTTGACGTAGCCGACCGTCGGCGGCAAAACTTAAGCCTGACAGAAACAGGTTTAGAGATCTATCAGCAGATAGTGCCAGTGTCGTATGACTATGAGAACTTACTGCAAGAGTGTTTCAGTAAGCCGGAGCGCGAGCTTTTCGATAGCCTTATCGATCGCCTATATGAGCATGCTCAAGATATCTCTTAAACTATCAAAAAACTAGATTCGTGCGCGAGGCTGAAAAGCGGCCTAATGCCCGCTT
>JBLHRL010000100.1:0-10001 GCA_047625975.1 Arenicella sp.
CTTGCCGGTATAACAAAAAAAATTCATTCAGGGTTGAACCGGTTGCTCTCGGTGCGTCACAAGATATTTTTCGCACAGACTATAAAAGCGTCCTTCAGCTATAATAGCTTTAAACCGAAAATAAAAAATCCCCCGACATCTAACAATGACGAGGGATATTTATAATGGTGCGCATGGAAGGATTCGAACCTCCGACCGCCTGGTTCGTAGCCAAGTACTCTATCCAGCTGAGCTACATGCGCATGTCTTTTCAAGTGGGCAGAGATTAATCCAAAGTACTAAATTAATCAACGCCTTTTTTAAAATAATTCACTGTGTTCTAACTTACTTCAACACATATGAAAACTCTATCAACTACCGTTGATATTTGCCGTTTAATAAACTCCGCCCCTAATAGGGCGGAGTTGATAAATGGCGGAGAAGGAGAGATTCGAACTCTCGATAGAGCTATAAACCCTATACTCCCTTAGCAGGGGAGCGCCTTCAGCCACTCGGCCACTTCTCCGTTTTCTAGCGATACTTTAATCAGCCATAAAACCGATTAAAATATTAAACTTTATTACTTATTACCTGCCGAATCATCGTCACTGAAATAATCAGCACCACGAAGATCATGATCACTACTGTAATCATCGGCCTTTTCGCTTTGGTCTAATTCTTCACCGCCGCCACGCTCTTCACGCTTAATTCTTTGATAAATCTCTTCTCTGTGAACCGGTACATCGCGTGGCGCGTTGATGCCAATACGAACTTGATTACCTTTAATGCCAAGCACTGTTACTTGTACATCATCACCAATGTTGAGAGTTTCGTTAATACGTCGAGTCAAAATTAACATTATAGTCTCCAGTCAGTTCCTATCCTAATTTTTTGTACATTCACAAGCTATTAAAGTAAATAAAGTCTGTCTCCTAAAACCAACTCTATTAAATAACCTACTCAAGACAGGTTCGCGTATTATAGAGAAAAAAAATATCATTTCTAGCCTTTAATGCAGTTTTCGCACACTGTTTTAGAAAGAATAACCCTTATCGAGCCTGAAACCAGAAAGATTAAACTTTATGACTAAAAAATTACACTATTTAACATTCAGATGATGCTTAATGGCTATCCTATGTGTAATTCAAAGGCATCGTGTAAAGTCTGCACCGCTTTCTCCAAATGGGTCTCACCGATAATAACCGATACCTTTATTTCAGAAGTCGATATCATCTGAATGTTAATATCGTTGTCTGCCAAGGTTTTAAACATTTTATTAGCAACACCGGTGTGCGAGCGCATACCAACACCTACGATGGACACCTTGGCAATCTCTTCGTCGCCTTTTACATCTCGAGCACCGAGCTCTACTACCAATACATTTAAAATCTCTAGGCAAGCTGAATAATCAGTTCTCGGCACTGTAAAGGTCAAATCAGTAAGCCCTTTGGCACTGGCATTCTGAATAATCACATCTACATTAATATGCGCATCCGAAATTGGGCCTAACACTTGATGTGCTATCCCGGGGTGATCGGGGATGCCGCGAATGGTAAGTTTTGCTTCGTCTCGCTGAAATGCGATACCTGAAATCAACGGCGCTTCCATTGAACTGCCCTCTTCTTCGTAAGTGATAAGCGTACCAGGACCTTCAACAAACGAAGACAGCACTCTTAGTGGAACTTTATATTTACCTGCAAACTCGACCGAACGAGTTTGCAAAACTTTGGCGCCAAGGCTGGCTAACTCGAGCATCTCCTCAGCGGTAATACTCTCTAGCCTACGAGCATTAGGAACAACTCTTGGATCGGTGGTATATATTCCATCGACATCGGTATAGATACGGCATTCATCGGCCTTAACTGCGACGGCAATCGCCACCGCGGTGGTGTCTGAACCGCCTCTTCCGAGTGTTGTGATGTTGCCACTGTGATCGACACCTTGGAAGCCAGCGACCACTACAATGCGGCCCTTATCTAGATCTGACTTAATTTTAGCGCCGTCTATGTCCAAAATTCGTGCGCGAGAATGCACATCATCGGTCTTAATTGAGACTTGGCCACCCGTATAAGATCGTGCGTCGTTACCACGCTTTTGCAGCGCCATAGATAGCAAAGCGATAGTAACCTGCTCGCCGGTAGACAATAAGACATCCATTTCACGCGGAGACGGCTCATCGGTAATGCCGTTGGCCAAGCCAATAAGGCGGTTAGTCTCACCACTCATAGCCGATACGACTACAACCAGTTGCTCACCGGAATGATTTTTTTTGATCAAATGGTCGGCAACAGCATTAATACGCTCTACTGAACCCACCGACGTGCCGCCAAATTTTTCTACGATTAAAGTCATTGTTGTTCGGGCTTGCCCGAGATTAACTTATTAAAGATCGATCGCGATTAAACATGGTTTCACGCTCAGTGTAAATCCCTGTTGTGCGGTTTGTGTAGATAATAGGCAAAATGCAATAAGATGCCTTAATCTTAGGGGCAAAACACCCACAACAGAGGTCGATGGTAGGGTTAATCTTACGGCGGCCAGACTATACGTTTTGAGACTCAATCCAAGGCCGTACCGCGTCCAAACACTTTTGCAAGTCGGCAGGGTCAGGGATGCCGCCCTCAGCCATGTCTGGCCGCCCACCTCCTCGGCCATCAGCTAATGACGTAAGGTGTTGAACGATTCTGCCAGCCGGATACTGCTTACATATCGCCTTTGCGACGCCAGCCAAAATTTTGACTTTGCCATCCACCTCAGCACCTAGAACAATAATGCCATTGGGGTGTTTGTCTTTAAATTTATCGATCGTCTCACGAAGTATATTTTTGTCAGCACCATCAATAATAGCGGTTAACACTGAAAAATCACCGATTTTAGTGAGTTGAGAATCTAAGTCTTGACTACCGGCGCCACTGGCGATCATTTGCTGCAACTTCTTTTTATCTAACTCTAGGGTTTTTATATTAGTTTGCAGCTGCTCTATTCGCTTACCTAAGCTAGCAGGGTCAACCTTCAATATCAAAGATGCCGCGCTTAGCATTGACTGCTGCTGGTTAGCCCACTCAACCGCACCGCGGCGACTAACCGCTTCAACACGACGAACACCCGCCGCTACACCAGACTCAGATGTAATCTTAAACAAGCCAATTTCTGAGGTGTTTGAAACATGCGTACCACCGCACAACTCAAATGAGAAATTACTCATGGTAATTGTTCGGACCTCGGCGCCATACTTTTCGCCGAACAAGGCTTCAGCTCCGGCCGCTTTGGCACCGTCAATCGGCATTATTTGCTCGAGCACAGAGTGTTGCGCGAAGACTTCGGCATTGACTAAGCTCTCGACTTCGGCCAATTGCTTGGCAGACACTGGCGCATCATGCGAAAAATCAAAACGTAACCTTTGAGGATTAACCATCGACCCCTTTTGCTGAACGTGATCTCCAAGAACCTTTTTGAGTGCTGAATGCAGTAAATGCGTGGCAGAGTGATTGGCGGCAGCGGCATAACGCGTCTCAGGGTCAACCTGAACTATTAATTTATCGCCAATGCTAACCGAGCCAGACTCAACCACACCGATGTGCAAGAACACACCATTGGCTAATTTACGACAGTCGCTTACGGTAATTCGCAAATCCGCCAGCGACAAGCTACCCTCATCACCAACCTGGCCACCACCTTCAGCGTAAAATGACGTCGAGTCTAAAACGATGATCACATTATCACCAATCTTAGCAACCTCAACCGCATCACTCTCGACTTGTATGGCGATTACCTGACCTTGACCTTGCAAATGGTTATACCCGGTAAACTCAGTAGCGGACTCTACTTCAATCGAAATATCGCCTTTAACAGCGAACTTGTTGCTCGCCCGAGCTCGCTCGCGCTGCTGCTGCATAAGTGATTCAAAACCGTCTAGGTCAATTACTAAACCGCGCTCACGAGCAACATCGGCTGTAAGGTCAGCTGGAAAACCATAAGTATCATAAAGCAGAAATACTAAGTCTCCAGGCACTGTCTTATCTATTAACTCGGCCGTTTTTGCCTCAAAAATCTTCAAACCTTGATCTAGAGTCTCGGCAAAGCGCTTCTCTTCTTTTTCAAGCGCCGCTTCTATCATTGTTTGCTTTTCACGCAGATCTGGATAAGCATCACCCATCTCGTCGGCAAGAGTGCCCACTAACTTGTGGAAAAACGGTGTCTGCCCACCTAGCTGATAACCATGACGGATGGCTCGACGAATAATTCGTCGCAATACATACCCGCGTCCGTCGCTTGATGGAGTCACCCCATCACAGATCATAAACGAGCATGATCGAATATGATCCGCAATAACTCGAACAGAATGGTGTTTGCGATCGGTAACACCCACCACTTCACAAATCCGACTAATCAGGTTATCAAACAAATCAATTTCATAGTTGTTGTTTACATGCTGCATAACAGCCGCGATGCGCTCTAGGCCCATGCCGGTATCGACCGACGGTTTGGGCAGAGGTAATAGTTCACCGCTGGCATTGCGGTTAAATTGCATAAACACTAAGTTCCAGATTTCAATATAGCGATCGCCGTCTTCCTCGGGTGTTCCCGGAGGGCCACCCAAATATTGACTGCCATGATCGTAGAAAATTTCACTGCATGGGCCACAGGGGCCAACATCACCCATTGACCAGAAATTATCTTTTTCGCCAATTCGTGAAAAACGCTCGTTGCTGATACCCATTTGGTTTAACCAGATATCTTCTGCCTCTGGGTCTTTTTCGTAAACAGTTACCCACAGCTTCTCTTCTGGCAAACCCAGTTCAACGGTTAAGAATTCCCAAGCAAATTTAATCGCATCACGTTTGAAGTAGTCGCCAAAACTGAAGTTGCCGAGCATTTCAAAAAACGTATGGTGGCGGGCGGTGTAACCGACGTTTTCTAAGTCGTTGTGTTTACCGCCAGCTCGTACACATCGTTGAGAGGTCACGGCACGTGTATAATCAGTTATTTCTTGCCCTAGAAAAATATCCTTGAACGGAACCATACCTGCGTTGGTAAATAACAACGTTGGGTCGTTACCTGGCACCAGAGAACTACTGTCCAGTAGTCGATGCCCTCGTTGTTCAAAGAAACTCAAGAAACGCTGTCTTAATTCGGCTGTTTTCATAACACAATCAAACTCTTATGCCGCAAACATAAATCATGTTCGCGAACAATATTATTTATAATCTGGGGCGGCAAAGCGAAATTAATTCTAATTTGACTATAGATCAAACGACGGCCGAGGTTACAGAGGCTTACGCTGATGGCAAACTAAAAATTGATTAAGCTCTACTCTGAGCAATGCTATGTGAGTATGCTTAATACTGAAGTCATCAATCCGCATAAACGCTTGCCCGCTTAATTTACTTATTATAGTAGATTATAGTCGCTAATTGGCGTCTCACTATACTTTTTCGTATTTAGAGACAGACACGCTTATCAGCATGCGCCACTCAACAGTCATTGCTCTTAGATACGACTCAGGCCGTTTTCGCGGCAACCGCATGCTTAGATCGCTTCAGGGAACAGCCAACGACCATCGAGAATTTGTTGTTGGGGCCGATACATTCGAATCACATAATTCCAACCATCTGTTATCGGTAAATAATTCACTTTTGTCGCGTCGCCACCAAAATTAATACTAAAGGACCCATCATTGTTTGGAATCGCACTTAGGTTATTGATACTGTAGAGATCGTCAATATTTTTCTCAAAAAAACCGTCTTTGTTATAAACACTAATCGACCAAAAGCCATCAACTGGTACATCTTTCACGGTCAGGGAATAGGCACCGATAGGCAGATTTGGCTGAATGTTTTTGTAGCTTACTTCAGAATCAGGCAGGCCACCCCAGCCATAAGCTGTCGCCAGCAAATGCCGAACTTGATCCACTTCACCCTTTTTGCCATAACACGAATTAGCATCAGGTAAAGCATCGGCAAGCGATAACAATGTCTTAGTCATCGTACCCAACGTTTGCAGATCAAAGCCTGCGGGCTCATATGGCCGCGTGCTGTGACTGCTAAGCTTAAGTTTATCTTGCAGTGCATGCGCGCGCTTTATATCGTCTGGGTCAGAAGTGTCAACCAAGGTGCGGGCTAGTAATAACACATACGGTGTATCAAATTCAGCGATGCTCAGAGAGTACTTACCTGCACGATGATAAGTTCGGTTAGTGAAATGCTCTTGGTTAATCACCTGCACTGAAAGATAGCTCTGCTCGGAGTCAGGCAGATCAAAAAAAGCTCTATCGCTAATATTAACCACTGCATAGCTATACAGCGTATCTCTATTTAGGCGTCGCGCAGACTGCGGCTGATCGGTGATCTTAACCACAGACCTATTATGTAACCATTGATTAAAACTATCACCTTTACCAAGTACACGCTCAAAGTGGATGCCGCTCTTTGCAGTAACATAATTCAATATGTTTACTTCAGCGGGCTCTTTAGCTTGAGATGTTGAGCTAAAGTATAAAACAAAAATCAGTAAGCATATATGAAACCCACTTAAGCCTTTTATTGATGAACGCATTTTTTTCCGAACTAGAGATTAACAATCAAAAACAATATATCACATGCGCAATGGCGGCCTATAGACAGGCTGATGCGGCGAATGCTACTAGCCAAAATCACTACTGTGAATACATCACGTCAACACCGACCATGATCAGTATTACTTCCGTATTGATGATCTACTGTGTATCAATTTCAAAAAAATCATCACTAAGTATTACCAGATCGGCTAATTTATCGACCTCTACAGATGCTAATTATTTTCTTTGAATCCGAAAACTGCATTGTTAAGGGTGTAAGCTCTAACTGCATACTTGATACTTATTTTCTCTTGTGGAACCCCGCCGTCTGGATTTTTATCATCTAGTGTGCAGCGAGTCACCGCTGCATACATACCCGCTAATGGATTAAGTGGCGTGACATACCAATCTGAACTAAAGATTCAAAATGGCGCCGGCATCTAATAGAGACTTAAAATCATAGGCCGTTTTAATACGTTCAGCACCTATGAACTTCTCGGCCCATCGCCCATCATCAATTGCATGGAAAGGGTGCATAGACGCAATAACGCCCAGTTCAGAAAGTCGCGTGAAAGCCCCTGGACTAAGGTGTTGTGGGTGTTCGATACGCGGGTGAGAACCTTTTACATTGCCAATATTTGACCGCTTAGACCATGCACGACCGCCAATTGGTCTATAAGAGTCTTCACCGATATTCGAGCTCGATTGATTTATTAAACTAAGCACGATAAGTCTCGAGTATTTGAAAAAGTTTAATCTCCAATAATTTACCTTGAGGAACAATATATTTAAGATAATTAATTCAATCAGACAAGCTATTTACTGACGTATAGTGACAAAAAGTTCTCAGATAAGGTAATTATTATTCATATAATGACCGCTTACCCAAAACAATCTAATCAGGAGTTATTTTAGTGGAGTTAAGCTTGGCGTCTTTGTCGGCAATATGGGCAACCGTGCTTTTTGCTTCAATCATTCGTACGTTTACAGGGTTCGGCTTTGCTCTTGCTGCGATCCCAATATTATCTCTATTTCTATCGCCAATAGATTCCGTTACTTTTAGCACTCTGGTTGTCTTCGCAATTAGCTTCTTCAGACTAAAATCCTTTTGGGGCCTAAGCCCTATAAAACCTATGCTACCTCTTACCGCTATGCTGTTATTGGGTACCGCATTAGGAGCCTACTTATTAAGGTCTATTTCAGTCGAACACTTTCGACTCGTTGCTGGCTTATTAGTCGTGGTCGCTAGTATATGGCTGACAGTCTTTCAGGCTAATGATCGTTCAGAAAATGCTCTTGGCAGCAGTATAGCTGGACTTGTATCAGGCGTAATGAACGGCTTATTCGCAATGGGTGGGCCAGCCATAATCGCTTATACACTGTTAACTGAATCGGACGCTCGGCTTAGTCGAATAAAAATAATGGCAATACTTTTTGTCGCGACTATTCTTGCATTAATCTCATTCACCTTCGCTGGACTTATATCATTACACGTACCTGTTTATTTTATTCTTACTCTGCCCGCCATCTATCTCGGTGACAAACTTGGAAATAGTCTTTTTGAACAATATGGTGAACGCTTCTATCGAAGAGTAGCACTGATCATATTATTTTCGGTCGGCCTTAGTAGTACGTTCTATGGTCTTTATTTTTGGCTTTGAGGTTTGTTACAGATTTTCGGTTCGCGCGGATGAGGTAAGCATCGGACTGTGTGCAAAACCAGCTGTTTAGAATAAAGTACACAACTACGCTTAACGACTGGGCTAGCAGCACCTCACCTCAGTCAAAGATAACGCTACTCGCCTAGTATTATTGGTCGTGTTACATCGCTGAAATAGCAAATCCGTGTTAGTTTTAGTGAACGATACTAAGGAATAAGAGGTTACTAATTCAGACTGGTTACAAACAGACTACCCCCCGATGACTTAAGGGGGGCGCGCAAAATAAGATTATGTTACTGGTGATGATTGAGCTCAATCAGATTATTATCGGGGTCTTTGACACAGATACATCGATGGGCGTAGTCTTCATAGGAATAGACAATATCTATTTTGTTGTGCTCAAGAGACGCGAATGTCTTGGTCAATGAGCTGACCTCTAGTGCGATTGGCAGAACATGCTGAATATTAGTTTCCTCAGTCACTAAGTTAATAGCAACACCGCTTCCATGACGCATTATGACCTGATCGCCCTTGTTCAATGTGCTTTGTTCTTGCTTGGCAAAACCAAGCATCTCATAAAACTTTACAGACCGTCTAATGTCACTAATTCCGACGCCGACATTGGTAATGCCGTTAATTGGAATGCCAGCAATTTGGTCTAGCTGTGGGGCTACTCCCATTTCAGCTAGCTCTGGTGCAACCCTAGATTCACGTGCGATTTTAATCGCTTCAGCGAGCTCAACCTTCCCTTGGTACAACGCTCGACCAATGATGGTGCCTTCAATATTGGGTAACAGGGCGAGAGTGGATACATCATCTATGCTGTAGACCGTTCCAGTCGAAATCAACGGAATAGATAGCTCGGTGCCGATTTCAATGGTTGAAGCCAGACCATTATCTATACCGTTCTCGAATCGGTCTAGGTCAGTATAGATAATAGCGGCGGCTCCGGTGTTTTCAAACGACTTAGCTAATGCCAGTGGAGTAAACGAGGTTTTAGTGCGCCACCCGTCAATCATCGCATAACCGTCCTTACCGACAATCGAAATAACGATCTTACCTGGATGTCGACCGCACACATCCATCACCAACACGCGGTCAAGCACCGCGACGGTCCCCAAAACAACTCGCGCGGCGCCACGCTCTAACCACCAGTCGACATCGTTTTGTGTGCGTATGCCACCGCCGACCTCAACCGGTATGTCGACCGAGTCAATGATTTCACAAATCAGTTCGCAGTTAGTACTCTCACGCTCTAGGCTGGCATCGATGTCGGTCACGTGCAGCCATTCTGCGCCGGCATGTGCAAAGGCCTTTGCGGCTTGCAATGGTTGTAATTCGTAGACCTCAGGGTCTGCGTCTTTACCACGAATCCGATTAGTAGACTGCCCATTTTGAATTTCGATATCGGGAAATATAATCATATAATATTGAGTGCCCTAATTATTTAACTTCGTTTAAAAGAGGAAGGTTTAAGCAGACAACTAAACGATGATGCAAAAAAATCTTACGAAATATCGCGACAAAAAATCGCTAAATTCGTGGTGCATCGTTGGAAAATCCAGTCACTGGTCTAGAAAACCGTTAAACTTTACCTTAACATAAATGACAAATGTTCGCTTTGCGCACTAATAAGTAGCACACGACAACAATTTAAATAACGACACTGACGGTTAGTGCAACTCGTAGGCGCGACGGTGTTGACAAACAAACTTTAACGCTCTTAAATAGTCTTAAGTTGGTAACTTTACTTGTTACTGTGCTCAAAAAAAATTATGTTTATAACAATAAATTGTTTAATCAGT
>JBLHRL010000101.1:0-9905 GCA_047625975.1 Arenicella sp.
CAGGTCAAGGCACCACGGTTCATGGTATTGGTGACTCTTGCGGCAGTATTTTAACAATTGGTGGGGCTGTAACATTGGGCGCAAATAACATAGTCGGAGACGTGGGTTGCATTGTCGGCGTAACGGATACCTGTACAGTGGTTAATGGTACAGCTTCATGTGAAAACTTTCCTGAAGTTTGTGAAAGTACTCCTAATGCGCCTTGTGAGAGTGATCCTAATTACGGTATACATTAAGGCTGATGAGTATTGCTGAGACTCCATTGCTAATGGCTGTGAAGTCTCAGAAGAGTATATAACTGGTTGCGATGATTCAGGATTAGCTGAAAAAAAACTGATGATGAAGTTCTTCTTCATTATTCACAAAAGCTAATCTTTAGTACAGTAACCCTTAGAATCCCGCCCAGATTTTTATTCTTGGCGGGTTTTTTTATGGAGAAAGCAAAAAGGAGTAAAAAAGCGCTAAGTTACACAAACAAAGGTTCCGCAATATTTAGCATGGACACCCACTTAAGAATAAATAGCGGTGTTTTAGAATGACTAAAATAGCCACAGCTGGGTTTCAAAAGTCGTTTGGTCAAGATTCAATAGCAACTCATAAGCAGAAGCTTCATTCGTTATCCACAGACGTTATCGAAAAGGAATTAGCTGGTATTAACCGGCATAACGCACCAGATCAGTAAAAGCCATCAGCTAAGGCTGTATAGATAAGTGAAACGCCAAAAGCCCCTATGAAAACGCAATCTCTTGGTTTACGGCTAACTTATTTTAATCTAAAAATAATAATTAATTATTGCCGCATACACAGAACTTACATCGGTATAGGTTGAGTGAGTTGATGCCAGTAACAAAATGTAAAAGTGCTAGGTGTGATTAGCTCATGCCGATTTTAGTAAAAATTATGGCGTCCGAAATATTACTTCGAAAATCGTCGGTAGCTTAATTTTCTGGAAACCGTGTTGTTTATCAACGCTGTTAAAAGTCACCTGGTTATCCACAACAAAACAATCAACTTTATGTCAGCATTAATGAACTAGCTACACCTGTTATCAACAGGGCATTCTTAGTCATTGAAAATAGACGTCGAGTGTTCGTAGGCATTCGGCAAGTTAAGGTCAGCAAAATCATGACTCGTAACCGAGCTACCAGCAAGCCTTATATTAATCGTCCAATTAAACGAAAATACGGTTCCTTCGGTAAAATTTGACGAAAGTGTAGTTCGATTTACCCACCCACCACCCCCAAGTCTACCCATCATTAGATGATTTCAGATGCGAGCTAAAAAAGGGCTGCTAATTACAGCTTTACCTAGTTTAAACATCGGCATATGATGAACACCGTTATTTTAATAACGTGACAACTAGATAAGCCATCTCCAAACTAAGCTAATAGGTTTTAGTTCAGAAAAAATAAGGCTTACTTTTAAAACAAATCATATGAGGATAGTATTGAGATGAGACCAATTCAGAGAATGAGTAGAGTCGCTATTGCGATTGCGGCAGCCACTGCGTTTAGCGGTGTTCATGCAGCGGCTTTAGAAGAGATCATTGTTACCGCGCAAAAACGCGCACAAAGTTTACAAGACGTTCCGATTTCGATTACAACCGTAGACGGCGCTAAAATTGAACAAGCGGGTATCAATAACCTTGAAGACCTAGCGGCATATGTTCCAAACTTACAATTCACCGAAAATGCAGTAGCAACCAGTATTGTTATGCGTGGTGTTGGCCCGGGCGCTAACCAATCGTTTGAACAGTCTGTTGGTTTATACGTAGACGGTGTTCACTTAGGTAAAGGACGCCAGGCACGTACTGGTTTATTTGATATTGAACGTGTTGAAGTGTTACGTGGCCCCCAAGGTGTATTGTTCGGTAAGAACACTCTGGCGGGAGCGATCAACGTAAGCTCAGCGACACCAAACCCTGGCGATGAATTAGGCGGCAAAATAGCCGTTAGTGCCGAGTCGTTTGATGGTCGTTCTATCGAAGGAAACCTCTCTGGCAGCTTGACAGATGATTTGGCTGTTCGTTTCGCCTTCAAAAACCGTGAGAACGACGGTTACTTACCAAATAGCTTTATTGGAACAGACGCTCCGTCGGTAGATGAAACCTTATGGCGTGTAGCCGCAACGTGGCAACCAACCGATAATACAACGGTTAAGTTCAAGCATGCTAATGGTGATTTTAAGCGTGTCGGTGCAACGTCTATCCCTAGTCTGATAGAGCCGGTACAAAACATCGGCGCTGCTACTGGCTTAGCCTATGCGGTTATTAATAACATTTTCCCACAGTTGCCTGTCAATGCTTCGAATGGAGTTCTTGATTTATTTCGTGACTCCATCACGATTGGCGGTAACGCTTTGGCAGCATCATTGGGCAAGGCTACTGTACCAGGTGAAAAGCCAGAAGGCACTGACACTCAGAACAGTGATACGTCATTGAATATCGATATTGAGTTCGGTGATGGCTATACGTTTACCTCAGTAACGGGTTATTCCGAGTATGAATACGAAGACGGTATTGATGCTGACTTCTTGCCTATTAAATTTATTGGCCGAGCGGATATTTCAGAGTTCGATCAATTTAGCCAAGAAATCCGCATTGCCTCAGACGCGAGTAATAGATTCTCTTATATCGCTGGTGCTTATGTAGAAGAGAGTACTCAAGAGATCGATCGTATCGTTGCTTTTGATGGAACCTTAGGCGTACCTGGGTTTCTTAATGCGGTAATTGGTAGACCAACTTTACTGGCTCTTCCAGGACCTACAGCTGCTTTCTTGGGTCTACCTGCAGGCGTCAATGGTTTAACCAGCTTTAACCAGATCGCTCGTGTTTCTAATTGGAAACAAGATACCTCTGCTTGGGCTGTTTTCTTACAAGGTGAATACCAAATCAATGACAATTGGTCTTTGACTGCGGGTGTACGTTATACCGAAGAAGACAAAGATGCTAATGCGGTAACTCGAATCTCTAATGATGCGGGGGGGTTAGCAAATCCATCTACCAATCCATTGACTGGTGCTGTAATTCGAGGAGTAACCGCAACTACCTATGATCATGCTTTCATTGATTCTAGAACTACTGACCAAACCACCCCTAGCTTAACCTTAGAGTGGTCACAGTCAGATAATAGTAACTATTACTTAGGCTATTCAGAAGGTTTTAAGAGTGGTGGCTTTAACGCAGTAGACGACCAAGCTCCAGATATTTCAGCTGACGGACGGCGCTTAGTTAATGGAATCGATCTAGCGCCTGGCCAAGGTTGGAGTTACGAAGATGAAACGGCTAATTCGATAGCACTGGGCGGTAAACATAATTTGCTAGACGGTGCGATGACCTTTAACTGGGAAATATTCGACAGTGAATATGAAAACCAGCAAGTATCAACGTTTGTGGGTATCGGCTTTGAAGTACGTAATGCGGCAACCTCAAACGTCAAAGGTATTGAGCTTGACTTGTTATGGCAAGCTACCGATAACCTGAGAATTGGTGCAAATGTTGCAACTCTTGATGCCACCTACGGCGCCTTCCCAACGGCGGGTTGTACGGCGAGACAATCATCTGATATTGCTGGAGGCGCACCTTCATCTGGAGGATGTGTTGTTACAATTAGCGCTGGTGGTAACGCTATTTCTAACCAAGACTTGAAAGGTAGAACGTTGCCGAATGCACCAGAGTATTCTGGCGCAATCTTCTTTGACTACAATCGTCCAGTCAGTGACAACTACGAGTTCTTCTTAAGCAGTGACCTTAACTTTACGGATAAGTTTTCGACTACGGGTGATTTAGACCCAATCGATTTCCAGGCTGCATTTGAGAAACTTAATGTACGTGCGGGTATCCGTTCGGACAGCTGGGAGTTCATGGTTTACGGTAAGAACGTAACGGATGAAGAAACTGCTTCTGGTGGCTTCGATATTCCGCTATTGACTGGTAGCCATGCAATTTACACTGATGAAGGTGCTGTTTTTGGTGCACGAGTTAGCTATAGCTTCTAGAAGTTAATGCTCTATAGTTGAAATGACAAACCCCTGCCTAGCAGGGGTTTGTTGTTTCTGGGGTAGTAAACTAAGTAGCAAATTAAGTAGACACCCATTCTAAGAAGCTGTGCTAGAAAGTCGTTTGTTAGGTTCTATGTTCAGCTCGAATAGTGAATTTATTTCTCTAGTCGACTGGATTTTATACCGTCATCGTTAGAGGCGCCCCAATTCATATTTTCCAGTCGAGTGGTTCTTCGCTTGACGCGATGCTGGTGTTTAGCTGTTAAATAGTCAGCCCAGAAGGGCTTTACATTTAGCCGTTGATGGAATTCTTTGGTAACACTTATCTGAATAGACTTGTTTGACAATGCTCTCTGATTCCACCCATTGCTTAAATTGCTGTTTGAATTGAGTCGTTAAAACATTCAGGGTTCGCTGCCTAGCGATAGTCGTTTTAGTATCGGTGGCAGTACATTTTCACTACGGCCACGTTTATCACCCCTTAGAATTCGCCCAGTCCAATCGACTAGTTCTAAATAGTCGACTAACTTAAATGGAATACCAATTTTTTCTTGATCAATACCAATTTTTTCTTGATTAATACCAATGACTGATTCAATTGTGCGCTTTTCAGGGAGTTTTTTCACTAGAAAATCAGTGCGCTGCTTCACGCACGTATGCTTGGGCGTTGCAGGTAAACTCGCAATTGAAGCACGCACTGGATTTAAGTCAACATAGGCCATACAGGCCAGCAAGGCTCGACTATCGAGGTGAGCTTGGCTGTTGAAGCGGCCTTCCCATAAACGGCCAGTGCACTGATCTTCATTATTTGCTTTGCGAGCAATTGTTTCATTAACAATACCCATGTACCAAGAAATATCACTGAGCCGGGCGCGCCATGTTTTTATATCTTTTGAGAGAAGCTTGGTTTGAATCTGGTTCAGAGGTTGGCCTAAAATAAATCGTTGAGAAAAAAATTGGCCGCAAAAAGCGAATGCCAACGTTCAATAACATCAGGGTCAGACCACAGTCTAGCTAAGTCAGCACGTACATGCAGCACAAGGTGATAATGGTTGCCCATAACGGTATAAGCAAAGAGCTTAATAGCAAAAGCGGCGGCGGTCTTATGCCGTTTATCTTAAAACCATTGGCGTCGATGTTCGTAGCTTGCCCCAGAGTAGTGATCAACGCCGCAGAGGAACGCTCGTCGAAAACAGCGTGCAACGCAATGCTAATAGGGGTGTCGTCTA
Organism: Arenicella sp.; assembly: GCA_047625975.1. GTDB lineage: Bacteria > Pseudomonadota > Gammaproteobacteria > Arenicellales > Arenicellaceae > Arenicella. The sequence continues at coordinate 5,229 of JBLHRL010000101.1, forward strand.
TTGAGATAATAGTGTTTCTAGCGCGAGGCATCCTTGGCTCTCTATTTCATACGTTAATGTAATCAGAGTGTCAGTTTAGTGATTCAATGACAACTGTTTTCTGATGGGTGTCTTGTTTGGTTGTTGTTTAGTAAATGGTAATCCTCTAGTGCCAGTCCAGACAGCCAAGGTGTTAAACAATTAGCCTTTGCTGAGCTTCGCGACGTTTCTTCAATAAAGTTGACGGCGGCGCTGATGACCCTGATAGTTTAGGCGACCCATGCCCTTATTCAGCGCGCACTAGGCTGGACTGATGCAACAGGGTAGGCAGCATCGCTTTATGCGGCGAGCGCGCGTTTATGGTACCGCGCACATAGGCCAAGCAGATGGAAAGCCGCGCGGATAGCAGGCCATTTTATCGGCGCATCTCTTTTCGATCAATTCGAGTTTCTGATGGGTCAATAGTGGCACCCTTGCCGGAAATAGAAAGGTCAGAATCGATCCGCTGATAGTTAATCTAACGAATCACAACCTTTTAACCTATTAGAAGAAAGACGAGTCCGAAAAAAAGTTCCGGCAACCGTTGATGGGCTGTCACGCGTGGAGGCAACCAAGAATGGTTTGTATCTTACGCTGCCCAGCATGACCTCAATTAAAGGTATAGTCGCTAACAGCGACCACTCGGATCCTTTAACTATTGCCAACAATGAGAGCAATGATCAGAGATGCGTTATTGTTCAACCTAATTCAAACCGGAGCTCTACATTAATCCTGGTAGAAACATCACTATTGCTGGGAAGTAGGTGATAATCAGCAACGCTACGAGTAGGGCTATTATGAAGGGCCAGATCTCTCGCATAAAGTTACCCACCGGTACTTTTGTCACTGAACAGGTTGTAAACATCATAGAACCAAATGGCGGTGTGACACCGCCAATCATGATGTTTACGATCATGATCATACCGAAATGTATCGGGTCAACCCCCAGTTGTACTGCAACAGGCACCAGCAGAGGCGCAATGATAATTAAGGCTGCGCCTCCTTCTAAGAACATACCAACGGCTAAGAGAAAAATATTTATTACTGCCAGCATCAGATATTTATTAGAAGTGAAGTCTAAAAGCATTGCTGTGAGTTCTTGAGGTATGCGCTCCCAATTCAGATAATAGCCAAATACCGATGCTGATACGATAATTAAAACTACCGTACCTGTGCCATAAATTGTATCTAATAAAATTGGTTTTATATGATCCAGTTCAAGTTCTTTGTAAACAAAAATACCTATGAGAATAGAGGCAAGTACGGCCATTGCACCCGCTTCAGTTGGCGTAAATAAACCGAATCGTAAACCAAGTATTATTCCGAAGGGTAGTGACAGTGACCATATAGATTGTTTTAACTGACGGCCAATTTCACTGATCGTGGCGCGTGTGTCTCGAGACGGTTTGTAGTTACGTTTTCTAGAGATCAGCGTTACCGTGAACATTAAGGCACCGGCCATAATCAATCCTGGTACATAACCAGCGGCGAATAATTCGGCCACAGATACCTGCGCGATAAGGGCGTAGATAATCATTACAATGCCGGGCGGAATTACCGGCGAAATAGCTGAAGAAGCGGCGGTAATCGCGGCTGAAAATTCTCGGCTATATCCGCGCTTTTCCATCTGTGGTACGAGTATTTTACTTTGCATAGCGGCGTCGGCATTGGCCGACCCTGAGACACCGCCCATAAAGGTACTTAACACTACATTTACCTGAGCCATACCGCCGGTGAGGTGACCGGTCAAGACTTCAGCCATTTGCATTAGCTTGGTACTTATACCTGAATAATTCATTACTGACCCAGCCATTACAAAAAATGGAATGGCTAGTAAAGGAAAGGATGCCGTTGACGTAATAAATTTCTGTAACACCAGATCAGGCGGCATTCCGGCGTCAAAGAAAGTAAAATAAAATATAGAAGCGCCAAACAGCGCATAGGCTATTGGTATGCCAGTGAAATAGAGTAAGAAAAGAAGTACAACTGGTAAGTAAACCATTAGATTTCTCCTTTACTTAAATAGGTAACAATATCTCGATGTAAAAACCTGATGGTATGCAAAGTGATGAGCCCAAAGCCGACAATTAGCGCTGAATTAACGACTGCAGAACTCACACCTAAAACAGCGGTTGGTTTGACCCAGGCAATGTTGGTGAAAATCATAGCCATGTAAAAAATGTATCCGTTAATGGCTAACAACACCAGAGTGACAATAAAGCGAATCACTTTTTCTATGGGTGGTGGCGTTTTGGTAATAAGTACATCAATGCCCATATCCATTTTATGTTTGTAAGTAGCACTTGCACCTACAAATACACACCAAACAAAGCATATAGTCGCTACTTCTTCAGCCCAAAAGATGGAGTAGTTAAATAGGTAACGTAAAAATACATTAGCGATTACCAATACGATCATGGTGACTAAAAAGACACTGCAAACAATCTCTTCAAAGTTTTTAAAAAAGTATCTTATTGAAGCGTTCATTGTGCAGCCCTCGCTCGAATTTTCTTGAGCTCAGTTTGAATTTGATCGTACATTTCAACGGTCACGCCAGGTAGTCCGCCGTCGTAAAGCTTTAGCGTTTTTTGTTCAAACGCCGCGCGATCTATATGATTGAATTTTACACCCTCGGCTTCTAGATCTTTAATTACTTGAGAGTGCTTACCTTTGAGCATTTCAATCATTTTCTCAGCTTCATAGGCAAATTCATACTCAATAATTTCTTGGTACTGTTGTGGGATTTTAGCCCAAACATCGGTAGATATATAAACGCCACAGGTTCCTAAGAAGTGATTCGTAAAGGCCACATTTTTCTTACCAGTCTCATAAACCTTAGTGCCTAAATTTGTAAACTCAGAACCTTCAAGCCCGTCAACAACGCCCTGTTGTAAAGCGCTGAAGGTTTCACCCCAAGGCAAAGGGGTGGCGGTGGCTCCCATGGCATTTAGAGTTTTAATAAATAGCTTGCTGCCCGGAGTCCTGAGCTTCACACCTTTTAAATCCTCCGGTGTCTCGATGATTTTTTCGGTTATTAAATTACGAAAGCCGAAAATATATTGCAGAGATAGAACTTTGATACCCTTATCTTCGACTTTTTTAAGCCAGCTCTTAACTAACGGAGTTTTAATCAGCTCCATATATTCTTCAAAGTTGTTGTAAAGCATGGGACCCACAAGCGCCGTGAACTCAGGAACATAATCACCAATATAGGATGGGTCTTCAACTGAGATAAAGTGCGCGCCACGAACAACCATCTCGACACCATCTTTATAGGTGGCTATTTGGCCACCAGGGTAAGTAAGAACTCGAACCGCACCCTTGGTCTTTTGGTTAATACGGTCCGCTACTTTCTCAATAGATTGAGCCAGCTCCTCATTGACGTTGAAAACATGACTTAGTCTTAAGGTAATAGTAAAGTCACCGCCGGTTTTGTCTTGTTGGCAGCCGCCAACAAAAATAACTGAGCAAATCGAGACGATAAGAACTGTAAATTTTGAATTTTTGAGCATGGGTTAATGTAAGGTGTAATGACCTGTGAACACTAGCGAATTTGTAAAGTAGTGGAAAATATCCTTTTCTAGCGATCGAAAAACTCAAATCGCACTTTTGGTTTTTTGGTAGGTTTGTTCCGTACTAGAAAGAGTCACGTTTTTAAATAATCAGACATTATAAAAAATTGGATTAATTGCAATAACCCAACAGTATAACAGCCAAAATATTGTAACCCGTGCGGTCAAAGCGTGCTTAGTTTTGAGAAACTTATTTGACCGTTTTAATCGAGATGTTCCACGAGACTTTGGAAATCGACGGCCGCTGACTGTTAACTGTTAATACCCTAATGTTTAAACTAGGGTTACTCGAATACAAAAACGGCAAACCAATCTCTTGCACACCACCGCTAAGACTGTACTTAGGTACAAGCATATTTTTTTGCTGATCTCGCTGTTAGACCTCAGTATTTATCAACAAGGCGACAATCTTTTTGTCGAATCTCAACACTGTCCTAAAACAAGGTGTGCGTTGCTACCCGTCTTCGCATTGGTATTGCAACTTCTGTTCCGTCGAATCTTTTATCTTTCCAATCTGGTATTTGCTCTGCACACTGATTGCGTTGCTTATATTTTGCTTGCGGTCATGATTCCTATGGAGGCCTATAAACAAAGCTTTTTTTACAGTTCCACTTTTTGGTCTACTTGCTAAGGTACATTGCGCTGGTGTTTAGGCGTAACTACGCCCAGGACTAGGCTGTCGTGATGGTTAAATTCTATGCGTTTTTTTGCTATGCGCGACGGCCATGGGCCTGAGTTTTGACTTCATCTTAGCAAAGATAGTTTAGCCATAGATGCTTAAGATTGCCTGTTTTGTTTATTCAAAATCTCTGACGCAAACTTGACAATTGGGTCACCTATCAGTCAAAGAATCTACTGGCTAATGGTCAGATGGACACAAGGTACAGACACTAAACCCTCAGTACGGCCTAGACTCGCTGCATACATCGATTGAGAACGTAGACTAAGGCTATTAACCATATTGCAATCAGCGTGTGGTAGACGTGCCAGCTGTAAATAGGGCCAAGGACAGTCGACTGGCGCACAATCAAGAAATTGAGTAGAAATATAGATATTAAAGCGATTAAGTGGAAGCGAGTCCTAAGGC
>JBLHRL010000102.1:0-9678 GCA_047625975.1 Arenicella sp.
GTGGGGCGTGCGCGGTTCGAACGCGCGACCACCTGATTAAAAGTCAGATGCTCTACCAGCTGAGCTAACGCCCCATCTCAAACGAGACGCGATTATCTTTACTTATAGGTCTCTGGTCAACCTTTTTATCAGTTTATTTCCTTAATTTTTATGCTTTATTATTTTTACTAGATAAGCTCAGAGCAATTACCAATTCTGCTAATGAAATACTTAATGTCGAGTAAAATATTGTTTGTGTGGTGTAAATATTAAGCTGATGTGCATTTTTCTTCGGAGCCAGCCCTAGCGCGACTAGTGTTAGAGCCACAACTGAACGGCATATAACAACTTTCCACCAAAATAGAATGTGCTGAACATCGTATTGACTCAGGGCCACACAACGATGGGGTTGGCTATATCAAACAGCAAGCATGCCACCGCACCCAACGCAGAACTTGATCCAGCCAAATGTCGCGATCATTGAGACGAAAATAGCGATGATACTTAGCGCGCTTGGATAAGGCTATGTCAGTACCGCCAGTAGATTTAGAGCCTTCACTTGTTTCCCGCGCTCCATCTCACTCAAACAATTACTCATAATGCGGCCTGATCGCGCAGCGAACAAAATGCAGGCGATCACCATGGCGAGATATAACATCTCGCGCCCGCCCATTAAGTTTAACAATGTCTCAGCTTGTACAAAAATGTTTACTAAGCCTGTAAGCGAGTTGTCTGTCAGCATTTGTAGCACGGCGATGGATATTGCGCTGAGCATGAGGTCTACCAACGCACAAAAAATAATCCCCGTGATCAAATTTAGGGAAATTCCATAGCTGGCGATAGGTCGCTCATCTGCGAATGATTTAGGCGCATGAAACAGGCGGTTTAAGCCTTAAAAGAGCCTCTAAGCCACGCTTACAGCATTTATTGGCGATGCTATTGCTTGTCCACCATTATTAGGTAATTCAGGCCAGTCGGCGATCAATAGCAATTTACCACCCTTAAGGCGATTCACTTTATTTGCCAATTGAGCGATGTAAAAGGGCTTGTGCTAGACCGTCATAGAGGCTTTCCAGTAGTCTTCGGTCAACACGTTAATGGTATCGGCAAGCTACCTAGATCAAGGATATCAAGGCCGGCGTCGGCCTTGATATCGAAAACTAACTATTTGCTGGGTCTGGTATGCCTGCGGCTTGAAAGCCGGCTTCGCGAATTCGGCATGAGTCGCACTGTTGGCAAATCTTGCCGTCTGTTCTCGGGTTGTAACACGATATGGTTTGCGAGTAATCAACACCCAGCTTAATACCCTGCAGGATAATCTCACCCTTGCTTAGGTGAATAATGGGTGCTTCAACCTTAATACCCTGCCCTTCAATTCCAGCACCTTCGACACCCACTCTAGTGGCCAGATTGGCCAAGACTTGAAACGCTTGAATGTATTCAGGTCTGCAGTCTGGGTAACCAGAGTAATCTACTGCATTGGCACCGATGAAGATTGCCTTCGCCTCTAACACTTCAGCCCAACCAAGCGCGACTGATAAAAACACCGTGTTACGGGCGGGCACATAGGTAATCGGGATATCACTGGTTTCTTCAGTCGGCACATCAATTTCTCGATCGGTTAAAGCTGAGCCACCGAAGCTGCCCATATCGATGCGCACCACTCGATGCTCTTGTGCGCCTAGGCTGACGGATACTTTTTTTGCACGATCAAGTTCAATTCTATGACGTTGCCCGTAATCCATACTAAGGGTGAAGCACTCATAGCCTTGAGCTGTTGCCATGGCTAATACGGTGGCGGAGTCTAAACCGCCCGACACTAAAATTACGGCTCTTTTTTTCATAATGCTATCTAATAAAGTTGGGCGACTTAACTACCGACTGGCTTACTTACCAGCTACGTTTGCCCATAAAATTTTGTGCAGTTGGATCTGCATTCTTACTGGCAACCGATCTCGAATAATCCAGTCAGCTAAATCTGTGGCCGACAATTCGTCGGCTGATGGAGAGAAAAACACTTCACAAACATCTTGTAGGTCACGCTCAGCGACAAACTTTTTTGACCATTGGTAGTCGTCTTCATTACAGATCACAAACTTGAAACAATCGCTTGATTTGATGTGATCTAGATTGGAGTAAGTATTGTTATGCTCTTCATTTGACGCTGGGGTTTTGATATCAAGCACCACATAAACCCGTTTATCAACCGCTGAAATATCCATCGCGCCGCCAGTCTCCAGCGAGACTGAATAGCCTGCATCACAGAGCGCCTTAATCAGCTCGTGACAGGCCGGTTGAGCCAGTGGTTCACCACCAGTGACCGTCACGTACTTAGCTTTGTATTGGCCAACCTCGGTAAGAATTTTATCTATGCTATGCCGGGTGCCACCGTGAAAGGCATACGCAGTGTCACAGTAGCTACAACGCATTGGGCAGCCAGTTAAACGAACAAACACGGTGGGGTAACCAACAGTGTTTGACTCTCCTTGAAGGGAGAAAAATATTTCAGTAATTTTTAACGACACAAACTCTAGAGGCCACGGTAAATGGCCTGCCTCATAATCTGGCTAATTTGCCGCAGCAAGTTGATTTTTGGCTGCGATGGCGGCATCCGATTGCGGATGAAAATTGACGATCTCTTGAAACAAGAACCGAGCTTCAATTTGATTACCTTGGCTTTGCTCTATGTAGGCCGTTTTCAACATCGCGTCAGGTAAACGGCGACTCTGAGGGTAATCTCTAATAATCGCTTTCAAGTGAACCTTAGCAATATCTAACTTGCGACTCACGTGCATTGCTTCAGCAATCCAGTAATGTGCGTCATCGGCGAAGTCACCCCGAGGGTGAGCGTTTAACTGCCGCTCAAAAATTGACGCTGCCTCTTCATACTTCGATTGCTTCAAAAGCTCAAAACCTTGAGCATAATAGTCTTCTTCAGCCAGCACTACGTTAACGGGTGGTGGATTCTGTGCTATTGGGCTACTAGCAACCTCGGTCGCATCAACTTGTCTGGCAATACTAGTTGCTGTAATCACCCCGTCTACTTGTTGCTGGAGATCCGTTACTTGCAACGAGCCTCCGACAACAGTATCGCTGCCAGTGACGGCCTCTGCTTGCTGAGGCACTTGAGTTAAGTCACTTCTGCCGATTAGCTCCGCTTGGCTTTGGCCAACGGTATCAGTCGTAAGGTCTGGTGCTGAGATAACTTGAGCGCCAGCGGCTAGAGGCGATACATCAACAGCTTGAGCTTGGGCATCAACAACTTGAGCTTGAGCTTGGGCATCAACAGCCTGCGTTTGCTCAACAAAAACAGCCGCATTATCAACTTCCTCAGCCAGACTCCTGCCGCCGACTCCTTCAAAAGACAGCATCGGCGGCTGTGTTCCGGCTCCGGTCACTACAACGGCAGGGCTAGAGGTACTGAAGCTTCGATCAACAACTGGCACAAGGCCTAAATCGTCTGAGCGAACAGGCTCTTGCGGCACCGCTTGACTAACGGTGTTCACAGTAGAGAATTCTTGATTAATAGTTGCCGAAGCGATATCCGTGGAGAACGGTTGCGTCGCTTCTACGACTGGACTAAGGCGCTGATCCGAGTTAGCGCTAGTAGTATTCGCGTCTACTTGCTGGGACCCTAACGGCCGCAGTGCGGTGTCATCATTCATCGGTTCAACCGCAGGAGGCAAACGTAAACTTGCGTCCTGAACTAACTCAATCTGCTTTGCCTGAGTATCAGATTGCTTCTGTAAACGCCTCAGTTGAAACTGCTGCCGATCAATTAAATCTCGCAATTCGCCAATTTCTTGCCTCATTGTCTGCACTTGAAGCATTAGCTGAGTTGAGCTATTGCCCTGTTGTGCTATCGCATAATTAAAAATCGGGGCTACACTAAGTGCGACCCCGACAGTCATTACATACATCTTAATTCGTCGCATAATTAACCTATTGTCGCTTTGAGAGCTAGTGTCATACAGACGCTAGCTCCCACAACGATCACCTCACCAGAGGTGAGGATAAAATAACTATTAATACTTAATTTCTACGCGGCGATTTGCTTGCCAAGATGCTTCAGTATGAGCTGCGTCGACTGGGCGTTCTTCACCGTATGAAATTGTTTCGATAGTGCTGTTAGCGCCAGCCGTGCTCATCAACTGAGCAACAGTTTGCGCACGACGCTCACCTAATGCTAAGTTGAAATCACGTGTACCACGCTCATCGGCATGACCCTCTAGATTTACACGAGTACCGCTTTGGCCACTAAGATGTTGTGCATGACGTACTGCGATGATGCGCGAACGCTCATCAATAGCTGAACTATTGTATTTAAAGTATAATACTTTGTAGTTCAACGGATCGCCACTAATACCAAATTGGCTAGTCAGGTCGCTTACTGAGTAACCTGAGTCAAACGCATTATTATCAACTTGCGGTGTCTCAGTCACTACAGGAGCTTTTACTGCTTCTACTACTGGCTCTGGCTTCGACGCACAAGCTGTCAATACCAAGCCCATTAATACGGTCATTATTAGACCCAATTTACGATTCATAATTCACTCCGAAAATGATTGTTGTTTTGTTTGCCGTTAATTTATTTTCTAAGCGGTGACCACGCCGGCTCACGCACGTCGCCACTTACAAGACTTAATCGAGTTCTCACTCGACCATCAGATGAAGCCACCATGAAGGCTGGTTCATACTGCTGTTCTGATTTATACAATACCATGTCTCCATTCGGAGAAAAACTAGGACTTTCATCAAATTTAGCATTGGTGAGCATCGTGATACGGCTAGTTTCTTCGTCCATTACAGCAATTTGACCACCCTCATGCACCATAACAATGCTATTCCCATTGAAATTATAGGATGCATTGGCACTTTCGTCACCCTCAAATGTCATTCTAGAAACCGTTTCGTCGTTGATGCTGTAGCTGTAAACCTGTGGTTTACCTGTACGGCTTGAGGTGAACAAGAAACTATCACCCGTTGGTGACCAAGAGGGCTCTGTATCGATACCGTAATGTGTACTTATGCGAGTATGTTGGCGCGTCAACACATCATAAACATAGATGTCTGGGCTTCCATTGCGAGACGCTGAATAGGCTATTTTTGATCCATCGGGTGACCATGCAGGGGCCGAATTGACGCCTTTGAATTCTGCTATTGTCTGCGTTTCTAGTGTTCTCAGATCAATCGTCTGAACAATGGGCCCTTTAGCGCTAAAACCAACAAATGCTAATTGCTGACTATCGGGCGACCAATCTGGTGACAGCAACGGATTCCAAGAAGAATAAACTTCTTTTGCACCGAAACCATCCCAATCGGAGACCATCAGGCGATAGCGATAGCGCTGGTACTCGATTTCGCTACGTGTCACATAGGCCATACGTGATTGATACGCGCCAGCACCGCCAGTAAATTCCTGATAGACGTTATCACTAATCACATGTGCTGCGGTTCTTAAATCTTTCATCGAGAGACCACTGATTCGCTTACCGTTACCTATACGCTGCTCACGAGCAATGTCATACATCTGAAACTGTACTTCATAATTGTCTGGGCCGAGCGTCCAAACTTCGCCTATTACTAGAACTTCGGCATCAATAAATCGCCAGTCTTTCCACTGAACGTCTTCGTTGCGGGAAGGATTACTAAGATAATCTTGCGCCGCGATTGGCTCAAATTTTCCCGATGCAGCTAAGTCAAAGCTGACAACATCATGAATTTGATGTTCTAACTCGCTGCCATCCAACACCTTAAACGGCACAATAGCGATCGGGATTCCACGCACTTGTGCTCCAGAGATATTTAACTCGGCTTGTGCATGCGCCTGCAGGCTTGCCAGGCTGAGCAGCAATAGCGAAGCCGCAACTCGTAGACGACGAAAAAATTGAAGGTTACTCATAAGTCTAAAAGGCTCTTATTGTTTGACGTTGATATTAATGTCTTGCAGAATCTGATGCGCTGACGCGTCTTCTTCGACCGTTGGGAATGGCAGCGGACTGGCCTGCAACACCGCGGTCTCTAGACTACGATCATAGTCCTGACTACCACTGGAGTTTATGACAACAACTTTCAACACTCGCCCATCTGGAGAGAGTTTAATATTTATTTTAGCGACCCGCCAAGATTCGGTGCCAGGGGCGACTCGCCACTTAGATTTAATTGCCTGTTCAATCTTAGCTGAATACTGACTCATTACCGTTGTGGTGCGCTCTTTTGCTCGGCGATCAGCTTCACGCTGTTGCCGCTCGGCATCTTCTTCGGCGACCAGTTTATTAACTCGCTGCCTCTCGCGCAGATCTCGTTCCTCTTCAGCGACTTGCTTTTTAAGCACGGCCATTCGTTTTTTCTCGATATCGGCCTTTTTCTTAGCAATCTTCTGATCTTTTTTACGCTGCTCTTGGTCTTTCTTCTTTTTCAGCGCAATGGCTTCGCGCTGACGCTCTAAATTTTGTTGTTCGAGCTTTTGCTTATCTTGTAGATCAACTACTTTCTGTTGCTCTTGATCCGTTTGTTGCTGTATTTTTTTTAGTTCATCTAGCTGGCGCTTTTTCTTGTCAAGCGTCTTACGCTGACGTTCGCGCTCTGCTTTTTTAAGCTTTTCTTGCTGGTCTTTAATCTGCGACTCATCTATCACGCTAGCTTTAACGGTATCGAGTTTTTCAGCCTCAAAAGCGTTAATCGTTTCACGCGGCTCGTCATCGCTGAAATTGAATAAAAATGCGCCGATCAATAATAGGTGTACGACCGCTGCCGCGATGTACGCCATCACCCGATTTTTATTACCGGCTTTTCTTCTATCACTCATTATTATTATCTATTGCTTAGAAGTCGTTGGAAGTGGTTCAGTAATCAGACTGACGGTCTCAACTCCGGCGGTTTTCAATACCACCATTGCGTTCAGCACATCATCGTAAAATGCTTTTTTGTCGCCTCTAACTAGGAAGTCAGTAGTTGGCTTCTGCCGATATAGAGCCGCCGCGTAGGTCAAAACTTCTTGCTCCGTCTTTGCCAGCTCGTCGATGTACATTTGGCCATCTCTGTCAACCGTCAAGATAAACGGCTCAGGGGCATTAGGATTAAACTCAACAGGGTTCGCCATAGTTTGCGGCAGGTCAATTTTAACCCCCTCGGTTAGCAATGGCGCCGTCACCATAAATATAATCAACAATACCAACATAACGTCAATATACGGCACCACATTAATTTCGGCGATCGGTTTTCGTTTGCGGTCTCTGTATTTACTCATGATTTTTTACTAGCACTGATCGGTGCTAGCGCTCCTCAATAGTCAGCTGACGATTGACAATACTTACGAACTCTTCCATAAAGATTTCGTACTGGCCAACCAGCCTTTCGACGTGATAAGAAAAGCGGTTATAGGCTATTACCGCGGGGATCGCCGCAAACAAGCCCATCGCAGTAGCAATAAGGGCTTCGGCAATACCGGGTGCGACGCTCGCGATGGTCGCTTGTTGGGTCGAAGATCCAAGCGAGATAAACGAATTCATAATACCCCAAACGGTACCGAACAAGCCGACGTACGGAGAGGTTGAACCGACGGTGGCAAGAAACGGTATTTGTGATTCAAGGTGGTCAATTTCACGGCCTAGTTCAACACGCATCGCTCGCTGAACAGCGTCTAGAAGATCGTTATTATTAGCATACCCACGTTCGCTTAAACGTTGATATTCACGGTAACCGGCAACGAAAATCTCACTCATTCCAGACGATTTTTTAGTTTCAGCACCCCACTTATTGAACAAAGCTTGCATGCTGCCACCTGACCAAAACTCTCGTTCAAACTCAGCCGTCAACTTACGCTCGGTATGCAAACTTTTGGTTTTTGAAAAAATAATCGACCAAGAAAATAACGAGGCCAAAAACAGCATGAACATGACCAACTGAACGGTTAGGCTGGCCTCAATTATTAACGAGATAATAGACATGCTATCAGCCGCATGAGCCGCCGCAACCTGTCCAGCATTGGTCGCCACATTCAAAGGCTCTGATTGCAGGGTTTGCTCGGCTATCTGAGCGGCTTTCTGAGCTGCAGCCTGGGTCATTACACTTTGGATCACGATTGCCATTGTTCTTAGTTACCGATTTAGCCGAATTACTCGACGTAGATTTAGAATTTTCAACTTAATACCATACTTCAGAGTTGGTTTTTTGACTCACCAATGCTCGGCCAAACTACAAGACACACCAAAGCGACTTATCGCTCGGCGCTCAAGGCTACACGAAGCGTTTCAGGCATGGCGCTTAATTTAAACGAACTATGCCCCAAAGTCGCTAGCTTTATGGTTGCTTGACAGATTAATTGGCCCTGATTATAAATTTTTTGCTCAAGCATTAACTTAACCTTACCCACTTGCAATGGTTTTACAGTAACGGTCAATTGATCGAAAAGTCGTGCGGGTAAGTCATATTTAAGCGTGGCATCGCGGACAACGAAGATAACACCATAGTTTTCTTGAATTTTGCTGATGTTAAAGCCAAGCGAATCGAGCCAATCACAACGACAACGCTCCATGAAATTTAAGTAATTTGAATGATAGACTACCCCACCAGCATCGGTATCTTCATAGTAGACTCTAACCGTTTTCTCAAACATTATCGGCTAGGTCTCGTCGTCAAATAACTTGGATTGCGGATTAACTTGCGAACTATTTTGATTGGGCTCAACTGGCTCCTTCAACCCGAAGTAAGACCAGGTACGCTTAGTAACGACTCGGCCACGAGGGGTGCGCATCATAAAACCCTGTTGAATTAAATAAGGTTCGATCACATCTTCAATAGTACCTCGCTCTTCACTGATAGCCGCGGCGAGGCTATCTATACCAACTGGACCACCGTCGAATTTTTGCATAATTGCTTTGAGCAATTGTCGATCCATCCAATCGAGGCCATGCGGATCAACCTCCATCATGTCGAGCGCCTTCATGGCCATCTCTTCAGTCAGCTTACCAGTGCCTTTCACCTCGGCATAATCGCGCACTCGACGTAACAAACGATTGGCAATACGAGGTGTTCCGCGAGCTCGATTGGCTATCGTTTTAACCCCTTGGTCTTCAGTCGGCACACCCAAGATGTCAGAAGATCGCTGAACGATCTTAGCTAAATCTTTAGTGTTGTAGTACTCCAATCGCTGCACAATACCAAAACGATCTCGCAGCGGTGAAGTGAGCAGACCCGCTCGTGTGGTCGCGCCAATTAGTGTGAAAGGCGGCAATGATAGCTTCACTGTTCTAGCAGCAGGGCCTTCACCGATGATGATATCAAGCTCAAAATCTTCTAGTGCTGGGTAGAGAATTTCTTCTACCACAGGGCTTAGACGATGAATTTCGTCAATAAACAAAACATCATGCGGCTCAAGATTAGTGAGCACCGCGGCCAAGTCACCTGCGCGCTCTAATACTGGGCCAGAGGTCTGGCGAATCTTAGCATCTAGTTCTCGCGCGATAATGTTCGATAGTGTGGTTTTGCCTAAACCAGGAGGCCCGAACAGCAATACGTGGTCTAAGGACTCATTGCGCGAACGAGCGGCCTGAATAAAAATCGATAATTGCTCTTTAAGCTTTGGTTGACCGACGAAGTCTTGTAAGTACTCGGGCCGTAAAGCTCTGTCGACCACGTCCTCGTCGCCCATTTGAATGTTGGCGCCTACTGGGTTTTCGTCACTCATGACAACGCCTC
>JBLHRL010000103.1:0-9046 GCA_047625975.1 Arenicella sp.
ACTGCCGCTGTACCCTCGGTGGGCTTGGTGATGCTGACGCTAGTATTTAACCAGGTGGGCTTACCGGTTGAAGCGATTGGTATCATTATTGGGGTTGATAGATTGATTGATATGACTCGTACAGCGGTCAACGTAACGGGTGATGGAGTTGTCACGGTCATCGTAGCCAAGAGTGAGGGCCGAATTGATCTCGACGTATACAACGACCCTAATGCCGGCATGGTCGAAGAAGTTCATGTTGACCAACGCGCCGCCTAAGCATTGAAATAAGACTAAAAAATAATAAAAAAGCGAGCTCCTTAGCTCGCTTTTTTATACTTCGCGGTTGAGAAAAAGCTAATCCCGAAGTAACCTTAGGTGCTCTAAATTAACAGCTCTAAATTCCTAAAGAACCATAAGAGTCTTGAATTCGCTCTAAGGCAATCATCATTGCGGCGGTACGCAAATCAGGAATTCGGTCATCGCTATGCCACTTTTTACTAATCACTTGGTACCCTTCACGCATTACATCATCTAAACCAGAACGAACCAAATCAAGTTCACTAGGGCCTTCAATGATTTTTTCTAAATGCTTAGCCGGAAACTGTGAACCGACCATCTCTTCAATCGCTTCGACCATGTGCAAGGTTTGCTTCTCATGTTGACGGCGCTGCATTCGGCCAAAACGAATGTGACTCAAATTCTTTACCCACTCAAAATACGAAACCGTCACACCACCGGCATTGGCGTATAAATCAGGGATAATCAAACACCCCATATCCCTAAGCATCTCATTTGCCGAGAAGGTTATCGGACCATTCGCAGCCTCAATCACGATGTTGGCTTTAATATCACGTGCATTGGCACTGGTAATCACACCTTCCATCGCGGCTGGAATAAAAATATCACAGTCCATCTTTAGAATACTGTCAGAGTCCGGCGTGTAACCCTTATAGCCCTTGACTCCACCATTCTCATGGATATGTTTATGTAAGCCATCGATGTCAATACCGCTGTCATCGATAATCGCGCCATCGCGCTCCATCACACCAACAATAATAGCGCCGTCTTCTTGAGACAAAAACTGTGCTGCATGGTAGCCCACATTACCCAAGCCTTGAACCACAACACGCTTGCCCTCTAACTTGCCCGATAGACCGGCCCACTTAATATCTTCGGGGTGGCGAAAAGCTTCTTGTAGAGCATATTGGACCCCCCTACCAGTAGCTTCAACGCGCCCGCGAATGCCGCCCTTACTAACAGGCTTACCAGTTACACAGGCCCAACTATTGAGGTCAGAAGGGTAAAGCCGTTTATACTCGTCTGCCATCCAAGCCATTTCACGTTCGCCGGTACCCATGTCCGGGGCCGGTACATTTTGTGCCGGACTAATCAGTGAACGTTTGGCTAACTCCTGAGTGAAACGTCGTGTAATACGCTCAAGCTCATGCTCCTCCCACTCACTAGGGTCTATCACTAATGCGCCCTTGGAACCACCAAAAGGTGCCTCAACTAAGGCGCACTTATAGGTCATCAGCGCGGCCAGTGCTTCTACTTCATTTTGATCGGCATGTGGTGAATATCGAATACCACCCTTTACCGGCTCGCGATGCTCCGAATGTACCGAGCGATAGCCTGTGAATGTAAACAGCCTATTTCGAAGGCGCACACCAAAGCGAACCGTATAGGTCGAATTAGCAACTTTAATTTTGTGCCGTAAATCATCAGAAAGGCCAACTAATTCAGCCGCTTGATCGAACATTTTTTCGACCGACGATAAAAATGTTTCAGTTTGTTTTGTCATCTCTCCTCCCCAGATAGATGAATATTGTTAATTAGACTTCTAACTTATTGTTTTAATAAATTGTGCAAATGCAGCCAACGCCCCGTAGGTCGCGGGATGATTGTCAATTGTCATTAAACTTCTACTCCCTAAACCGCCGTTGTACAAGTCATATATTCGCTGTGAATCAAATTCCGTCTCCATATCTAAATACGAGGTGGATAACCGCAATGTATACGTGTGCGGCGGCACTCCGAAGTCGCTTCCAGGCAAAGTAGCAAGGTGATGTTCGCTGAGCAAGTGACTGGCAAGCTCTGCGGCACTGCTAATGCCGAGTTTATTTAGCCCAGCTCGATATCGGTCAAAATTTGCGGCTATATAAAAGCCACCCTGAGCATTGGTGCAACCAATACCGAGCTTGATTAATTCGGCTCGAATGAAACGGGTACGGATACCATGAATCGCGCAGCAGTCTGCCACATACTGTTCAATGTCGTCATGCTCTTGATAGGCCGTTATTGCGGCGTATTGAATCGGCGCAGAAACACCAGACCAGATCTCGCTGGCAAACACCACCATTTTTTGTAACAACTGCTTACCAATATCGGTGTCCGGGAAAAGAGCCACGCCAACGCGCCAACCACCAATAGATAAATGCTTACTGAGACCGCCGAATACAAAAGTCCCTTCAGGGTAGTATTTTGCGATTGAGACATGTTCAACTTCACCATGGCATACCTGAAAATAAATTTCGTCGCTCAATACCCAAACATTGTTTGCTCGGCAATATGCTGCCAACTCTTCAAGAAACTCGTTACTCATCACCTCGCCTGTAGGGTTGTTTGGGCTGTTAATGATTAATAGCTTTCGAGGGTTCTCTGACTTCTTGACCAATACATCTAAGGCATTAATATCGAGTTGGTAGCTACCCTCAACAGACGACGGAATGTAATTGACTTTATTGCCCAACAATTGCGCTTGAGGTGCATAGCTAACCCATGAAGGAGTGGGCAGAAAAAGATCGGCATTGAGTACCATTTGCAGAGCATAGATTAGCGACTTACTGCCAGGCCCAACAATCACCTGTGATGATGAAAATGGAATATTTAGCTTGCTGGTGTAATAACTTGCCACGCTGTCAATCAGCGCGGGCAGCCCACGAGCTGGAAGGTAACTTTTTTTGTTGGCACTATCGATGAGTGCCGACTGCAATCGTGGATGGACATCGAAACGAGATTCACCGAATCCCATATGAAATGCTTGCTCACCGCGTTGCCAAAGCTGATTTACTGCTTCGTTAATATAAAGAGTGGATGACGGTACTAGACCATCAAATGCTGGGTTAAAAGACATAGCGTTGTTGTTCATGGTTTGTAATTAGAGGGGTGGGGTAAAAAAGAGTAATGAAAATAAAAAAACCCGCGATCAATACTCTTGAACGCGGGTTTTTATAAGACAAAAAATTAATCCAGCTACTGGCTAAAAGTTATAGATGCCTTTTACATACCAAGAACCACCTTCGTAGTTAGCGGCCGTACGACGTGGGTATTGGAGACCAACACTTTGGCGGTTAGCAAACACGCCATCGTTATCAATTTCATCAACGAATGAATCAAATATGTTGGCGGCACCGAAGACAACTTTTAGGTTATCGCTTGCCTGCCAGCCTAACTCAACGTCGAAATAGACTATCGAATCAATTTCTGAGCTGCGGTTACCTGCAGAGCCATTAATTGTGCCACGCTCATCAAAATGCGCGCCGTAGTACGTCGAGCGAATTAACAAGTTCAGTTTATCCGAAATGAAAGTATTGGTAGACAAGGTGAAGCGATCGTCAGGGTAATTGTTTTCAATATCTTCAATGGTCGATACACTCACTGGGTTTTGACCGGCCACTTGACTTTGACCTGTTACGTCAATTTCATTGTGTGCATAGGCAAAAGTTACGTCTGTAGTTCTGACAGAGCCCCAAGTGATACTGCCGTTTAATACAACGTCTATGCCGCTGTGTTCTACATCTAGGGCGTTGGTATAAAACGACAGAGATCGACCTGCAACAACTTGACCTGTTGCAACATCAACAAACGGTAGGTCACCAGTACGATAGATACGGTCATCAACTTCAGCTTGATAGAAATCAACGGTTAAATCCCAGTTATCATTAATTGCCGTGGCAAAACCGAAACTGATGTTTGTAGACTCTTCTTCCTTTAGATCCGTTCCACCAGACGCTCTAGCTTGATCGCTATTGGCGGGCACTAAGCCCTCCAATACTAATGCACCAGTAGCACCGTCAAAGGTAGTGATCAGCGATGAAAAGTTAGATTGACCTGGTGTTGGTGCATGAAAACCAGTAGAGACCGCACCGCGCAATGTAAAGTTATCATTGACGTTATAGCGAGTCGCGATCTTACCGTTAGTGGTGCTTCCAAAGTCAGAGTAGTCTTCGTAACGTAAGGCGTACTGCATCAGCCATGAATCGCTAATGTCATGCTCTACGTCAACATAGACACCAATGTTATCGCGATCAAAGGTACCCGCACTGGCCGGTTGAGGTGAACTAAAGCCGCTTGGACCAGAACCAACAACCGAGTTGGCATCGCCAACCACTAAGGTATAACTCTCTTCACGCCATTCGGCACCGTATGAAACGGCAACAGAATCGTTCACCTGAGTTGAAAAATCGGCATTTATAGTGATTTCTTCTTGCTCGTAAGCGCCAACATCGAAGTCTCTAACCGCTGTTCCGTCGGCCAACAACGGCAAACTAGGGTTAAGTGTGTTGTTTAAAAAATAATCTAATTCATTTTTTCCAAAACCAACACTAAAATCAAATGTCGTACCGCCAGCAAATTCGCCGCGCCAGCCAGTAACTGAACTAAGGTCGGTCTGAGCACCGTCTAAAAATGGTGTAAAACCAACTGGGAATTGAGACTGTAAGCCAAGTGCGGCAATCGATGAATGGGATGGATTACGATAGAAAAAACGGTAGCGGCCATCAGTGTTGGCATAGTTACCAAACCAATACAGCTCAGAACCATTGTCTAACTCATAACCCGAATTCACAAACATACGTGTAGCACTGGTTTCTGGGCGACCCCATGTTTGGGTAAAAGGTGCATCACCAAATGGCGTATCGGCACCAACACCTGGTACGCCGGCATCGATTAGTGCCTGGGCATCTGCACGAATAACGCCGCGTGATAGTGCTTCATTATCGGTATATTCAATGCTGGCATTTACAAAGCCTTTATCACCAATAGCAAAACCTAAGTTAGCCGCTACTTTAGTGCTAGATTCACCTTCATAAAACTCGCCATAACTGACTTGTACTTCGGCACCTTCATTGGCATCGCGCAATGAAAAATCCATTACACCGGCGATTGCATCTGAGCCGTACTGGGCTGCAGCACCATCACGTAATACTTGAATGTTTTTTAATGCGATAGCCGGAATCATTCCAATATCGACGCCATGCGAACCATTACCAGCGGCCGGCGCGAATAGTTGCACAAGGGCCGATCTATGGCGCCGTTTTCCATTCACTAACACTAGTGTTTGGTCAGGAGACATGCCGCGCAAAGAAGTCGGGCGTACAAACGCACTACCGTCACCGGTTGCCGGTGTTGCGGTAAACGAAGGGATTAATGTTTTAAGGTTGTCGGTAAGGTCAGCGCCGTTACCCAAAGAAGAAAGGTCTTCTCCACTAATGACGTCAACCGGTACTGGCGAGTCAGTAGCTGAACGTGCCTTAGCACTGCGGCTACCTAAAACGACAACCTCTTCTAAATTACTGACTTGCTCTTCTTGGGCATGCACTTGAGCTGCGCCGAAGGTCGCACTCGCGATGGCTAAGCTTATTACGCTTGGTACTAATTTTTTTGGTAAAAATTCCACGTCTAACTCCTCTTCAATATTTAGTTGGTTCTGATTCTCTGCTGCCAGATCTTCAGATTTATTTATATTGCCGACGCCCGCACTGATTACGATACCAGTACCCCTTAACATCTGTCGTAGTCCATCACCGATGGTATATCGGCCTATCAGAGGTCTTGTTCTAACTCTTCTTACCTCTTTGTATGGAAACAACAAAGTCAAATCGGCTTGCCTAGCAAATCGAGTAAGGGCTTTGTCAGCTGAGAGCCTTGGAATATTAAAGTAAAATTCTTCACCACTGTCGCGTAGCTGAGCAGCACTGGCAACAGGCCAATAAAAGCAGCTGATCACTATTGCGTAAAATACCCATTTAGAAAGATTCCTCACAGTCAATGGTTTATTCACATTCTAGACTCTCACTTAAATAGAGAACCAACGACATATTTTCCGCCATCGTAATTGAAAGTATATTTAAATATTTGAGCATCATTAAAATTTTGAGCCCTGAGATTCAATGTCGTGACCTCATGAAAGCGAGGTCAGTTCGATTTAGTCAATAGTATTTCATTACCGACAATTTCGCTCGACACCGAGAAATTATTTTCCAGCACCGCCAGTAATTGATCTAAGTTTCCGGTTTTAAAAAGGCCGCCAACGGGTATCGACATTAGCTCCTGATCGATAAGGCGAAATTTAAGTGGCGTGTACCGGTTAAGCTCCCGAATCACCTCAGTTAAACTCTCGCCTTGAAACACAAGCATACCATTTCGCCATGCAAGGGTAGCATCAGGGTCAGCGTCATAGCTAACCTCGAAGGAGTCATCTCGTGCCACCGCTTTTTGGCCAGGTTCAAGGTATATTGGCAATTGAGTTTTGCGGCTAGTTACCTTTACCTTACCGTGGGTAACAACAACTTCGAGCAGTGAGCGACGATCATCTAACGGCTCGCCAGCATCGATACTGAACGCGGTTCCGATCGCCGTTACTTTATCTTGACCGACCTTAACCTCGAATGGTTTGCTCGCATCTTTGGCAACATCGAAATACACTTCGCCTCTGAGTAATTCGATATTGCGTTTCGAATCGGTAAAACGAACCACCACTTCAGAATCGGTATTCAACTCTAAAGAGCTGCCGTCAGTAAGAGTAACTATGGAGGTTTCACCGACTGTGGATTCATAAAACTGTGCCTTAAAGAGAGTTTTTTCAGGCTTGTCTTGCACTAATTTAACAATCGGAACTTGACCAGTAAAAGGCAAGTTTGTGTAGATCAACGCACCTATCAACAACAAAAAGCTAGCCGCGATTAATGACCCTCTAGTTTTTTCAAAGTTACGCCTAGTCAGTTCTTGAACCTGATTGCCTTCAAGCTCGCTGTTAACCGGTACTAACGTAGAGATTGGTTTCAATACATCCAATAAATCCCACATTGACGCGCACTTAACTAAGGCCTCACCATGAAACTCTGATTCGGCCAACCACCGTTCAAGTGCTGTCTGCTCTTTGGCTGAGAGGCCTCGATCAATTTCAGCCACCCAATCGGCCGCTTGATCTTCTATTTTATCAAGGTTAGGGAACGCAATAGCACTCATAACTTTACCTGCTTAGCTTTTCGAGTAGGTTGCAACTTCGACAGATTAGACTTTGAGCACTTGCCTTGCTGCTGACTATAAGACTTCATGACCCGTCGTAGACCTTTGGCGACATGTTTCTCAACCGTGCTCTCGCTGATATCGAGTTGTGTGGCGATCTCTCGCTGCGACAGCCCATAAACTTTCTTCAATACGAACACCTTGCTACATTGATTGGGTAATTCATTCACAGCTTCACATAAAAAACTAAAATCTCGACGACTAAATACATCATTTTCAGTCTGACTGCAAAAGTCAGAGGCATCATAAAATGATAAATTTTCATTTGCGCGCTGTTCAATATCAAGATCACAATCGACACGATGCGCCACCGAAATTTGTCGGTTAGCTAACCGAATCGCGGTTTTAACCATGAATGCCTTAGGGAACCGGATCTCCTGCTTCAACGAAGATTGATAGGTATTGATATAGGTGTCCTGAAGAATATCCTCT
Organism: Arenicella sp.; assembly: GCA_047625975.1. GTDB lineage: Bacteria > Pseudomonadota > Gammaproteobacteria > Arenicellales > Arenicellaceae > Arenicella. The sequence goes on from JBLHRL010000103.1 coordinate 7,723, forward strand.
ATGTCTTGATGGCTAGCTGCTGGACGAATTTTATTTAGTATCGATGAGATAACTCTTCGATAGCTCAAAAATTCACTGGTGATCGTTTCATTCATTGAATTGCCCATGTAAGCAAAATTATAAAGCAAACAGCAATAACCAAATATCGCAATGCCGAAGGATCTATGGTCATTAATGAATGCGCGCCTAACCAAGCACCCAATGCTTGCCCAGCCATCATAATAAGCCCAATTTTCCAAAGTACCTTAGCATAAAAAGCAAATACCAAAAGCGCAGCCACATTAGTTGCAAAGTTTAGCGCTTTAGCCGCCATGGTGGAATAGACAATGGGCTGGCCACGAAGAGAGACGCCGGCCCACACAAAAAATGACCCTGTGCCAGGTCCAAACATACCGTCATAGAAGCCGATTCCGGGAGCCGCTGTGAAGCCAAAGGTGCGCGAGGAGATTTTGGCCGGTGTTTCAACCAGTGATTGTGCTGGCGCAAATACAAAGTAAGCGCCAATCAAGATAATCACGACGGGGATAATACCCTTTAAGATTTCAGCATCAAAAAATTGCACCGCAATGGCACCGATAAGTGAGCCGAGAAACGCCAAGCCCATTAGGCGGCCCACATCGCTAAATTTAACTCTTCCGCTACGAAACATAGCGAGCGTAGCGGTACCTGACCCTGCCACGGCTTGTAGCTTATTCGTACCCAATGCATAAATTGGGGGCACGCCGGCCAGCATTAACGCAGGGATAGTTATCAAACCGCCACCTCCTACCAGAGTATCTATATAGCCCGCGGCAAAGGCGGCTATAAGCAGCAATAGAATAGTCAGCAGTGAGGGCGTTATTGCTTCCATTTATCGGTCCTGATTCTAGTTTTAATACCATTCTAGACACATCATCGATGAGCCGTCTAATACACGCCGAGTACTCTATCCCGATTCGAGACGTTTATGCCAATCGATTGAGCAAATAAATCATTTTTGTATGATTTCAGCACGCTTAATGGCCTGTAAAGACTCATCGAACATTACTCTGCCCCTTACTGAGTTTACAGAAAAAATGTACATGAGGGCATTTAAGTGTTTTGAGAGCCGACTACCAACAACAACTTACACAAGCTAAAAGTAAAAAAATACTTATCGATTCTAATCCTTTCAAGCTTAATCGGCCTCGGCATTAAATTTGTAACCCAAAGTGAACGGCTTGGTCAAACTATTCTTCGACAGATAACAGAGTCTATTCGAGACTCCAACTGCAGCAAGAGCCGACATCTCGACAAGTTTGTAGACCTTTCTGGTGAAACTTACCAGCGCACCGAGCTCATTCGA
>JBLHRL010000104.1:0-8682 GCA_047625975.1 Arenicella sp.
TCAGCACTTTGCTTACAGAGGCTGACAGCGATTCATTCTCTACTCAACAGAGTACGGACTTATTGATGTCTAGCGTGCGCTGGAAGCGCACCAAAGCGGACGACTTTACTTTCCCCACAAAGGGTTGGAGTGCATCGGTCACGCTTAGGGGAGCGAGCAAATCAGTGCTATCAGACATTGATTTAGTACAGGTCATTTTAGACTCGAGGCGACTGATTCCGATTGCTACCGGTCGACTGAAGTTTCGCTTTAAATTAGCCGCCAGCGTGATTGACGAATCGACTGATCTACCCGAATCTCTTGGCTTTTTGGGCGGTGGTGATGACAGTATTCGTGGTTACAGCTTTGAGAGTCTGGGCGTTAACCGACGTGGTGGCGTTGAGGTTGCCAAAAATTTAGTCGTTGCCAGTCTCGAATATGAACACCCAATCAGCAACGGCATATCAGTTGCGGCGTTCGTGGATGCCGGTGACGCTTTTGATAGTAATGCCGATTACAAGAAGGGAGTCGGGGTTGGTTTGCGCTGGCGCCTGCCATTCGGTTCTGTGCGTTTGGATGCCGCTTCTGCGTTAGATAAAGATGGTAATCCGTTTCGTCTTCATTTTAGCGTTGGTACCGACCTATGATGAGGGCAATCAATGGAATATCGATATTCAACGGTTTCCTATCGGCAATAGCCATCGTGGCTTTATTGCTTGGTGGCTTTTCGTGGTGGTTACTTGCAACTACCAGTGGTCTTCGCTGGGCTACTAATATAGCCCCCGATATTTTGAATGTCGAATCGATTGATGGTGATGTTAGCGGCTTTAGCTTTAATAACTTGTTATTGACCGTTGATGGCATCACCGTTCGAATTGATCGAGGTGCGGTGCAATGGAGCCCGTTTAAGCTTCTGAGTAGGCGCGTCAGTATCGACTCACTTAGTCTAACGGGCGTTGAGGTCGAGTTAGTCGAAGCTGAACCAACAAAAACACCTCATAAGCGATGGCAAGGGCTTGAACTGCCGATCGACGTGTCGCTTACTGGTATGGAGATTAATCGTATTTCTATTGCTGCTCCTCCTGCTGACTCTAGTATTATTAGCGCTGGGGCCCTAGACACTGCATCACAGCGAGTAGTGCTGTCTAAAATTGAGGTGTCGGCGGATATAGATAACAGCATCTTAGATCTAAAAAAGCTGAAAATATCAGAGTCAAACAACCGAGTGTCGCTACAAGGTAAGGTTGATTTATCGGCTAAGCCAGATGGTGTGCTCGATCTATGGCATACAGTTGATTGGCAAATTAGTCAAATAAAGCTCGAATCGAGCGGAACTATTAACGGTACCTGGTCTTCAATTAAAATTGAGCAAAATAAAATAATGCCTTTATCGTTGGGACTCACAGCGACAGTCGAAAATCTCTTAAGTAAACGAATAGAATGGTCGGCTGAGTTAGTAACGGCGCCCCGCGAGGTACAGACACTGGTGGGCGAAACGGTCTGGTTGGGAAAGGGCGAGTTTACGCTTAAGGGCGATTTTCTAGTGGCACAGGGGCTAGAGGGTTTAAGCGCTGCTATCGTTGGTCAATCATCGATAGCAACAGCCAACCACTCCAACTGGAAGATCGATGTCGACGTGGTGTTGGCTAACGATCAACTAGTTATCGACACCTTGTCGATCGCGCAGATAGGTCAGCAAAGTCCTGCTAGTTTATCAATAGCGGGCCAGCTTAGTCAGGTTTCTAGTTTTTTAACTCAAACAGATACGTCTGTTACTGAGCTAGGCGCTATTGATATAGAGGGCGTTTGGTCCTCCATGCCTTGGCCGTATACGTCACCGTTTGAATCACCTGACAGCCAACTAATTTCGGATGGCCAACTTAGTGTTAAGGGCTCGAGCCAACGCTATACCGTGTCGGCGAATGCCATCGGTAAGGCGTACGCCCAAGACCTAAAAGCAGATCTCAAACTAGTGTTAGCAGGAAATGTCTTTGAGGTTCAGGCTTTGTCGCTCGTATCAGGCAAATCTCGCTTATCAGCTAGCGGTAGAGTCGACGATCGTATCGACCTAAGTTGGTCAATTGCGTCGCCTGATATTGGTGATTTTCTGGCCGGCGGTTCTGGAACCCTAGCGAGTACTGGTAAGGTGACGGGTCTACGAGCTAAACCCACGGTAAGCATGACGGCCGATTCTAAGGGCTTGTCGCTGTTCGGTTTTTCGGTTGATGATCTTGATTTATTAGCCGTCGCATCGTTAGCGACTGCCGATGACAGCATAGATGTTTTTCTGCGAGCAAGCTCAATTACGCAAGACCAAAAAATCATAGCTGATCGCCTGTCTATAAGCATCGACGGGCGTGTTCAGTCTCACTTGATCTCGCTCGAATCGACGTTGGCGAATGATGCAACACTGACGGTGAAAGTCAAAGGTAGTTTGCTTAATGATCAATGGATCGGTGAGTTATCTGTACTCAATTTGAATGACCCTGTGCTAGCCGAATGGAGATTGAAAAACCGAGTGATTATAAACGTTGCTAGCGATGTTTTGTCAGTGTCTGAGAGTTGCTTGATCAATCGAGCTCAGTCGCTCTGCTTTGAGGCCCTTAAGAATGCTCAAAGCACTCAGCTTAGCGCTGTACTGACCTCGCTTGACCTCTCTAACTTAAACATTTTGGCGCAACTCTACGACTTGAATATAAAAGGGCAAGCGAACGGCGAGTTTTCCTATCTAAAAGCACCGACCCAGACCTTAGCGTCAATTAATGGGTATCTTCAATCAACCTCAGCGGTGCTAACGTGGCAAGAATCTGGTGATGCCCCACAGTCTGATGAGACTCTGGTGTTTGAGTCTATTCGGGCAAGCATCAAACAGGTCGATAGCTTACGTGGCTCGATAGCCGTAACCTTAGCTAATACTGACGCGATGACGTTCGATATAGACGTTGATGAGGGGTTTGAATCACCGACATTTATGCAGGCGCAAGTTAGAGGCAAAGCCAAGTTAGCGGTTGCTGACCTATCGGTATTACCGTCGGTTTTACTGGATGCCGTCAGTTTAAACGGGGCCCTAAATGCTGACCTAGAACTTAAAGGGTCGTTGTCTCATCCAGAGATAATTGCTTCAGGTGCACTTAAAAATGCGCGAGCTGATATTCCCGAGCTTGGTTTACAACTTGAAGGACTCGAGTTAAAACTTACCTCCGATGGAACCTCTAAGGTAGATCTTGATGGCCAGCTTCGTTCCGGTAAGGGACAGCTTTATTTAAGCGGCAATGTCGACTTCCTGGATTTACCAGCGCCTAAAGTAGTATTGGTAATAAAGGGTGAGAATTTACAGCTAGCGGACACTCCCGAGCTAAATATTATTGGCGATATTAATTTGACGTCTAGCTTAGAGAATCAACTTCTGGACTTACGTGGAGGTGTTGTTTTAGAACGTGCGGAGTTAGACTTCAAACTACCAGAAACAGCGGTTCTGGTGTCCAACGATGTTGTTCTTAAAGGCATAGAAAAATCAGTTTCGAATCTCAAGCAAAGTCTAAACATTACAGTCGACTTGGGTAATAAAACTAAAATAAGTGCAAAGGGGCTTGAAGCCAACTTGTCCGGTCAGCTGTTAGTGTTTCAGCAGCCCGGCGGTATCCTTCGTGGCGACGGTCAAATTACTGTTAACAATGGCCGCTATCGAGCCTATGGGCAAGATTTGAAAATCGACAAAGGTCGCTTAGTTTTCGATGGAGGTAGCATCGATGACCCGAATTTAGCTCTCAAAGCCGAAAAAAAAATCGACGCGACAACTGCTGGTGTGAGCGTTACTGGGCGAGCAAGTTCGCCAAGATTAAATTTGTATTCGTCGCCATCAATGCAAGATGAAGACATTTTATCAATATTGATTTTTAATAAGCCAGTCGGTAATCTGGCTTCTCAAGATGGTTTTACCTTGGTACGCATAGCCAATTCCTTACGAGGTGATGGTAGTAGCGAAGTTACCAAGATGACCGAAAAGTTGCAGCAATCGCTAGGCCTGACCAGCTTGGAATTTCAGCTTAATAACAACGCTCTGAGCGTAGTGGCTGGGAAACAATTTTCGTCCAAATTCTACATTGGTTATGGCTACGGTTTACTCGATGCCGCGCAGTCGCTTATCTTGCGTTACAACTTGAGTGATGCATGGTCTATTAAAGCTGACCTAGGTGCTGATAGCGGTGCAGATTTGCGTTACCAAATCGAGCGATAATGTCATTTACGATCAAATAGTCGCCAACGGTGGCGGTTAGTTTGCAACATGAGTTATGGTATCTTTTGCCACACAGAGTATTTCAGGTAAGAAAATTTTAACCAAACTTATAGGCGTAACCGGTTATTACTTAAATCTAGATGTCGAATAAGGCGACGGTAGCCAAGGTACTTATACAACGCTGCAGCTTAAAAAATATTTTTTAAGGGTATGTCTGCCGTTATTTAATGCAGAGATTGAGTGCTGGGCTGATATCAATACCGTAAAAAAGAGCGTCAAAGAAAGTTGACATGACATCTATCTTATCCGCGTTATACTTAAATCCTAAATTATTATTTAAATTATCCAAATTATGTTTTCATTTCTCAAGAAAGACCCTTTAGCTAAGCTAAATAAGCAATATAGTACTCTTTTAGAGCAAGCGTTGGCGGCACAAAGAAAAGGTGATATTCGAACCTACTCTGATCTCTCTGCTCAAGCCGAGATAGTGGCTAAAGAAATTGATAGTTTGAAAGCGGTTAGCTGAAACTCTGAGACTGTCTGCCGGTTGCCAATTTTTTTACATTATTGTGCGTTTACTTATAATGGCTGTTGGTAAATGATTTCGCCGTTGACCATAGTCATAATCACCTTGCCGTCTAAAATTTTCGCTGGTGATGAGCCTGCTAGTTTAAAAAAATCTATATTGACTACGGTCAAGTCGGCCCAGTAACCAGGCTTTAGCACACCTGTCTGTTTTTCCCTAAAGGCCGAGTAAGCTGCCCAGTTAGTATAGGCTCTGATCGCTTCTTCGATTGACACCGCTTGCTCAGGATACCAACCGTCGACCGGTTCGGCTTGCTCATCGCGGCGCGTTACAGCGGCGTGCAAGGCGTAAAAAATAGAATGATCTGATCCTGGCAAGTCTGAATTAAAGGTAAGTGGAACTCCCGCTTTACGCAAGGTTCGCCAAGCGTAGGCACCTTTTATTCTGTCTGAGCCGAGTCGCTCTTCAGCCCAAGCTTTGTCTTCGACTGCATGCGGTGGCTCCATTGACGCAATCAGCGCGAGCTGCTTAAAACGTTTGAAATCAGGGCTCTCGATAACTTGCGCATGTTCTACTCTGTGTCTGAGTTGTTTGCTTTCTGGGTACTTTTCGCCTGCTGTTGCTAGGTAGTCGAGTACTTCTTTATTACCCGCATCGCCAATAGCATGAATGCCAACCTGAAAGCCGGAGGAAATCAAGCCGTCTACAACTGATGCGTCAAACCCGTAGGCATCGCCACTAACACCACGATGCCCTGGTTGATCGCTATAGTCCTCTAATAGTCGAGCACCCCGTGAGCCGAGCGCACCGTCGTAGTAAGCCTTAGCCGATCGAATATCTAAAAAACCTTCTGGATCTATATATGGGCCTTTTTGTTGCCATTCTGATGCTAAGGCCTTGTCACGGGCGGATAGCATTGCGTACATACGAATTGGTAATTTTTTATTTGATTTAAGGTAATGCAGTGCGGCGATATGTAGCGACTCGGCACCGGCTTCATGAATCGAGACAAAGCCATCTTTTGCCATCTGCCGCATGCCGCTGTATATGTAGCCGGCAAACTGAGGCACACTCGGTTTAGGTACCGCATCAGCGATCAAGGTAGTCGCTCGATTGAGTAAAATACCGGTTGCCACGCCGTTATCATCACGTAATATCTCGCCACCAACCGGTGGTTTTGTTTGATTATTAACACCCGCTAATTCCAATGCCTGTGTGTTTACCCAAACCCCAAAGCCATGCAAGCTTCGCAGGTAAACAGGATTGTCAGGGAAGGCCTTATCGAGCATTTTACGATTAGGGTAGTTATTTGCCCACGCGCCCTCGTCCCAACCTTGACCTATAAGCCATTCACCGGGCGCCAGCGTACCAGATGACTTTTTTAGTTTTTCAATTGCCGATATCGGAGAAGTCACATCACTTAAATTAACCCTTTCTAAAATTTCTCCAAGTTCAGCTATGTGAACATGTGAGTCAATCAGCCCAGGGACCACGGTAGCGCCGCCAAGATCAATAACATTGGTTTCATCGCCTATCAACCGAGCCAAGTTATCATCGGCACCAACAAAGAGGATCTTATTATTCTTTATTGCTATTAGGCTCGCATCTGGCCGCCATTGACCATTCTCATAAGGAGCGTTACTCGCAGGCTCTCCCAATAAGCTCGGTTCGCCCCAATTTAGGCTGTAGATTTTACCGTTGCTTAGTATGGTGTCAGCGGTTTCTGCATGGATATTTAGAGAAAGTAAAATAGCGACAATCGAGATAGCCAGTATGTTGAGAATCTTAGGCATGAGATATCCTGGCGGTTGATGGGCTTAAAAACCTTACTCTAATATAGCAATGAATTTCTTACTTGATAAGCAAAGGCATTACAAAAATCGTAGTTTAAGGCCATTGCGACTGAGCAAATTAATCGTTTATAAAGCGAGCTTATTCGGCACTAACGTATTTTAGTACCTCGACGATTTGTTGCGGTGTAGTGGCCCAAGCCATAGCCGCGCCATCAACCTCTTTAAGCGGGTGAATAATCGTGTCGTCATGTAAGGTAATGTAGGGTTTACCTAAGGCGGCGCAGTAGCCAGCGTCAAAGGCGGCATTCCATTGTTTATATTTATCACCAAATCGGATAACCGCGATGTCACAATTTTTGATCATAGTTTGAGTTCGAATCGAGTTTACTTTGGAGGACTTCTGGTCACGCCAAAATGGATTATCTTCGCTACCCAGAACATCGCCTGCGGCATCACTGGCGGCATGGTCTGTTACGGCCGATGTGAAGTTTAGATTCAAACCTAGATTGTCGGCACCGTTGATGATTTGTTGACGCCAATCTGTGTGAATTTCGCCAGATAAATAGACATTTAATTTCATAGTTTACTCGTAGGGGTTATGATTCACGAAGTCAATATAGCGCAGCATGGACAATTAATGAATTGAGTTTGCTTGGCCATAAACTCAGTGTCTAAGACTATATTTTAATAGAATAGCGGCCAATAGGGTCAGGATTCTCTGTTGTGGTAGAAAATAAGTTCGACTAATGATGTTAAGTCAAACATGTTTACAAGCTTAAAATAGTAGAGTGGATTATATCTGTATTGAAGAGCGCTAGTGGCTTGGCGATCTTTGATTAGATTAGACTTATTTAAGTATGCGATAGTTCTATTTTCTAGGGTAGAACTTGGTGATCTTCACTTTTTCCATAACCTGCCATTCGCCATTCGCTCTTCGGCTTTTGATGCAAGGCTTCTCGCTGGAATACTTGTTAGCAAGAACGAGCAAGAAAAGGCGACATCAAATCGCTATTAACTGGGACCAGAAATATTCTGTTGTTGTGGTTAGTAAATCTAACCTACTCTATTTAAACGGGTTCTAATACCCACCTGAAATATAATTTTCAAGCTGGTTAATGGTCGTCTGCTGCTCGGAGATAATTTGTTTAACCAAATCGCCGATGGTTAGAATGCCAATTAGGCGATTACTCTTGAGCACAGGCAGATGACGAACACGTTTATTAGTCATTAGCGTCATGCAGTCCTCAATGGTGTTTTGAGTTTCGACATACAATATATTTTTTGTCATTAAATCACCGACTTTAGTGCTTTTGGAAAGTTTTCCTTTCAGAATCAGCTTTCGCGCGTAATCACGTTCAGTAAAAATACCGACCAGTTTGTCATTTTCCAAAATGAGTAAGCCACTAACGTTTTTCTCCGCCATCATTTCGAGGGCCTCGAATACGGATTTATCAGGAGTAATCGACCAGATTTCGTGGCCCTTGATGTTTAAGAGATTACCGACAGTAGTCATAATTCACCTTCATCGTGTTTGAGTTTAGGGAGAATGTTTTTCAGCTAAGTCCTATGAAAATAGATCAGGGGCATCATTTATGCAAATTATTCGACTGAGAAGGATAAATAAATTCAGACAAACCTAAAGCCATATTACCGCCTAAAGCCCGCAATGGCTTAAGCATAGGTGGGTATCCGTGGTTAATTCCAGCGCATCAGCGGATTAAAAATAAAAGGAGGAGTAGACAAATACTCATTATTTGCAACGGTGAACGAGAATCATTTTTGATCGACCTCTTTAAGCTCTTAAAGGGCGCTCAGGTTGATTACCGGCCGTCTGCCGCTACTAACAAGCCCAAGATTTGCCCGCTACCCTAAATAGTGACAAAAGCTACTTAGTTAGTACCCCTCTCGTTTAGGTGACGGGTATCGGCTTGCTGTTTATACATTTTACAATACTTAACAGTTTGGCTCGGCGCTTTCAGGCATTATATTACTTGGTTGATAGCAGCGCATTGGCAATGGTTAGGTTGTCGTTAACATCAACCTATAGGGTAGGGGGGTCTTCAGGGTTGCATAGACTGAAGACGGGTAGGGGGGCGAAAGCGGGGGTTTTCGCCTCCTTTATCTTAGAAAGGATTTAAACTCTGGAC
>JBLHRL010000105.1:0-8560 GCA_047625975.1 Arenicella sp.
TTTAAACTTGGTTATCCTAGTAACGTCGTTTCGAACCAGTTGCATTAAAAAAGGTCCTTCGACTACGCTCAGGATGACTAGATATAGCTTAATATCACTAGAGATAACTCAGGGTGACTAGAGATAGCTTAATATCACTAGAGATAACTCAGGGTGACTAGAGATAGTTCAATATCGCTAGAGATAAACTCAGGGTGACTAGAGATAGCTCAATATCATTAGAGATAACTCTGGATGACTCGAGACAGCTCAGCTAGGTGGGTTAAATCTGGGTGTAATTTCTGGGTCACTTGTGTCTAACAGAGGAATTTCACCCTGCTCTAAGTGAGTATACGTTTCTACATATTTCGCTACCCAACTAGGATCTTTTACTTTAGAAGGGTGATAATTCGGCATCGCGGCCTTGAATACAGCCGGCATTGCCTTGAAACAGAAGCGAGCAACCATGCCATACAGGCGCAGACGACTGCTTATTGTGTTCCATTTACCGTCTTGCTCGAGCATTGTTTTATAACCCCGACGGGATAAAATAGCGATATGCGTACTGCCCTTAAAGAGACCATAGAGCCGCCTAAAATAACCCTCGGGGTATAGATACTGATAGAGATCAAACGCCACATTTTTGTGTTCAGTTTCCTCGACCATATGCCAGAGAATAAACGACGCTACCGACGGGTCAGCGCCGCCAAACAGATGCTTACGATCGTTTATCAGCCACTCAGTCATGCCGACAGTCATCGTTTCAAAACCAGCCGTATAGGCCAGCCTCCATTGCAAATTTTTTGATTGCATGCCGGTAAACTCTTGCTTCATTTGATCTTCGACATTCTGCAAGCATTGATAACCGTTAGCCTTTAACAAGTCGTTATAACGCTGATGATTTATGAAATGCTGGCCTTCCTGCGCCATAAAACCTTTAGCATCAGCCTTTAGCTCATCTATTTTGATCAGCTTAATTGTTTCTCGAACCGTACGAATCAAAAACGGCTCAAGATATGGCATGGTCAAAGAGGCGCCATTAACCATATGACTCCATTCTGGCTTAGATGGGTTCCAAATGGCTTTAAAGCATTCTGAAAATGTAAATGGAATTTTGCGCACAACCAGTTCTGGGCGATTCTTAATGTCGTGATACATCGATTTATGCCTCTCTTAATATTAATGAATTCAATCGCCGACGGAGTATTACTTTCGGGGCTATCGTTTTATAGTTTTGAGATGTAGCCATGCTCCGTAACAAAGAAGAGGTAGAGCGATGTGCACGCACAAAAACGATGGCCAGCCGAATAGAAAAATTATGTCATTAGCGAGACTGCCCTCGAAAGGACCTCCGCCAAAAGCAAGCCCGCGAGTTTCGAATATGGCGTTCGCCGCCGCCGGCAAGGTAAACAACCACCCATAGGTAATCGTGCACCAGAACAAGACAGTGCATAGCCGCTTACTTAACTTAATAAAGGGCGCAATCGCCGCAGTGACCATCAGCAATGTACCATTGGTAATAGCTTCCATATGCGCCATGTTCCAAGCTCGCCGGTCACCAGGAACGTCGGCTTGAATAAACTCAATAAACGGAAACAGCCTAATGCCTTCTAACAGCATTATAAAGTAGCCCCATCCAATCAAAATCCCCGATAGTAAAAGGCCGGCACCATTCAATACCAGCAATGCTCGCTGCCGTTCAGTTAACATAATTAGCTCCTTAAATAGATTGCCATATTAACAAGAAAAGTCCGCCTAATTGCTGCCTTACCACGCGGTATCTTTACTAGATTTTGACAATATTAGTATTTAAAACCTAATAAAGACAGCGCGTTTTGTTTGAAATGTCAAAAATCAGTTTAATATTGACCTTTATTAGTAAATAAATACTAATAAATAATATGAAAGGATAAAATAAATCGTGCAATAAAAGGACAAACTATGTAATTAACATTAGAATCAATCGACTCAAGTAACATAATTAAACTGTATTTAGTTGAGTCTAAAGCGACAAAACTAGGCCAAAAACGAAAACCTCTTTTTAGTAACCATGAAAACAAAAGATCGGATCTTAATAACCGCACGAACCTTATTTAACCAGCACGGGTATGGCAATGTAAAAATTGCTGACATCGCCGAGTCAGTGGGCATCTCATCCGGGAATATTTGGTATCATTTTAAAAATCGCAAAGACATACATGCTGAAATTACTAGGCAATTCATATCAGAGGCGGCGAGTAGAATGTTGATAAGACCCAGCAGCGGCTCTGCCGTTTATGAGTTTGCAGAACTCTCATACGTTCTCGCTCAAGAAGTTAGTAAATACCGATTTTTGTACCGCGATCAAGCTGAATATGGAGTTCATACTGAGCAAACACAAACCGCATTGCCTAGATTACACAAGGGAACTCTGAATCAGTATATTGCTTTTATCACTAAGATTAGAGAGCAAGGCGAAATTGCTGTTAAGAAGAAAGAAATACATGCGCTGGCTGAAAATCTATGTATTTTACTTCGCTATTCGCCAGAATTTTTACGCGAAAGCACCTTAAGCTTTGGCACCGAGCATGAAGATGAAAATCACTCATTTGGCCTACAATGCTTCATATTAGAGCGCTTTATGACACCGAACGCCTCGGAACAGTTTCGTTCAACTCTGTTCGGTTTATTAGAAAACCCCCATAGGCCAGTAGCGTTGCCTGCCTCCGAAGTCAACCTGCAACCATCGTGTGAGCTACCGTAAATAACTCTGTGTCATGTGGTATTACAGCTAGACCTGTGTCCTAAGCACAGCCGAAGGGTGACGCAGACAGGTGATCAGTATGACTGAGGGCACTCACCTCGATGGCCAAGAGTAGCACCGCAAGCGAGAAGCCTGCCTTGAGGATATTGTGGCTCCAACTCATGCATTCGAATCGAGATTGAAATGACTTCTTATACGTATCTTTAATTTAGCGGTTGACGGCTATGGTGTAGACTTACAACAATAAAGTCGTGAACTGTTCGGTTTTGTATGTTATCCACCGGCGATTGATTAAACGCGACATTGACTCAAAAGCAACTTGAATGAAACTATCGACTCTTTTCAAAACAAGCAATAAACCGCTATACAAACAGCTGAACGCCTTTTTACTAAGCGCTTTGCTTACCTTCAGCAGTGTTAATAGCTCGGCACAGGGCGATCATTTCGATCAATTGCCAGATTTAGGCTCGAACGCCGCAAATTTTTTATCCGATTACGAGGCTGAGCAGTTAGGTAAATCGTTCATACGCCAATCACGCTACCGCTTGTCCTACGTATCTGACCCTGAGTTAGTCGGTTACATCAATCGTTTAGGCCATCGTTTGCTCGACGTTAGTGACGACGCAGGCAAAGACTATCACTTCTACTTAATCGACAATAATGCTATTAATGCGTTTGCAGTGCCGGGTGGGCATATCGCAATGCATACCGCTATTTTGACTAAATCTGAGAGTGAGAGTGAACTTGCATCTGTGATTGCGCATGAAATTTCACATGTTACCCAATCACACATTTCGCGTAAATTCGAAAATTCTCAATACGATTCATGGCTGGCGATCGGCGCGCTACTTGCAGCGGCTGCATCGGGAAGCGCTGACGCGGCTCAGGCGGCATTCGGTATCACTCAAGCAAGTATTATTGACCGGCAACTAACCTTTAGTCGCGCCTATGAAACTGAGGCAGACTCGCTTGGTATCAGACTGCTTAGCCGAGCGGGCCTCGACCCAGCGGCAATGCCGGTATTCTTCAAACGATTGTTGGCCGAAAGTCGTATCAACGAGTCGCATGCCCCAGAATTCATTCGATCTCACCCGTTAACGATCAATCGTGTTTCAGAGTCAGCCGAAAGAGTACGCGCCTACCCGAAGGCGCCGCCGCAGGATCAATCAGAATTTTTAATGATGCAAGCGAAAGCGACCGCAGGCTTTGCCAAAGACGCGTCAGCAATCCGCGACCTTTATCTAGCGAAATTAAATTTGGGTAAGACCACGCTTCCAAACCGTTATGGTTATGGCATGTCGCTGGCAGAGAATGGCGAATTTGATAAGGCGCGTAAGGTTTTGAGCGAGCTTGTCCGAGACTATCCTAACAATGTCAGCGTGCGACTGATAAAAGCCGACAATGAGCTAAATGCGGGTGAGATTGATACTGGCTTAACCGAGCTTAAAGTCCTTTACCAGGAGCAAAATAGGCTTGGCAATCATTTGGTTGATATCTATTATGCCAATGCATTGGTATTGACCAAAAATAACCAAGAAGCAATCCCGATCATACATAAAGCCCTCGCCAACAATAATGACGAGCCCTATTTTCATATATTACTGTCTAGAGCTTATAGCGAGACCGGCGATGGATTACGTTCTTACCAAGCTCGGGGTGAATACCATTATCTAAGCGGTAATTACAGCTTCGCAATTGAACAATATAAACGCGCTTTCTCGCTCACCACAACCGAATATGAGCGTGCTAGGCTTGGCGCTAGAATTGAGGATGTTGAGAAAGAGCTAGAGATTATAAGAAACCTCTAACCTTCAGGCTGTGCACCGATCTAGATAGTATCGATCGACCTCTCTATCGACTATTTAAAAAAACTTAGAATACAGTTAGCCGTCGTTTCGGGTTGCTCAATGTGCAGCATGTGCCCACAATGTTCAACTTCAAAATAATCACCTTCGGCTACTCGCAAGGCGCTTTTAGCTTCGTCAATACGGCCAAACTTAGCGAAGCGTTGGTAATAGGTCGAATCAAGCGCCATGACTAAGCCGACCGTGGCCGTCACGTCTTTCCAGACCTGCTGCACATCTTCAAAACTATAGCGTACCGGGTTTGCGTAACGATGAGCATGGTCATGCTTTAAACGATAGGCACCCTGATCTTCAAATGGCTCACCCCACATATGAGCTAACTCTATGATTATTTCTGGTGCTAGCGAGGGGTTGCCTTTGTGTACCGAATAACACAGTGCATCAAAATGCGGATACACTTTACTTGGCTCATCACTGGTAATCTCACGCAGCCAACGACGATACTTCTCTGGCGCTTCTGAAATAGCCGTTGACGCCATCCCCATCGCCTCTAGGCTTAAGACCTTATTGACTCGGTGCGGCTGAATGCCAGCGTACATTAAGGCGATATTGCCACCCATGCTATGGCCGACCAAGTTTGCTGGCTGATTAGGGCTATAGTGATCAAGTAGTTTTTCAAGATCGGCAAAGTAGTCAGGAAACCAATAGCTAGGAGCATGATCAGTCTGGCCAAAGCCCCGCCAATCTGGGGCAACTAAAAAATAGTCTTCAACTAAATATTCAGAGACAAATTTATAGGTCGCGCCACAGTCCATCCAACCGTGCAGTAACACCAACAACGGCTTTGATGAGTCACCCCACTCCTGAATATGATGGTTTAGGCCTCTGATATTTAAGCTTCTTGTATTCATTTTTTCTCGATAAATTAGTGTACTGAATGTAAAAGCCCCCGCATCAACGAGGGCTCTTGGCAACGCTTAAGCGATGCGTTTATGCGATCCTAGGTAGCAAGACTGTCTAGAGACAAACCAACCATTTTTTGCATCACACGTACCACCTGGTTGCTATAACCAGCTTCGTTATCATACCAAACGTACAACACCACTCGTGAACCTTCAGCAATGGTGGCTCCACCATCAACCACACCCGCGTGAGTTGAACCAACTAAATCGGATGACACTACTTCAGTCGAATACGTAAAACCAATTTGCTCTTGAAGCGGCGAGTGATATGAAATTTGACGAAAGGTCTCGTTAATATCTTCAACCGTTACTTGCCGCTTAAGGTTCAGGTTCATTACCGCCATTGATACATTGGGCGTCGGTACACGAATCGCATTACCGGTCAAAAGACCCGCTAACTCGGGTAATACTTTAGCCACCGCTTTGGCCGCACCGGTCGAGGTGATCACCATATTTAATGGCGCGCTTCTACCACGACGCTCGGCGCTGTGATAGTTATCGATCAGGTTTTGATCATTGGTATAAGAGTGAATTGTCTCAACGTGACCGCTTTCAATGCCATATTCATCATTGAGTACTTTCAATGGTGGCACGATAGCATTGGTGGTACATGAGGCGGCACATAAAATAGTATCAGTGGCTTCAATCAAATCGTCGTTAATTCCGTAGACGATATTTTTGATATCACCTTTGGCTGGCGCAGTAAGCATGGCCTTAGAAATACCTGGACAAGACGTATGCTGACTAAGGCCAGCTTCATCTTTCCAAATACCAGTATTATCGACCACTAAGGCGTCTTTTATACCGTATTCGGTGTAGTCAATCTCAGCCGGGTTGGCGGAGTAAATAAATTGAATAAAGTTGCCGTTAGCGATAATGGCTTGGTTTTCAACATCGACCTTAATTGATCCATGAAACTCACCGTGAACTGAATCACGACGAAGTAACTCAGCACGTTTTTCCAAATCTACTTGCACATCACCCTTAGATCGAACCACCACCCCGCGCAAACGAAGCTTTGCGCCGGTGCCGGTACGCTCAATAAGTAAACGCGCGAGCAGGCGGCCGATTCGACCAAAACCATACAACACAACATCGTGTGACTCGTCGTCTTCAGCTTGTCTTTCGCCCAATAACTGCGATAAACGACGAACTAAGAAAGCTTGCATGTCTTCGTCGGATTCTTGCGCAAGGTATTCATGGCAAAGCTTGCCTAAGTCTAATCGACACGGGCGCAGATTCATTTTCTCAATTAGCTGCAACATCGCGTAACTTTGATCCATGTTCAGCGTTTGACCAACAATTAGTTGTCCGTGCAAATGCGCTTTGATGATTTCAATAGTTGATGAATTCATGATCTTCTGACCAAAAACTCGAAGCACTACACTAGGACCTCGATATAAAGATCCGAGTAAAGGGATCATTTTCTCGGCAATGGCTTGCCGGCTATTCCAACTACTAAGGTGCTGCTGACTGATCTTTCGACCCATGACTGCCTCTCTAGACTATGTAGACGTGTTGATGTTTGCTCGGCGGCCTATAGAACAAAGCAGCTCAAGCGATTTTTTCGTGGAGAGTAATTATACCCATTTTTTGAGCTTTGTTCATCACCAAAACTCATAGCCGCAATTGACCGCGAAGAAGGCTTGGTGTTTGAGTCTAGAGAGCTGGAAACCGCGACTTTTTTTCGAGTTCAAAGATTGGCTTGGTATTACGAATATAAAGCTCATCCGACATCTCAATCGGATGATAGTCCCAATTAACACCCTGATCACGCATCACTATCTTCAAAAACTTACGCCTTTGCTGACTCTCTAACACCCGCTCTGTTATGGCCTGCCGATCAAAGCGCTGTTCTATTTCAGTAACCCAGGCAGTAACTTGCTGTTGGTGCTCTTGCGCACCGCTCAAGTTATTCACTTCTAGTGGATCATCCGCTAAATTGAAATATTGTATCGGGTCATTTGTAGAGTAGATTAGCTTATAATCTCCACGCCGAATCATATAAATCGGTACCGCCGTGCCCTCACCGTAATATTCACCAATCACTTCATCATGGCCGCCACTTCCGGATAGGTGAGGTACCAATGACTGCCCTTCTAATGGCGATGCATAACAGCCGTCTTTTCCATCTCGGGCTAGTTCAGTAAAGGTCGGTAAAAAATCTACTAACGATACCGCGTTAGCTACTCTCTTGGGAGAAAACATTTTTGGCGCGTGCACTATCAAGGGCACTCGCGCAGAATTTTCGAGGTAAGACATTTTAAACCACATACCCTTCTCGCCCAGCATGTCGCCGTGGTCCGAGGTAAATATGATGATGGTGTTATCACCGAAACCGGCTTGCTCGATGGATAATCGTAGCTCAGCAACTTTTTTATCGACGTCGGCAAGCGAACCGTAGTAAGCGTGCCGAGCGTTAGCAACAGTGTCATCGTCAAAATTATAATCACTGGCGCCGTAGCCATGACGCAATCTTGTGGTGTGGGGGGTGCTCGTCTACAGAGCCCAATGGCACTTTGGGGAGGTCTATATCGTCGTATCGATACAAATCCCAATGCTCTTGGCTGCATAGATAGGGATCATGCGGTTGGATCATTGACACCGTTAACATAAACGGCTGACCAGTATTATCACGAGCATGATCAAACAAGAAGCGCTTAGCCTTGAATACCGCGTCGTCGTCATAGTCCATGTACATTGAGCGCACACATGGCCCGGCCTGGGTCACCACCTCCATATTATGAAACCAGTCAAGCCGAGCATCGGGCCGATCCCATTCGGGATGCCAGGTATAGTCAGCTGGGTAAACATCGGTGGTTAGGCGTTCGCCATAACCGTGCAATTGGTCTGGACCAATAAAATGCATCTTGCCAGAAAGACAGGTGCGATAGCCTTCGGCGGCTAAATAATGGGAAATGTTGGGATTTCAGATGAAAAATCCGCCGCATTATCCCACGCAGAAATAGAACTAGGCAGTCGACCGCTCATCATCACAAAGCGCGACGGTGCGCATA
Organism: Arenicella sp.; assembly: GCA_047625975.1. GTDB lineage: Bacteria > Pseudomonadota > Gammaproteobacteria > Arenicellales > Arenicellaceae > Arenicella. Next base: position 8,507 of record JBLHRL010000105.1, read on the forward strand.
ATGGCGAATTAGTATAGGCCGCGTCGAACACAACACCTTCTTCGGCAAGTTTGT
>JBLHRL010000106.1:0-7941 GCA_047625975.1 Arenicella sp.
GCCTTCAACCGCGTCAGTAGCCGTGCCTTCAACCGCGTCAGTAGCCATGTCTGTAGTACTTTCAACTGCATCGTCAGTGGAATCTGCAACAGTACTCGCTGCATTCGTTGTCGCATCTACGGCACTTGATGCTGCTTCTTTGGTCGCATCGATAGCGTTACTAACAGCTGATTTTTCGCCGCTGTCGCCACAACCACTTACTACTAGGGCAAGAGCCAATGCGATCGCAGTTTTATTTAATGTATTCATAGTATTCCAAGCCTTATTTTAGGTTTAATTGGTCGTTGTCGTTAAATTACCGCCATCAAGACGGCTGATGTTACTATCTCAAGGGGCGCTAAGCCCTTGCTATTATGAAATCAGTATAGCAAAGGAAAAATCAATATCCACTACTTAAACGTAAACTACCGTAAACTAAACATCATTGCTCGGCCCTGGCTTAAATTTGTTTAATCAAATATTAGTGACTAACGCTACTGACTGTATTGATTCTGGTCCCACTTTGTAGTAAAAATAGCCGCTAAATTTTGCAGTGCATAGCTATATCGCTTATGACCATAATAGAGAAATCCCCGCGCAACACAACAACGCATAAACAACGCAATTAGACACATTTAAGAGCACACGCAGCGTTTTAGTACGCTGGTGTCGGAACATCACAGAGATTTATTTTATGGCTACCAAGAAGTCCACAAAAAAAGTTACCAAAACGATAATCAACCAAGATCAATTGATTCATGGTATTACGCCTTATAAAGAACAGGCGCGTGACAAATACATGAACCCGAATCATGTTGATCACTTTCGTAATATTTTAATTGCCTGGAAGACCAATTTACTTGATGAAGTGTCTCGCACCATCCATTTGATGCAAGACGAAACAATCAACCACCCGGATCCAAATGACCGAGCTAGTCAAGAGACTGATATGTCTCTAGAGCTGCGAAACCGCGATCGCGAGAGAAAGTTGCTTAAGAAAATTGACCAGACTATTTCGCGCGTAGACAGTGATGATTACGGTTGGTGTGATCGCTGCGGCATTGAAATCGGTATTCGCCGCTTAGAAGCCAGGCCAACAGCCGAGCTTTGCGTTGATTGCAAAACATTGAACGAGATTAAAGAACGCCAAATGATCTAAGAACCACATAGATTAGTTGCCGGTTAAGGCATCGTCAGCCTTAGTAATACAGTAAAAAGCCCACTCAATCTTATGCTTGGGTGGGCTTTATACTTACCAGTTAAAGTAAGCTATGACGTTCTATTACCGGCAGAGTCTGTTTAGATAAGCGGTATAGATGGCTTCGAAACATGTTCAACATAAGCACCCTCCAGCAGTTCTCGAACCCACTGTCCGAATTCACGATCGGCTCGCTGGCGACGTAAAATGCTCTCAGCACGCCCTCTGGCTAATTGCTCTGTTACGTTCTTTTTACGACGATCATCGACAATCAGGATGTGCATACCGAATTGCGTATCGATTGGCTGACTCACCTGCTTCAACGCGATCTGCTTAAACGCCTCTTCAAATGGTTGCACCATCTGGCCGGGTGACACCCAACCTAAACTTCCGCCAGTCGCAGCGGAGCCCGTATCGTCTGAATAAATACGAGCAAGATCTTCAAAGCTCTCGCCATCCAAAATGCGTTGGCGTAGATCAAATAACTTTTTCGACGCTTGCGACTTCGCCACTTTTGAATCGGCTTTTATCAAGATGTGGCTAACTTGAGTTTGAATGATTTCGGTTTTATCGCCTTTGCGTTCTAACAATTTTAAGATGTGTAAACCGTTTGGACTGGCAATGACTTGTGAGACTTGCCCAGCCTCTAAATCTTTCACCGCTGCCAAAAAGACTTCGGGTAGCTGCTCAGCGGTACGCCAACCAATAACCCCGCCATCTTTTGCATCGCCAGCTTCTGAATAGCTCAAGACCGCTTTTTGAAAGCTTAACCCGTTATTAATTTGGACTCTAACCTGCTCTGCTAAGTCAGCGTTAGTCTCTGGATTTTTAATCAAAATATGAGCAACATTATATTCAGAGTTATCACTGTTGAGCTTATTCTGGTCCATGTAACCATTGATCTCATATTCCGGCACTACCACACGTGTTTGCGCGTAATAATCGGTAAACCTCGAAATTGTTAAAGAATCACGCACAGACTCTTTAAATTTGTCAAACGACTGGCCTTGGCCTTCAAGCGAAGTCTGTAGCTCGGTTACAGTGGTATTCTGCTGCCCAGCAAAACGTTGGATGGCCTGCATCAACTCCTGATCGCTAATTTCAATTCCGCGCCTATTCGCTTCTTGAACCTGTAAGCGATCACTTACCATACCATCAAGTAATTGCTTATGCAGATCGGCTGGCACTGGCTTACTGTTATCCATTTCGCGCAACACTGTTGCTAAACGATAGTCAAATTCAGACTGAGTAATAACATCCTCGTTGACGATCACCAGTACTCGATCCATGAACGCCGATTGCGCTTGAGAGACCAACGAAAAGCTAGCGGTAATAGCAAAAATTACTACGGTATTTCTAATTATTTTTTTCATAATATCTATTGGTTGGCTTATGTAATGACTATTAATGAGTATTAAAGGCCAAACCTTTGTGATTTCTTTTGTGGCACTATAAGCCCGTTCGTAAACGCCCTAGAGCAGTAAGTTCGAGTTCAATAAAGAACGCAGTACGTTTGTCATCACCATCAATATCGCTAGTTCGACGTAAGCGCGTATCAATACGGCTGCTGCCAATAAAGCGAAGCTTCCAACAACAGCCATTGTATTCAAGGCCTGCTCTGGTTTCGATGCTTTCAGAATCTTCAATAGAATAGCGTTCCGACCCAAAGAACTGCCACTTATCAGATACCGGCCAGTTTGCTTCAAGCGTCAGCTGGTCAACCACGCGATTACGGACATCGGAGCGGTAATAGCCGAATTGCACATTCTTACGGCTATCGTCCTTAGGCTCATAGCCAACTGCAAATCTAGCCGTACGAACTTCACTTTCGTCGTGATCGTATTGCACGAAGCTATAGGTGGTCCAAGCGCCTTTCGACTCGGTCTTAACCTCGGCTAACAAGTCGCCTAAGCCTTTTTCGATTACCGTTGATGTGCTCAGGTTTTGCTCTAGATCGTCTAACAAATATAATTGGCCAATGCTCGCCGTGAGCATTTGATTACCGGTCTCATTGTCGATAAATCGAGTGGTTAAACCCAAGGTGATTTGATTTGTGTCGCCGACTCTATCACTGCCGTAGAAGCGATTTTCTCTAAAAATATTACTAAAGTTGTTTAGTGATACTGCGCTGGTGTCAAACACAGGAACATCACTTTGATCTTCCTCTGGCGCATAGGCGTAAAAGAGCCGTGGCTCTAAGGTTTGCAATGCATCATTACCAAACCAACTGCTATTTTTCTCGTAGTAAAGTCCGCTATCTACGCTAAACACAGGGACTACAAAAGAAGGACTGTCTTCAGCGCCATCGGCTACGTTGTCTAAACTATAACTACTGCTATAGACCGATACCTTAGGTTTAACGTAACCCCATAGAGTCTCAAACGGCAATTCAACATATGGGTTAATAGAGGTTCTAGTGCCTTCAATACGAGAGTCTGAACTAAAATCGGTGTAGCTGGCATTTACTCCATAGCTTGAATCATAAAGCCCATCGGGTAAATTGGTACTAAAGGTCAGTGATGGCAGTCTTTCATAAGGCGCTCTGGCACTTGAAACCCGGTCATCAATAATTTGATATTCGTTAGCACGCGCACGGAGCCTAAAGTACTGATGAGAGTAGTTTAGCTGGATATCACGAGGCACAAAAGTTGTACTAAACGAGCGAGTATCACTGCGCAAATCGTTAAAGTAATCGATGTCTGATACATCGTTATAATTAATCCTAGCCGACAAATTGTCAGTCAGTTGTTGCGAATGCTGAATACTTAATAGGTCTCGATCATCACCAAACAATTTATCGTCCGCCAGCACTTCGGCGTAAATTAAAGTTGATGAGTTTTCTGTCTGCCGGCGGTACTCAGCCCCTACTTGCAGGCCACGATCGGTAAAATAACGTGGTGTAATAGTTGCGTCTTGATTCTTAGCAATATTCCAATACCAAGGAACTTCAAAGATATTCCCCGACTCTTGATCAGACCCATAGCTTGGAGCCAGAAGACCGGTTTTACGTTTATCATTAAGCGGAAATGAAATGTATGGTGCGTAAAATATAGGTAAGCCCTTAAAGCGAATAGTCGCGCCGTGCGCGCGACCCACGCCACCGGTTCTGTCTAACTCTAAGGTACGCGCGCCAATCACAACACTGTCGTTACCTTCTGGGCAGGTGGAGTAATCGGCGTTTTCTAAACGAATAAAACCGTCTCCTTCTAAACTTACCAATTCGGCCGAGCCTCGCGACTCAATTTGAACGGTATCAACTCCGTCGGCACTACTGAGCCCACGGGCAAATTTAAATTGCGAGTTATTTAGTGTACCAATTTGAGTTGGAACATGAATGTCAATCGACTCGCTGGCTAGATAATCTCCACCATCGGAAATCATTTCAACGCCACCTTGCGCAACCACTCGTTCGCTTTGTCGATAGTATTGAAGTTTATCGGCCACTACGGTTCGGCGCCCTTGAGTGACTTCGGCATTACCAGTCAACGTAACTACGTCTTCACCTTGAGACTCGACGTTGTCGGCCTCGAGTGAAATTGGATAATCGCCGTCTGCATCTGCCTCCATTAGGGGGGAAGAAAACTGAATTTCCGACGGTAAACAAACACAATCGAGACCTTTACAAGCCGCTGACGCACTGCCAGAAAGCAACAGCAAGACCACACTGCTTAATGTCAAACTTAGCTTAGCGCCAAAGTACTGAGATTTTGAGGGGCTTACAACTGCATTCATTTTGAGGTCATTTACATCAAGCTGTTTGAACTGCTTAATCATAGAGCCAATCCACCTTAGGGTTATTCATTATTGTTTTATTTTAACTTAAGCAAATTGCATTAAGCTCTCAATGCAGCTCTGCTTGCAAAGTTTATACTCTGTTTAACCAGAGCGTATGGTTTTCTGTATACTTAAGTTCACTATTATAAAGCAATAAGTGGTCCACTGCTAAGTTACGATTAAAGCCTTTTCACGTTTGTTTCAGTGTTAACTTTAATGTTTCTCTTGGCTGAGACAATAATTATCTACAAGCGGCGCACAATACCGCACCTTAAAACCAGATATTAACTGAATTTAGTCATCGTGGATCAAAGAAAAACTGACATTCATACTTGGCTTACTCAAAGCCTAAAGTACCAAGTAAGCGACTTACAGCCGGCCTCAGCTGACGCCAGTTTTCGTCGCTACTTTAGAGCCGTAACAGACCGCGGAACCTTCGTGGTTATGGATGCGCCATCAGAACAAGAGGACTGTAAGCCATTTATAGACGCCGCGCTATCGTTGTCTAATCTGGGTCTCCATACTCCACAGATAATAGCCCATGACTTACTAAAAGGCTTTATTGTTTTAGAAGATCTTGGTAACCGCACTTACCTTGATGAGCTAGAAGGCAACGCCGAGCAACTCTACAGCAAGGCGATCGATGCCCTGATTAAAATACAGTCAGGTAAGATTGATGGTTCAACTGGTAGCCCATCCGCTTATAGTGGTTCTAAGCTGATTGATGAAATGTCGCTATTCAAGCGTTGGTATATTGACAAACATTTGGGCCGTAGTATCCACGAGCCTAGCTTTGCTGTTTGGCTTTACACTCAGCAGCAGCTCGCCATGGCATGCCTCGAACAACCGCAGGTTTGGGTTCATCGAGACTTCCATTCTCGTAACCTGATGATCACCGAGTCTAACTCACCAGGAGTTATCGACTTTCAGGATATGGTGGTCGGCGCAATAGGTTATGACTTGGCGTCTATTTTCAAAGATTGTTATATCGAGTGGCCACGAGCACAACAACAGGTTTGGCTAGAGGAATATCGAATAAAGGCGATAGCACGCCTTGGTCTGCCTGACTTCTCATTACAAACGCTTACTCGCTGGGTCGACTTTGCCGGGCTGCAAAGGCACTTAAAAGTAATGGGTATCTTTTGCCGACTTAGCTATCGGGACGGCAAAAACAGCTATCTAAAAGACTTACCCTTAGTCGCAAAGTATATTTTGGAAGTTTTACAAATTTATCCAGAACTGGAAACCTTTAAGAATCATTTTGAAGGTCATATTCAAGCGGTAATATGAAACAACAAATCACTATCGGCAAACCTCACGTTGGGGTAAAAATAGATCCGCAGAAAACCTCAGTGTTAATACTAGCGGCAGGTCATGGCACTCGAATGCGGCCGCTAACCGACAATACCCCTAAGCCATTGCTAAAGGTTGGCAAGCACTCTCTAATCGAGCAGCACATATACAAGCTCAGCGCATTTGGCTTTAAGCACATTGTTATTAATACCGCGTACTTGGGCCACAAGATTCAGCAAAGGCTAGGCAATGGAAAGCGCTATGCGGTTACGATTAGCTATTCCGACGAATCGGCAACAGGTGCGCTTGAAACCGCTGGTGGCATTAAGCAATCGTTGCCACTAATCAACAGCGACCCGTTTCTAGTAATTAATGCCGATATCTATACTGATTTTGACTTTTCGTCGATGCTGGAAATTACCTCAGATAAACTTGGCTGTTTGTTATTAGTGCCAAATCCGTCGCATAATCCCGATGGCGATTTTAACGTTGATAAGCCTATTGAGTCGACCATGACCTTCAGTGGTATTGCCTTGTATCGTAAGAAAATTTTCAACCTACTGCCCGAAGGTAAGCTGGCTTTAGGGCCAATTCTAAAGAGGATGGTCGACGACGACATGCTGGTTGCCCGGCCATATTATGGCTCGTGGACCGATGTCGGAACGCCTGAGCGGCTAAGGGAACTAAACTCGACTATTCAGAGCCTTTCATAGCGATTCTACAAACTTATTCAAAACAATCTTTGCCACATCGTTGATATCAACTGTGGCCGCCTTTTCAGAGAGATGGTCAACAATGTTGGTTACTTGTAAACCTTGATAACCACATGGGTCGATATTCTTAAACGGTGACAAGTCCATGTTTAAATTCAAGCTCAAACCATGATAACTGGTACCCTTACGAATACGCAGTCCGAGTGCGCCGATTTTGCTGCCCTTAACATAGACTCCAGGAGCGTCGTCTCGACGCAACGCCTCAATCTCTAGAGTCAAGAGTGTGTCAATTATGCACTGCTCTAATTTGAAGACCAGTGACTTAACGCCTATACCGTATTGTTTCAATGCCAGCATCGGATACATCACAATTTGACCAGGTCCATGATAGGTAATCTGACCTCCGCGATCAGTCTTTATCGTTTCAATATGACTTGGCAAAAAGGCATCTAGCTTACACGCGGTTCCTTGCGTATAAACCTGGGGGTGCTGTAATAACCAGATTTTATCAAGGTCATTTTCGCTGCGTTGATTGGCAAAAGATGCCATTGCCTGATACGAATCTTGATACTGTACTTGCTCAAACATTGAAACCTCAATTAAACGACCACTTGAGGTACTTCGAATGAACTGCTTATGTGGCTTCATCATCGCGTATAGAAGGTCGATTTGACACGCTCTAGAGCGTCATAACCACTCGAGGCGATTGCGCGATTAGCTTATAAATTGATTCGAGCTCATCACGACTATTGAGGTGAACAACGGCTGTAACCGATTCAAATTTACCAGTTCGACTACTCTTAGTGGTCACTTCGATTAAGGCGCCATGATTTAATATAGGTGTGATTAGCTCGGATATATAGTCAGCCGCCGGAGCTCCCTCTTGGGCGTGACACATGGCTTTAAAATTAAAGTCGACCGGATATTCGATTAGATCGAAACCATCTTGCGGGTCAACTTTCGAGCTTGTTGTAGAGTCGATTT
>JBLHRL010000107.1:0-7870 GCA_047625975.1 Arenicella sp.
CCTCGATCGAAGACAGCATCACCACGCTTGGAGTCGGGATAACATTTAAGCTACCGCAAACTCAACTCTATGCCCTAGTTCGAGGTCGTTACGACAACCTTAAGCTTAAAGGCGGAGAACTTTTTGACGATGAGAGTGCTGATGGAGGCATCGTTGGTGGTGAAATCGGGGTTCGTTTCAACTTAACAGACCGCTTTGAATTAAACGCTAGTATAGGTAAGCCAAGCAGCGATGAGGGAGATAGCTTTGGAGTTGGCGCTCAATTTTTTGTCACTGAAAACGTTGGTGTTACGATTGATTTTCGGTCAATAGAAGCTGAACAAGACGAATTTATGGCTGAGTTCGACACCACGTCTATTGGTGTGCGTTATACTTTTTAAATAACAGATACTAAACATTTAGTTAGCGTTGGCTATCGCCGCGTGGAAAACATAATGAATCAAAATACACAAATCACCGATAATAACGATCAAGCCAAAAAAAAGCCGGGCTCAAATCGAATCTTTGTCGATTTAATTGTCTGCATGCTCATACCGACTCTAATTCTTAAAAAACTAAGTGGCGATGACATGCTCGGGCCAAACTATGCGCTGGTTGCCGCCCTTAGCTTACCGCTGATTGTTGGCCTTTGGGGCTTTATATCTGAACGTAAGGTCGGTTTTGTCCCAGCCCTAGGGTTTATCAGTATTTTGCTCACTGGCACCATTGGCATTCTGAAATTGCCAAAAGAGTATATCGCCTACAAAGAAGCATTGATCCCAGGGTTGTTGGCTATTGCCACAGTCGTTTCAACCTACACTAAATACCCGTTGATTCGCACATTCTTATATAACAATACTTTTATGGACACCGAAAGGGTGTCCCTGGCATTGGCCGAAAAGCAAAAACAAAATGAGTTCGACGCGATGATGGTAAAGGCTACGTGGATGCTCGCCAGCTCATTTGTATTATCATCATTGTTGAATTTTTTACTGGCAAAGTGGATTGTCGTCAGCGAGTCCGGTACCGACGCATTTAACAGCGAACTTGGCACCATGAATCTCTATAGCTACCCGGTGATCGTGGTTCCCTGCATGGTAATCACTATGTTCGCACTGTATTACGTATTCAGTAATATCAAAAAGCTCACCGGCTTGGGCCTCGAAGACCTAGTTCAGCAATAGCATCACGGGCGAGGTTATTAAGCAGAGCTGATATCATCCTGAATGATTGTTTAGAACGGCTAAAACAGTTACATTAGCGGGCTAATCTGTTGTTCATAAATCTTAGTGATTCCGCCTAATGTCTGCCGATAAAAGTACTCGTAACATTCTAATTACCAACGCCCTGCCCTACGCCAACGGCCCGCTTCACCTCGGCCATATGGTGGGCTTTATGCAGGCCGACATTTGGGCTCGTTTTCAAAAAATACGTGGCCACAACGTCACCTTTGTTGGCGGCGATGACCAACACGGTACCCCAATCATGTTGGGCGCTGAGAAACAGGGCATTACGCCACAACAGCTAATCGACAATACCGAAGCTCAGCATAGAGAGTCTCTTGAAGGTTTCTCGATCGGGCTCGACAACTTTACAGGCACCCATCACCCCGAGAATCAACGCCTAAGCTCTGAGATCTACTTAGCCTTAAAACAACGTGGTCACATTCACGTGCGCGTTATCAAACAAGCCTACGACGAAGAGAAAGGTATGTTTCTTCCAGATCGTTATGTCAAAGGTACCTGCCCTAAATGTAAGGCAGCAGACCAGTACGGTGATAACTGCGAGGTGTGCGGTACAACTTACGACACCACTGACTTAATCGACGCGTATTCGGTCTTGTCGGGTAAACCGCCGATTGAAAAAGAAAGTGAGCACTACTTTTTTAAAGTAAGCGAATTCGAAAGTATGCTGAGCGAGTGGAAAGATTCGGGCGCATTACAGCCCGAGATCGCTAACAAAATTGCCGAATGGTTCGAAAGTGGTCTGATTGATTGGGACATCAGCCGCGATAAGCCTTATTGGGGCTTTGAGATACCCGATGCGCCTGGAAAGTATTTCTACGTTTGGCTAGACGCACCAATTGGCTACATGGCTAGCCACAAAATTCATTGTGATAACACCGGCGATGACTGGGCAAGCTACTGGAAACACGATAGCAGTACAGAGAGCGGCACAGAGCTTTATCACTTTATAGGCAAAGACATTGTTCGCTTTCATACTCTATTCTGGCCTGCGATGTTAGAGGCGGTTGACTATCGCAAACCAAGCGCCGTTTTCGTACACGGTTTTTTAACTGTCGATGGCGCTAAAATGTCTAAATCTCGTGGCACCTTTATCATGGCCGAGACCTATTTGAAGCACCTAAATCCTGAGTATCTACGCTACTACTTCGCCGCCAAGTTAAGTAATAACGTGGTCGATATGGATTTAAATCTTGATGATTTTTCAGCTCGCGTCAATTCCGACGTTGTCGGCAAGATGGTTAACATTGCGTCACGCTGCGCTGGTTTTATTGTTAAGCGTTTTGATGGAATGCTTGCCACAGAGTCTGCTGCACCAGAGCTGCATCACGAATTTGCTGATGCCGCCGAGTCTATCGCTACACGTTATGAAAATCGAGAATTCTCACAAGCAATGCGTGAAATCATGGCATTAGCTGACAAGGCCAACCAGTTTATTGATGAGCACAAGCCATGGATTCTTATTAAAGACGAAGCCAAGCTCGATGAAGTTCAACAAGTTTGTACCGCAGGTTTAAACGCTTTTAGGTCTCTGTGTATTTACTTAAAGCCGGTACTGCCTAATTTAGTAGGCGAAGCCGAAGCTTTCCTGAATACTGGGGAGCTGACTTGGGATGACCTACAGACACCATTACTGGATCACCAAATCAACAAATTTAAACCACTAATGACTCGCGTTGAGAGCGACGCGATTGAAACAATGATTGAAGAAAGCAAAGAATCACTCGAACAAGTGTCAACTCTCGACGCCGATTCAGTATTAGCCAAAGACCCGATCTCAGACGAAATTAGTTTTGACGAATTCGCCAAAATTGACCTTCGAATCGCTAAAATCGTGAAAGCCGAGCACGTCGATGGGGCGGATAAACTACTGCAACTTACCTTAGATATCGGTGGCGAAACACGCAACGTATTCGCTGGCATTAAGTCGGCTTACGAGCCAGCCGAATTAGAAGGAAAGCTTACCGTAATGGTGGCCAATCTAGCGCCTAGAAAAATGCGTTTTGGCATGTCTGAAGGCATGGTATTGGCGGCGGGTCCGGGTGGTTCAGACTTATTTGTATTGAGCCCCGATGAAGGCGCTGAGCCTGGCATGCGAGTTAAGTAGCCGCGCGAAAATGGAGCGTGACGCCAAAATCCAAGCGATCGACCAGTGGTTGCCGCAAACTCAGTGCACTCAATGCACTTACCCTCGTTGTCATGATTATGCCGTGGCGATCGCTGACGGCGAGGCTGAGATAAATCAATGTCCACCTGGCGGCAGTCTTACGGTCGACGGTTTAGCCAGCTTGCTGGGAAAAACGGCTAAGCCTGTAGACCCTAAATACGGCATTCACAAAACTAAGCAAGTTGCGGTCATCGACGAGAGCGTCTGCATTGGCTGTGTAATGTGTATAAAAGCCTGCCCGACAGACGCGATCATTGGCGCAGCAAAAGTCATGCACACCGTTATTGAGCGAGACTGCACAGGCTGTGAACTTTGCCTAGAGCCTTGCCCTGTTGATTGCATTGACATGGTAGATCAAATTCAACAAGCCGAGAGCTTTTGGCGCTGGACCGACTACTCACCAGATGCGACCCAACGTGCGCGCTCACAAACCAACGCTAAGCTAGACCGAGAAGATAAACGCCAGTCGGATAAAAGCTCGATGAAAAAGCTAAAAGAATTACGTAAAGAGAAGGGTAGTGAACAGATCAAGCTCGATATAGCGGCGGCACTTGCTCGAGTTAAAGCACGTACGACTTAATTACTGAGCTGATCAACACACCATGAATAAAGATAAACGGTTAGAAATATTCACACGTTTTCGAAACGAAAACCCTAAGCCAGAGACAGAACTCAACTACAGTTCGAACTTTGAGCTTTTAGTCGCCGTAACCCTGTCAGCTCAATCCACTGATGTCGGTGTTAATAAAGCAACCGATAAACTTTTCCCAGTCGCCAATAACCCTGAAGCAATTTACGCCTTAGGCATCGACGGCCTCAGCGGCTACATTAAGACAATCGGATTGTACAATAGCAAAGCAAAGAATGTAATCGCTGCCTGCAAGATGCTCATTGAGCTTCATGATAGTGTGGTACCAGAGAATAGAGAAGCCTTAGAAGCACTCCCCGGTGTAGGGCGTAAAACGGCTAATGTGGTTCTCAACACGGCCTTTGGTCACCCAGTGATGGCTGTCGACACGCATATTTTTAGAGTCTCTAATCGCACCAAAATCGCCCCAGGAAAAAACGTAGTTTTGGTCGAGAAAGGACTGATGAAATTTGTTCCAAAAGAATTTTTAGTTGACGCCCACCATTGGCTAATATTACACGGTCGCTATACCTGCATTGCACGCAAACCTCGCTGTGGCTCCTGCATAATCAGCAACCTATGCGAATACAAAGACAAAGTTATCGATGATTAAACGACGCGTCGCAACTGGCTCCAGCTATGGTGCTGAGGCCAAAGACGAATACGCCCGAGAAGCGGTTAAAAACGCGATCGCTAAAATGCGGCCCTGCACCATAGGCAGTGTCTTGTTATTCTTGAGCAATGAATACGCACACAGCCCGCAGAACGCTATTAAAGAGGCCGCCAAAGCAGCTGGTACGCCATTAGTATTTGGCTGTTGTGCTGTTGGCTTGCTGACCGAAGACGAGTGGCTACTCGAGGTAGAGGGGGCCGTAGCAATGGTCTTTCCTCAAGAATTAAGCATGCAACCATTGCGCGTTCTCAGGCCACAAGGCATTAAGCCAAAGCTGGTGTTTACTTTGGCAAGCCCCAATGCCGTTGATATGGCAATTAACTCTTGCGACTCTCCACAGTTTGGTTCGGTGACCAGCGACGAATATGGCCATGGCCCCTACTCTGTATGGCAAAGTGGGCGAATTGTCGAACAGGAATTTTGTCAAACTGCGTTTAGCAATGAACTCGAGCCTGAGCTAGTATTAGCCGAAGGTGTCGAACGCTTGTCGCCGGTTATGCAAATCAACCGCTGCGAAGGTAACACCTTGTATGAAGTTGGCCTGCAAGGGGCTTGCGACAACATATCGAGCCATGTAAGCGTGGCATCTCCTTTTGACTTACTTTGCGCGGTATCAGAAACTAGTAATCCTGCGTCTATCGAACAAGGTCACTATCAGCTAGTCCACGTGCTAGATATCGACCAGCAGGCTAATACTATTACTCTAGCTGATGACGTAAAGGCTGGAAAACATATCTTTTGGGCGCGAAGGAATATCAACTCGGCACAAGCAAGTATCAAGAGTGAGCTTGAAAGAGCCAAACAACGACTCGGCAAACAGCCGGAATTCGGGCTAATGTTTGCTAATGTTACACGAGGGCCAGAATTTTTCAGCGGCATCGATATGGACCTTGAAGCGTTTAAGAAAGCCTTCCCCAGCACACCATTGATTGGCTTCTATGGCAACTCAGAGATAGCGCCGGGCTTTAAAAGTCCAGCTTTGCAACGACACCATGCGACCGTTTCGGTTTTATTTGCATGATATAGTTGTTATTTAAGGTCTAGGTATTACAACTAACGCTGTAAAATTATGAATGACATCACTATTCCATCAGAGCAAAGCATTCGATTCGAAGGTGGCCAGTTTGTGCCGCATGACGTAGCGGTTGAGAACACCATCAATATTCCGACTACCGGCCCTCATTTTCATGAGGTGCTGAATGCCCATCAACTTAACCTTGTTCATGAAAAGCCAAATGAGCTGCAAATGAACTTAGGCAAGCTATGTAATCTCGCTTGCCATCATTGCCATGTCGACGCTGGCCCTAAGCGTACCGAGATTATGAGCTGGGAAGTGATGGAAAAAATCTTAGTCTGGGCCAAAGATGCAAAAATTGAGCGAGCTGACTTAACAGGTGGTGCACCAGAGCTAAACCCTGATTTTCGTAAATTTTGTGATGCATTGATCGAAATGGGCATACAAATCACCTCTCGCTGCAATATCACTGTGATGTATGAGCCTGGCCAAGAAGACCTTGCACAATGGTATCGAGACCGAGACATTCGCTTAGTTTGCTCGCTACCCTGCTATACCGAAGACAACGTCGACGCCCAACGCGGCAAAGGAGTATTCGATAAGAGTATCGCTGGCCTGCAAATGTTAAATAAGCTTGGTTACGGTAAAGACCCGAAACTTAGCCTAGACCTAGTCTACAATCCAATTGGCGCACACCTACCACCCGCGCAAGCTGGCTTAGAAGACGATTACCGACGCATGCTCGGCGATAACTTCGGCATTGTCTTTTCAAGCCTATTAGCGATTACAAACATTCCCATAAACCGCTTCGCTCATGCCTTAAAACGTGATGGAGAGCTAGACGACTATCAGCATTTATTAGTAAACAATTTCAACCCAAATACTGTCAATCATTTAATGTGCAAAAGCCTGATCAACCTAGACTGGGAAGGCCGAGTATTTGATTGTGACTTTAATCAAATGCTAGAAATCCCCATGAGCGGCGGCGAAGAACTTCATTTGTGGGACTTAAATATAGATGATATTGCAGGTGCTGCGATAGCAACTAATAGGCATTGCTTTGGTTGCACTGCTGGTGCTGGTAGTAGTTGTGGCGGTGTTTTAGCTGAGTAGTGTTGCTACTGTCATTGTCGATCTACCCTGAGGATCGACAACCCATCATCCTGAGCAACTGCTCTCGTCATCCTGAGCGCAGCGAAGGACCTCATAGTTAGTATAATGATCGTCGTTTAACAACTAGTGATTCCTCCGATCATAGATTGCCGCTCACCGTGGCAGCCTATGATCCCTCGCATAATTTATCATTAAAATTGTTCTTGTGAGTATCGACGATGTCGTTCAGCTTCGCCCCCTCCGATCGAAGTGTCAGATACTTCATTATAATCAAACCAAAATAGCCTTTTAACGATACACCGTTTAGCCTCGAGTAAGTCTATTTAGCGGCAAGGATATATTGAACTCTAAAACGAAAGAATGGTTCTTCGATGAATCGATAACTTAAATAAGCAAACGGTAATATTAGTAGAAAACCTAATATGGAAAATAACATTGCTAAATAAATATTCGACAAGTCAATCAAATAGGTATCAATTGTCTTGGCGATCCAGAACACTACAAAAAAGTGGAGTAAATAAATCGAATAAGAGCATGTCCCAATTAACGCGATAAATCGAGATACCACCCCAGAAGATTGTCTAAACGATCGATCGTACCAGGCAATTAAAAATGCATAGGCAAAGCCTTCGGCTGTGGGCTGGAAAATCCAAATCGGGTTTGGAGATGGATAAGATGGGCTATTATGAAAGCCCCCAAAATAATCAAAGTACCAAAAATAGCCTAAGAACATTAGCAAACCTACGACTACCTTAAAATGCTTGCCGGTCACCTGTTCCCTGTAGCTATACGCGAGAATACCCAATATAAACTGGTCGAAACGACCCACAATAGTCCAGTATGAGAACGAGTGGACTTCACCGAATTGCTGATACAACAAAAACCTAGCTCCACTTACTAGTAAGAGAGCTAGCATCAATGAATATTTTGATTTAACCGACATCGCCAGTAACAGTGGCAGAATTAAGTAGAAGTGAAATTCCACTGTAATTGACCAGCCCCCGTTCGGCAACGAGGGTTTAATGATTCCGGCGAACACTGACGTAACATA
>JBLHRL010000108.1:0-7620 GCA_047625975.1 Arenicella sp.
CCTTCGGCTACGCTCAGAATGACGTCTATCGAGGTAACCCCTACCCCATCATCTTAATCCGCTACTCCGTCATCCTTAATCGACTACCCCGTCATCCTTAATCGACTAGCCCGTCATCCTTAATCGACTAGCCCGTCATTTTAATCCACTACCCCGTCATCTTAATCCACTACCCCGTCATCTTAATCCACTACCCCGTCATTTTAATCCACTACTCCGTCATTTTAATCCACTACTCCGTCATCCTGAGCGTAGCCGAAGGATCTCACCCGCTTTGCTGCAATTATCAACCGAGGCTTAGATCTTTTTTGAGTCAAATGACGCAATCTTATACTCGCCACCCTGCATGACCATCACAAATTTAAAAGTCGCCACGGTTCTAGCCGTGACAGTAATTAGCCTACCAGTAAAACTAGTGACCATATTGCCAGTCAAGTAAACCTGCCCGTCTTGACCCACCCAATGGCGGCCGATGTTGTAGGTCACTTCACGAGCTTTGGTATTTTTAAATAGGCGATTATATTTACGCTGAATATACTTTGAGCCTTTAAGGCTATTCTCTCGCCCAGAATTCAGGTAAATACTGGCTAAACTGGCCGAATCTCCTATTTCATATGCTCGGTCTAGTTTGTCGACTACAGCTCTAAGCTTAGCCTTTAATGAAGCTTCAGCACTTTTCAACTGATTTACGGCCACTTTGTCAATAGCTGCCACAACCGTAACCGGCGCGGCAACTGCGATCGAGGGTTGAATAACCGGAGACACTACCTCAATTTTCTTTGATATCAGTGCTGGCCGCTTTGGTTCAGGCTTAGTAATAACTTGTTCGACAACAGGCGTAAGATACCGATCGCTAGCCCAGCCTGAACGCTTCTGCCCTTCAGCGCTAAACCAGCTAAGGTTAATCCAGACGAAATCACCAGAAGTCATACTCCTTGTTTGAGTAGCGCGTTGGCCTTGCACCATGGTCCAAACTATCCGACATTTAATAGACGGCCCACTTCGTACGTTTAATGCAGCCACAGAAGGCGCAACTAATTGACTGGTAATCGAGATCGCGTTATTCACCACACCATCGCAGATGGTCGACCTTTCCTCGTCCATTCTGTTCTGAACTTTTACCGGCAGGCTAACCGCTTCCAACTGAGGTGCAGATGGCGTGCTCGCCGAGACTCTATCGCTAGTAACAAAAACCCTGTCCGTTCTATTGCGCCCATCACCACCGTCGATAGCGATAACCTTTGGAGTGACAAGCTGAGACACCGGCCGGCGCTGTGTATCGAAACTTGAAAAATTCACATCGTCGATTTCATTCTCAGGCTGATCAATAAAATCATTTTCGGCGATGACCAGCTCTGGCGGCACCTCGTTAAGCCATTCAGCCTGATCCAAAATTCTTTGTGCAGTGGGGTTCAATATAATGCCGCTTTGTTGCTCATCGACACCGATATCATCATCCCGCTTTATTGGTAACGCTTGATCGCCTAAACGCTGATTAGCCGAGTCATCATTAACCAGCGCCAGCTTACCCGGCGCACTGCGAACAACATCACGACTTGACGCGAAAACAATCAAAATCATAATCGACGAGCACACTACCAGGCTCAGAATGATCTTACGCTGTACCTGACGCGCATTACCTAACTTTTGCCTTAGTAAATTGGGCCGATATTTTATCTTAGCACCCTGTTTCGGCTTAGAAACCACTCGGCCCTTGTAGGTTAATGGCGCTTCAACAGCAGACATAATGTCAGCAATGGGCCTGGCTGGCTGGCGTTCATATTCATTAAAGGCTTTATTAACCCTTTCAGCACGATAGTTGAGCCACATTTCTTCATGCGCCCCGCGATCAGGATGAAACACTCGAATCAACTGCCGGTAGCGTTTTTTAGCTTGTTCACTAGGTAGGCTAGCGGGAAACATGGGTGCCAATGCACTCTCGGACACGAATAAGCGATCGAGGAACTCTTCGTAGCGCAGTGCCAACCATTCCTTAGAATATCGACTCTCAAGCTCGCTATAAACTGAGTCTGGGTCGGTCGAAGAACGCATCCAGACCACGATTTCGTCGTAAGAATTAGCCAACGACGCCTTGGTTGTTCCTAACTCTAAACATTTAGCAAACTCAGCTATCCAACTATTGTTATTCATTTAATCTATTAGTTGCTTCGATGCGGTCGTTATCGACGAGGGTGTCTTCAGCGCCAATGCTAGCAGACGTTGAGTCTATGGTTACAAGCCTTATGTCTTTAATGCTAACTGAACCGGCTATTTTGCTGTCTAAGTTGCTTGTTTTATTTCTGCGAAGACGAACCATCATCACTTCCGCGCCAGCTTGAGAATCGAATTTTATTTCAAAGTTAGTCCACGGCCAACTTCCCGTCATTGAATCATTTTTTTTATAAAACCCCTTAACCGATGGTGCGTGAATATCTAAAAATGGGCCCGCTAAGGTGGTTATATCGTCACCTTTCCAACGCCCTTTAAGTACATACTGTTTTTCAGGAGCTACAATAAAAAGACAACCCGCATGATAAAAATTCAAATTTTCTTCGCCTGAAAATGACACTGTTAGCCCTTCTTCGCCGTGATTCGAGAAAGGAAAGGTTTTGGCAACGTCATTTTTTAAGGGAAGAACTTTCCAGCATGGAGTGTTTTCAGTACCAAAAAATTGATTGGGAATCTCACCTCTGATCAAAGTTTCGCCAGAAAACTCGAGCCAAACTTGACTCAAGCGTTCAACCTGCTGACCTAATGCTAGATACTCAAGGTAACGCAAGCCGAAATCAGACGACTGGCGCAACAGTGTCGGTGTAGCCTGCCAAATAGCTTCTATAAGCAGACGGTTATCCGCACGAAGAGCATCGTTTAGAGCCCACCGATAATATAGAGCCGCATCAATAGGTTTGCGGCCGGCGCGAACCTTAGGCACACTCGCCGGAATAACCCGACTAACCACTTGATGATAATCACCGCTAAGCCGACCCATCAAATAAAATACCTGGCGAAAACGCTTTGGCTGAGCAAATGATAAATCACCCGCCACCAACATCGCCTCATCGATTAAGCCTAACTCTATATATCGATTAAATACATTGAGCAACATCGGTGTATTTTTAATAGAAAGGTTATGCGCCATCGCCAGAGAACTCTTCGCCGCCACTAAGTCGCCCACTCTTTGATGAAAAAGGCTTTTCCAAAGCCAGCCCTGCACATCTAGTGGCCGCCTATCAACATACTTATCGACAACTTTAATCATTAAGCTGGCCTCTATCGTCGCATTAACCGACTGCTGATAGAGCATCTGCCGCAGAGGCTTTGTTAGCAACGGAGGAATAGAATTTAGCGCCTGAATAGAGTTAATAGAAAAATCACCGTCACGAATCTGCTTAGCAAGTCGATCGTTTTGCCAAATAACCCAGACACTTATCAGCAACAACACAGACACAACTAATGAGCCGAACCATAGAAACCTTTTTTTCCAAACGTTCATGTTTATCACTCAAAGCTATCAATGAGGCTACTCATAGTACATCAGTAGCCACAAGAGAAACTAGCTAGGCGCGTCATCAACCTCGTTGTCGGCCAATTGATACATGTAATCATAATAATAGCCCGAGTGCTGCGACTGCACTCTATTTAATACTGTCCCTACAAGTGGTGCGCCGGCCATCCTCAAACGATTAATAGAATTCTTAACCGCGTCCCTCGGGGTTGAGTGCGCAGACACTATAAATAAAACAGCCTCGACCATTCGTGACAACACCACCGAGTCGGCCAGCATCAAAACTGGCGGGCTGTCGAACAGCACTAAGTCGTACTGCTCAGAATAATCGTTGATCAGCTTTTGCATCTCAACTGAGCCAAGTAAATCCACAGGATTAGGTGTTTTCGAACCCGCCACCAGAATTGACAAGTTAGGTATTTGCGCAACGGTATAGGGCACGGCCGGCTTACTGCCAACAAGATAGTCGGCCAGGCCGGGTGACTGCGGCACACCAAATATTTTATATAAACGTGAACGGCGCAAATCTGTCTCGATCACAACCACGCGTTTGCCCGCATTAGCGCATGAGATCGCCAAATTCATACAGAGAGTGCTCTTGCCCTCACCGGCTAAGGAACTTGTTAACATAATTGTCTTCGGGAAGCCGCCTGCACGCGCATACGAAAGTGATGTTCTAACCGATTGAATTGATTCAGAAAATGAACAACCAGGATCGTGGTGTAAAATTGTGTCCATCATCTTTCGTCGCGACGACTCATTCTCAACCAGCTGCTCATCAAGGTCGATTTCAGGCGCCATACCTAAATGACCCATGCCTGTAATTTGATTAAGCTGCTCAACGTCATTAATCGTATTGTCGAGCATTGCCAATAAAAATGCTGCGCCTAGACCGGTGGCTAAGCCTAGAAAGGCCGCTATCAGTAGATTTAATTTTAAATTTGGAGACGACGCGCCTCCAGGGATCGAAGCGCTGTCAACAACAGAAGCAATATTTAGCTCCATACCTGCGGCAACGCCCACTTCCTTAGTTCGTTCAAGCAAGCCTGAGTAGAGCTCTTTATTAGCTTCCCACTCACGTTTCAATATATTGTAGGTTACCGCCCGGTCTTGAAGGTTTAGCAACTGCTCTTTCAAGCCTTCGAGTGTTGCCGTAAGGCTATCCTCTCGCAAATTAAGCTGTTCATAATTAGTGGTTAAACCAGCTATAATTTTATTGGCTTGAGACTGAATGCTAAGCTCAATATCGGCAATATTGGCATCAAGCTGCAACATCTGTGGGAATTTAGGTTTATAAATTTTGGATAATTTAAAGTACTCGGCCTTCAAACCTACCTGCTCTTCTCTCAACGTTTTAATTAACAGGTCATCGTAGACCGCCATCAATGTCTGAGGGTTGGCAGTCTGGGCTTGAATGGTCTTGGTCTCGGCATTAATGCGCTCGCTCTGAACTTCAGAAAGCGACTTATTTAAGTCGCCTAGGCGAGCCATCATTATGTTGTTTCGGTCTTCTACATCAATCACGCCATTTTTTCTGGCAAAGCTATTAAGCTGCTTTTCAGATGTCTCAAGGCGCGCTTGAATGTTGGATAACTCCTTCTCTAAAAATAGCTTTGCCCCAGAGGTAGAATTAAATCGCCGATCATCGCTTAGCCTAATATAGGCAATGGCATGTTCGTCGGCCATCTTGGCCGCTAGTTCAGGTGTAAAACTACTGACCGAAATATTCACTAGACTGGTATTTCGAACCGACCCAATCGACAATCTTTTACTGTAGATATTAGCGGCACTGCTTAGCAAACTAGCCTCATCAAGATCATCATCTTGCGAGCGAAACACATTTACCAACGATTTAAAACCACTAATAAGCCCGCGTTGCTTTAGCTCGCCGTTAAATTCAGGTTCTTTAGTTAGCGCTAAACTTCTAATAACCTCCTTCGCAACCGCAGTACTTGCCAAAATTTTCGACTGTGTACCAATGTACTCGTGCGAGCCTAAATCTTGATTCTCGACATTTTGAAACTTCACTATATTACGACCAGAGGTGTTTATCTCCAATGACACAGTCGCGGTGTACATTGGCCGTAGCAGTAAAGTAATTATTAAGGAGGTAACCACCATTACCGTAAAAATTAAACCAATCAGCTTACGATAACGAAGCACTATCTGCCATAAGGCGCGTAAATCAATTTCGTCCTCGTCGCTAGCATTACCCCTAATTCTATTTTCGTCGTATGCAGCGACTGCTTGACCCGCGGCTGGGTCTAACGCCACGGGAAATTGTTCGGTGTGCTTCATTTAAAATCCATCTCCAACGTGTAACAGACGCGTATACGATACTTTATATTTAAATTTTTCTGGCAATTCAGTCATCATTATTGCCTCTGAGATCAAATCCAGCCTTAAAACTAAGCGTGTCTGCCACGAGTCATTAATTGAGTCGGTAGCCAAACATGTTGCCTACGGTATTAAAAAATCCGGTAACAAACCGTTTTGGCCCACTAAAGTTGACAATAACAATGTCACCATCGCGTAAAACTATATCTTCGTTTTGTTGAGTGCGAATCTTATTTAAGTTTATGTTAATAGCAAACGATTCACCGGCAAGATCCCTGACAACTTGAACTCGGCCCTGATTGCCCTCCCAAGGAACCCCTCCCGCTAAGGCGATTGCTTTCAGAACGGTTGTGTCGCCTTCCATAGAATACGACCCAGGCTTATTTACCGCGCCTTCAACAAACACCACACCGGCCCTTGGCACTAGAATACTGTCTCCACCCGACAAGCGTAAATAGGAGGCGACTTCAGCACCAGCTAACAACCTCTTTACGCTTAAAATCAAATTTTGCTTAACTGACTCACCGGTTTCAGGGTCGACTTGAGTGGTCGCCACTCTTATTTGATCTGACGCCTCTTCATTTAAACCACCGGCCAAAGAAAGCATTTCGAAAATACTACGTGACTGCCGCACAGAATACACATTTGGCTGGCCCACCGCCCCCATCACCGTTATCTGCTGGCTACGGTATTCTTCGATAAACAGACTCACCTGCGGGTCTTGCAGGTACTCCTTTTTGAGCAATTCAGTGATCTCGTTCTCAACCGCAGAAACTGGCTTACCTTCGACATTCAGCTTGCCCAAAAGCGGCAAGATAATTTCACCACGACCGTTAACACGTACCTTGGTGTTAAGCGCTTCAACCTGAAAAACAGTTAGCTCTAATATGTCACCAACGCCCAACTTGTAAATATCGCCTGATAAGTCCGCACTAGCCAGCACAGCAGAGTTGGAGATCCGTTGGTTAATCTCAGATTGCTCGCCCGCTTGAGCCGAATCGAACGAATCACGATTGGAGCCTCCTTTCGAACTCGCACAGCCCGATAAAAAGACGCCGACAATAATAACGCTAGCGATCAGCTTTAATTGAATTAAACAGCTATCCCTAAACAATAAATTTGCAGCGTGTGTCGGTAAAAATAATTTCATTTTAAATACAAATTTTGTTAAACCTGCCGCAATTGTTGCCGCAGTGTTTGTTTAGCACTTGATACAACCGCTGAGCAATCACCGTCCTTGACCAAAATAAAAACAGGGCGAGCACCGAGTGGCGCGAGCCCTGTGTAAACTTTTTTAAACAACCTTCACGTTGAGCTTCCCGCTGGTACTACAACTCTGTCAGAAGAGAAATTAATGGAGATTCCTCAAAAATTATGATTAATGAGTCATGCTAATTCTATTGCCTATACATACTATATTCTAAATTAACTAAGATTCACAACGCTATAATTGATAAAACGAAGCGTACGCCACGAGGTCACAGAAAATAATTACAATCTTTATTAAATCAACAGGCTAATGTGGCGTCCAATTAAAATTCTCGCTTTTAAGGTCACGCTAATTAACAAAGCAGCGTATTATCGACCCCAAGCACTAAACCCACGCGAGGTTAATTGAAAGAAACAATGGAGCCATTAAGAATAATTGATTGTCACAATCACTCTTTACCATTTATTGATGACGGCGCGGTCGACCTTGAGATGGCGCTAGCCATGCTTACGGTGGCTGAGCAGTCTGGCACCACAGACGTGGTGCTCACACCACATCATCTGAACGG
>JBLHRL010000109.1:0-7541 GCA_047625975.1 Arenicella sp.
ATCGATACGTCGCCGATGGCAATTACTCTGGGTTAGTCACGTTGATCGCACGCAAAGGCAAAATCGTTCATTTTAAAGCTCATGGTAATGTTGGCGTCGATAACGACACGCCAATGGAAACTGACACTCTGTTTCGAATTTACTCGATGACTAAGCCAGTAACAGCGATCGCCGCAATGATTCTCTATGAACAAGGAAAATTTCATTTGAACGACCCTGTTAGCAAATACTTGCCGCAGTTTGCCGATCTGAAGGTATTGGTGGATGGAGAGTTAGTAGCCGCTAGATCGCCAATACTGATGCGTCAATTATTTATACATACCGCCGGCCTTAGCTATGGATCTAATCCTGACGACCCGGTCGACATCGAATACCAGAAAGCACAATTATTGCAAGCCGGCAGCCTAGACGCATTCATCGCCAAGTTGGCTAAACTGCCGCTACGCTACCAACCCGGCGAGCGCTATCACTACAGTGTAAGTGTTGACCTGCTGGGTGCCGTTATCGAAAAGCTTGCTGGGTTGCCTCTCGACCAATTCTTCAAGCAACGTATTTTTCAACCATTACAAATGAACGACACGTTTTTTCAACTGCCATCCAGCAAAAAACAGAGACTAGCAAGTGATCAGTATTGGGATGCGCACGCCAACACTATTGCCGTTATGCCGGCTGGACAATCTCGTTGTTACGATGATGTCGGATTATTTATGGGCGGTGGCGGTCTAATTTCAACCGCCTATGACTACTTTCGGTTCTCGCAAATGGTTCTCAACGGTGGCGAATTAGACGGTGTTCGGTTGCTTGGCCCGAAAACAGTTGAGTTGCTTGCATCTAATCACATGACCGACACCGTGCGCTCGGTCGGCAAGCACGACCTTTACGCTGGACAAAGCATGGCGTTGGGCTACGGAGTTGTGACTGATCCTGCTCTGATGCCAGCTACATCATCGAAAGGTGAGTTGTCGTGGGCCGGATTTGCAGGCACTAAGTTCTGGATCGACCCTCAAGAAGAGCTAATTGGTATTGGCCTGGTACAACTATACCGCTCGCCTTTTCCATTGCGATTTGACTTAAAGGTGGGTGCGTATCAAGCGCTTACTAAACTAAATAAGAACCCGAACTAGGATCAACTTAATCGGTAAACCAATACTTTAGAGCTGGCGTAATTGATGTCTTACTTACTAGGTCGAGAGTTTTAAACAATAGAGACTCAGGACAGCTTGCACATGGAACATAAAAACACTTTGATCACGATTGCCATATCCGCAATAGTCGGTGCGGTGGTTAGTGCCACCATTACCATTGCTAGCAATGCCTCGAAAGACCCTTCGATCGGCGACCTGAGTGTTATCGAGTCGCAATTGTTAGCGGTAAAAACCAACTTAGTACTTGAAACTCAAGCAAGAATTGCGTTAGCGCAACGGCTAGACTATAACCGAGCTGAGCTCAATTCAGCACCTTCAATAGTAACGCCTAACGCTGAAATACAGGGCTCACTAGCTACCCCCAATCAGCCAACAGTAGCCGATCAAGAGACTCGCCAACAAGCATGGCAGCGAATACAGCAACAGCGTAATGAAGAGCGTTTGGCGAGCCAACAACCAGCCTACCGGAAACAGCAGCTTGTAAACGCTGGTTTCGCGCAAGAAGAAGCCGCACGGATAGTACAACTTGAGTCGGAAGAATCGCTCAGACAACTGCAAAATCAATATACTCGCCAACGCCAGCAAGCGACTTCAAACCCCGACGCGGTGGCCAATGCAAATTCCATTCGGACCGAGCTTGGAGAACAAAATTATGAGCGCTACCTAGAGGCTAACGGCTGGCCAACGTCGGCATCTATTGGCTCGATCATTGGTGGCTCTGCAGGTGAGAACGCGGGCCTAAAAGCAGGTGACAACGTAGTGTCATATGCGGGAAAACGAGTATTTAATTTGGGCGATATCAATAATCTTACGGTTCAAGGAATAATCGGAGAGAGTGTTCTGATTGAAGTTGAGCGAAACGGAGAATCGGTACAATTAACTATACCTCGAGGCCCAATCGGAATCGACTCTGGAACAAGGTTTCGCCGATAACCTGGTCGAACTTAACCTTTAGCTGGTTTTTTCTTGTTGATACCAAGCTTTAGGCCTTGTGGTTGCCGGTCGCAGCGGAAAAAATAAACAGTATTAGTGACAAAATCGTTAGTGGCTCTTTCTTGTTGTTGCTTAAAGCAGATATCACCATCGGATGAATTTGAGCGAATATATAAATCACCCTGCCTATTTTTGTAGCTTTCAGTTCTGGAACGCCGCCGATAATTACGTGAGCGGTTAAAGGTATGCGCAAAGCGCTCGACTTCTTTTGGGTGTAATCGTGCATGGCGAGCCGCTTCTTGTTTAGCGAATAACCGGATGGTCGCGTAGTCGAAACGAATAGTCGGACTGCTGTTGCCTTCAGCGCTAAAGCCTAAAGAGCTTTTATCTTGAGCTTCTTGACTTGCCGCAGTAGTGGGCTCTGCGGCGTCACTAACGAGCGAGTCTACGCCCTTTTTTATGCTAGCTGAACCCAACGATGGGTCGGCCAGTGAGTTGATATTAGCGGGCAGCGGAAGTTGTTGATTAAGCGATTGATCAAACTTATCAGGCACTTCGATATGGCTCAAAAAAACGTTCAAACTCGAACCTCGATCAAATCCTTGGAGGCTTAATCTGGGCATATCAGGCAATATCAATGCTAACGTCAGATGCAGCGAAATGGCAAGCATAAGCGCGGTAGAACGGTGATCGGTACGAATATTGTAGGCCTTAATAAAACCCACTGTTAGACCCAAATTTGAGCGATTTTTTATCACCGCTTGTAAGCCGGAGATTTTAACAAATTGAATGGCATATAATTAGCTAACATAGACTTAGGTTATCAAATACTTCACAGGAGTGTGTGCTTGAATTAGTTTTGTAACGCAAACTCAGTAAGTTGTTGGGCTACACAGGGCCCTCTATGCCTTGCACAGCATGGCTTGCTCTAGATAAGTATTAACACAACTTTGAACATGTCGAAACCGATCACCGCCTAAATGAACCCCCCCATACCATCGACTGACGACGATAATATGGTCAAATACCGCATCACGATTGAGCATTCGCAGAATAATCATTCCAGCACCACTCTCACCATCATCGCTTTTGACTCGAGTGCCGTCTTTATAGATCACGGCCCAAGTATTGTGCGTCGCCTTGGCAAATTTTTTCTTTTCTTGAAGCGACTTTATAAATGCCTTGGTCTGCAAAGCGTCTACTACCTCACCGCCGCTAACCGCATATTTTGAGCCTCGATCTCGTAACACATTGTTTATTTGAAGCATGCCTGTCTAGCGTGGGCGATTGGCAACCAATACATCACCTAAACCACCATAATTACTGCCACCGAGTCTCGACAACGGGTCGAGCTTAGTTGCGTCAAGTTGCAACCTGCCCTTCGGGTGATCGACAATGAGATCATCGTTGATAGTGATACTTTGAATTTCACCGTAGATAACCGCCTGCGAGGCGTTGCCAATATGATCAATGCGATACAGCTTACAAGCGATGGCGATATCACAATCAGCGATTCGTGGCAGAGCAAAACCATCAATTTCAAGTAACTCAAGATTTGCACTGTCGACTTCTGACTGACCGTGAGCTAATGTTGCCGACGTAGTATTTACTTGCTCTAGATGTCGCGTACTAGAAATATGAACAACAAAATTGCGACGTTCTCGAATATTTACTCTGGTGTCTTTTTCTTCCACCGTATCTTTCATACCAACCGACAACATAAGCAACGGTGGATCACTGCAGATTCCAGTGAAAAAGGAAAACGGGGCGACGTTATAACCGCCATCACCATTGTCGGATAACACCCAGGCAATCGGCCGAGGCACAATAGCTTGAACCATGGCGCCATAACATTGGTTTGCAGTAAGTGTTTTAAAATCTAATAGCATAATGTTTATTTGGGGGTTTTGTTGTTTACCGATGAAACAGGCTAGGTCAATTATTTATAGGTTTGCTTAAAGTGTCGACGACATAACGAGACATAACGCTCGTTACCTCCAATCTCGACTTGCGAGCCCTCTTTTAGAGCTTGGCCTTGCTCATCTACTCGCACCACCATATTGGCCTTTGAGCCGCAATGACAGATAGTTTTAAGTTCTTGTAGTACATCAGCCCAAGCAAGCAGAGCTTTGCTACCGGGGAATAGTTGGCCTTGAAAATCAGTTCTAATACCGTAGCACAGTACTGGAATCCTGAGGTCGTCGCAGACATCGCTTAACTGCCATACTTGGCCTTCAGTTAAAAACTGCGCTTCGTCGACCAACACACAATTGATTTTCTGTTCGCTGTTCCGGCGATTTATATGAGCCAATAAATCGTCATCTCTATGAAACAGGTCGGCCTCTTGTGACAGACCTATACGCGAGCTTACGATGCCAGAACCAAAGCGATTTTCAAACGCTGCGGTGAGCAGCAAAGTGTGCATACCTCGCTCGCGATAATTAAAACTCGACTGCAATAATGTCGTCGACTTACCGGCATTCATAGTCGAGTAATAGAAATATAGTTTAGCCATAGGATACGCTCTAGGTTAGAGAATATTGAATGATGGTATTCAAAAATGTCGCTCTGACTCGCTCAGCATCGACCTGCATCGCAGCCTCAACCTTCGGCCTGTTGTGCCAAAACGGAAGCGCGTAACTACCACCACTATTTTCTTTTCTGTCGATTACTAGCTGCCCCACTGCGAGGCCATCAGGCACTACTCGAGCCGCTCCAGATACAAAATTGAAGGCGTCACGCTCAACCAAATACACAACCGCGCTAGCGTCGTGCATCGCACAATGACGCTCAGAGATAGAAACCGAATTCGGCTCAGAACTCGAGTTCTGATGGGCGGTGTAAAAATTGACATAGAATCGACTTGTATCCCAGATTAATTGGCCTGTATTACCAGCGTTATCTCTAAGTAGCGCTAGATCGGAGTCACGTAACATGACGTCTAAAGTGACATCGAGGCCGATAATCCGCAAAGGCCATTGATGCCCGCAGACAATGTCCGCTGCGTGCGGATCGTTAATAAAATTGGCTTCGGCCACTGGGCTAACATTGCCTAACTCTTGTACCGTGCCCCCCATGACCACCAGTTCTTTTAGTTTGCTAGGCAAATTAGGATCAAGCATTACGGCTTGCGCGATATTGGTCAATGGCCCGACGGCTACCAAGCTAATTTGCCCGGGAAGCTCGTTTGCCATACGAACAATGAACTCAGCCGCTGACTCCTTTATTACCGAGTTATTACTTTTGATGAGATTCAAATTACCAAGACCATCTTTGCCGTGCACAAAGTCAGGCGCTGGCATTCGAGCTTGAACCAATGGCTCCGCTGCACCCTTCGCTACAGGTACGGTTGGGCAGCCAAATTTCTCTAAAATGAGTAATGCATTTTTGGTCGTGGTCTCGATATCGGCGTTGCCAAAGACCGTTGTGAGACCCAGCAACGATAGTTCTGGATGTGTCACCGCAAAGGCGATTGCTTGCGCATCGTCTACCCCTGGATCGGTATCGATTATTATCTTTTGCATGGTCACTATTTATTAGCCTAAGGTTTCAAACTAAGAGGTTAAGCTTTTATTGCTAGAGCTTACGTTTTCAGAGCTGAGTTGAGCAAGACTTGGAATCGATGGAATGGCGCCTAGCCCCTGAACCGACAACGCAGCGGCTTGACACGCACGCTCTAGGGCAGGTAGATCGTCAAGGCCATCGACTAATCCGGCTAAAAAATAACCAACGAAGGTATCTCCAGCAGCCGTTGTATCAACCACCGTGGTGGCTACTGCCGGCACTTTAATTACCGTACCATTAGCCACTAAAATAGCACCGTCGCCACCCAAGGTGATCACCACTCGAGTTCGCGGCAATAAATCACTTAACGCATCAACCACTTCGTCTAACGTTGTCTTAGCACACAAGGCTTGCGCCTCACCCTGGTTAACAATCAAAGTATCAAGGCGGTGCAACGGCAGTAAGCGTATCGACTCGGTCATCGGCGCTGGGTTAAGAACCACCTTGAGGCCAGCGTCAAGCGCAATGGCAATAATCTCTGGCAAACCGTTGCACTCATTCTGAGCGAGCAAATAATCGCCCACTTGGCAGCTCGCCATAAACATAGCGAGAGAATTCACGTCAAAACTTTGATTCGCACCGCCATGCAAGATGATGGCATTCTCGCCCTGCTGGTCGACCTGAATGATGGCGTGACCGCTGGGCTCATCAACCTGAGCAACATGCGCGGTATCAACGCCACAGGCTTGCAGATAGCTAAATACCCAGGAATCAGATTTACAGGCGCGGCCGAGATGCTTAACCTGGCCACCGGCGCGCGCAATGGCCACTGACTGATTCGCTCCCTTACCGCCTAACACTATATCTAGGCTGGTACTCGCTAGAGTTTCTCCTGGTCGTACTAAGTGATCAACGCGGTAAATGTGGTCAATGTTAATCGAACCGAAATTTAAGATAGTCGAGGTCATCTTACTAAGCTTTCAATAAACCGATTTCTTGTAAGCGCTGTTCGAGGTACTCACCGGCTGTCGTCGACTGATATTTTTTGGGGTTGTTTTGGTCAATACAACTGGCCAAACAATCTAATGACACCTCGGGGCTAGGGTGCACGAAAAACGGAATAGAATAGCGACTCACTCGAGCTGTTTCACCCTTTGGATTAACCACCCGATGAGTCGTTGAAGGTAATTTTTGATTGGTTAACCGCTGCAACATATCACCCACATTACAGACAATGGTGCCTTCAATCATATTAATTGGCACCCATTCACCTTGACGACTGAGTACCTCGAGGCCATCTTGCTCTGAGCCCGAAAGCAACGTAATTAGATTAATGTCCTCGTGCGCGGCCGCTCTTAAATTGGGGATATCTTGGTCAATAATAGGTGGGTAATGCAACACCCTCAATAGAGTTTCACCAGCTTTAATACGGCTATCAAAGTAGTCGCTAGGAAGCTCGAGTACGGCGGCAAAAATAGTCAGCACACGTAATGCCAATGCTTCTAGACCTTGATACAGCGCTTCAAAGGTTTGTTGAAACTCTGTCACTTCGGTTGGCCAGATATTGGGCGACAAATGATCCGCGCTCTCAAGCTGATGACCTATATGATAAAACTCTTTTAAATCGGAATGTGATGAGTCTTTAGCTTTCTCAACTCCGAATGGGATATACCCCCTAGAGCGGTCCTTTTCTTCACCTTCGTACTTAACTTTGACGTCAGTTGGCAACGCGAAGAATTTTTTCGCTGAAACCCATGCGGCCTGAACCAGGTTTTGATCAAGCCCATGACCGCTGATACCGGCAAACCCCCATTCTTGGTAGGCCTCACGAAACTCATTTATAAATGCTTCACGGTCACTGTCAAAACGACTAATATCAAGAATGGGAATGCGGTTCATTTTCCTAGGGTGCTGGTGCACTGGACTGGTTATTATAGGTCTATATTACCTCATAATAGC
>JBLHRL010000110.1:0-7385 GCA_047625975.1 Arenicella sp.
TTCGTTCATTGTATTGCTTAAGTCCGAGTGTTAATGCAAATAGTCGTAAAAAAAACTAACATCAGTTATCACCTTAGTGGGCTTTTGCATCTGTTTAGTCTTGGGCAACGCGTAATAGCAAATTAGTCTTCCAAAAGTTGCTTGGAGCGCAGCTTAATTGAATCCACCATTCGTTTCCACCAAGCCGCTGATTTAATTTCACTTGTTGCAACTAACGGTACTTCTACCAACGTTTTGCCATCTAAGGTGAGTTGTGCAAGGCCCATCGGCTGCTCTACCTCAATCGGTGCTTCAAAGTAGGGGCTGTGATGCAAAACTACTTCTATGTCAGCTATTCGCCCCTTGGGAACCACAATGTTAACCGGAATCATTGCTTGCAATAATACTTGATTAGCCTGACCACCGTAGACTTTAACCGAAGTTAATCCCCCTTGCTGGTTAAGTTGTTCACTGGCATCAAAATAATTAAAACCGTAGTTTAATAATTCTAGTACTGCCGCTTCGCGATACTTTACGCTCTTAGCACCTAAGACAACCGCAATCCACCGCTGCTTATCCCGAATCGCACTGCCTACTAGGCAGTAACCGGCGGCATCAGTGAAACCGGTTTTTAAGCCATCAACACTGTCGTCTGTCCAAAGTAATCTATTCCGATTGTATTGCGTAATATTGTTATGTGAATACTCTTTCTCAGAATACCATGCGTAATATTGAGGATAGTCTTTTATGATAGCGCTCGCCAATGTAGCAATATCAAGCGCTGACATTACATGGCCCTCAGCCGGTAAACCGGTGCTATTGACAAAATTAGACTGATTTAACCCTAACTTTTTCGCCTCTTGATTCATTAATTGGGCGAACGCAAATTCATTACCCCCAGTAAACTCGGCCAAAGCAATAGACGCATCGTTGCCAGATTGAATAATGGTACTTTTAAGTAGGTGGCCTAGCTCAATACGAGTATTCACATCAGCGAACATACGTGAACCTTCAGCCCGCCATGCATATTCACTTATAGGCACTTGATCAGACGGCGTCACATCACCCGACTGCAGTCGCGTGAACATAACATAGTTCATCATTAACTTAGTAATACTAGCGGGTGGCAAGGCCACTTCTGCGTTCTGTGAAGCGAGAACCGAGCCACTATTTATTTCCATTAATACCCAGGCATTAGCATCGATTACCGGCGTCGATTGCGCCATAGTCGACAGGCTGAAGCTTGCAATAATACAACATGCAAGCATCGTTGATAGGCGAGCACCCGAACATCGAAATTTATTTACTGGCACGCGCAAACTTACGCGCTTGTTATTAAGCCAACTGATCAGCAACTTAATCATGACCATTACAATCTACTCCGTGTCATCGAGATTGGGGGTTTTATCAGAAACCAATTTAGCGGTATCGATGGCTTTACTTAAATCATGTACTGCCATGGCGTACAACACACTGTGGTTATATTGAGTGATGGCATAAAAATTTCGATGTGTGAAAAAGAAGCGCGGTTGCACAGTATTGACGGGCTCAACTTGAAGGCCACTTGATACTTGCCATTTACTACCCTTAGAGGTTGTGGCTTTAGCCGGTAACTTTAAACGTTGGCCTCTAAAAATATGACCCTTTTTATTAATTTCATTCACTGAAAATAGAGCCTTACATGAAACGTCTAACTTTTCAGCAATTTGACATGCCGTATCACCAGAACGAACAATATATATATTACTAGTCTTGGGCTCAGAGACGATTTCATTCGCATCAAGCATTAATACGTTCAGTTTTTCGTCATCTTTAATGGTGCCGGCCAGTGTCACTCCTTTATCACGCAGTGAGCCTGCGGTGAACCGAGTTTCACGCTTTCGATTGGCAAGGTCTGCGACGCTCGCCGCAACCGTTAGATGCGCTTTTGAGGTTACCGGCTCGCCAGGCTTCCAACCGTTTTTGATAAAGTAATTAGCGATGCTTCCAATCGCATCTACTGGCTGATCGATAAGATCTGTCTTGCCGTCGCCGGAAAAATCTACCGCGTAATTTCGGTAACTGCTAGAAATAAACTGCGGAAAGCCTACCGCACCTGCGTATGAGCCAAGAACCTCATCAAATGCTAGATTATTCTCTTTACTAAGAATTAAAAACTGCTTCAATTCACTGCCAAAAAACTTACTGCGTCGCGGGAAACCAACGGTTAGCGTAACCAAGCTATCAAGCACTTTATGGCTACCTTTATAGCGTCCGTATTTTGACTCGACGCCAATGATGGCCACAATCACACTTGCAGGAACGCCATACTCTTGCTCAGCTCGATCAAGATCTTGCTGATATTTGGTCCAAAAGTCGACACCCTGCTGAATACGGTCTTGCTTTAAAAATAGCTTACGATATTTACCCCATGTGAACTTATACTCAGCGGGATTCGTCATCGCATCTAACACAGACTTCTGCACTATCGCTTTGCTAAAGACTATTTCTAGCTCTTTCTGAGTGTATCGTTTATCGTCGATCAACTGATCGGCGATAGCCTGAAGTTTAGGGTGCTCTTTAAGCTCTAAGGCGTAAGCGCTACTGACCGAACTGGGGTTCAGAACGATGAAACAAAGTGCTGAAAATACACTATTTTTGAATGACATAGAAAGTCCTATCGAGACATTAAACTACGGTGATTATGAATACTCATTAAAATACCGAAACCAGCCATCAAAGTTACCATTGAGGTACCGCCATAACTAATTAATGGAAGCGGCACACCCACTACCGGCAACATTCCGGCCACCATGCCAATATTCACAAATACATAAAAGAAAAAAGTCATCGACAAACTACCAGCCAATAACCTGGAAAACGTATCCTTAGTGTAATACGCGATGTAAAGCCCTCGCGCTGAAATCACCACGTAAAGGGTAATCAAAAGCAACACACCGATAAAACCCATTTCTTCGGAAAATACTGAAAAAATAAAATCAGTATGCCGATCTGGAATAAAGTCTCCTTGAGACTGACTGCCCTGAGTCCAGCCTTTTCCCTGTGCCCCGCCGCTGCCAATTGCAATCATCGATTGAATGATCTGATAACCAGACCCTAATGGATCGGCCCAAGGATCGACTAAGGTTTGAATTCGGCGTTGTTGGTATGGTTCAAGTATAAACAAATAGGCGATAGGAATAAGGATTAACCCCAAAACCAGCAAGATAATGATATTGCGCCACGAAAAACCAGCTAAGAAAATAATTAGACCGCCGGACATCAATATTAGAATAGCGGTACCAAGATCTGGCTGCACTAATATAAATGCCGCTGGCAGTAGTAATGCGATTGACGCTAAGATCAAATTTTTGAAATCAGGTGGCAAGGTCTTACGTGTAACCACCCAAGCAACCATCATCGGCACCGCCAGTTTCATTACCTCTGATGGCTGAAACCGAACAAAGCCTAGGTCAAGCCAACGTTGAGCGCCTTTACCGACATCACCAGCAACCATTACCAAAGCCAACATAATAAGGCCAACGACATACAACAATGGGGTCCAACGAAAAATAGTATCTGGCCGTATTTGAGCCAATACAATCATGCCGGTTACCGCTATGCACATGCGTATGGCCTGATTGATTAGTAAACGAGGGCTTTCACCGCCAGCACTCCACAAGACAAATAGACTACTGGTACAAAGCAATAGCAAGGCAAACAAAAGCGGCATGTCCACTTTGATACGAAACATTAGTTAGTCACCATCGCCAGCGGTTCATCAACTTTAGCCGTTGGTTCAGTCGCATAAGCGTCTTTTCCAAGCAGATAAAAATCGGTTACTTTGCGCGCTACTGGAGCAGCTACGCTACTGCCACTGCCTCCATTTTCGACGATCACCGCAATCGCAATCTTAGGGTGCTCAACAGGTGCGAAAGAAACAAAAAGTGCATGATCTTTATGAAATTCATCCAACTTACTAGCGTCGTATTTTGCGCCCTGAGCAATGGCCACGACTTGTGCCGTACCCGTTTTTCCAGCCATCGTATATTCAGCGTTTAAGCCGGCTGATCTATGTGCTGTGCCGCGAGGGTGTGCGACGACCGCTGTCATAGCGTCAATGATGGTATCAAAACTTTTCGAACTGGCGTTTACTTGGCCTAGTTCGGCGCCGTGTAATTGCGACACTGCACTATCATTATCGCCGTTTAGGCTGTGCTCCAATCGACCTACAATTCTAGGTTCAATACGTTTACCGCGATTCGCTAACGTGGCCGTAACGACGCCGAGTTGTAGTGGTGTGACTAACATGTAGCCTTGACCAATACCTGTATTTAGACTATCTCCTGGGTACCAAGAAACACCTTTACGTTCTCGCTTCCACTCTCGTGAAGGGACTAAACCTGATGGCTCACCGTCGAGATCAATACCTGTCTTTGATCCTAAACCAAAATTCTTCAGAAAAGCCGATAGCTTATCGATACCCAACGCACTGGCGAGCTGGTAATAGTAAACATCGCAAGAGTACATAATAGATTCGAGCAGTGATACGCTCCCATGACCCGCCCTTTTCCAACAACGATAACGATGACTACTGCCCTTTAAAGTGAAAAAACCAGGACAGGTAATATTTTTATTTTGACTCCAGCCATTTTCTAATCCGGCCATCGAGACCAAACCTTTAATGGTCGAGCCTGGCGCGTAACGGCCGCTGATTGTTCGATTAAGTAGTGGTCGGTTAATGTCTTCGCGCAGGGCATTGTAGGATCGATGATCGATGCCATTGACAAACTTATTGGGGTCATAGACTGGATTGCTTACAAACGCTAATACTTGGCCGCTAGCGGGTTCAATAGCAATTACCGAGCCGCGATGATCGCCTAAGTATTGGCGTGCTTTTATTTGCAACTCGATATCTATATTCAGATAGATATCATCACCAGAGACTGGCGGGTTACGGTCAATTGTCCTAATTCGTTCACCATGAGCATTGGTCTCTACTTGCTCAACACCCACTTGTCCGAGCAATTGATCCTCATATTTCGCCTCAATACCGCGCTTACCAATGTAGTCAGTCCCTTTGTAAGCCTTCGCATCTATGCTCTCTTTATCGCGCTGGTTAATTCGGCCGACGTAACCCAAAACATGCGCCATTTCACCGCCGTATGGGTAGTTTCGTTGCAAGCGAGCTTGCACCTTGGCTCCCCTAAAAAAGTGTCTATTCACTGAGAAGCGTGCCAGTTCCTCTTCACTCAGATTAACTTTAAGCACCTGCGGCTCGAAGCTGCGATGCGTTCTTACCTGAGCTTTGAACTTAACTATGTCAGCTGGCGAAACTTCTAATATCTTGGTTAGATGATCTAGTAACTTATCCATATCTTTTACATCTTGAGGTAAAATTTCTAATGTGAAAACAGGAATATTTTCGGCCAAAACTTTGCCGTTACGATCAAAAATCTGGCCGCGGACCGGCGGCACTGGCACTAGGCGAACTCGATTATCTTTAGATAAAACCTCAAATCTTTCGTTATTGTAAATCTGTAAATACCATACTCTAGCGATTAAAATAAACGCCAGCACAACCAGTAAAACGACTAGCGCAATTAGGCGACTGTGAATCAGATTAGTTTCACGAAGGTAATCTTTTAACTCAATTTGATCAACGGCCATAAACTGCTTTTATCTAATGCGCACGGCGCGACGTAATTCTTCCAATAAAATAAAAGCAAATGGCCAGATAACCACAGTGCCCAGTAAGGAATACCAATACTCAGTGGTAATTGTAAAGCCCGCGACCATGCCTGCGAGCCAACCTGTCAAAAGTTTAAAAAAGCCAATAAATAGCCCTATTGAGACCATCTGCTGCCAGATAAATAAAGCCCGTAGCTGCAGGTTGGTTGAATTTACAATAAACGCTAAGGTCGCCAGACCGAACCCCATTACTCCAAACTTTCTTACAAACAAAACCTCAAGTAGCGTGCCAATAATGAAGCCCACAAATGGCCCTACGCGCTTCGGTGCTACCAATGCCCAATAAGCGACAACAATGGCGATCCAGTCCGGCCAGAAGTAAAAAAGCCACCCTGGCAATTGAACCATGGTTAAAACTAGCGCCACAAAAGCCGAGACGAAAACGACAAACGCTAAACTACCAGATGACGAATCATTACTTGATGGCATGCTAATTATCTCCCGACATCAATTGCTCAACACGTTTCTCACCTTGAGTCTGAGTATGTCTAGATAATAGTAATACATGATTAGAACGATCTAATTTGGCTATCGGTTCCGCCGTTACCCGAATAAACGCCTCGTCTTCAATCACTTTAACGCCTGTTACCACAGCCACTGGGTAGCCATTAGGGAAGCGCCCTCCCATTCCTGAACTGGTTAATACATCGCCTAGTAAAATATCTGAATTTTGATTTAAAAAAAGCACGCGTAACAGCGAAATACTGCCGGTTCCGTGAACCACCGTTCGTAAGCCATTGCGCTCTATTTGCACCGGTAATGCGTGGCCGGGGTCGGTAATCAACACGATGATGCTACTGAGCGGCATAACTTCGGTGACTTGACCGATGACTCCTTGGTCATCGATAACGGCTTGACCAACGTAGACGCCGTCGCGTATCCCACGACCGACTGACACACGATGATTGTCACGGTCTAGGTTAACGTCCATTAACTCGGCTAATGTGATTTTTTCTTTGAGACGATCTGAGGCCGTTAACAAAGCACGCAAATCTTGATTTTCTTTCTCTAGAGTTCTGAGCAGTAGGGACTCTGACTTGAGCTTAAAATATTCGTTGCGGAGGTTATCGTAGGCAATCTGCAAATCTGGTTCGGCCGTCAATGTCGAGGTGAAATAGCGACCAATCGTTGATGGTACAGACGCCAACCACTGGATTGGGGACAACATTACAGAGAGGACGTTTCGGGGTCTATCTAACCAAGAGGTTCTCGAATCAGCCAGCATCATCGCCACAGAAATAACCAATACAGCAGCGTACTGTGGCCAACCAGAATTTTTACGAAACGCGTGTACCACGAATTAATTGCCCTGCAAGTGCTAATACAACGTGTAATTGATGCGACTATTGGTGGGCCAAAGAAAACAGAACACCATCAATACGCGCCGCGTTAATAAGATTTAAAGCTAGTTTTTATTCGTGAGCGAAAACATCGCCTAAATTGTCCATCTCTTCGAGCGCACGACCACAACCGCGGGCAACACAAGTCAGCGGGTCATCGGCAATAACCACTGGCAAGCCGGTATCTTCCATTAACCTGCGGTCCATGTCGCGCATTAATGCGCCACCGCCAGCGATAACCATACCTTTATCACCAATATCAGCGCTTAGCTCAGGTGGTGTTTGCTCAAGTGCTTGCTTGATAGTTTGGACAATGGATTCCAATGGGTCACTAAT
>JBLHRL010000111.1:0-7302 GCA_047625975.1 Arenicella sp.
CGGCGATATCGAAAAAAAATTCGATTTCATCATTTATGATTGCCTCACGTGGCCGCGCAAGCAACGCACTCACACAAGCAAGAGCTCGATCGCAAATGGGGGGGGGCACTAGAGAGGTTCAATACGTACCCACATTGACCCTAGACACACTACTCGATGCGTTCTCCTCTCCTGACTTTACCAAAATAGACATATAAGGAGCAGAACTCATGGCCCTTTTAGGTGCAACCAAGCTAATAAATACGGTTCACTCCAAATTTTATATAGAAGTGGGCGAAGATGTGTCCGCTCAAATTTATAAAATATTTTACGACGCTAATTACCAATGCTTTGACCCAGTAAGTAAACAGCCAATTGATCACTGCATCACAAACACGTTATTTATTCCAAAATGACTATTGTGGCTTGACCAAACTGCAAGGCTGCGTCGTTAACGCGCATTTAGCGGCAACATTGGCACCTAGAATATCCACGAAAAGACCATCACACCAAGCATTTGCCATTAGCACCGCGTCGGCGCCCTCGATTTGTTTAATATCTTCGATCACTTCGGCAATACAACCTGATACCTGCCTCACAAATAGTGGCCGCTGAGTATCCGGCAGAGCAGTGAAACCCTTAATGCCTCCAAACAGAATCGAATAGGGTTTTTACTGGATATTGGCGAACAGGTCTTTGACTTAGTAGCACTCGACTTGCCGGAAGATTTTTTTTCAACCCTAGGCTCCGCAGAGGTAAAGATAGCGCGCCCTTTACTCCCGTTCTAGAGAACTGATAATCGGGGTCAAGCTGAAATTCAGTCGAAGTTTACAAAGAAAATTTAGCGGGTATTGATTGGCGATAGTGGGGCCGATAATTCAGCGGTAAACTTGATAGACGATCCCGCCATGAATGATCGAGTTACAAATATTCTGATTTGATGAAATTACCGCATTTGGCATAACGACTGTGTTTTCTAAAATCGTGTTTCGGGCAACATAAACACTATGATTCAATACCACTGAGTTCAAACTAACGCTTCGTTCCACCCGACAGCGGAGATCAATCATCACCCCGGTTGAATCAACCCTTACTCGCTTATCGACCCTGGCAAAACGGCACTGTAATTAACGACCGGCGAAGTGAGATAAAACACCAGACTCGATGCCTACGTACTTTCCAAGCACAACATCGTTATTGAGCTAGTAAAAGACTTTCGTTGTTAGCCGTGAGTCTGCAACAACATCATTCATCTCTATAAGCTTAGCGTTAATAATAAAATCAGAATTAGATGGCTTAAGATAGGTCAGCCCTAAAGGTTTTTTCGACCCTATTGCACTGTATAATATATAGTCGGTCAGGTTTGACAGATCTAGGAACTGCTGGATCGACTGACTCCTTAATTGATTTGCTTCGATTAACAGTAAACCATTAGGCCGGCTCATAGAATTAAAATCTCTCAGAACCTCGTCTTTACTCGATGCGTAATTCATCACTTCAATATTTATCTTCAAATGCTGCAAGCCCATCGCTATGACGTTTATTTCATCCGCATTTTTGCCTGCCAATACAAAGCATTGAGAAAAGTTAAGGTATTGCAATTCGAGCAAAATATACTCTATAACAGTCGAGTCGGAAACCGCAGGTAACGTTTTTTCATGGTTACCAAAAGCTGTGTTTAGGCCATCGCCAAGCAACTGACCCGCCAGAATAATCGCAGTTGGTTGATTCGTAGCTTGTAATTTCATCTTCTTCTCTAAGGTTAGTATGCACCGCGAGCAAACACTACCGCAGGGATAGTCTTAATGATTAGCGTAAGGTCAAGCCAAAGTGATTGCTTACGAATATACTCAACATCCATTTCAACTTGCTGTTCAAAAGGGATATTCGAGCGTCCAGAAACTTGCCATATGCAGGTTAGACCGGGAATGCCCTCAAGACGACGCAAGTCTGATCGCTTATATTTCTGCACCTCACTCATCAGTGGAGGCCGAGGGCCAACCAGTGACATATCCCCTATGAGCACATTAAATAATTGAGGTAATTCATCAATCGATGTCCTGCGAATAATGCGGCCAACATTGGTGATTCGTGGGTCATTCTTGATTTTGAATAATACACCGGAAGCCATCTCGTTGCTTGACTCGAGGGCTTCACGCTCATTCTCGGCACCGCTCATCATCGACCTAAACTTCCACATACTAAAGGTCACTCCATGCAGGCCAACTCTTTCTTGCTTATAGAAAATATTGCCCGTCGAGTCACGCTTGATTAATGCCGCTATAATTAGAAACAATGGACTCAATACAACCAAGGCTGTTAACGAGAACGAGACGTCCATCCATCGCTTTAGTCGAGTAAAGGCACTCGTCGGCATTTCCCAAAGCACACCCTTAATTCGCTCAGCAGGCACCGCTATTAAGCTTGATTGAATCATATCGCCGCCCGGGCCGACGAAGCATCAGCCTTATTACTTAGAGACTCACTCACTGCTCGCGCTAAAAATAATGGGTTACCAACCAAGTAACGACTCAACTTTTCTTTAGGCTGCTGCAGCAACCTCCAAACCCACTCCATTGAAAGCTCCCTAAGCCACTCTGGAGCACGCGAAACCTCACCTGAATAAAAATCAAACAGGCCTCCAACACCGATCACCGCGGCAACACTTAGTTTGGAACTATTATCGTTGATCCACCGTTCTTGCCGTGGAGCGCCTAGCGCAACCAGCAATATATCGGCTTCACTGTTGTTTATGTGACTTTGCAACTCCTCAGGCCTGCTTGCATAGGAGTAGCCATCTGAATAGCCTGATATCTTTAATCTCGGATATGAGACACCAAGGCTTTTGACCAATTTGCGCAACACCGCATCAGTAGCTCCATGAAGGTATAAGCTTTTACCTTTAGCTTGCAATTGCTCACACAGCAACGGAAACATATCCGTGCCATTTACATTTTCCTTAAGGCTACAGCCCTGCATGCGAGCCGCTATCTTCACACCAACACCATCTGGGTAAACTTGATCAAAGCTATTTAAAATATGCTTATAACTATCGTCATTGAAAAAATTATTGCCGCAGTCCGCATTTACAAAAGCAAATTTGGAGACATTTTTGGACATCCCTCTCTGCTCGAGACTGCTCATAACGTTCTTGACTGCGACAGCCATAGTCACATTATTAAGTGTTACCCCAAATAAATTGAACGTCGGCAAAGCCGCCGCCTTTTGCCGGCTAGAGCCGACTAACGATTGAACAGCCCAAATTAAGGCAAGCTGGAAACGTCGAGAACGGGACGCCCCAGCAACAAAATCCGAGGCAACGTCATATTCGGTTTTATGCGCAATACCCGATGCAAGTTTAATTTTGTAAGGAGAAACAATACCAGGAGCCACATCAAAACGACGACGCTGAGCCGCTGTCAACAATAATGACTTTTTCATAGAAAGCTTCTCCGGGCCAATAAAGTCAAGATGACCTTTAATGTAATGCAACCACGAATCAAAATCGCTCAAAGCACAGTCGTCAATCATCACCGTCCGATGCTGAATTTGCTTCATACCTAGACCGAGGTATTCGCTCGAATAGATGTGAATTTTCTTTCGACGGCAAACGGCAATAACACACTTAATGCCTACCTTAGGCAACATAAACAACAACACCAATAGACCTGTTAAAACTCTCATGGATACCTCAATGATAAAAATGAAAAAAGTTTATACAACTAATATCATTATTATCACAAATGAGCGGATGTCAAGAATTATATTTTCAATATTATCATATTTAAACTTGTTAATACCTATCATGAATATTTTAAATAACAATAAGATATTGTTTTATATGTTTTTATACTCTTAATTGTCGGCACTACTGAATGGTTAAATCGTATTGACTAATATGATAAAAATGATAATAATGAATTTCAAAATAATCAAAATCACCCCTGCATTGATAAGTACCTAATTGAGAAAGATATGAAAGTTTCGCTCACCACGTTTTTTTTATCCCTAGCCAGCTTAATTTTGAATGGGTGTGCAGTACTGCCGAAACAGCTAGACAATCGAGAGCAAGACGATGGGCATCACTTCGCTCGATTAATTGAAGGCGTTAATATTCCTATTAAGCTGTATGAGCAAACCAAGCTCAACGACACTGCTTATGATCTGAACCAGCAACGAATAATACGAGGAGATACGCTTAGCCTTAAGATAGCTGGGCTGGAAGATTTTGATGGCCTTTACCAAATAACTGAACAGAACACGATTGAACTTCCATTTATCGAAGCAGTCTCTACGGCAGGGTTAACGCGGTTGAGCTTGATTAAAAAAATAGAAACTGAATTAATTCGCCTAGAGTGGTTCTACCAAGACTACATTGATGTCGACGTAAGCATTGTCAGCTTCGCGCCAGTATATATAACGGTCGCAGGATCGGTCTTTAACCCTGGCCGCGTATCGATCAATAACCGACCAGCGTTAAAGCAAAAAGAACTAATCAGCCATAAATCTGGTGCTTTCTCACCGAGCCGAAACCTAATTACGGCAATACAAGCCGCCGGTGGGATCCGCCCGGATGCCGATTTACAAAGAGTGTACTTGAAACGAAACGATTTGATTATTCAAGTGCCATTGGCAAGCATATTGAGCGGAGAACGTTTCATTAGCACTCCATCGTTGATTAATGGCGATGAAATAATAGTTTCTTCTACTAGGCTAGAAAATAAGAACTTAATTAAACCAAGCCAAATCACTCCTCCTGGAATGCGTGTGTTGATGTCGAACCTAATCACCAACGGGCAAACGGCAGTTGGCTCAGACATGACACGCTTACCGTATGGGGCGTCGCTACTAGATTCGGCAATATCAGCAAATTGTGTTGGTGGCACTCAGAGCGCCAACGCGACACGTAGTGTGATTTTAATAACTCGTAACTATGGCTCTACG
Organism: Arenicella sp.; assembly: GCA_047625975.1. GTDB lineage: Bacteria > Pseudomonadota > Gammaproteobacteria > Arenicellales > Arenicellaceae > Arenicella. Next base: position 4,924 of record JBLHRL010000111.1, read on the forward strand.
CAACAGCTGGTGGTTAGACGATCGATAGATCAGCTGCTGGCGAATAGCTCGAACCACAGTGTCAATCCGTACCTGATGCCAAATGACGGCGTTGCCTGTTATGACTCACGCTTCACCAATTTTCGTGATGTGGCTCGCGGTATCGGTGAATTGTTAGGGCCCATCTTTTTAGGCGGTCTGTTGTGAACTGGAGCCTTCTACTCGAGTATTTCATTCGCGCCATGCTCGAGGTAAAGGTCAAGCTATTCTTCTTGTTTACCATAATCCTAGTACTTCTGGCGATCTACCTTTTGCTTACCAAACCACGCTATGAAACCTCATGGATAGTTTTATTGCCGGGTACCGAGCGCGCTTCGACCATAAATCTTGATAACATTGGTGAGGCGCGAAGTAGCAGCAACAATGCCTACGGAAGCGTGTCCATCAGCCCTAAAAATACTTATAGAGAGATTGCCTTAAGTGATGCTGTGATTAATACCGCAGCCGAAAAATACGGCGTGGAGGCCAATGCTTTCAGCAAACCAAGAATTACCTTAGTGGACCAAACTCCAGCAATGCAATTCACATTAAAGGGAGAGTCCCAAGACGAGCTAAGGCACAGAGCTAAACTCTACAATGATATTTTTCACAACACGCTAGATCAACTTAGAAGTAACGAAATTGAGCGTAATATCGAAGGTATTGAAAATAATTTATCGGAGGCTAAAGGCCGTCTCAGCAAAGCACGTAAAGATATTGTTAACTATCAAACTAGCAGCTCGATTGTCTCCGATAAACAATTCGAACGATGGATTAGTGATGCTGAGCAACTAAGGGCAGATAAAATCGGCACGCATATCAAGATCGCGCAACTAAAGGCAACGATTACCGCATCGTTAGGCCAACTAGGTATATCCCAACATCAGGCTCAGGCACTACTAACATTGCAGGCCAATCCTGTCGTGGCTTCAACACTAAGCACGCTGAGCACAAAACTTGCTGAACAAGCGAATATAAAATCACTTTATGCGGCCGCTCACCCAGCAAGAAAGAAAGTCGGCCGAGAAACCGCAAGCTTAAAGAAAAGTATTCGTTTACTTTTGACCGAAGTACCTCACCTGAATCAAATTTCAGATGGCCAACTCTACGGCTTGTTAGCCAGCAGCAATACGGAGACGATTAAGTCTATCAATCAAAAATTAGCAGATTACGAAGGCTTGACCGCTCAGAAATTCGCTCTTAGAAATAGCTACAATAACTCTTTAGCTCGACTTAAAACTCATACTAGTGTTGCGGCAACTTTAGCTGATTTCAAACGCGCTCATCAAATTGCTGAGGCAATTTTCAGTTCGGCGCTAGCAAAACTCGACACTAGCCGACTCGATATCTATGCAACCTACCCTCTTACACAATTACTAACTCAACCTGGAGCTAGAGTAACAAGAAGCAGGCTTCAGGAAAAACTAATGATCGTTGCGGCGATATTAATTTATGGCTTATTAGCTGTAACGCTAATTCTCAGTGGTGTAAGACAATCCTTCCTACAAAATAATGATTTGGAGATAGCCACAGACTATAAAACCAATAAGGAGATCAGCTAGCAAACGAGTAATGAAAAAAATAGCTAAAAAATTCACTACTATGCTTAGCCCAGAGGCTCGTTGGGATATTTTTTCAGGCCGCACCAGCGATGAAAAAATTCTAGCGTTCTGCATAACACATACGTTTTTCTTCTATTTGATCGGCGCCCTCTATTTGGTTGCACCGATTGTCGGCTGGAGTCTTGTGGCTGTTTTAATCAGTCGCTGGGCGACTGCAAGACCGTTCGATTCACAAAACTGTCTTTGGCTAATAAAACTTTGGATTCTTAGCGTTGTTGTATTGGAAGTCGCGCTAATTATCGGACATTTAGATTTCAACCTAGGCGTTGGTAAGATCATAAAGTCGACAATCGGCTGGGCTAAAGGTTGGGCATTGCTCTGCGTTTTTATCGTTATAGGGTTCTCGATGAAAGTACGCTATCAAGTAATTTGCCGTGCCGCATGTATTGTTGGCCTGATCGCCATCATCCTGGCCCCCTTCCTTATTCTGGCATACATTGTCGGGCTACCAGGCCACCTATACGTTTCGCCATTAAAAGTATTCGGTGGTGCAGGAGCAGAATTCTTCACCGTTATTTTATATGAAATTGATCCCTTCAACGGTTCTCCACGCTGGCGTTTCTTTGCACCGTGGGCGCCGGCCGTTGGCTTAGTGGCGAATATCTATTTTGTCGCATCTTGGTTTGAAAAGGACTTAAGGTGGCGCTTATGTGGATTAGCCGGCAACGCTACAATGATCATTTTAGCCGCTTCACGAATGGGCATGATTGTTATGTTGCTGGTGCCAATTACTGTATGG
>JBLHRL010000112.1:0-7226 GCA_047625975.1 Arenicella sp.
GTTTGGAAAGACGGTCTGGACCGCTCAGGAGCGCGTAGCCTGCTCTCGGTACAACGGATAGAATTACTCAGAATGACAAGCTATGCTCGTTGTGTGAAGCAACCGGTTTAACTATAACAACATTGTCATTACGAGAAGCGCCACGAAGTGTGGTCGGCCATCCGCGGGGCCGGTCATCCGCAATTTAAAAATAAGAACGATACCAAGCGATACTATTATGACCAACAAATTAATCCATAAAGGCATGCTAATTGAGCTACACCATGAACGAGTGGATTTTCCTCAAGGAGGCCATACCTATTTTGATATTGTTAAGCATCCTGGCGGTGCCGTTATTGCGGCAATCAATGAAGCCAACGAAATTTGTTTACTAAAGCAATGGAGGCATGCGATTGGGCAAACTATTTGGGAGCTACCTGCCGGTTGTTTGGAGCCCGGCGAGTCGCCACTCGTAACCGCCAGGCGTGAGCTTGAAGAAGAAGCCGGAGTTACCGCCTTGCAGTGGGTTGATCTTGGCTACATCTCAAGCAGCCCCGGCTTTAGTAACGAACTACTGTATTTATTTGAAGCGCGTGAGATTAAAAAAGGCACCCTCAAGCTCGACGAAGCCGAGCAGCTCGAAGCACATTGGCTGCCACTCGATCAAGCTTATGAAATGTGCGTCAACGGCGACATTATCGATGCCAAAACCCTTGCGGTGCTACTGAAACTCAAACTTCAGCATGAAAGTTGCATGAAAAAATCTTAAGTTTTTGTTTTTGATAGATTTTCTATCAAACTATAATTTTTCTCCAAGGCCCCTCTATGGGCTTCGATAAAGGCAACACCCTTATTACCCATCTCATCTCTCAAGCTAGGGTTAGCTAATAATTCAGCAACCACTTGTTTAAGACCCTGCTCATCGTTGACCATGCGGCCGGCACCCTCCTTAATTGTCCAGCGGCTGATGTCAGGAAAATTAAACATATGCGGCCCGAATACAACGGGCACCCCTAGGGCGCAGGGCTCCAAAATATTTTGCCCGCCAAATGGCTCTAAACTGCCACCAACGAAAGCCACATCAGAACTGGCATACATCAGCGATAACTCACCCATGGTATCGCCCAAGAATACATCTATATCACTGTCTAACTCGGCTACGTTTTCGGTTCGACGAACACATTTTAAGCCACGGCGCTGGATCTTTCGAGCCATATAATCAAACCGCTCAGGGTGTCTCGGAACCAACACTAGTAGCAGTGTTGGAAAGTCTTCTTTAAGTGATTTATAAACAGACAGTATTACTCCTTCTTCTCCCTCACGGGTACTACCTGCTATCCAAATCAACCGGTCTGGCCCCAGTTGGCGACGCATCACTTCAGACGATTCTCGTAAACTTGGCGGCACATTGACATCAAACTTAATACTGCCAGTTTCGGATATTTTTGCCGCCTCAACGCCGAGTAACTGCAGGTGTTTTCGATCAAGATTTCCTTGCACCGCAAAGTGATCAACCATACTCAGCGTTCGATTCACTAAGCTTGGAAACTTTGCATAACTTGAATAAGACCGCTCTGACAAACGAACATTGGTGTAAATCAATGTGGCCCCAGATCGGCGAACAGCCTCGATCATATTTGGCCATATTTCAGTCTCCATAATCAATACGGTTTTTGCGCTGACCCTGGTAACAAATTTGTTCATCGACCAGCCGAGGTCGTAGGGGAAATAGCAGTGAGAGACTGAGTCTTTGAGCATCATTTTGACCATAGCCGAGCCAGTAGGCGTGGTGCTGGTAACTAAAATATTACAGCCAGGTTGCTCTTGCAATAACCGCTTGATCAAAGGCGCCGCAGCACGTGCCTCGCCAACTGACACAGCGTGCAGCCAAAGGTCGAACGGACCGTTTAGCTGGACCTCGGCATTAGCAAAGCCAAAACGCTCACTCCAGCGGGACCAATATTGAGGGTTTTTAAAGCCTCTTAAGACTAAGCTGATTAAACCAAAAGGAATAGCTACGTTAAGCAGAATACGATAAAGCCAGATCACTTTACCGAGCCCTTAGCCGCAATCGGTTGCTGAGCAACTAACCAGTCCTTAGCAACGATGTAATCACTCAGAAGTTTGGCTTCCGGCGAGCCAGCCTCAGGTTCAGCTCGATATTGCCAAGCAACCATCGGTGGCATTGACATTAGAATAGACTCAGTTCGCCCTCCTGACTGTAAGCCAAACAAGGTGCCACGATCAAACACCAGGTTGAATTCAACATATCGACCACGGCGAAGTAGTTGCCAGTGACGATGTTTTTTTGAATATTCCGTGTCTTTACGTCGGCTAAGTATTGGTGCATATGCGCTAATGAAATTGTTACCGATGCTTTGCATCAAGGCGAAACTTTGCTCAAACCCAGGCTCATTTAAGTCATCAAAGAACAGACCACCAATACCCCGCTGCTCTTTGCGGTGCGGTAGATGAAAGTAATCGTCGCACCATTTTTTGTAGTTGGGGTACACCTCATCGCCAAACGGCGCACAGGCATCAAACGCAGATTGGTGCCAATGCTCAGCATCTTCATCAAAACCGTAGTATGGGGTCATATCAAAGCCGCCGCCAAACCACCAGATAGGCTCATCTGTCTCGGCCCCAGCGACAAAGAAACGTACATTCATATGCGCTGTTGGAGCAAATGGATTTTTTGGGTGAATTACCAAAGAAACGCCCATCGCCTCAAATGGTTTGCCTGACAGCTCGGGTCTTTTTAACGTTGCCGCGGGTGGTAAGTTATTGCCCATTACATGCGAGAAATTAACTCCGCCCTTTTCAATCACTGAACCATCTGCGAGCACTCTAGTGCGGCCACCGCCGCTACCAGAATGGTGTTGCCATGCGTCTTCAACAAACTCACCGCCATCAATATCGGACAGCGATTGACAAATGCTGTCTTGTAATTTTTTAAGGTAAGTTGCAACTTGATCTCGCATAAAAATATCTATTCAGTCTATCTAAATTGTTCGCCGGTAATGGCGTCACGAATAATCGATGCTCGGCTAGCGTCACCTACAGGCTCATCGACAATATAATCTAACTCGCCGGCAAACTCTCGGTTTACATCAGCCGCGCTCAACAAGGCATCTTGGCCGTGACGATTTGCGCTGGTTGACACAATTGCATGGTCGAACTCGAAACACAGAGACACGCACGTAGGGTGATCTGAGATGCGCATAGCAATCGAGCTATGATCTCCTCGAATCCATGCCGATACGCTTGGTTTAGCTGGCATCACCCAGGTGTTTGGGCCCGGCCAAGAATCTGTAATCTGCTTTAAGCGGGCTAAATTTTCGAGCTCTGCATAACATGATATTTGCTCTAACGAAGCAGCCACCAAGATTACGCCTTGCTTTGGCCTACGCTGTTTTATGGTCAGTAATCGAGCGATCGCTGCTTGGTTTCGAGGGTCACAGCCGAAGCCGAAACAATACTCAGTTGGGTAAGCAATAACGCCACCACGGCGGAGTGCCGCGACGGCGTGTTTTATTGAGGCATCCAAAATAGTCTACTTACCTAATACTCTAAATCCAACAATCTCTATCCGCCATCGCTGAAACAGGGTTGATCAATTGTTATAGCGATGACACATCGCTTGTCATAGAATAAATTTTCGTTAATTAAGTCATGTAGTTTAATCTCACGCGATCTACAACACCATCACAAAACCAATAAAATTAGTCCTCCACGCTGGTCAGCCACAAGCTAAAGTTTTATTGGTCACTCGCAACAGCAAATTCTAGCGTCGCATCTGGGGTGTTTAATGTCCAGTCATACTCAAAGCTAGTACTCGATAAACCAGTCATTGCTTGGCTTCTCAACTCGCTTGTATTGCCACGAACATAAGCCAATACTGCTCTCTTAGATTGGCCAAAATCGATCCCATACCAATCAAATACTGAATTCAATATTACTCGAGAGCCTTCCAGTCGGACGGCTCTTGGGTGCTGCATAAATTCAACTTTTGCCTTTTCTAAAAGCACTTCGTTATTGTCGCCATTAAACGCGGTTTTTTGAATATGAGCACTACTGAGGGCGCCTTTACTGATGGCGAAATGCACCCTAGGGTCATTCCAAATAGGTCGTAAAACGCCATGCTCAATATCATTCAAGCTCATTTTTTGCATCACTACTTTAACCCAATCTCGACTCCAGCCGGTAGTTCTAAGACTGCCCCTTAATAGTCGATTAATCGCTCGATTAGAACCTTTTTGATAAACATCGAAAACTTTATCCACCAATATTGCGTTATAGAGGTTGATCCAGAAGGCTTTTGCTTCTTCGCTATTGAACTGGCGGGGTTCGAATTGTTGTAGGTAACTGAGATAGTTTTTAAGTTTTAGCGCGTCTGCAGGTGTAACCGATGCGTAGTCAAAACGATTAACGCCACTAGGGTGCTGATCATCAACGTAGGCAGTTAGTATGTCTTGCCAGGCAGAGTGATCTATCTGCATTATGCTGGTCGGCTCGCGGTCGTCCCAAAACTCGATTAGCTTAGCTTCCGGCTCAGCATTAACGATCGTCGAAAAAAACATAAAAAGCACAATGAAAGTTAATACATCACGCCAAAAAAATCCCTGTCCTTTACTGCAATAAGACACCGTTACAACCTCCAGTACAGTCACTGACGAGACCCTAATAAATCTCAACAGCTTAACCACTATTATTATTATTTTAAAAAAGGGGTATCCATAAACAGCGACGCGACGCGATAGCCTTAACTCGAAGCTTGGGAGTCGCGAAGGCGCCTAACGAATAAATTGCTTCTCGAAGATTAGTATGAAACTTTTTTTTGCCCTTTAACAGGCTATCTAGAGCGAAACAGTCTTAAGTCAGCGGTAGAACCTTACTTAAGATCGTGTTCAATCTACTTTAAGGCTTATTCAAGGCCCAATCGTAATGGTATTCAAGTTTAGTATCGCCAGTAAACTTAATCTTCTGGCCATCCAAGTATTGGTTTAGGTAGGACACGAGCTCAGGTTCGCTGACGCCAAAATCATCGCTGAACCAATCGAAAATGCTGGACAACCTGACGGCTTTTACACCTAGTTCAACGCCTCGAATATGGTTTATAAAATCGGACGCAGCGGCCTCCATTAATTGACCCGAATTAGTCGCCGTAAATGCCTCGCCAATTAAATTAGGGCAACCGATACTGGCGCAGTTAACGGCGAAATGAATCCGAGGGTCGCTCCATATCGGACGTAAAATTGTATGCTCGATATCATTCAGACTCAGTCTTTTATTGTTCACCTTAACCAGATTTTTGTCCCAGGGGCCAAAAGGCGAGCTTAGAAAGCGAATGCTGCGAATCGACTCTACCGGATAGTCCTGCAACACAACTTGAACCGTAAGGGCATTGTAGAAATTCAACCAGTAGGCAAGCTGCTCTGGCTTCGCTAGCGTATGTGGATCGACTGCTTGCAAGCCATCAATATAGTCACCTAATGACTTTCGATCGGCTTTTTTAACCGCGGCATAATCAAATCGATTAACGCCTGACAGGTGATCATCGTCTAAGTATTTATCAAGAATTGCTTGCCATGCCTGATGAGACACTTTGATTGTGCTTGTATGATCATGTGCAAGCCAAAACTCTTGTAGTTTCGCCTTGGGCGCCGCCGACACTAAACCACTAACAAGCAGTAGCGACAGCGCTATAGGCGCAAGCCAGCTTGAAAAGTTCAACCGCATAATAGGTCGCCTTACGTTGAGGCTTATGAAAACCTTAGCCTCGACGCCAAGTATGAAACTTTCCAACCCATTTCAATAGCCCGTGCGGCTGATTCTCGCGCTTCCAATTACCAGCCACAAACTTGTTTGCCTCGGCCATACTTGGATACAGATGAATGGTACCTAAAATTTTATTCAAACCAAGATTATGCTTCATTGCCAATACATATTCGGCGATCAACTCACCCGCATGGCTACCAACAATAGTTACTCCTAGTATGGTGTCTTTACCGTTTTTAGGGGTAAGCACTTTTATAAATCCGTGCGCCTCGCCATCGGTTATCGCACGATCTAAATCGTCAATGCCGTAATGGCTAACCTGAACCGCGATGCCTTTTTCTTCAGCTTCTCGCTCGCTTAAGCCTACGCGCGCTACTTCTGGCATGGTGAAAGTGGCCCAAGGGATAACTCGATAGTCAACTTTGAACTTCTTGGCAAAGCCAAATAAAGCATTTACCGTAGCAAACCAAGCTTGGTGTGACGCGGTATGAGTGAATTGATAGGGGCCAGCGATATCGCCTACGGCAAATATATTCGGCACGTCTGTGCGCAAGTACTCGTCGGTTTCGATGGTGCCATTACGACGTAGTTTAATCCCCAATTGCTCAAGATTCATACCATCGCTATTGGCTTTACGGCCAACCGCAATAAGTACTTTGTCGAACGGAATTTCGACCAAGCCATCGGCGGTTTCACACTGCAGAGCAGTATCGCCATCATTGATGAATTTAACCGCTTTGTGGTCGGTTAGTACGCTGATACCGTCTTGTTTAAACTTTTCGGTGATCAGGTTAGCAACGTCGGCGTCTTCTCGCCCCATTAGCTGACCCATCATCTCGACCATCGTGACTTTTGATCCCAGCTTTGCGAAGGCTTGGCTTAGCTCGCAACCGATTGGGCCGCCACCCAGCACCACTAGGCGCTCGGGTAACTCCTCAAGCTCCCAGACATTGTCTGAGGTTAAGTAATCAATCTCTTGCACACCTTCAATCGGCGGCACGAACGGGCGCGCACCAGCGGCAATAATAATACTTTTAGTACGAATATCTCGGTCACCAACGCGCACTGTATGCTTGTCGATAATTTCGGCTTCGCCGGTAACACATTCGACTCCCAAGCCAGTGAAACGCTCTATCGAGTCATGAGGCTCAATCGTTTCAATGATTTTATGAACACGCTTCATTACCTTACTAAATACTGGCTTAACCTCGACTGGCTCGATACCAAACTCTTCAGCGCGATTCATCATGCTCGCGACTTTAGCTGAGCGTAAAATCGCTTTACTCGGCACACAGCCTGTATTCAGACAATCACCACCCATCTTATGACGCTCGATCAGGATAACCTTTGACTTAACCGCGGCGGCAATTAAAGAACTTACCAAACCACCAGAGCCGGCACCAATTACTACTAAATTTGCATCATATTTTGCCATGACTACGCTCCTTTTCCGTTTTGACCTAAGTCTT
>JBLHRL010000113.1:0-6962 GCA_047625975.1 Arenicella sp.
CGGCGCAGGCCATAATAGCGGCGCAGGCCATAATAGCGGCGCAGGCTTCAAAGTCTCTAGAGTGATATTTACTCCGGCTAGCGGACGGACACATCAGTTGCGCATACACAGTCAATATATCGGCCATCCAATTATTGGTTGTGACTTATATGGCGACGTTATCGACGGAATGAACACGCTCACTCTGTCGAACCGTTTGTGCTTGCATGCGAGCGGTTTAGAGTTTGAACACCCGACTAGCGGTGAGCGGCTTTTCTTTGAGTCAGAATGTAATTTCTGACTAATAAAAACGGGCCTTTCGGCCCGTTCTCTGTAAACAATCAACCTTCGACGGTTTTAGTCCTTACCGAACTTAAATTTCAAGCCTTTTAGCTTTTCAGTTACATTTTCTTTGATTCGGTCTTTAGCATCTTCTAAAGAGCGAAAGCGTTCAGCAATTTCGTTCTTTACGTGGTTTTTTACTTGGGTTGATATGTGAGAGGTTAAGCGTTCTACCACAACGTCTGAAATTTGGGTGGCTGTGCCAGTCAAATTGTTCAACACAAAGTCGTCCATTACAAAATTGCGGTCGTCCAATTCAAATTTAATTTTGGCGACGCTGAGGTCGCTGGTAATCAAATTGACTGTCGCTCCTCTCAAAGCAAGCTGCTTAATGGTTATTACGGTTTCATCTTCTTCCGCTGCCACTGCCTCTTCTTCGGTTGCAGGCATGTTTTGCAGTAGATCTTGAAAGTTGTTTATCTGACCCTTTTGTTCGGCATTAATAATCGGGTTATCAATTTCGATGCTATTAATTATTTGGTTTCGATAGTCAACACTAACGCTAAACGATTTAATTTCAATCGCATTTTTAGCTTTATAACCCGCGGGATTAGCAACGGTGAAGTTGTTAATTATTGCCGACCCTTCTTTTAGGTCTGTTACGACGGACTCAACTCTTACCGGTGACCCAAGTGCTAAGCTACCTTCTGTTTCGATCACATCTTTTACAATGCCATCCATTTTTCCGGCAAATACCAATAGAGCAATAGCAATAATAACGATGATTGAGGTGAGTGTGATTAGGAGCTTTTTCATAAGTAGCTAAACCTGTTATAAAATAATTCAGGCTAAGTTATCAAAGCTATAGGGTTGGCGCAAGTGTCGTTGGCCTTTAGTCGTAGATCGGCTGCAGGTAACTGACATCGTCAGGTCATTGGTATTACTTCCATGAACTGCTTATGATATTTTTCAGAAGCTAAGTAGTTGCCCATTTTGGCCAAGTTTTATGCTCTGGTCGGGGTGTTTTTATCGACAGCATCAAACCTCTCGATTTTCGAATGTGAGCTTTGATTAAAAAATTGAAAAAAACCGACTATCGAAATTTATTCGGACATCGACCACAATAGTGTGGTGCGAATTTCTGAACAAGATTATTTCGGTTCTATGATCCAGGATGTTGCGCTTTTTCTTTTGCATGGCGAAGCAATGGATCTCTTAGAAGAGCTCAAACACAACCCTGGTAGTTATGTGTTTTATAAATCCCACTCGGTGGCTAAGAGTCTCGAAGGCCGGCTCGATCATTATATCGATCTGTCTAATCTACCCGGAATTAAGCTGGATTTCAGGATCGAGTACAGCGTTTATGATTATGATGAGTGCAGTCTAGACTATGGTTAATTTAGACGGCGCTTAATCTAGGTTATGCGGGCTCCTTGCGTAATTAGACGTTTTTGTAAGGTCTTAATATCTACTTGGTCAAAGTCTGTGTTGCTCTCTATTGAAATCGCCGCGGCAACCCCCGCACCTTGGCCGTTGACGGCACAACACATCATGTTTCTAACCGCCGCGTGTGAATCGCGATCACCACCGGTGCTTCGGCCGGTAACAATTAGGTGACTAATATTTTTTGGTAGCATTGCTCGATATGGCAGTTGGAAGTAGCGACCCGTGGTCGGCAAAATTAGAATACCGTAGCCATCGATAAACTCAGGGAAGATCCCAATGCTATCGTCAAAGCGGCCTTGTTCTCGAACGTCATGGGCGGTCATGTTGTAGCGCGCATCTATTTTTCGGGTATCCCTAATGCCTAGGGTTAAACCGAAATTCCTCAGTTTGGCATTTTCGCAGCCTGGGTTATAACGTTTGAGAGCCTCTATCGCTAGCATCGCTTGTCGCCGGCCCTCTATTTCACCACGGGTTAGATCATCGGCATTGGTGCCATCGATACCGGCTAGGTGCACCAAGTTCAAGTATGTCAGGTCACCTTGCTCTGTTATCGCACCCCAGGTGCCGGCAATAGTACTTAAATTCTTCGGTATCAGGCCGGCATCTCTGGCTTTTTCGAAGGGTTTTTTTAGAAATGGTGAGAACATATCGTCTTCCTTGCCGGTAGTCTCTATGGTCCATTCGCCACCAGCCCAATCAGCATAGGTGTGCGGGTCGGATTTTACATTATCGATAAATTTTTGTTTGTTAACGCCGTTCATTGAAAACATTACTGACGCAGCCATCATATGTTCTGTGGGCGTTTTATGAACTATTGCGCCAGCGCGGTAAGCGATGTCGGCATCACCCGTGGCGTCGATTACGCGTTTAGCCAGAATTGCCTCGCGGCCAGACTTACTCTCTACGATCACACCCTTGATAATACCGTGTTCGACAATAGGAGCTACTACGGTTCGGTGTAGCATCGGTGTTATTCCGGCTTCTTCGACCAGAACGTCGGCGACATATTTAAATGCTTCACCATCAATTGCATGACTTTCTGATTGAGGCTCCGGTGTGGCGGCGCCCATGCTTTTGGCGCGTTCTTCAAATTCAATTCCAATGCCTTCACTGTCAACCGTTTGCGGGTGGCGATACCAAGCGAAACCTTCAACCCCGACTTGGGTGATGTTACCTCCAAAGCAGCCATAGCGTTCTAGCAAGGTAGTTTCAGCGCCCTCACGTGAGGCCGCTATCGCCGCGGCAAGGCCTGCTGGGCCACTACCCACAACCAACACGTCGGTAGTATGTATAACAGGTGTTTGGCGTGCGATTTCGTTAATAAAGCTCATTAGGCGCGTAGTTTAATAGCAGAACAGATACCTGTAAGTGTAAACGTTTGACTATCAATACAGGGTTAAATTTTTACATTAATAGGAATAGCGCGCTTAGTCACGGCGATAGCCAAATAGCCAGCTATTAAAAAGAAATTGCGTTTCTCTCAAGATCGGATGCAGGTTACTATTTCAGCATAATGCTTGAGCTACTTAGTAGCTCAAAACCAAAACGTTTTTTGTTAATTTATTAAAAGGACACTCCATGTTTAAAAACTCGATGCTTTTAGGTTTAAGCCTCTTATTGATCAGCGCATGCGCTGATCGCGGAACCAGTAAATCTGATGCTGTGCCCGTCTCATTAGCCGAACAACAACTTGATGCCGTGTCTGCGCCTGACGCTTTACAAAAAAGTATAGACGTTGGTAAGGACTACCATTCTTTATCAAACCCTAAGCAAGTACGAGTAACGCATATCGCTTTGGACTTAACCGTCGATTTCGATCAAAATGTAATGCACGGCACGGCCGCTTTGGATTACCAAAGAATTGATTCCTCCGCACACGTTTTGGTCCTCGATACCAATGACTTAACTATTAATAAAGTCACTAGTAACAGTCAGGACGTGGCGTTTACCTTGCAGATAGAGGACTCATTTTTGGGGTCTGCCTTAGCGATCGACCTACCTGAAAACGATGCTCGAATCGTAATTGATTACTCAACCTCGCCACAGGCTAGCGGTATGCAATGGTTGACGCCAGTACAAACCGCTGGCGGTAAGCAACCGTTTTTGTTTACTCAAGCGCAAGCCACACATGCACGCAGTTTTATTCCTCTGCAAGACTCTCCTCAGGTACGCGTAACCTATGAAGCGATAATTCGCACACCAAAAGAATTATTGGCGGTAATGAGCGCCTCGAACGACCCACAAACAGAACGCGATGGTGTCTACGAGTTTAAGATGCCTCAGGCGGTACCCTCTTATTTAATTGCCTTGGCAGTAGGCGATCTAGAGTTCAAAGCGATGGGTGAACGAACAGGTGTTTACGCTGAGCCAAGTGTTCTAGATGCCGCGGCAGCTGAGTTTGAAGACACCGAGTCTATGCTGATCGCGACTGAAAAAACTTATGGGCCGTATAGTTGGGATCGCTATGATTTGCTGATTTTGCCGCCGTCATTCCCGTTTGGTGGTATGGAGAACCCGCGGCTCTCGTTTATTACACCAACCGTTATCGCTGGTGATAAAAGCTTGGTATCACTGATTGCTCATGAGCTTGCCCACTCTTGGTCAGGTAATGCGGTGACCAATGCAACCTGGCGAGACCTATGGTTAAATGAAGGTTTTACCACCTATTTGACCTATCGAATTATGGAGATCGTCTACGGTACTGACCGATTCAATATGGAAGCTGTATTGGGTTATCAAGATTTAGAGTCGGACTTAAACAGTTTAGATGCGAATGACCAAATCTTGGCAATTGACTTACGTGGTCGCGACCCTGACGACGTGTTTTCGAATATTCCTTATGAGAAGGGCGCTTTATTTCTACGCGAGATAGAGCATAAGATCGGTCGAGATAATTTCGATGCGTTCTTAAAAGATTATTTTAAAGAGTTCGCTTTTCAAAGTATTACTACCGATCAGTTTATTGACCATCTTAAGAAAACGTTATTGCTAGAGTATGCTGATAAATTAGATATCGAGCGGATTAACCAATGGATTTTCACCGCCGGTTTGCCCGATGCAGCACCTGTTCCTGAGTCTGACGCATTCGTTATTGTTGATGCTGCCCGAGCCAATTGGCTTGCTGGAAAACTGGCAGTAGATAAAATTGAAACATCAAATTGGACGGTGCATCAGTGGCTGTATTTTCTAAATAATATGCCGGAGATCATGAGTCAAGAAAATATGATTGCTTTGGATAAGACGTTTGATCTTACTCGTTCGAAAAATAATGAAGTTGCTCATAGTTGGTTGCTGATGTCGGTCAAAAACTGGTACACGCCAGCGCTGCCGCGATTACATGAGTACTTAACCACTATTGGTCGTAACAAATTAGTAAAACCGTTGTACCGTGAGCTGTCTAAAACCATCCGGGGTAAGGCTCTAGGAAGCAAAGCGTTTGCCCAAGCCGAACCAGGTTATCACCCGCTAACAGTAAAAGCTAACCAAGGTTTTGTTGATTAGATAGCTTAATAAAAACAAGCCATTGAAGCGTAATGGCTTGTTCTGTCAAACTTGTTTTTGTGATCAGCCTATAGGGTCTATCAAGACCTGGTTCGTTATTTCAAGCATAGGGCGGCTTAGAATGGTGAGCGCAACAGATCAATAGCTTTATTTCGAACCGTAATTTCTTGTATGGGGGTATTTGTCGGTATATTTATAACATTATCCCGTCGGTATTTATCAACTTCACTATTATGTATTCTATCGAGATAAGCCAAGACATCATCTGGTCTTAGCTTGACGCTATTTAGACTTAGCGCATTTAGGATTTCGATAGCAACAACCAGACACGGCACAACTCGCATCAAAAGTAGTCCGCCTTACATCTGTAGAAGTGATGTCACATACATTTAATAGCTCAACGGGTCAATGCAGACCTAACGGACGTTATAAACCTTGGTCTGTTAGGAATGTCACTCGCTGAGCCCTTCATGCTTTGGATCTACAATGCTAAATAGACTTAACTTCGGGCCATTCTGTTCTACCCGTCTTTTACGCTACTTTTATGATTGAAGCGAAGCTTAACTGACATGCGGTATTATAAAAAAGTGTATTAAATTTTTTTTGCTAAGAAGAAAAGGAGCGTACATTATTATTACGAAGCATATCTAAACATGTTAAAGATCAAAACTGGTTTGCCGTTGGGCTAGATTTTCTGATTGTGGTCGTTGGCGTTTTTGTTGGTTGGCGCGCTGAGCAAAATTTCTGATACGGGCTTGCGACAAAGAACTCTAAGACATTTTCAATATCTTGGCGGCGCTGATGTAGAGACAACCGACAAGACTACATATCAAGTTGATTTGCGACGCGCAATGCCACATGCCGTCCGGGTACTTCTTCGAGCAAAATGCGGTTCAGAGACCCACGTGGATGAGTTCGGTTTTCAGGCCTTTGTTTAGCCCGAGCCCTGTGATGCTGAATTGACCGACAAAAAAATTCTGAAAAAACTTACGAGCCTTATTCAAGCGGACCTGACGTCGAGCTTGAGGCAATCAGCGGCTGACCTTGGGCCGAAGCATAATGTTCGGCAGAATATAATCGCCAAGTCGCAAACACTTTATGGTTTTCTGCAGCGCCACCGATAACGTTGGGCAAAAAGTAAAAAGATAACGCTTTTAGAAACAGATCATTGCCAAGGTTGTGTACAAAGAAAGCGTTAATATGGTGCCAATTAAATAAAACCCCAAAATAGCTTAAGAGACTGTTGATTGCCGGCGCAACGGTAAGACTCGCCTTGTCAATGATATAGGCTATTTGCCTCTCTGGGCTTGCCAATTGCTTTTTTCGGTTAGCTAATTGCCAGTCTTGGCTAAATTGCGTTATTGGATGTAGGCAAGTAAGCCGCTTTAGACTAGGCTCAGGGTATTCATCTTTAGACGATCACCTAAGAGTCACTATGAACCACGACCCGCAACTTACCAGACACGCAGAGCATACGGCTGAAACCATCTGCCCATTAGACTGTGCCGATACCTGTAGCTTAAACGTTGATATTCGCGATGATCAAGTAGTCCGTGTGCGAGGCTCTAAGACGAACCCATTTACCGACGGTAAAATATGTAGCAAAGTTGCGAAAGGGATGGTCGAATGGGTGCATGGTGATAAGCGCATCAGAACGCCACTGCGTCGAGTTGGACAAAAAGGCCAGGCAATCTTTGAACCCATTTCTTGGCCGCAAGCGCTAGCCACGATTGAGCAAAAATTCAATGCGATTA
>JBLHRL010000114.1:0-6918 GCA_047625975.1 Arenicella sp.
CCTTGTAGTAACCCTATCTTTCTAGTTAATGTGGGTATCTAATAAACTTCTTTCTGCCCCCTACTTAGCTAATAAACGATGAAACTAGTGCCCTTAATTCGTGGTCTCATTGCCACTACTCTCTTGGCTTTGTCATCGATGGCATACGCTGGTTTTCCTGATGATTTTTCAGATGTCATCTGGATAGACCCAGATATATCGGGCTTTCCGATCACCTCAAGTATTTCGGCTAACGTTAATGGATCAATCCTGGCCGTGCAAGGCACTCAACGATCGGTTTGGCCGCGCAAGTTTCACTCTGTTTTACAGAACGACTGCTGCAACCGCTCGCTTTGGATTTTCATAAAACTTGACAGCCAATGGTATGCAACTACCTTCGAATATATGCGTGTAGGGCAAATTAATAAAAATACTGAAGCGGTTCGCGGTCGCCAAATTAAACGTGCCCCGTTTAATCGCTCGGGATATGAGTGGCATCCTGCAGATGGCGAGGTTTATGGATTCATGACCAGCGGCATGGCTCGTTTTGACCTGGTTAACTTGAACGTTAGCGAACGTAGTAACATCGCCTTATATCGATGGGGAGTCGGCCCAACTAGCAACGCTGACTTTAACGAAGTGCCGCGCGATGATAATGGTTTTCCGGTTGAAGATGGCGTAACTCCAGCCCCCGAATGCGTTGAGCCGCCGGCGCAAGAAGCCGAAAACAATACTCATATGTATAATGGTAGAGCCGATGGTCGATTAGTTGTCACAGGCAACTTTAGCGTCAGTCAGGACTATAGTGAAGGTATTGACATCACCGTCAAAGATGATCGATCGATTAGTATTGTAATTGATGGTGATGAAGTACTTCTAAGCAGTACGGTGGCAGCAGACGGTAGTTATTCAGGGGTATATACCCGATCAGTGATTTCGGGCTGTGATGTCGATGTCACTATTCAGGGCGTTGTCAATGGCGACGAAACAAGCGGCACAGCAACGGGCAATGAAACTTGCTTCGGTACGACGGCCATTTTGAGTGCCACCTATATTGCGACATCGATTACTCAACCGAGCTTCTTAGATCAACGTCCTGAGCCTACTCCTGCTCCGAGGGTTTGCCCTTTCAACCTTACTATTGCACCGGCAGTCAATTTATTGCTTAACGATGATTAGGCGCGCACGATGATCTGACGGCGAGTACTTAGCAAGTGATACCTTTCGGCTACTCTCAAGGTAGCTTGTGCCTGCCTACCCCAGCGACGATACGGCGATCTAGCCAGTCGCGAATAAACACAAAAATTTAGTAGTTTGTATACTCTTCGCCACCGTCGTCTTGATTGACCTCGCGCTGAAAAAACTTCGCTATCCGGTTGCTTAGACGACTCGTGCTCTGTTGAATAAACAACTTTTCTTGTTGACGATTCATTTCAATAACATTGATAGCGTCATCTTCTTCGGCCTGCCAACGAGCCACGCTAGAGGCAATTGCTTGCATTACTTCAGGCTTTCGATCAAACAACGCATGTAATGACTCACTGCCAATTTCCCAGACCGCACATTCTTCTTTAGCTCGGATAGTCGTTTTTTGCGGACTACCCGTTAACAACGCCATAAGACCCAGCGTTTCTGATTCACCAACGGTCGCCATTAAGGTTTCACTGCCACTTTCATCTACCGCGTAAACGTCTGCGGCTCCCGAAGCGATTAAAAACATTGAAGACCGTGTCGAGCCTGCTCGAATAATTTTTTCAGGCGGGCCGACTATATGTAACTGAGCACCGCGCGCCAGTTCTTCCATGTCTTGTGTCGTCATACCTTCGAACATTGGCACTTGGTTGAAACGCTCAACCAGAGAGTGCCAAGTAGCTTCATCATAAGCTGAGCCGGGCAGGCTTCTCGAAGCACCTTCTGGGCTACTAAAGTTGAGTTTACGTTGTTGAGCAAAGCGCACGCCTTTACGCGCAAAACGGTACCAAATTGCGTTCAATAACTCGTCGCTAGCCAACCACCAGTCGTCAAAGTGCTTAATATAAAAGGCTAAACGATAACGCATACCTTTCTCGTCACTGTCTTGGTAGCTGCAGTGCTGCCAAGGGTGCGGCACAACGTGAGGGCATTCTTTCATTGCCGATACGCATTGATCGATAACGACTCTGGGTGGAACATTATATTCAACACGAATGTGCATTACCCTCCTTGTTAATGAACGAGGGCGGTCAAGATTACGTATTTTACTGGCAGCCAACACGGTGTTTGGTACCACCACATAATTGTTATCCAAATCAATGTAGGTGATGCTGCGCCAGTCAATATCTTTTACATAACCCCATTCATCATTTAACTGAATCAGGTCGCCTTTTTCGAATGGAGCATTAATATTAATCGCTATACCGGCAAACACCTCGTCAATTTGCGCTCTCGCAGAATAGGCTATGACCAATAAAACTGCGCCCGAGGCGGTGATCAAACCAGTAATCGATTGCCCGTAAATCAAACCGACGACACACACAATTGCGGCTAAATATATCAGCACCGTAACCAGATATTGCATCAGCAACGGAACCTTAGAATCACCCTCCAAAGTGAGCCTGCGCGGGTAGATAAAGTGCTTAACTAAGGCATTACAGAAATAGGCCACGCTGAACCAAAAAAAGGCTCCATTAACCTTCTTTAAATGGTCCAAATTCAACCAAATTAAATATTCAACTTCACTCAGTTGCGGTGCAATAACCTGATCGAACAGGATAAACGCCAGACCGAAGGCAATGGCGGCTACAAGGCCAAGTAAATTAGAATATCGTTTACTAACAAATACACGGTGTAAGACTAGTGCCAAAAGCACAAGTGCGAGGACGGCGAGTGATATAAATTTTGTTGTTAGCATGCTGAAAACCACGATTTAATTGGATTCTGATAAGCCTAGTATTCGGCGCTTTAACCTAGTTTTTAAGCCTAAAAGCTGGCATGAATAAATCAGCCTCTCTAGCCGAAAATTACTCTTCATATGCGGTTGAGTCAATCTAATTATCAACGGTTTATTGCCTCGGCTTAGTTAATATAGGTTAGAACCAGCTCTGTCGCCGATTAACTATGCGCTGCCAATGACGCTAAATAAATCGCTTGATCTGACGGCATCAAAAAACTGGCCTTAAAGCTATTCTCAATCAATCTAAACGCCTGTGATTTTGTCAGTCCCAAGGATTGATGTAAAGCGTAAAAATTTTCATTCAAATAGCCACCAAAATAGGCGGGGTCATCAGAATTTATGGTTACCGTCAGCCCTTTTTCAAGCAGTTTAAGCACATTATGTTGCTGCATCGAGTCGAATACGCGCAGCTTAATATTAGACAGTGGGCAAACTGTTAAGGCGATTCTCTTATTAACTAGATACGACAATAGCGTCTCATCTTCAACACATCTAACGCCATGGTCAATTCGCTCTACTTTGAGGTCGTATAGTGAATCCCAAATGAAACTAGCAGGCCCCTCTTCTCCGGCGTGAGCGGTAGCGCGATATCCCTGCTCAATAGCCATTTTATACAATCGCTCAAATTTCTTTGGCGGGTTACCATTTTCGGCACTGGCCAAGCCGATCGCTACAAATGAATCTTTATGCGGCTCAGCGTCACGCAATGCCTGAATGCAATCATCTTCACTGGTGTGCCGTAAAAAGCTCAAAATCAATAACACTGACTGACCCCAGCCCTGCTTAGAATCAGCAATAGCCCGTTCAAATCCAGACATCATCGTTGCAAAAGACACGCCATTTGGTGAGTAGGTTTGTGGCTCAACCATGATCTCGGTATGAACAATATTCTGCTCTTTGCACTTAAGTAGATAGTCCATCATCAGATGATAGAAGTCACTCTCATCGATCAGCACTGAGGCTCCTAAATAATAAAGATCTAGAAAGCTCTGTAGGTTTTCAAACTGATAGGCGGCCTCGACTTGTTCTACTGTCGAATAAGGTAGCTTAATCTGGTTTTTATCGGCTAGCGATAACAAGCGGTGCGCCTGTAAACTGCCGTCAATATGTAGATGAAGTTCGGCCTTAGGCAGCGCGGCTAACCAACTAGAAAAAAGCGGTTGTGATTCAGGACTCATAGTAAAATATTATCAGTGACGTGTTATCGTTATTATAGACGGAGACCTCAACGAGGTAACCCCTAAATACCCTCAATTGGAGACTCTCAGGTGATAAGTTTTAATCGTTTTCTTATAGTTGCCCTGATCGGCACACTACTTCAAGGCTGTGTCAGCTCCTCTGCTCCGTTATTGTCGGCACAGAAGCCGGGGGCCATAGCGACCGTGAACAAGATCGTCTATTACGTCTACCTAGCCGGCCCCGAAGTGTTTTTGGCAGACCCCATTGGCGCTGGCGTGTCGAAGAAAGCCACCATTGAGAGCCTGAATCAGCAGAACAATTGGCCGTTCAAGCTAGTCGGCTTATACCCAATGGACAACGAAATTGAAGATTTTGCGGCTGATTTTAAAACGGGTATAAAAATTTATCATGCGAATATCGCCCTAATGGATAAAGCCGACTTCATAACTGCCAACATGGTTCGCTTTAGAGGCCCAAGCATGGACGTCGGTACGGCCTTTGAAATGGGCTATATGGCAGGCCTAAAGAAACCCGTGTTTGCTTACTATGATACAAAGCCTTTTTACGGTGGCGATGAGAAGCCGGGGCTGTATACCGATCGAATTGCCAAATATTACCCCGTTTCAAAGGATAAGCCAGGCTTTGACATTCATGGCCAGACCATCGAAAATTTTGGGATGGAAGATAATCTGATGATGATCGGCTCTCTCGAAACCGGTGAAAACAAAATTAGTGACGACTTTGAAGCCGCCATTGTAAAGATTGCAGAGATGGTTAAGGCTGGCCAAAATTAGACGCTATTACAATCATCATGACTACCTTAAGCTCGCGCAACGCAGCGATTGATTAAAGAGAAAGAAACGAGAAAGACTATGCAAAATTGGCTCAATGATTTTTTCGCTATTAAGCAGAATAATAGCTCTATTCGCACTGAGTTTATTGCCGGTGTAACGACTTTCCTAGCGATGGCTTACATCACCGTGGTCAACCCATCAATATTGTCGCAAGCCGGAATGGATTTCGGGGCAGTATTTGTCGCGACTTGTATTGCCGCCGCCGTGGGTAGCATCATTATGGGCCTGGTGGCTAACTACCCTATCGCTTTGGCACCCGGTATGGGCCAAAACGCATTCTTCGCATTCGGCATTTGTATCGGCATGGGTAATAGCTGGCAGGTGGCCCTAGGCGCGGTATTTATCTCCGGTGTGCTGTTTATTATTATCAGTATATTGCCGATCCGCGAATGGCTGATCAACTCGATACCAAAATCGTTGAAACTGGGTATGGCCGCAGGCATTGGTCTGTTTTTAGCTATTATTGCGTTGACCGGTGGCAAAGTAGTAGTCGCTAACCCAGCTACGCTAGTTAGCTTTGGCAACTTGGCTAGCGCGGGGCCACTGCTCATGATTTTGGGATTTGTGATTATAACAGCACTAACGGCGCGTAAAGTCACTGGCGCTGTGGTTATTGGCATCTTAAGCGTCACTATTATTGCTTGGCTTACAGGCTTAACCGAATTCAAAGGCTTGGTATCAATGCCACCATCGCCCAGCGCCTTGCTCGAGTTGGATATTGTCGGCGCCCTAAACCTATCAATGCTTACGGTAATACTGACCTTATTGCTGATCGATGTGTTTGACACCGCTGGGACGCTTGTTGGGGTCGCCACTCGTGCCGATATGCTCGATCAAAACGGCAACCTTCCACGATTGGATAAAGCGCTAATAGCAGACTCGAGTGCCACCGCAGTCGGTGCTTTATTAGGCACCTCATCGACAACTAGCTACGTTGAGAGCGCAGCAGGTGTTGAAGCGGGTGGGCGAACAGGCTTGAGCGCGGTGGTTACTGGTTGTTTGTTTTTATTGTGCCTATTCATTTCGCCCTTGGCCCAGAGCATTCCTAGTGTTGCCACCGGTGCAGCGCTGTTATTCGTTGCTTGCTTAATGGTTCGATCATTCGCAGACCTCGACTGGGACGATATAACCGAAACCGCACCCGCGATTATTGGCGCCGTTTGTATGCCTTTGAGTTATTCAATTGCCGACGGCATTGGCATTGGCTTCATTAGTTATGCATTAATTAAGTTACTCGCTGGGCGCCCCACAGAATGCCCTGCGGCGGTCTACGTTATTGCTATTATCTTCGCGTTAAAGTTCACCTTTTTATAGCCTGATTGTAGTTTCGGCTAAACGACTCTAAATATTGACAACACTTCTCAGAATTTATTATGGACAAAGTATTTATTACCGCCGAAGAGCTTCTTCGCGACTCATTCAAGTTAGCCAAGTTAGTGCATGACAGTGATTTCGATCCCGACTTTATTATCGGTGTGTGGCGTGGCGGTGCACCGGTCGGAATAGCGATTCAAGAATACTTAGATTTCGTTGGCGTAAAAACAGACCATATAGCAATTCGCACTTCTTCATATACCGGCATAAACCAACAAGAAAAAACCGTGCGAGTGCATGGCTTAGATTACATTATCGACAATATTAATGCCGACGATAATGTACTCCTGGTGGACGATGTCTTTGACTCAGGTAGAAGCATCGACGCGATTTTTGAAAGTCTAGCGCTTAAAACTCGTCGTAACATGCCGGAGAACATCAAAATAGCCTGTCCGTGGTATAAGCCGGAACGTAATGTAACCAGCCGCACGCCAGATTATTACATCAATAGAACCGATAGTTGGTTAGTATTTCCGCATGAACTGAAGGGTTTGTCAGTCGAAGAGTTGGCGCTGGGTAAGCCTTACATTGCCGATCTCTTGCCTTGAGCCGCAGGCGCAACACTATGCCGCAGGCGCTTTGCCTTGAGCCGCAGGCGCA
>JBLHRL010000115.1:0-6805 GCA_047625975.1 Arenicella sp.
TGACGTGTTGCTCGTCGAGGGTGACGTGTTGCTCAGCAGCCTACCCTTTTGGGCATTTAGGTGTTTCGTTGCGAAGGATGACGTGTTAACTCTTAGGATTAACGTTAGTATATGCCCGCTCGGGCATTAAAGAACCTCGCCGACCCCGTACTTCTAATAACCAGGAAAACACTATGTCGTATTTTTTACCGTTGATTTCTTTTACCGCTGGTTTCATGTTACTGCTGATGACCAACAACTTATCGTCTGTCAGTTTGATCAACGGGGTGCTGCAGATATTGCTGTTTACTTTAGTGGTTTGCATTCCCATTTGGCGCACCGGGCGAATGTCTTATGTGGATATCGGCTGGCCGTGGGGTTTGGTGGTTATCGGCATTCTTACTTGGGTGCATGGCGAAGGCAATTCAACACGTGTAGCGCTGGTAAGTATTGCCTATATTTTTGCCGGCAGCCGAATGGGGCTTGGTGCCTTGAAGATGTGGCAATTGGGCCTGCTGAAAAAAGAATTCCCACGCTATGAGTATCAAAAAATACGCTGGATACAGGCGGGTAAGACCAATACCGCGTTAGCCATGCAAGTAGATGCCATTTGGCAGGGTATGGCGAATGCCTCTTTTCTGGCGATTCCGGCGTTCATCATTGCGACGAATCCGAGCGCTAGCATTTCAGTTTTTGAGGTCATCGGTATGCTTATTTGGGCTGGATCTTTTGCTATGGAATCTGTTGCTGACATGCAAAAATTGAGCTTTTTAAAAGTGATGAAAAAATCGGGCCAGAGAAATCAAGTCTGCAATATCGGTTTGTGGAAATACAGTCGCCACCCGAATTACTTTGCCGAATGGATGGTGTGGAACGGTCTCATTATTGCCGCCATCCCTTCGTGGATCGCGTTGTATGGCAGTGAGTCTATGATTGTTTGGGGCCTTTTAGCCGTGGGGCTTTTGATGGCGTCAAGAATGATGTTTTCTACGCTAGTGCATCATACGGGTGCGGTGCCTTCAGAATACTATTCGGTGCAGAAGCGACCTGAATATAAAGCTTACCAAGAGACAACTAATATGTTCTTTCCTGGCCCTAACAAATAAATCAGCCTTTGAAGGAGTGCCTTGCTTGCTATAAGCAAAACAGCCTCTGATTAATCTTCGCGTGAACTCAGCCCATGCGCCGCGACTAAATACGATGAAACATCGGCCTTGTAAGCGCTAACAGTGCTAACTGAGCGATCAACTTTTTTTCAAGCGTGGTTTACGGTCGGCCTTCGAGTGTCTCGCCGAGTGCTTATTAGCCAATATCGAAGACCGATCAATGTAGCTGCCGATTTTTTTGGCAGCCCCCTGAATTTGATCTATTCGGATTGGCAGTGCCGTCATACTATTTCCTCGTGATTGTTGAATATCTACCCTAAGTCTACAAATCTAACTGAGATAAATCGCTTAGAAGATCTAGACGCTTGGTAAAAAAACGATGGGTTTAAAAGCCAGTTAGTTATGTGAGTGTCGAGTAATAGCAGGGCTACCGGTATTACAGTTTATTACATTGCGGCTAATCGTATTGTCTGCCATTACGCATCGCGGCGCTTCCAAAAAGCACTTGCAGGCTAATCAGCCTCTATTTTATAAAACTCAATTCGGTGCTGTTAACAGAAAGCACACACATTGCTTATCTTTTGGGCATAACGTGCGGTGGCGTTGGGGTCGCCGTCTAGGGCTTGGTAAAGGCATTGTTTGGCTAACAATGCGCTGGTTAGTGCGCGCTCTTAAGCTAACTCAACGCCACTCATAATCAGTTTGGTTGATGGTAAAGCGTCTAATCAATTATTCGGTTTTTGCGGTGTCGCCGTGCTCGGTCGCTAGTGGCATGAAATCAAACAATAAGCTTACCGTTGACGAGTAGTGCGCGACACCAACCGCCGCCGAACAGCACTAATTGGCCACCGCTCTGAGTGCGTAACTGACCAAGACATACGGGTTTGTCGAAGAAGCGCGTTTGATCAAAGGTACACTCAGAGCCAATGTAAAATTCTGTTTTAGAGTTGCCAACACGACCAATACCTAGCTAATCGTATTTGTTAATGAGCGCTAGCTCTTCAATAGTTTAGAAACTAGGTTAATGACACCCAATGACATAGCGTCAAGGGTTGGGTTGGGTGCTTCAGCTAACGTGGTTAGCAACAGCGCCGAAGGATCTCAAGCCGCCGACGAGTCTTCCCAATAAATAAACAAACCCCAAGATATATAAATCGAGGTTGTTGAGATATCATTCTGACTCAAATCACCAAGAGGCAACAATGGCTAAGAAATTTTATGTAGTTTGGCAAGGTAGAGAGATCGGTATTTTCACCGATTGGAATACCTGTAAAAAGCAGGTTGATGCCTTTGCCGGTGCGAAATATAAATCGTTCAAAACTCGATATGAAGCCGAAGCGGCTTTCAGTGGTAATGCGGCGCTAGCAAGCAGCAAGTCAAGCGGGGCAACGGTTAAGAAGGCGTCTTCAACGCAAACAGTCAAAACCTATACCGCGGTTGAAATTGCCGCAATGTCACTGGATACCAAAATATTTACCGATGGTGGTTGTGAACCCAACCCCGGCAAAGCGGGCTCAGGTGTTGCTGTATATCGTGACGGTTCTGTTGACGAACTTTGGTATGGCTTATACGAGCCCAACGGCACCAATAACACGGCCGAGTTACATGCACTGCACCAAGCACTGATAATGGCCGCCAATGAGGTCGATAAAGGCAAGTCTATTGCGATATTTTGTGATTCAAAGTATTCCATTCAGTGCGTGACCCAATGGGCGGTCAACTGGCAGAAAAAGGGATGGAAAAAAGCCGGTGGCGAAATCAAAAACCTTGAGCTAATCAAACAAATGTTTGCCTTACACCAACAGTTAAAAAACAAAATACAGGTGCTGCACGTAAATGGTCATGTCGGCGTCGAAGGCAATGAATTAGCCGACCGCATGTCGATAATAGCGATTGGCGAAAAAGAGCCTGATTTCACCCTTTATAACGGTGAACTTGATATTCCAGCTCTGTTGAAAATGAGAGCTGGCTAGTTAGCGAGTCACCGCCTTTAGATCAAAGTACTGAAATCTATACATCAGATAATTTAGCAACAAACCGCTGTAAAAAAAACAAGGGAACCAACATGCCGCAAACGACAGTAAAATTTAGCCTCGAAAAAGAAACCAAAAATAGTGTCCGCTATAAAGAGGTACCAGAAGACGGCAAGGCGCCCATTATAGGGACAGTCTATGTGCAAAAATGGTTTGCCGGTAATACCCAAAATCTCGAAATTACCATAGACAAAAAAGACTGATCTCTTCGAGTAATCTAACCCTGTTAATAAATGGATTTTTTAACGACTAAAGGACTTACTGATGACGACTAATATAAAGATAGAACTTCATAACGCATTAAAAAAAACGTTTGGCTTTGATCAATTTCGCACTGGCCAAGAACAAACTATAACTCAGTTACTGGGCGGTGATTCGTCGCTGGCAATTTTCCCAACGGGTTCAGGTAAATCGCTCTGTTACCAATTTTCAGCTTTGCGTTTAGCCAACCTCACCTTAGTCGTTTCCCCCTTGCTCGCGTTGATGAAAGATCAGCTTACGTTTCTAGCCAGCAAAGGAATTTCGGCTGCCAGCATCGACTCCACCTTAACCCCTGCCGAAAATCAGCAGGTAATGGCCGAGGTTCGCGCCGGCAAACTAAAGATTTTAATGGTTTCAGTAGAGCGTTTTAAAAATGAACGCTTTCGTCAGTTTATCGACAGTGTACCGTTGTCTATGCTGGTCGTTGATGAGGCGCATTGCATCTCAGAATGGGGCCATAATTTCAGACCCGACTATTTAAAGCTGCCCGCCTATCGCGATGAATTGAATATACCGCTAGTGTTACTACTAACCGCCACGGCGACCAAAGCGGTTAAGCGGGATATGGCGAATAAGTTCGGTATTGCTGAACAGCATATTGTGCAAACAGGGTTCTACCGTGCAAACCTTGATCTAGCGGTAGTGCCGGTGAGCACTGCCGACAAAAACCAAGTATTGCTACAACATGTTTCGTCTCAACTCAGCTCAGAGCAAGTGCCACACCAGGGCCCAGGCATAGTCTACGTAACCCAACAGCAGACGGCTGAACGCGTTGCCACCTTTCTTTGCGCCAACAATATCAATGCCGCCGCCTATCATGCCGGTTTTGATAACGATAAACGCCAGCGTATTCAGGAAGAATTCATGACTGGCAAGATTCAAGTAGTGGTTGCTACTATCGCCTTTGGTATGGGCATTGATAAATCGAATATACGTTTTGTGGTTCATTATGATCTGCCCAAGTCTATCGAGAACTATAGTCAAGAAATTGGCCGCGCGGGGAGAGATGGTTTGCCCTCGCAGTGCGTCACTCTGGCAAATCTTGATGGCCTCAATACGGTGGAAAATTTTGTCTACGGCGATACCCCTGAACTGCTTGCTATAAACTTTCTATTAAACAATATTAGAACCGAGCTGCAGGCTGGCAACTGGGAATTGCAGTTAGTGAGTTTATCCAATGCCAGCAACGTAAGGCCGCTACCGTTAAAAACACTACTGGTTCAACTAGAATTGCTGGGCGTTGTGCGCCCGATGTATGCCTATTTTGCCGAGTTCAAATACAAATTCATAAAGCCGAGGTCCGAAATACTGAGTCGCTTTGAAGGCGAACGGCGACACTTTGTGGAGGCTATCTTTAATAACACCAATATGAAAAAAGTATGGGGAGACCCTGATTTTGATGCCTTATTTGCCAACTACAACTGTGATCGTGCTCGAGTAATCACGGCGCTTGAGTATCTACAAGAAACTCA
The DNA here is from genome assembly GCA_047625975.1 of Arenicella sp. GTDB lineage: Bacteria > Pseudomonadota > Gammaproteobacteria > Arenicellales > Arenicellaceae > Arenicella. Next base: position 4,852 of record JBLHRL010000115.1, read on the forward strand.
ATGCATAGAGCTCGAAACCAAACGTATGACAGAAGTGTTTGCGGTTAATGAGACGGCACTATCTGATACCGACCTTGCACAAACACTGCACCAGTATTTTGTAGAAAAAGAACACAAGGAGATTAAACGTATAGCCGCACTCATCCGTTTTTTCGAGCTTGATAAGTGCTTAAGTTATAACCTGTCGCAATACTTTGACGACCAAAATTCCCCACAACAATGCGGCCATTGCAGCGTGTGTAGAGGGCAAGTGGCAAAGCTGGCTTATTCGCAGCAACAGAATTGGCCAGCAAATGAAACGTTAAGCCGGGTGTTAGCCGAACTCAAAAATCATCTTGCTGCAAAAGTGTCAGAGCCATTGTCCGATGAGTTGCTTTGCCGCTTTTTGGCGGGCTTGAGCGTACCCATATTTGCACGCAACAAGACTAGGCAATTAGCCGGTTTTGCACTGTGTGAGAACTTCAGATATGCCGATATTCGTAGCAAAGTGAGGGCTTTATAATGAAAAGTAAGGCGGCTTAATTAAATAATACGCCACTTTGGCCGCTTATGAGCAACATGCTTTGACACCCACGCCTAAACCCCTATAATCATTTTTTTAAAGCAATTATAGGGTGATGATTGAATATTTGCCTTATTTCAAGGCTTAGTGGTTGGTTTGCCGCTGGCTATTGTTTAGTCACTTTATTACTTTAAGATTAAATTTTCGTCTAAGCCAGTTAATTCTTGCGCTCAACAATGCATATTTGACGTACATTGATTTACAATAATAAAGCACCCAAATACAGAAGTATCTTTTCGAAAACTGAGCTCCATTCCGACTTAACCATAGAGTGATTAATATTACTTAAGCTACTGGCTTTTGTAGATCGCTTAATGAATAATCCCGAGTTGTTAAAAACATTTCTAAAACCTGATCTAATATCTATGAAACGACTATTAAAAACGCTGACATTTTTGACATGCCTAGTGCCAATGTTCAACGCTAACGCCGGCTTTCCCGATGATTTAAGTGACGTGGTCTTTATCGAATCCGCTCAGGTTAGAGATTGGACCGTTGGTGCTGACATGAATTTAAAGATTAGTGGTCCATCAGTCATCCTTGACCATCGACCTAACGAAAACTCTAGAGCATCAGGCCGCTGGCCTACAATTACGATCTTTGATACTGACGTCAATGCTAATGCATGGGGTATCGTAAAACAAAATGGCGTGTGGAGAGCAGGAACTTGGGAATATTTGAGAACAGGACAGACCATTAAAAGCCTATCAGCCTTTCGTTTTGGCCACTTTAGGTCACCGATAGGAAGCACTGATCGTACGTTTAATACAGGCGACGTTTACGGCTTTTTTGTTTCAGGTACTATTCGAGCGGGTAGTGGTTTAAACAACATCGCAGAACGTTCTAACTTCGTAGTCTACGAAGTAGGCAAAGGAGTGATTTTCACTGAGGGTGATACTTTGCCTGAACCTGTGTCTTCAGCGTCTAAGGTATCTACCGCAGCGATAGAGTTGCTATTAAATAGTGATTAGTTACTAAAACTTTGATAACACAGTTTTTGTAATTAAAGGATCAACGGGTTTTATTCCCTTTGATCCTTTTTTTTCGACTAGTTTTAAAGAAGCCGTACCGCACTCGCGCACAACAACAATTACTCGCCGTAGACAACACCTTACTTGATCAAGGTGAGGCGCAAAAAATTGAGGCAACTATCGACCCTGATAATTCTGCTTCGGTGACTGGAATGGAGCATTTGCTTACGCTTCTACTACCCCATTTTTATTTCAATCTAACCCCTCTTATAACCTGCCAAGAATGAGCGGTGTAGCGGTTTGCACGCGCGACTATATGGGTGGGTGTTTCATGCTTGTTATGCTGAGCGTAGCCGAAGGGCCTGCGGATAACGACGAGATCCTTCGGCTGCGCTCAGGATGACAAAAGATGTGCGCTCAG
>JBLHRL010000116.1:0-6599 GCA_047625975.1 Arenicella sp.
TGTTTTACGAGTAACGATAAGTATGGGCGTTGGTGGCCGAGGTTACCTTAACCCGCAATCGCCGGTACCGACCCGAGTACTGTCGTTACATGACTATCCCAATCACCCGACCTCAAACTGGGACGAGGGTATTACTCTTGGGGTTGCCGACATTCGCTTGTCGCATCAACCGATGTTGGCGGGTATAAAGCATGGCAACCGCTTAGAGCAGGTGATCGCGCGGTCACAATGGCACGATAACTGGCATGAGGCTTTACTGCTTGATCAGCAAGGGACTGTTGTCGAGGCTACTCAGTCAAATGTATTCATAGTAAACGCTGATCAATTAATAACCCCGTCGTTGCAATTAGCCGGAGTTGAAGGTGTGGCCAGAGAGTATGTGATGTCACAGGCACATAAGCTTGGATTGCAGGTCAAGATTATGTCATTATCTATTGACCATATTGAGGCTGCCGATGAAGTGTTTTTAACCAACTCTGTGATCGGTTTATGGCCTGTTAAACAGCTTAATTCTAAGTGTTACACAGACCATAGAAACTCTCATAAACTTCTGAAATTATTGATAAAAAATGAAGTTATTCCGGATTATAAGACTTAGTTTTTACGCCATTTTTGCGCTCTCTATATCGGTAGGCTACTTTGTCTACATAAACGCGATATCACAGCCGCTCGAAAACCGTGGGCACACATTAGTGATTCCTAATGGTGTCGGTATGTCATGGCTTGCAAACCATCTTGAGAAGCAAGGCATCGTCGAAAATCGCTATGTGTTTCGTATTTATGCTTGGATGAATAAACGCGATGTAAAGATTAAAGCCGGAGAATACACTTTAGTTGATATCGACAACATTCCCGACTTAGTCGCCAAGGTTGATCAAGGTAGGGTTATTCAGTATTCAATTACCTTAATAGAAGGTAAGACCTACAAAGAATATCGAGCAAGGCTAATGTCGCAAAAGATGTTAGTTGACGAATTAGCCACAATGACCGATGCGCAAGTGATGCGACAACTAGGCTCGCCGGGCAAAAAGCCTGAGGGACTGTTTGCACCAGAAACGTACTTTTTTCGAAAAGGTGATACAGATTTCGATGTTCTAAAGCAAGCTTATGCACGCTTAGACTTGGTGGCCGAAGACGCTTGGAATACTCGAGCGGATGATGTCGAGGTGCTAAGCAAATATCAACTGATTACTATGGCTTCTATTATTGAAAAAGAGACTGGCGCTGGATTTGAGCGGCCAACCATCTCGGGCGTATTCAATAACCGCTTGAGAATAGGCATGCGATTGCAAACTGATCCAACCGTCATTTACGGTATGGGAGATAGTTATGATGGCAATATTCGTCGCAAAGACCTCAGAACCGATACTCCGCATAATACCTATACGCGCTATGGCTTGCCGCCGACACCGATCGCAATGCCGGGTGAGGCCTCGATTCGAGCGGCGGCCAACCCTAAAAAAACTGATTTTCTATATTTTGTAGGCAAAGGCGACGGCACACATTATTTCTCGAAAACCCTTAGCGAGCATAACAACGCGGTGGTTAAGTATCAGCTTGGCGGTAAGCGTAGAGCCTTTTCATCCAATCCGGCGAGTAACTAGCATGATGCGAGGCAAGTTCATCACCATTGAGGGTCAAGATGGTGCTGGTAAAACCACTAATGTCGAAGTAATAAAGCGCACCTTAGAAGCGGCAAAACTCTCTTTTGTTGATTCAAGAGAGCCTGGCGGCACGGCATTGGGCGAATCGATTCGAGAGTTGTTATTAAACTCAAGCGCTGGACACATCGTTGATAGTGCCGAATTGTTACTCATGTTTGCCGCGCGTGCTCAGCACATAGAAGATATAATTGAACCGGCATTGGCGCGTGGCGACTGGGTGCTTTGTGACCGCTTTACTGACGCTACCTATGCTTATCAAGGCGGTGGTCGAGGCATGTCGATGTTACGTATTGCTCAGTTAGAACAAACTGTACAAGGTGATTTGAGACCGGATCTAACGATATTGCTTGATTTGCCAGTAGAGCTTGGCGAGAGCCGCGCAGGGCAACGAAGTAAGCCTGATCGATTCGAGCAACAAAAATTGCAGTTTAAGCAAAATGTGCGCAACTGTTACCTTGCCCGCGCATCATCCGAGCCGAATAGAATTAAAGTGATTGATGCTAGCCAATCTATTAATGCCGTCAGTCAGGCGATTAACTCGACCATCGAGAGGTTTGTAGCAAATGATTAATTTTGTGCCGATTATTCATCCATGGAATCAACAGATTTGGCAAAATTTGACGCTTGAACCTGAGCGATCAAATCACGCTCTCTTGTTCAATGGCGATACCGGTTTAGGTAAACGTGACCTAGCCTTTGGCTTGGCGCACTTCGTGTTAACCGACACGCATAGCCAGTCTGAATCATTATTCAACGGCGGATCGCACCCCGACTTTCATGTATTAATGCCTGAGTCAGAGGTTAAAGACAACTTGCTTGGCGCCTTTGCAAAGCGTTACCTTGAAAAAAATTCAGGTAAGCCTAAGAAAACGATCTCAATTGACCAGGTAAGGCGTCTCACGCAAGCACTAGACACGTATCCGCATATTAGTAAACACCGATTAATTCTGATATTCCACGCTGAAACGATGAATCGTAATGCCGCCAATGCACTTCTAAAAAGCCTAGAAGAACCGCCGGCTAATACCTTATTTATTATCGTCACTGATGAATTATCTAAACTCGCGAAGACAATCCGTAGTCGCTGTAGTTTGGTCAATTTTCGCCAACCCGATTTTGCGTCGGCTAAGGCTTGGTTAGAACTAAACGGCCGTTTGCCGGCGTCTGACATTGATACGTACTTATCGATGTCGAATAACCAACCTTTAGAAGCTATTCGCTTGTTTGAAGATGACTACTTAGGCGCCTTGAAAACGGTATTTACCGATGTCAATAACCTTTGGATGAGACGTGCAGAAGTAACACAAGTGGCCAAGAACTGGCAACTACTAGGCACCTCTAAATCGGTCGATATTTTGCAAAAGTTGGCTACCGATTTACTACGTAGTTCGCTATCAGAGCACCCCCAGAGTGTATTTTTCCCGGTTCAGCGGTCATGGGTGAGGTCGGTAAGTGCTAAGCTCTCAAAGGTCAAAATTATGGCTTTACATGACGAGCTGAACTACGCAAAAAAAATGCTTTCGACTACGGTAGATGAGCTGTTGGTACTCGAAACTCTCTCAAATAATATTAGTAAATTACCTAGTTGATACGACTTTACTTGTGACAACACCTAAATAGCGGTATAACGCGACTATGAATGAAGCAACTGTAAATGGTGGTTTGAGCAAACCAAGAAATTCGGTGATCTCAATTGCTATCAAGGATAAGCAAGCTCTGTACATGTCTTACATGCCATTTATTGAAAATGGTGGTATGTTTGTTCCGACTAAAAAAGACTATGCTTTGGGCGACGAGATGTTCCTTTTAGTGAAAATAATGGACGAAGTCGAGCCAGTACATATCTCTGGTAAGGTAGTTTGGGTTAGCCCTGATGGTGCACTTGGCAACAGGCCGCGCGGAGTAGGCGTGCAGTTTGGCGGTGACACGGCACGAGCAACCCAAGAGCTAATTGAGTCGAAGTTAGGCGCGTCAGTTTCGCTCACTCGCGCAACGCACACGATGTAAACGATCCGCTAATCGCGTTTCTTGCATTAGAAAATTTTCTCATTACGTCAGTATTATGCAAATTGTAGATTCCCACTGTCATATTAATTTTGACGAACTGGCTAAGCGCCTCCCAGACTTACTTGAGAACGCACGTCTAAATGACGTCTCCCACATGCTTTGCGTGTCGGTTAATCTCGAAGACTTCCCACAAGTAAAAGCATTGGCTGACCAATATCCACATATCTTTGCTTCGGTAGGAGTTCACCCATGCTACGAAGACGTAAAGGAGCCTAGCATTGAAGAACTGGTAGAGATTGGGCAACACCGCAATATTGTCGCGATTGGTGAAACGGGTTTAGACTACTTTCGTACAGACGACCAAGACATGACCTGGCAACGTGATCGTTTTGTTCGCCACATCAGTGCTGCCAAAGAAGTCAATAAGCCACTAATAATTCACACTCGAAGTGCCGCAGAAGACACAATGAGAATGCTCAAGGAAGAGGGCGCTGATCAGTGTCGCGGAGTAATGCACTGCTTCTCAGAAGACTGGGAAGTGGCAAAAAAGGCATTGGATTTGGGCTTTTATATCTCTTTCTCTGGCATTGTTACCTTTAAAAACGCCACAACGGTTCAAGACGTCGCGCGTAAATGTCCGATCGATAGAGTTTTGGTAGAAACCGATTCGCCATACTTAGCACCAGTGCCATTACGCGGTAAAATGAACGAACCCGCTAATGTTAGGCACACTGCTCAGTTTGTTGCTGATCTAAAAGGCTTGTCTCTGGAAGAACTGGCCGAAACCACTACTGAGAACTTCTTTGATTTGTTCTCAGCTGCAAATAGGTTATCGCCGACCACATAATTACTTGTGGGTGTGGCTAATTTATTCAGTTTTGCGATCATAATTACAAGTCAGCTACAGCCTCTAGCCAGGACGTAACCAAACCTCTGTCCTGGTATTAGTGCCAACCAAAACCGAAGGATAATCCTGCGGTTATATTAGTTTAATCCTGATTAAAATTAGATCTTAGCGATGATATAAACGTCATTTAAGTTTTAGATCTCCGGAGATCGCCTTATGCCCCAGTCAAGCAACCCCAATATGCCGAATCAGAAAGGCTTTCTTGCCTGGATTGAACGTACGGGTAATGCGTTACCTGACCCCGTATTTCTATTCGTATACTTGATACTAGGCATCGTCGTTGTGTCAGCACTTTCCGCTGCTTTGGGTGTATCAGAAACGCTCAGCCCACAAATATTATCGGGTATGCCTGAGGCGCAAAAAGTTCGATTCGGGATTGGCGCCGACGGAATGGTGATGGCGCAGAGCATGCTATCAGCGGATAATCTGCAGCGCTTACTGGTAGAAATGCCAAAAACGTTTACCCACTTCCACCCATTAGGAATGGTGTTAACGGTTATGTTGGGTGCCGGCGTCGCTGAGCGAACAGGCTTGTTTAGCACCGCCATGCGAGCGGCGGTTGGCAATGCCCCCAAGTACCTTCTGACACCCTTAGTTGCGTTCATAGCGATGATGGGAAACCTGGCCGCCGACGCCGCTTATGTGGTACTAATTCCATTAGCTGCACTGATGTTTGCTGCCGCTGGGCGACACCCTATTGCCGGTATAGCCGCCGCTTTTGCGGGTGTATCCGGTGGCTTTTCAGCTAATCTGGTGATGGGACAACTAGATGCCTTATTACTGGGAATTACTGGCGAAGCCGCTAATATCCTCGTCGCTGATTACCCCGTTAATATTGCCGGCAATTGGTATTTCATTGCCACCATGCTATTTATCTACGTGCCTCTAATTTGGTTGGTTACTGACAAAATTGTCGAACCTCGTTTAGGAGCTTGGGACGGCGATCCGGCCGATATCGAGGCGTCAGAAAGAGGAGTAAAGCGAACGCTTAGTGAGCAAGAGAATAGGGGGCTAAGATTGGCGGGCGTAGCGTTGTTATTGGTGGTTGCCGCATGGCTAGCTCTAACCTTTGGCCCTGGAACACCCTTGGTAAACGAAAGTGCTTGCCCAGACAACTTATTAGCGGCAGGCAGCTGTTCATTTCAAGCCCGACTAACCCCCTTTTACCAATCCCTAATTGGCGGCTTTTTTATCCTGTTTATAGCCACTGCCTGGGTTTACGGTAACGCCGTCGGGACGGTTAAGGATCATCGAGATATCGTCAGAATGATGGCCGAATCGATGCGTGATATGGGCTATTACTTAGTATTGGTGTTTGCTGCCGCACACTTCGTGGCGATGTTTAATTGGTCCAATCTCGGCTTAATTTTTGCGATAAAAGGTGCCGCTGCGATCGAATCCTCACAATTGCCAATTTACGCTGTTTTAGGTGTGATGGTGCTTTTCACCGGTCTGCTGAATCTTTTCGTAGGCTCAGCAAGCGCAAAGTGGGCGTTTCTAGCGCCCGTAGTCGTACCAATGTTAATGCTTAGTGGTATTAGCCCGGAGATGGCCACTGCGGCTTATAGAGTCGGTGACGGAGCCACTAATATTATTACCCCGTTGATGTTTTATTTCCCACTGGTACTAACTTTTGCCAATCGCTGGCAGAAGGACTTTGGGATAGGCAGTTTAACCGCGACTATGATTCCGTATTCAATTTGGATGTTAATCACAGGCTTGATACTGACCATGCTTTGGGCGGCTCTCGGCTTACCACTTGGTGGCGGTGCTACGGTTGAATTTGTAATGCCGTCGACAGCTCTGTAGAGGTAAGAGATTCTTGCGAATAAGCCAATGATGAAGCTACTTAAATAATAGGCTTTCTAAGTAGCTTTTGTTAATCGAATTGCGTTATTGCTCCATTTTGATTGCTCGAAGATATTAACGGCTGTGGACTTTAAAAATAAGGCTTATTTACGTTTCTAAGCGGTAGTATTCAGGGCCCCTAAGGTTGGTTTATTGAAATAATATGCAGTCTA
>JBLHRL010000117.1:0-6159 GCA_047625975.1 Arenicella sp.
GCTAATCCAACCCCTAAAACGGCACCAACTAAGGTGTGAGTGGTTGATATTGGCAGACCCCAGGTGGAGGCAAAAACAACCGTTGATGCCGCGCCAAGTTCGGCGGCAAAGCCTCTACTTGGTGTCAGCTCAGTTATTTTCTTACCGATTGTGGCCATCACCTTAAAGCCATAGGTCGCTAGGCCAAAAACAATGCCGATGCCGCCGAGAATAAGAATCCACGGAGGCAGCATAGATTTTTTAGCAACATCACCGCCAGATTCGATAACACTGGCTATTGCGGCCAACGGGCCAACCGCATTGGCTACGTCGTTTGAACCATGCGCAAAGGCCATCGCTGCAGCGGTGAAAATCATTAAGATGGCGAATAAATTTTCGACGCTTGCAAAGCGGTTGCCATCTTCAGGTGTTGTAGTCTCTTTTACTCGTGAGAGCATAGTACCACCAACAATAGCGACTATTAAGCCCGCTGTGATAGCCAATGGCATTGCGTTCAAAAACTTACTGCTAAAGCCGAAGTCGAAATCTAAACCGGTGTTTTTTAAGCCTTTAAGAATGGTTACCATGGCAATCATAAAGCCAACAAAGAACATGTACATAGGCACATATTTCTTCGCATTCTTAAAAGGATTACTGGTATCTAAGATCAGTCGTTGAACGCTAACGAAAAGAGCGTATGAAATAGTGCCCGCCAGCAGTGGTGAAACTACCCAGCTGGCAACGATAGTACCAACCTTGCCCCAATTGACCGCATCTACTGAGATGCCAACAGCGGCGAAGCCAACCAGGGCTCCAATAATAGAGTGGGTGGTAGAAACCGGCCAGCCTTTCATGCTCGCAATCAATAGCCAACAACCTGCTGCCAAGAGTGAAGCCATCATGCCAAATACTAATAGCTGCGGTTCGTCATCGATTAACGTCGGGTCGAGAATGCCTTTGCGAATAGTCGAGGTGACTTCGCCACCGGCTAAATAGGCGCCCGCGAATTCAAAAACTATGGCAATACAGATCGCTTGTTTTACGGTTAAAGCGCCAGAGCCAACGGAGGTGCCCATCGCGTTCGCTACGTCGTTTGCGCCAATTCCCCAGGCCATAAAAAATGCAAAAATACAGCCAAGAATAAGCAGTGTTTGCCCGTGTTCAGCAATGATTTCCATAGAGCGTTATCCGATCAAATGAGTGTTGTTTTAAATTTAAATAGTCTAGCTCTGATGGCCGGTCGAATGTTTTTGAATCAGGTCTCTTACGACTAAATCATTAACGCGCGATTAGAAGTTGTAATTTTCCACCCGCGTTTTGTGCGGCATCGGCCAGTGCGCCGACCCTCTCGATCACTTGGTATAGAAAGATCACGTTAACTGGTGGTAATTCGTTTTCGATTTTGAATAGCTCGGCGCGTACGTCGATTTGCAGCTCGTCATTTTTATGCTCTAAACGATTAAGTTCTTCAACCAGTTCTTCCACCACGTTCAGTACACGGCCTTTGAAGCCCATCTCTAATAGCTCGTCCATCTCATTAACGGCTTTCAAAGCCTGTGCTGAGGTTTCAACGGCTTCGTTGACAAACTCTTTCATTAGCTCGGCAATTTCAGTCGGGATTTGCATTTTACGACCAAGCATAATGCCGGCGATATCCTTAGTGCAGTTGGCAATTTCATCTTGTCGAGATATCAGTACCAGTAAATCACCGCGATCAACCGGCATCATCAGGCTGTTTGGTAGGTTAGATCGTAGACTCGTTTTTGCATCATCGGCGGCATTCTCAATTTCGGAAATTAAGTTATATTGCGCCTCGACTTTAGGCCAATCGTTTGCCAACGCCGCATCGATTAGTAGCGGCAGTTGCTGGGCGCATTGATGCGCAAGCTTCATGTGTTCTTGAATTGGACGAATGGGCGATTGCCCAAACAAATTGCTAAATGGATTGTCGGCCATAATCAGTCTCCTACATCTTTGTTTTTATTATTGTTACCGACTATAGCAGAGAGCTAGCTTGAATCAGTTTTCTAGCTACGCTTTAAAAAATGTAACATTAGTCTAGGTAGAAATCGACTATGCCTGTTTCAATCGAGTACTCAGCGCCAACTATTTTGATCTTACCCTTATTGACCAGCTCACGTAAGAAGCGTGAACGCATCTGTAGGCCATTGACAGACTGCTCAACATTGGCTCGCATTGCTTGATGAATCAGGTCGTTTCTATCTTTAAACTGCTTTCGTTGAACAATGGGCAGAACTGCCGGAGTCACTCGATCAACAATTGATGCGATGTTCGGCGACAGATCATCCGAGTCTTCAATCAGGGAATCTACGGTCGCATTAATTGCGCCGCAATGAGAGTGACCCAACACTACAACTAGTTGAGTGCCAAAGTGTTGGCAGGCGAATTCGACACTGCCAATTTGTGATGGGGCGACAATATTGCCCGCCACTCGAATCACGAATAAATCTCCAAGGCCACGGTTGAACACTAGTTCGGCCGGTACTCGAGAGTCTGAACAGCCGAGGATCACGGCAAACGGGTTTTGCCCATCGGCTATTCCTAAGCGGCGAGTTGAAATCGTTAGTTCGGCGCCGTCAGCGGTACCTTCAATATATTGCTTATTACCTTCAATTAGCGTTTGAAGGGCCTTGTCTGCGGTCGTCATAGTTATTTCTTATTCTTATAGTTGCTTTGCGTTATTTTTTTGAGATATCTAATTGTGTAATAACCTGGCCTCTTTATAGTAGCGAATTGCTCCTGGGTGGAGTGGAATTGAGATGCCGGCATGCGACAAATCTTTCTTGTCTAAGCCTTCAAGCGATGGGTGTAAAGATTTGAAGTCGCGAAAATTTTCCACAACTTCTTTAACCACATGATATATCGCCTTCGGAGAGGTCGATTCAGAGGCGACAAAGGTTGCACCTAATCCAAATGACATCACATCTTGATCGCCAGAATACATACCCTTGTAAATTTTACCAGTTCGATAATAAGGCTTGGCTTCAATTACCTTAGATACTTCGGGGCCCACGATCGGCACTAAACGTATTTTACAATCTTCTCCGATGCCGCGGAGGTTGTCGTTGAGACTGCTAGTCAGCAGGGTAATGGCGTCTATTTGGCCGCTGCAGAGTTGTGCCACTTGTTTGACATCGCTCATCGGCCGCACCTCTTTGAAATTCTTATTAGTCCAATCTTTTGCCTCTAGAAAGTCATCGACGATCCGATGTTGCAGCGAGCGAGTATAGCCAAAGCTTACGCGGTATTCAGTCAGGTCGTTGAAGCTATTGATCACGCTTTCGTCTCGGACAATTAGTGCCAAGGGGTCAGCTTCAAGTGCGAAAACTGCGCGTAAGCTTTTATTCGCACCTTGTTTTTTAAATATACTGCTACCGTTATAAGCGTGAAACTGCCAGTCAGATTGCGCAAATACCATGTCAAAATTACCCTCGCTCAGCTCTTTGAGGTTGTAGATAGAGCCACCAGTACTTTCTAAGGAGCAGCGAATCTTATGTAAATTTTTATGTCGGTTCAGCAGCCGACAGATCACCCCTCCAATTGGAAAATAGACCCCTTGTACACTACCGGTGCCAAGCAGAAGGTGCGACATGTTTTTTAGCGAGTCGGGCACAGCCGTCGTTTGACTAGAGGTTGCTTCAGCTTCCGCTTCAGTTTGATTATTCGGAAGATCGCATGAGCTCAATAGCAGTAATAGTAAAAAGGTAATTAAAGCGCGAGTAGTTCGGCGCGGTGATCCCATTAGCTTGGCTATGGTTGACATGGTTAGATCGATCTTCGATGGATTGGAATTAACACATACTATAAACAATCTGCGCGCTTATCTCTACATAACAAATACTCGGCTATGATTGTATTTTCAAGCCCTTGGTCGCGACAGCAGCAGTCTTACTCTTTGCAGCTAAAATCTTAATCATGCCGTCGCACACTTTAGCGATGCCGACGCTTGGGGATAGACGGTGGCAAGCGGCCTAGCGTATTATGTCGAGATGACTACATCATCCTCTAAACAATTAGTGTCGAAATTTAACGACATCGTGATAGCAACGTATGGCCAACATCAAGTATTCAAACAAACCGCTAGTCCACTGTCTTGTGGTGCTGACGACTTAGTATTTGTGTTCGAGTCTGGCGTCACTCCTGATACAGCGGCGGTGATCGTCACCTGTCAAAAAGTAGCTGAACAAATAAAGGGCACCTCGAGCGCTTTTATCGTAGTGGTTGACGATGTGCGCTTGGCGCAGGCGAAAATAAAGCGACATTTTGATGACTATAAAGCACACGATCAGGAATGGGATGCGATCCATGTAAGCGCGGTTATACACGATACTGTAACGTTTGGTGACGGTTGTAGAGTCGGGCCAAATGCGGTCATCGGGGCGCACTGTGTTTTGGCTGAAAATGTAACAGTGAGAGCGGGTGCCGTGATTGAACATGCGGTTGTGATTGGCGCAGGCTCGGTCATTAATGCCAATGTAAATATCGGCTATAACAGTCAATTGGGGCAGCGCGTGGTGATTCAGGCCGGCGCCGCAATCGGCACTGAAGGTTATGGCTTCGCGCCCGACAAACAGAATCGTTATCACCGCGTGCCGCATACCGGTCGAGTGGTGCTTGGAGACGATGTTCAGGTTGGCGCGAATAGCTGTATTGACCGAGGCACTTACGGTGATACCTTCATCGCAACCGGAGTCAAAATTGATAATTTAGTACACATTGCACACAACGTAGAGGTTGGTGAAGACACTATGTTGACTGCGCAGACCGTGATTGCAGGCTCTAGTAAAATTGGTAAACGGGTGATTGCCTCGGGACAAACCGGTGTATTGGATCATAAGTCTGTCGCTGATGATGCCATTTTGGTGCACCGCTGTGGCGTTTCTGAGGACATCACTAGCGGCGGCATTTGGGCGGGCTCTCCGGCCAAGCCGTTTAAAGAATTTGTCCGAGGCCTAGCGCTACCTAAAAAAGTGGCTAAGTTAGAACTGCAAATTAAAGAATTGAAGAAGCAATTTTCTAGTTAGTAAAGTGCGCACTCCATTAAAATTTATCATTGTGCCACTATTATTGAAGTGGCTAATGACCTTGATTGCCCTTACCTGTCGGGTGCGTTGGCACGACAAGGAAAATGCTGATCAATTTACCAGAATAAACTCCTCGGTGGTGTTCGGCATGTGGCACAACTGCTCAACCTTTTCTCCGTGGGCCATGAAGGGAAAAAATTTAACCTGTATGGTCAGCGCTAGTCGAGATGGTGAGTATATTGCCCGGCTTGCGGCATTATTTGGCAATCGCACTATTCGAGGTTCCAGTTCTAAAAATTCGTCTTCGGCGACTCGCGCGGTGCTAAAGCTACTTCGCGCGGGCGAGTCAATAGCCTTAACTCCAGACGGCCCTCGAGGTCCAAAGTACAGTGTTCAGCCAGGGGTTGTTTGGTTAGCCGCAGCGGCCAAAGTGCCGATTGTACCGTTTCATATTGAAGCCAGTCGTCAGTGGCGGCTCAATAGTTGGGACAACCATCGTTTTCCGAAGCCGTTTTCAACTATTCATATTGGCTTTGGTAAACCCGTCACGATTGATCGGGTCTTATTTAAACAAGACCCTGAGCAAGCCGCAAAGCTTGTTCAGCAGGCGATGATGGACAACGTCAATAAGCTTAAAGCTGTGGCTAAAAAATAGAGCGAAAAATATGAAATTATTATTTTTATAGGCACATACAACCGCTGCCGTAGTATCTTAACTGAAGCCATAGCGCAGCATTTATCTGATAGTCGCATACTCGCAGCCAGTGCAGGCAGTTATTGGCAAGTGGTGGTTGGTCCTTTATCGATAAAGTTTTTGGCCGAGTATCAGATATCGACCGATAGTCTTTGCAGTCAATCATTGGATCAAGTCGAAGACTTCAACGCTAATGCAATACCGACACGGTGTGACAGCGCGGCGAAAGAAGCCTATCCGGTCTGGTTTGATCAGTCAGTGCAGTGCAAGGGGCTTAGCGACCCTTCTAAAAGCGGGTTTGACGACGCCGATCGGCGCACCCTCATTAATAAAACTAATACTATACTTGCGCGTCGTGTCAAAGCTTTGCTTGAAGTCAATTGCGCGTCGTTGTCTGTTACCGCAACTACCTACAACTACCTACAACTACCTACAACTACC
>JBLHRL010000118.1:0-5930 GCA_047625975.1 Arenicella sp.
CGCATCTTGGTTTGAAAAGGACTTAAGGTGGCGCTTATGTGGATTAGCCGGCAACGCTACAATGATCATTTTAGCCGCTTCACGAATGGGCATGATTGTTATGTTGCTGGTGCCAATTACTGTATGGGCCTCATCGAGGCTAACACGGCCATATATTGTGCTCACCAGCGCGCTTTTTATATTAATATTAGTGATTTTTTTCGAGCCTATATCTCATACTCTGCTAGCCTTGCTCTATGACATCAAAAGTGCCCGTGCAGACTCAACTCGAGTACGTGACGCGCTAGGTGACATTGCCGTGTATCGCTGGCAATCTGAGGCCTACTGGTTCGGTCACGGGGTGGTAGAGAGCGGCACCCATCTGGTAAAATTTATGCCTATCGGCACACATCATAATTGGTATGGTCTATTATTTGTTAAAGGGATTGTTGGTTTTTTGAGCTTTTTTATTCCCTTTACTTTAACCGCCATTGTTCTTCTTATTAAAGCACAATATCAAGTGAGTTCAAGACTCGCATTAGGCATATGTCTAGTGCTTGGTTTCTTTTCGGTTACCGAAAATATTGAAGCACTGGCTTATATGACTTGGCCTGCCTGGCTAATAATTGGAATAGGCCTTCGCAGTTGCATTGAAGACATTGATACAAATCGACATAACTTATTGGCACAGTTCCGACTACTTTCGCAGCAGCAAAAAACCAAGACCAAGGCTAAAACTTAATCTACTAGATAAAAATATTATGAAGTTTACCGTTGTTATACCGATGTACAACAAACAACAGACTATTCGCAGGGCGATCTATTCTGTACTGCACCAAACCGGACAATTAGTGCATGATGTGCAGTTAATTATCGTCGACGATGGCTCTACCGATGGCTCACTGGCGACTGTGAAGAAAATTCAAAACAGCAAGCCTAACCACAATATTAAGCTTCATAATCAACAAAACTCTGGGGTTTCCGCCGCGCGAAATACGGGTATTGAACTAGCTGAATATGATTTAGTCGGGTTCCTCGATGCGGATGATACATACGAAACACACTTTCTCGACGAAATAGCTCAGCTGGTTAATGAATTCCCAGAGTCGGCGGCTTTTTGCACTGCATATCGATTTGTAAACAGCAACAGTGGTACTAAATGCAATGCCATATTAAGAGGTTTAACAGCGAATAAACAGAGACAAATTTTAAACAATTTTTTTTATTCAGCGGCGAAAGGCGATCTACCGATAACCTCTTCTTCAGTATGTATTCGGAAGTCGCTATTGGACAATAATGGAGGCTTCCCGAACGATGAAAATATGGGTGAAGATCAAGCCCTATGGTCTCAAATCGCACTCGGCTACAGCATCGCTATTAGCCAAAGAGTCAGTGCGAGTTATTTTCAAGAAACCGGCAGCTCACTTATGCAGAACGTCGCCCCCACTGGCGAGATGCCTTTCAGCCAGCGCTTACAACAACGGCTGGACAAGGGCACCATACCGACTGGAATGCGCACCTCAGTTGAACACTATATCGCAGGGCATTTACTCGATTTAGTGAGAAGGAATATAGAGTCGGACAATTTGGTCACAGCCCGCAAGCTGCTAAATGATAATCGTACACGTGCAGCCTTAAAGCGGTGGTTTCGATGGCAACTTGAACTTTTAGCGAAAGCCACAAAAGCCAAACTTTCTCTCTAAAGGTCTCTCTCACTAGACCCTCGAAATCAAATTAATTAGTCAGTTTTTAGGTTGAACAATCGTTAGATAGTTTAAAAGAAACGATCCACTATCTTTTTTTGAAGCTCCTGCGACAAACATATCAATACCAAGCCCGCAATTATCGTTTCCATAGTTCGGCTTAACTCGCTAAGTAACGCCATTGGTTTGGTCTTAAACGCTAGCCACATAAACTTTAACGCATCGCCAGCTTGGCCCTGAAATATGCTTCTTCGAGCTAGATATCGATACTGAAACGCTTTTGCCACTGGCCCATATTGTCTTGCAAAGTTAGGCGCATATTGCTCGAGCTTGTTAAGTAAACGCATCCAAGTTTCAAACTGCTTTTCAACATTAGCCGATAAGCCACGGCTGTTTAAACGATAATAAGTTAAGGGTTGATCGATATAATAGAAATCAGTGGCTGTAAGTATTGCAATACGCGTCCAACATTCAACGTCTTCAGATTGCCCTAGACTCTCATCAAAGTATTGCGTGTATGGAACTCCATTATCTGTCTTATCAGCGGTTTCAAATCCAATTTGCTCTAAAATTCCTAAACTAATAACCGGCGCTGATCCATTACCAATAGGGTTACGACAAAAGATATCTTTTGCCTGATAGTCAGCTTTCTTTTTCGGCGATTGGAGACGACCCAAAACCTTGCTGTCGTCATCAATAAAAGAAGACGAGCAAAAACTGACGCCACAATTTGAATGTTGCTGCATTAATTCAATGTGTAATTCTAATTTATTTTTGTTCCAGAAATCATCTGAATCCAAAAAGGCAATGTAGCGGCCATTTGCATTACGAATACCCGTGTTTCTAGCACCAGCTAAGCCCCTATTCCCCTGTCTAATAATACGGATTCGCGAGTCGCTGTATATTTTTTGAATAATAGATATAGAGCTATCTGGACTGCCATCATCTACAATTAGAATCTCTATACTTTCATAACTTTGTGCTAACACAGAGTCCAGAGCCTCCTCAACATATTGCTCTACGTCGTAAACAGGGATTACCACACTGACAAGTGGTAATTTAGACTCAGCCACTAAAGCAAGACTGTTTGAATTAGAGTTGTTAAATTTGGTTTGCATCAACGTTAACCCTTTAAAGGTAATGTTATCTGTTTGTTAAATACCGTGCGCAAAACTACTGCCAAATAAATCGGGTGACTAACCAAATAAATTACCAAGATGGTGCCGGCAACAGCCTCTAAACTGACCATCGCTGAAACGCTTACGGTTATAATAAAAAGCAAGGTAAAAATTAAGTTCCATTTTAAATCAAGATCAATATGCCCTGCCGCAAGAGCCAGGGCTGACGCGCTTTCGGCCAGTGGTCTCGGCAGTGCCGACAGACACAGCATCGTCATTATCGGAACTGCGCTCACCCATTGTTCACCAAACACAATCGGAACATAGATAAATGCCAAGCCTGCTTGCAATAAAATTAAGGGTACGGCGATCAAGCCTATTTGCTTTAGATTGCGGGTAAAACGCTGCTTAAGCTTAATCGCGTTGCTCTTGACTTCACATAGGTTTGGATAAAGAGCGGAATTGATTGCCTTGATTAGCGTCAGGCTAAAGCCGAGCCCTGCATTGCGCGCAAAGTAATAAAGCCCGAGCGCCTCCATACCAAGAAACCGAGCAATAATCATATTATCAAGGTTAAGCCTTGCTGTTTTCAACAACTCGATACTTAGATAGTAACGACCAAACAGTAAAACGTCTCGCCACAAATTGAAACGAAAAAATAGTTTCGTCGGCCTCCACGGATGGGCATTTCGATAGCCGAATACCCACACTGGAGAGGTCAAAAATTTCGGTAGCACAATCGCCCAAGCTCCGAGCCCAGCAACCGCCAGCACTGTCGTCAAAACATTATCTAAGCCTACCTGACCTCCATCGATGAGAGCAGTAGTTTTCAGACGCTGTTCTCGTTGCACTAATGATGCCTGTACCATACCTAACGGCATTAGCAAATAAGTGATCGAAAGCACCTGTAACATTGGCACTAATTCAGGTGTATCGTAAAAATCAGCGAGTGAATAAGCGACCAGGCATTGCAGAAAAAATAAGCTTACACAAAATACGATATTGAGACGATATGCTGTATTGCAAATGTTCTCTAGCTCGTCTTCGGTACACTGGACTATTTTAGCGCCAATCCCATTTCGGTTAAAAACTCTTATTAACTCATTAATAGTTAACACAAGTGCTGCGACACCAAAGATTAGTGGGTCCATGACTTGCGCCAATACGATCGCCGTCATTAAGCGAGTGACACGAACAAACAGCTCACTTACACCAAGCCAGCCTAGATTCTTTAGAAACTCGTTTTCAGAACTGCTAACAATTTTCTTCAGGCGCGCCAACATCAAGCAACCTCAAGCTTACTCATTGAGCTCACGCTCAATAAGAGGCCTAAGGTGAAGCATCATGCTCTCTACCTCTTTCACCCATTGTTGTACAGCGGGGTCATCCGACGCATTCTCAATTTTCAACAACATATTTGCCAATGCGCTTAAACCGATACTACTCGCCGCTCCTTTCATCGAATGGCTGACTTTTTCAATATGATCAGTTTTATCAGCAGCAACGGCCTCTTGTAGAAGCGCTAAATCTGCGTATGCGTACTCTAAAAAAGTCGGCGCTATTTGTTTAAAAATACTTTTATAAGCATCGCCAAATTGAGTTTTCAAATATGTGTAGTCAAACGAGTTTTGCGATGTAACATCGTCTACCAAAGAATGGTTGGTAAAGCTCGGAGATCCATCGGTGCTCATTGTCACCCACAGCCCTCTGGGCACGTCGTTAAGAGCCGTCGATAACTCAGACAGCGCTAAAGGCTTACTCAGAAAAACATCGAAGCCAAGATCTAATAAGCGCGTACGTTGATCTTCATAAGTAGATGCTGTCAGTGCAATACAATAATTCTGAGCAATACTTGATTTCGCCGCTCGGATCTTCACAATGGTCTCTTCACCATCCATTACTGGCATTAAGATATCAAGAATAATGACGTCGTATTCCTTTTCGATCAAAGCGCTCATTGCCTCAGCGCCATTATTAACAACGTCAGCTCGCTGACCAAGTTGAGCCAGCTGCGCGGTGATCACTTTCTGATTAATGGGGTTGTCTTCGGCGACCAGAATTCGAAGTGGCGCGACCGGTGTTAGGATGGGAGTGATTTTATTCACAGCATTGAACTTACTGTCATCAAGTTGCTCAACCGGGAGAGATAGTTTAAAGATACTGCCGCGCCCCACCTTACTCTCGCAGAAGATCTTACCCATCATCAATTCACTCAGCTGTTGGCATATCGCGAGCCCTAATCCTACCCCCTGATCAGGGCGACCAATTTGCTCATAAGCATTGAAAATATTACTTAATTGGCTTCTCGCAATACCAACCCCAGTATCGACTACTTTGACCGTTAGTAGCCCCATACCCTTACTAATAGTATTGGCTTGATACCCGACATCAACCAAGATACCTCCTTGCTTGGTATTTTTAAGCGCATTAGTAATCAGGTTATTGATTATCTGTTTATAGCGGCCTTTATCAATACGCACCGCTCTTGGTACTGAATCACTCATAGCAAGGTCGAGGGTCAGTCCTCGACTTTTAGCTTCTGTCGCGAACATAGCGATAATATTTTGATGCATCTGATGGGTGCGCGCTGGCCGAGGATTTATTTCGACCCGACCTGCTTCTATTTTGGTGATATCAAGCATATCGTTAAGCAACACTATCAGCGATTTAGCACCGCTATTGATTGTTTCAATGTAGTCTAGCTGGGCTTCATCTAACTTAGTGCGATATAAAATTTCAGATAAACCAATAATCGCATTTAATGGCGTTCTAACCTCATGACTCATCTGTCCGATGAAGCTTGAACGCTCATTCAGAGCTGCCTGTAAAAGCTTGTTCGACACACTCAATTTATAGGTAGCGTGCTTTACGTCATTTTCGAGTCTTGAATGCGCTAAAGCCAACTTTTTATTAGACTCATACAGCTCGCGCGATTTCAATTCAAGTAACCGCTCGGCTTCCGCGCGGGCTATTGTCTGGCGCACGGCACGCGCCTTAGATAATGCTAATTGTTGTTCTAATTCGTCCCCCAAAACATGACTCCTAGGGATCTACCAATAAAGTTTGAATAACAAATATGGCTGATTTCTGATCATTCGACGAATGACTACTTATTAGTCTCTCTTTATCA
>JBLHRL010000119.1:0-5803 GCA_047625975.1 Arenicella sp.
GCGTCTACGGCCAGTCATTTCGTGCGTCTACGGCCAGTTATCCTGCGCGTCTATGGCCAGTCATTCTGCGCGTCTATGGCCAGTCATCCTGAGCGCAGCCGAAGGATCTCATAACGATAAATAGGTCCTTCGGCTACACTCCAGATGACGTATAACTTGGTTCAAAATGACGCGTGACTATTGCCTCGGATGCCCCTGATTGTGCTGCCTTCATCGCTTGATATCGCGGCCATACCATTTTACTTCTTCGACCGACATCAATAATTAATAGCGGCAATTTTTATGGTAAAAAGGAATATTCATGCTAGATAAAGCAATAAAAATTCCGGTTTTAATAAAAATAGCCTATGGCTTTGGCTCGATAGCCTAAGGTGTAAAAGATAGTGGTTTTAACTATTTCTTTCTGTTCTTTTATTCGTCGGTTATTGGCGTAGACGCGAGTTTGGTGAGTCTCGCATTATTATTTGCCTTAATGTTTGACGCCTTTAGCGACCCGTTAATAGGGTATTTTTCAGATAATACTCATTCTGAGTGGGGGCGAAGACACCCACTTATGTGTCTCTCAGCGATACCGATAACGGTTTCCTATTACTGCTTATGGAACCCGCCAGCGGTTATTCAAGCTAACGATTTCTTCTGGTATTTGGGGGTTATCGCCATCACAGTTTGAACGCTGATTAGACTTTATGAAGTTCCCAGCACCGCGCTAGTCGCTGAAATCACCGATGACTATGATGAGCGCACCAGTGCTCTAAGCTACCGCTATTTTTTTGGCTGGAGCGGAGGTACTTTAATAGCCTTTTTTGCGTCCTAACTCTTACTTTTGTCGACCGATACAATCAGCAATGGGATGTTTAATAAAGAAGGCTATTCACAAATGGTTTGGTCGCAAGCGGAGTGATTTTTGTGGCGATTATGGTTTCGTCGATTGGCACTCACCACTTGATTCCGCATTTAAAACAGGCGCCGCCAAAAATACCGATTACCACTCGGCGTATCTACTCTGATCTTTGGGAAACGTTAGCCAATAAAAATCATTCGCCGCTCTTCTTCTAGCGGCTTTATTTGGTTCTATCGGCACCGGCTTAGCCGCCGGTCTCAATTACTATACCCAAACTGTCTATTGGGGTTTCGATAATCAGCAGATAAGTATAATCGCCCTCTTCGTGCTACTTTCTGCCGTTTTAAGCTTGCTTATCTCACCCATCGTGTCGGTCAAATTCGGTAAAAACGCCGGCGGTATTGGCATTCTGGCGTTCATTATCGCGCCGTTTCCTGTCGCATTGCGACTGCTTGATCTAATGCCCGCCAATGGTGGACCGATACTGTTTCCAATCATTGCGGTGATTACTATTATTGACTTGGCTTTAGTTATCTCTTGCCAGACTCTTATGGCCTCGATGATTGCCGACTTGGTCGAGCATAGTGAATTGCAAACTTCGCGTCGTTCGGAAGGTGTCTTTTTTGCCGCTATAACATTCACCCGTAAAATGGTTCAGGGGCTCGGTGTCGTCGCTGCTGGTATCGCTTTAATGGTAATCAATTTTCCCCGTTAGGCGGTCCCAAGCGAGATGCCAGCAGAGTCTGTGTTCAGTTTCGGGTTGATATACGCACCTGCACTTTTCTGTTTATGGATGAACATGATTGCCTGTATCTCTATGCATGGAATCGACCGCTCACAACATCAGCAAAATTTAAAAGCACTGGGAACAAAATAAGCCGTTGTGGAATGAGTTGCTTTGTAACTTCGCTAGTCTTTACTCCAACCACGATCGGTCATCAAGTAAGTCGCAAAGCTCGCCAGCCAGTGCGCGCCTGAGTAATGCTGATCTGACACCGCGGCTACGCCGGTATCAGCATGAATTTTTGCGGCCGCTACTAACGACCCTTTGCGGGGGTCACTTTTTGGCAATGCGCGCGTAATATTGTAAAGGTTCCACGCGCGTGATGAGTTAACCCCATCAAGGTGTACTAGCTTGCCATCGCTAGCGTCTTTAACAATACCTGGTTTGAGCCATGTGTTTGAGCCATCGGTGGGTATGCTCGGTAAAAAAGCGTTCAACCAAACCGCAAACTCTGCCGCTGGCATGATGCGTCTCATTAGGTCGGCCTCCATTAAACAAGGCGAGAGAAAATCTTCACCACTGGGTTCATAGGCCATTGGGCAATTTACATCTTGTTGATGAAACGCCAGCGAGCGCGCAATGATCAGATCCTCCATCTCACTATCGTTTGCTTCACGCGCCCAATCAAGCATTAAACCAAACGCAAAGGCACTCTGGTTATGCGTACCAAGACGAATAGGGTAGGCAAGTTTTGGTAACCACTGCTTCAAACTTTGGGCAATATCGGCTTCTAGTGGCTCAAGGATTTCAAGCCAAGCCTTAGCTTGAGGTGTGTTCCATTGCCTCAGTTCGGTTGTTAATTGCAAGTACCAAGCGAGGCCATACGGTCGCTCCCATGATCCACGGGCCGGTCGAGCAAAATTGGCAACTTCGCCTTCTAAGTTTTCTTTGCTGAAGTTCTCGTTTAATTTCTGTATTGCCTCGTCACGCCAAATCGCGTCTTGCTGGCCAACCCGTAAAAGGCGAATCAACAACCAATGACCATGTACCGAGCTATGCCAATCAAAGCATCCGTAAAAGCTTGGGAATATGTCGCGAGGCCTGCCAATCGCTTCTGCGGTATCAGTGGTGCGAGAGATTTTGTTGGGGAATTCTTGTTGTATACAGCTAAGCGCTAATGCCGAGAAGCTGTCAGCAAGCGCTGGCGCGATAGCGCTTGGATAAGCATGCTCTGATTTAATCGTTTTGGCATAGCCCACCTGGCAGGTGAGCAAGCACAAGGAGAGAACGAGGCGAAAAGTAATGTTTGAGTTAGGCATAAGCAAAGTACTCTAAGGCGTGCTTCATTTCAGCAATGTTGGCACTTCGTTGCTGCTTTGGCAATCATCTTGAATCACAATCGAATGCCTACTCTACATAATTCAAAATTCTAACTTTTAAGCGTAGTGCATCGAGCTTGACGTTGTCGTTGCACATGCATATCGAAATCGACTTCGTTTTCGATGAGCACTCTAAAAAGCACGATGCCTTTTTCGCTTGGCGATGTCACCGCTTTAGAGCCTTCTGGAACGTCGCCGCTCCAGTCATTAGAGACCAACGTAACATCGAGCTTATTACTGATCGCGGAGCGATCATCTTCAGTGAAATAGTTGTCTGTATTATCGGCAAAAGCGGAAACCGAAGTATAGCCACCAATGGTGGGTGTGGTTAGCTGTAACGGCCCATCATTTAGATCGTAGATACAGGCGGTGTATAAAATATCGGGAGTAGAGCGCACAACGGTGCGTTGACGATGGTCCATCCGTGCGCTTGGCATAGCCACATTAATGCCCTTTTGGCTAATGATGCGAGAGCTGATCCGGTTGGGATCTTTCTCAAGTTTCAGCATCTTTTCGGCCGATATGACCCCACTTACGGGAATTCTTTTCATCGCAATGTTCATGATGCCAGAAGGAATGAAATGAAGTGCGAGTGTATGAGAAGCAATCGCTGTAGCGATAACAATGGCTATAAAGTTAAGTGGCTTCATTTGCATTCTCCCTTAGTGATAATTGGTAGGTTTAGGCTCTTAGGATCGTTGGTAACAATCGGCTCTGGATTGTAATGGCGAACAATTAAACTAAATGAACCCGTCTTTGGTGCGATTAAATCCGCCGTTGCTGTGTTGTTAATAGATGCATTCCACTGGCCATTTTCATCTGTTTGCGCCGCTAGGCTGCTTTTTGAAATAGCGTAACGTTGCTCTTCGTTAGCAACAAAAAAGTAATCGCTTGCATAAATAGTGATGCTCCACCAACGCGTTGGTAAGTCGCCGCCGCTTAGGGTGTAACGACAGGCCGCATCCAAGGGTTCACCGTCACTGTCTGTTTCAGCAATGAAATAAATCGCTTGATCTTTGGTCATTGCTAATAGCGCTTGCACCGCTAACTTGGCCCGGGTATAGGCACTGGCATCGGTTTCGCCGGCGCTGAAGTCAGTGGTCCATGGGCCATTGTGAATTTCCCCAGATACCGAGGTAAGAATGTAGCGCAAGCTGCCTAAGCCGATGGCCAGCCCTAAGGTAACTGCGACAAAGCCCGCGACTATTTTTTTCAGAATTGATTTCAAAATATTGTTTTCCCACGGTTATTGTTATGCGCATAATATTGCTGATCATTCCAATGTAGTCAATCGTAAAGGTAATTTTAGTACAAGTGTGCGGAGTTGAATGCCAATAGCGTTGAAAAATCTATCCTGCACTCTAGTTCGGGCTGATATACAATTTAGTCAGATAAACCACCGTACTGGATACTTCTATGATTAAACCCACATTCGTTTCCGCCTTTGTTTTCGCTATTACCTTAGTCTCATCGTTTTTAGCGCCATCGATAACCGCTGCACAAACAGGTGATGTTTGGGTTATCCACGCAGGTAGCGTTTTGGTAATGCCCGGAAAAAAGCCAGCTAGTTCGCAAAGCATTGTTATTCGTGGCAAACATATTGAGCGAATCGAAAGTGGCTTTATTGACCCAATCGATGTCGCCCCCACAGCAAAGCTAATCGACCTTAAAGATAAGTTTGTATTGCCAGGACTGATGGACATGCACGTGCACCTACTTGGTCAACTGAGTAAAACTAGCCGAACAGATATGTTGTTTGTCACCACGTCTATGGATGCGCTAACGGGTGCTTACTATGCGAACACAACTCTGAACGCAGGCTTCACCACGGTTCGGGACTTAGGTGGTAACCCCGAAGCGATCTATGCATTGCGTGACGCGGTTAATCAAGGTCTGGTGCCAGGCCCGCGTATCTTTGCTGCTGGTAGTGCTCTTGCCGCCACTGGTGGTCATGGTGATATTGACGGAGTCAAACCAGAGCTGCTAAAGCTGTGGACGCCTGAAACCATTTGCGACGGCCCCTTTGAATGTCGCAAGGCCGCTCGCCATGCGATCAAAATGGGAGCTGATTGGATCAAAATTACAGCTACCGGAGGAGTCTTGTCCGACACCGCCACAGGAACCGACCAACAGATGAGCAATGACGAGCTATCTGAGATTGTTCGTACGGCACACGGTTTAGGCGTTAAAGTAGCCGCCCATGCGCATGGCAATAATGGCATCAAAGCGGCGCTCCGAGCTGGAGTTGATAGCATTGATCACGGAACTTTTTCCGATAAGGAAGCGATTAATCTATTCAAGCAGAGCGGCGCATTTCTGGTGCCTACATTGTCCCCAGGAGTTAAGGTTCCAGCGATGATGGAAGGCAATCCATTCTTTACCGACAACATCAAAGACAAGGCTATGGCAGCTTCAGCAGCAGCCCAAGAAACCTTTCTTAGCGCTTATAAGGCCGGCGTCAAAATTGCTTTCGGCACAGATTCGTCTGTGACGCCCCATGGTGAAAATGCAGACGAATTTGTAATGATGGTAAGGGCGGGAATGTCAGCCGCTGATGCGATTCGCTCAGCTACTATTGTGAGTGCAAACTTACTCGGTGTTGAAGATAAACTTGGCACGCTAGAGAACGGAAAATTAGCGGATATTATTGCTGTATCTGGAAATCCCTTAGAGGATATTTCAAGATTGAGAAAAGTGGATTTTGTGATGAAAGCGGGTAAGGTTATGAAGTCGGCTCAGTAGTACTTTCATTCTTAAGCTGCGTGCTTCTGATAATTTTGTTAGGAACATAGCCGAAGAAACTAGTGATCATGTTGAGATCCTTCGCTGCGCTCAGGATGACGAGACTGTGCTCAGGAT
>JBLHRL010000120.1:0-5109 GCA_047625975.1 Arenicella sp.
GCATCGAGTTCGTCAAAAATCAACGCCATCGGTCGTTGAATCGCCCAAGGTAAAATACCTTCTTGAAACTCGGTGACCTGTTTATTGTCTTTGAGTACCACCGCATCTTTGCCAATTAAATCGAGTCGGCTAATATGACCATCTAAGTTGATCCGAACGCAGGGCCAATTTAATCGCGCAGCGATTTGTTCAATATGAGTCGATTTGCCGGTGCCATGCATACCTTGAACCATCACTCTTCGGTTATGGATATAGCCTGACAAAATAGCCAACGTAACGTCAGCATTGAAACGATACGCTTCGTCAATATCGGGAACATGCTCATCACGCTCGGCGAAGTAGGGCACTTTTAGCTGGGAATCAATGCCAAAGAGCTGTTGGGCAGATTTTTTTTCAGTGGGTGCCATTGTATTTAGGTCTGTCATGTTTGATTAGCTTATGAAGCGTTGGCATAGAGTGACGCAAGAGCCATTGCCGCCAAACGTGCGGCGGCCGGGTCGGCCCTTGAGGTGAGTATGATCGGCACTTTGGCACCCAGTACAATGCCGGCGGCGGCCGCGCCCATAAAATAGACCATTTGTTTAAAAAGAGCATTACCTGTTTCAATGTTGGGTACCAGCAATACATCGGCATTACCGGCCACCGGGTGGTCAACCTTCTTTAGTTTCGCGGCAGCCGGAGATATCGCATTGTCGAATGCGAAAGGCCCGCCAACGAGGGCGCCTTCAATCTCACCAGCGTCAGCCGCGGCCACCACTTCGGCCGCGTCGATACTCGACGGTATCGCTGAGGTTGCTACTTCGGTCGCCGATAAAACCGCAATCTTCGGTTGTTGGTATCCGATCGCGTGCATTAGTTTGGTGACGTTGCGCGCTATATCTAATTTGATTGCGACGCTAGGCTGCACATTGATAACGGCATCGGTAATACAAATTGTGGCATCTGAACCTGCCACGCTCATATGAAATACATGGCTAAGGCGAGTGTCGGTGCGCAGCCCGAGCTGCGTATTAATCACCGCCTTAAGAAGATTATTGGTATGAATGTTGCCTTTCATTAGCGCGGCTACTTCGTTGCCTCGAGCGAGGGCTACCGCGACTTGTGCTGCGGTGTCTTCATCTGCGGCGTTAATGATTCTAATGGCCGAGATATCCCAAGACATTTGCTTGGCGGCGGCTTCGATATTACTTTTATCACCGACTAGCACTGGCGTTATTAAATTCTCGTCAACCGCCAGTTTCACGCTTTGCATTACCACTGGCGAACCCGCGTTAACGATCGCGGTTGTCGCTAGCGCTAAGGGTTTGGCACGTGCCAACAATGATGGGGGGCATACTACTGGAGTAGAGCAAAGAAAGTTATCGGCCATGCTTTTCAGTCTCGATTTAAAGGTGTAAATAGTTTTTTGTTGAAAAAAAAAGATGCCAAGCAATTACTTGGCATCCTAATTATAAGGAGTGTATGTTTAGGTGTTTATACAATCGCGCACAGGCGATAGCGGCTTAAACATAATCTTTATACTTTTCTAAATAACGCGTTGGTTTTGCCAACGCGTCTTTACGAAACGGATCACCAAGTTCGCGGGTACACATGACTTCGATCACACAGGTTTTGCCTTCGTTCATTTGCATATCGATGGCTTTTTTCAGTGCAGGGCCTACGTCTTCTAGCCGGTCTACAACAATGCCCTCAGCGCCCATTGCAATCGCAATTTGAGCGAAGCTTTCGCTTTCTAGTTCACCGGCAACAAAACGGCGGTTGTAGAAGTCTACCTGGTTCTTCTTCTCGGCACCCCATTGGCGGTTATGGAAAACCACCGCCGTGACTGCAATGTCATGCCGCACACAGGTCATGATTTCAGACATGCTCATAGCCCATGCACCGTCGCCAGCATAAGCAACCCCAGGGCGTTCCGGTGATGCGGTCTTTGCGCCGATCATCGTTGGTAGCGCATAACCACAGTTACCAAAGCTCATCGGCGCAAAGAACGAACGCGGCCGTTCAAAGCGTAAGTAACTGTGGGCCACTGAATTGATGTTGCCAATGTCGGTCGATACCATCACCTCAGCCGGCATGGCCTTTTCAAGCTCTCGCAATACTTGGCGAGGGTGCAGCCAGTTGCCTTCTTCGGCTTCTTGCTCGGCGATCATATCGAGACTATAGTCGTCTTTCTCGTGAATCCACTCGTCTAGTTCCTGTTCCCAAGCGGCTTTTTCAGCGGCTATTTTAGCGCCACGTTCGGCTTTGTCGGCGTCACACACCAGCGTTTTGCCGTCAAGTAAACGAGTTAGTGCAATGGCGGCGGCTTTTGCGTCACCACAAATACCAACGGATATTTTTTTAACCAGACCGAGCATTTTATGGTCGGCGTCTATCTGAATGATCTTGGCGTCTTTTGGCCAGTAGTCCATGCCGTACTGAGGCAAGGTACCGAATGGGCCTAAGCGCGAACCCAAGGCAATAACGACATCCGCTTTAGCGATTAGTTTCATACCCGCTTTAGAGCCTTGGTAACCCAAAGGGCCGCACCAGAGTGGGTGGCTGGCTGGGAACGAATCGTTATGTTGATAGCTGTTAACCACGGCCGCGCCTAAACGCTCGGCCAGTTGTTGGCACTCCGCCATGCCGTCAGCCATAACCACGCCGCCGCCAGAAACAATCACCGGGAACTTGGCAAGGGCTAAAAGGTCGGCCGCTTCTTGCAAGGTGCGTTCGCCACCCGCACCACGATCTAGCTTTTGTGGTTGTGGAATCTCAACGTCTATGTCGCCATAAAAATAGTCACGAGGTATGTTCAGTTGAGTCGGCCCAATCTCTGAATGAGCGCGGTCGAAGCAGCGTCCAGTGTATTCTGCTATACGCGCAGGATGATTCACATGCCCTTGGTACTTTACAAATTCTTGAAACATCGGCAACTGAGCCGCTTCTTGAAAACCGCCCAATCCTTGAGTGGTAGTGCCAGTTTCTGGCGTAATCATAACCACTGGGCTGTGCGCCCAATAGGCGGCGGCGATGGCGGTGACACAGTTCGATATTCCAGGGCCATTTTGGCCAATAACAACACCATGGCGCCCAGTCGCGCGCGCATAACCATCAGCCATATGCCCAGCACCTTGTTCATGCACGACGGGTATCAGGCGAATACCTGCTGGCGCGAAGATATCCATCGCATCCATAAAAGCCGACCCCATGATGCCGAAAATGTCGGTCACCTCGTTCGCCACCATTGTTTCTACGAATGCTTCACTGGGAGTCATACGAGCCATAGTTACCGTCCTGTGTTAAAGAAACTAAATATAGAGTTAGATTAAGTTGTTGATTCACCAGTATGCAGTGTCACGTACTGATTAGAGTGGAAATAGATTATCAATCTAAGTCGGTTATATCAATCTAATTTAGTCTTAATTGAATATTAAAGTCTCATTTATCGCATAGTTTGTTCTTATTGACTAATGATTTCTAAAAATGGAGCTATACCAAAAGGCGAGGGCGTATAAGCCAATAAGTGTTTACTCGAGCTAGCGCGGCGAGTGGGTGATTTAGGGCGATGTATTTCTACTAATTGGCCAGAAAAAAAGACAAAGCATGGCTAAATGGCCGATAAAGCTAGCGCCGATATCGGCAAAACTAAAATATAAAGTCCCACACATTTTCGCTACTCTGTCTGAGTGTCCAGAGTAGAGGCACCAACCATGAGATCTCGATAGATACTGCAAGACTTCAGCGGCGACAAATAAAGTCAGTGCAAGTAAGGTTATTTGAGCAAGGTATCGAGTTTTTGAATCAGGTTTCTGCGCTCGAGTGAAGGCAAAAACTAGTGCTGATAAATATGCGCCGGCGATTACGTGTGCGACTTTGTCTGAATGTGTCTTCAGTTCTGATAGCCAGTGTTTGCCTATTCCTAGCTTGCCGAGCAACTCAAACGGAATTAAAGCTCCTACGTGTGGCCTAGGGCCAAAATTACCATATCCCAGAGCAACTAATGCGCCGAGTGATAAAATTATCAGTACCCATCCTCTGTCATTTTCAGGAACTCTAATATGCATAAGTTTCTTGTTAGACGTACTTTCGCAGCTAAATTGACCTTGTCTGAAAGTTTAAACTAATAGGTATCCTGAGTGTTGAGTACGGTGTTGACGGTCAAAAACAAAATACGAAGATCCATAAAAATAGAGCAGTTACGAATATATTCAAGATCAAAGTGAACTCTCTCTTCCATATCCGCTATGTCATTAGTTTCACCACGACAGCCGTTTACTTGTGCCCACCCCGTTATTCCAGGGCGCACTTGATGCCTCATCATATATCCTTTAACCTTTTTGCGATAAAACTCATTATGTGCAACCGCATGCGGCCTCGGGCCAACCAGTGACATTTTTCCTTGTAATACGTTAATTAGCTGCGGCAGTTCGTCAAGCGAGGTTTGCCTTAAGATTTTGCCGACCCTAGTAACGCGAGTATCATTTCGTGAAGCTTGGCTTACTTGGGCCCCATCTTCGGCTACCGTCATTGAGCGAAACTTCCAGACTATAATCTCCTCACCATGCATGCCATAACGACGCTGTTTAAAAAGAATAGGGCCCGATGATTCTCGCTTAATAAGAAGCGCACAGACAAGCATCACCGGGGAAAGAACCAGTAATAAAATAGCCGACAGTACTATATCTTCCAAGCGTTTGATGTTCGCGGTTGTTCCGTTAATTAACGGGGCTGACATATTCATAACGGGCAAGCCAACAACCTCACCGACATCGTAGCTTGCTAGGTTAAAGCCGTATAAGTCCGGCACAAAGTAAACATTGGTCGCGGTATCCTGCAGCGCCAGTTGCAAGCCTTCTATGGCCTCTTGAGCCGATAGTGGAAGTGCAATCCAAACTTGATCGACAGATTTTCGGTTTAGCTGACGTTGTTCTTCAATATAATTTGTTACATCCGCAAGTTGACCCTGAATCATTACATTGTTGATACTCGATCCTTGAAGCGCTTCTTTATCGTCAAAAAAAGCAACCGGAAAAAGCCCTGCCCAAGCCTCTCTTTGCATAGAAGTACAAGCCCTAACGCCTAATTTCCCGGCACCTACGATCACGACGGACTTCTGATTAAAACCAC
>JBLHRL010000121.1:0-4541 GCA_047625975.1 Arenicella sp.
TTTCCAGCGCTGTGTTTTCCAGCTCTGTATTTTCGAAATCGGAATTCATGACTTCACCTCCAATTTAATATTCTGGAGCTTTTTATTCACGCCTTCTCTAGACAAACGAATCCAGGCGCTAGTGCCTTGGTGCTGTTGATTAGGTGCAAACTGAATTAGCTCTATCTCTTGCGCGTGCTTCATTTTCTGAGAACCGTCCCAGGCATCAACCCAGACACATTTCATTTCAGGATCCACTTCACAATTACCGTTTTCACGTACACCACCACAAGGACCATTGCGGATCGTCTTAGGGCAATTCATCGGGCAGGTCATGCCGGTGCTTGAAAGCACACAATTGCCGCACATCTTGCAATCGAATAAAGCACCTTTCACTTTTGCTTCGAACCAAGTGATTGGCGTATCTAAGCGCGACCCAACCATCTTATTAATGACTCTAAGAGTGGATAAAATAACCGGACTACTAGCGTTGTAAACTATTTCGTAGGCACGCGAGTGACGAGTGGCAAAACGTCTAAGCTTATACATGGGTCACCTCAATATGGCTAAAGGCGTTGGGTTGCATATGCAGGTCTGCTACAGGCATCAGCCCGGTAAAACCGACATAACGATAATGGTACTCTAAACCCAGCTTTTGAGCACACTGCTGGGCTTTTAATTGTAGTTTGGGGTCTTCAGTCTGGGCAATGTAAACCATCTGCTTATAGTGTTTGAAATAAACATCTTTTAGTTCTGGGTAGCGATCGATTCCCAAACCTTCAATAACCAAACGATCAAAGAATTTTACAAGAAAATCAGTCAAGAAGAAACTACCAAGCTCGGCTTCGATAATTTCATTGTACTGCTGGCTACCAGCGAAAAATTCGTAGCAATGAGCACCGGGCAAGCGTGTTGCTTGATGCTTTGCCAATACCTTATCTAAGGCTCCAGCGGTACCGCAATCGCCGTAAGCAATCAAAACCTCGGCATAATCGCCGGCTCTCTCACTAAGAAACTTGTCAACCTCACCGGCTATAAGCTGTGGGGTATTATGCAAGGTTGCCGGCAAACAATGAAGATCAACCACTTGGTCAACTAGCGGGTTGTGCTTAATTAGTTCAACCAACTCGTAGACTAGAGCGCCGCAACCAAGCACTAGCCTTTTTTGCGATGTGCCTTTAGACAGTTTGTGGGGCTCAGGGCTGTTGTTAACCTGCGGTAATTCGCTTACCACTTGCGAACCGATGGTTGATGTGGGCTTTACCGGTTTGGTTTGCATAGTGATCAACTTCGTATTCGTTAGTAATGGCAGCGAAAAGCTAGGAGGCTTTTGCGGCGCGGGCGTAGGTAGACGCCATTTCAGAGCTACGTGCTGCATCGCGACCATAAGCATCAGCGCCAATTGCATCAGCGAACTCTTGATTAAGTGGCGCGCCACCAACCATTACGTGAAAGTCGTCACGCATTCCACGCTTGTCGAGTTCTTCGAGCACCACGCCCATGTATGGCATGGTGGTGGTCAACAACGCTGACATACCCATAACCACAGGTTTATGTTCATCAATTGCGTTTAGATAATTTTCAACTGGGTTATTAATACCGAGGTCGATAACTTCGAAGCCGGCGCCCTCTAGCATCATGCCAACAAGGTTTTTGCCAATATCATGAATATCGCCTTTCACTGTTCCAATCACAAACTTGCCTAGGGAAAGGTCAATCGCGCTATTGGCTAGAATAGGTCGCAATAAACCCATACCTTGTTTCATTGCACCGGCACACTTAAGTACCTCTGGCACAAACAAAATTCCGTCGCGGAAGTCTTCACCAACAACTTTCATACCACCGACCAAGGCATCGCCTAAAATGTCGTTGGCATCCCATTTTCGTGCAAGAAGAATTTCCACTCCTTCGAATACTTCGTCGTTCAAGCCGTCGTACAAATCGTCTTGAATTTGTTCGACCAGTTCTTTGTCGTCTAAATCACTTAATTCAAAATCATTGTCTTGGTCACTCATCAAGAGCCTCTCTGCAAATTCTTAAAATTGGTTCTAGTAGATCTCTACCTTATTTTTCAATTGTGTTAGAAAGCGGCGAGTTTCAGTGTCCAGATTGCGACATTTATTTACCGTATAAAATCAATTTTGCCCATATCTAGCGATATGTTCTTGGTCAAAAGCTCGCGGTTTTGAGAACACTTGTTGAATAATCGGTTGGAAGAATTCGAGTGGCTCTGATTTGTAATGTGGGTCAAAACAATTTTGGTCATATTGATGACAGAATTTCACCGCACTTGAATAGTACTGATGCTCGGCAAACTGGTCGCGAGCGTGGCGGTCGCCGCCGCTATGGTGCGCGTAGTAGAACATCTGAAAAATTCCATGATGCTTAACCACCCAATAAATCTCATCATTGACAAATGGCCGCAGCACCGCGGCGGCCATTTCACTGTGTGAATAGGTAGCTAGATCATCACCAATATCGTGCAGTAGAGCCGCCATAACCCATTGATCGGACTCACCCGCTCGGTGCGCGCGACTTGCCGCTTGTAACACATGCTCTAAGCGTGACACTTGGTAGCCAGACAAAGAGTGCTCAAGTTGCGCTAATGCCGTCATCAGGCGTTGTGGTAACTCAGACTTATAATGATCTTCTAATTGATCTAAATAAGCGTACTCGTCGGCTCTACCATCTTGCATAGACGTAAAATCAACGGTTTTAAGTGGCTTTGCGTTGTTCATAATTTAAGTAACATCCTGATGCGGCTAAGCACGTCATCATAATCCATGTATGAAAGTTGTAAGTGACGGTCGCCAGTGCTTGGGTTAAAAGCGTTACGTCCGTGCATTACGCGTAAATTATTGGTGACCATTATGTCGCCTGTATTTAACCGAAATTGCACTTTATTTTTAGGCGCTTCGACCAACATTCCGAGCTTTCGATAGGCGCGATAAAATGCCTCCATTTTGTCTGCGGGCAAATTCACCGGTTGCGCCAACTGATTCGAAAAGCGAAACACCCTAAGCCGCTGCCGAACGTCGAGAGTTAGCAGCGGGTTAGCGTTGATAACATCGCCGCGGGCACTGAACATTCTGAAGCAAACTGGTGTTTTAGCGAGCAGCTCGTAAGCCTCAGGGTCTTGAACTTTTAGTTGCTCGGCGACTCTTGCGCCATCGACCGCTGTACTTTCACCGCCTATGCTGTCGTTAACTAAGAAATGGAACATTTGCACGCCAGGAGGATTATTGTAATTCGGCATGTCGGTGTGAGGTTTAAGCTCTAGGGCCGTCGATGCGACGTTATAGGCATTGTATTCACCAGGGCTGGCGCGCACATTGTGCAAGCGATCGTAGATAGTCTCTCGAACGCAGGCAATGAATTCGGCAAAGCGCTCAATCTCAGCTTCTACCGTCGGCGCATTTCGAACAACGCAAAGGCCATAGTCTCGAACTGCTTGGCAGAAACTCAGCAACTGAGTCGAATCATCGTAAAGCTCAGAGTACTGAAAGGTCGGTATATTCTCTTGCAGCTCAGCACCCCAAGTAATGACTGCACCAGCAGCTGGGTCAGTTGTAAAATGGTGTTCACTATAATTATGCTGGGCCAACCAACTAAGTGAATAGGCGCTTTTATGGCCTTGATCATTCCAATCCACGGTAAGCCATTCGCCTTCTACTTCAGCCCTTTCAGCGGCGATGCTAAAAGGTATTTCAGCACTGACCAGAATGCGCTCATGAGTGTCGGGGTGACAGCATTCAGAGCATTGGCAATTATCTCTAAGCCATGAATAGTGGAACTCGGCATTCGAACTATTTCTTAGGCCCAGTTGAGGTAACGCTAAACTAGCTAAGTTTAGACTGAGGGTGAATGTGTTTAAAGTAACCATAAGTGCCACCAAGCTGACATGAGTATCTATTGAGAATACTCAGCCCACCAAGTTAGTATCTTCAAATATGCGACACTTTTTACTTTAAAAGCGTCACTTTTTAAACAAAAAGGAGCTTATTCATCGAGTAATAGCGGTAAAATTGGAGCAACTATAGCCATATTATTGCGCGGTATTAGTGGGTTAGTCTTTACCATACTAGCTGCAAATTAACCAACTCTCGTAAAATCAGCCAGCTAACTTACTCTTCGATGCCTGACCCTAAGCCATCGTTCGAAATGACTGTCGATCGAACATCACCACAACATAGC
The DNA here is from genome assembly GCA_047625975.1 of Arenicella sp. GTDB lineage: Bacteria > Pseudomonadota > Gammaproteobacteria > Arenicellales > Arenicellaceae > Arenicella. Next base: position 4,174 of record JBLHRL010000121.1, read on the forward strand.
CGTCGCCACTTGGTCTTAAAGGCAATCAAGCATAAGCAAAATCAGTCAACACTATGTTCTCAGGGTTAGGTGTTAGCAAGCTTTGATAGTGCCTATACGGAATTAGTACTAGCACATTTGAGCCAATTTTACTGACGCAACTGGCGATACGCCTTGGCCTTCAAGCGTCAGGCCATTGATGGCCGAGATTAAAGTATTGTCGTTGGCCATTAGTCGATTGGTTCCGTCGGCTTGGTCGACGGCCACCTGATACCGAATCGCTGTAAATAAATAGGCCTCCCAGCTCGCCGCCACCCATCAAACGAGGCCTTTTCAGAGGGCGACCCAATTTTTTATGGTGACCAAGAATTACCACATCGTAGTTATTA
>JBLHRL010000122.1:0-4065 GCA_047625975.1 Arenicella sp.
AACTCGGGAGTCACCCATTTGGCTTCGGCAGGCCAAATGTGGCCCTCTAGCCACTCGGTCAAGGGAAGGTCGTCAGCGATACCCCTAAAAAGACTCATTGCTGCATGCGTATGTGCGTTTATTAGCCCTGGAATCAGCGCATGAGAGGCTTTATCTATGTGCTCAGCCGTTGGGTATTTTTTAACGGCCGAGTCGGTCGCTAAGATATCGACTATCCTACCGTTTTCAATCACCAGAGCGTGATGGCTAAGGACTGTATTGCTCGGTACAACGGGAATTATCCATCGAGCCGATATTATTTTTAAGCTAACATTCATCTAATTTTGTCGGTTATTGATCTTCATATAGAGTGTTGCATTCAGGTTTGACTGATAGGATCGATAGTCGTCCGTTATCTTCAATGATTGTATTATATACTAGGGTTACGATTGTAAATAATTAGCGGCTTTTTAAAGACACCAAAGAGGCACTAAAGCAGCAACAAGGTGTTTAGGTTAGGTTTTTATGCATATTCTTGTTACCGGTGCGGCTGGCTTCATTGGCGCCGATTTGAGTCAAAAATTATTGACTCAAGGTCACTCTGTCGTTGGCATTGATAACCTTAACGATTATTACGACGTGTCACTGAAGCAGGCGCGCTTGTGGGAGATCGGTAAGCACTCGAAATCACTGAATTTCTCGATGCTTAAAATGAATATCGAAGATCGGTCGGCAATGACTGGTTTGTTCGAAGATCATCAATTTGATGTTGTGGTTAATTTGGCAGCGCAGGCCGGTGTTCGGTATTCGATCGAGAATCCACAGTCTTACATTGACTCAAATTTGGTTGGTTTTGCGAATGTTTTAGAAGGTTGCAGACAAACTAAGGTAGGTCACTTAATATATGCCTCTTCGAGTTCAGTTTATGGAGCTAATGAAAATTTCCCATTCTCAGAGTCGGATCGAGTCGACAATCCAGTTTCACTCTACGCGGCAACCAAAAAAGCCAATGAATTAATGGCGCATAGCTATGCGCATTTGTACGGTATTCGGTGTACTGGACTTCGTTTTTTTACTGTTTACGGTCCATGGGGGCGGCCCGACATGGCGCCATTTCGGTTTGCGTCAAGGATGCTTAAAGGTGAAGCAATTCCAGTTTACAACAACGGCAATATGATTCGCGACTTTACTTACATTGATGATGTTACCGAGGGTGTGGTTAAAATTGCTGAAAGATCGGGGAATGCTGAGCTTTACAAGGTCTACAACATCGGTCGTGGTGAGAAGGTTGAACTGATGAACTTTATTGATTGTATGAGTCAACACTTAGGTATCAAGGCAAAAATAAAGATGATGCCGATGCAAGATGGTGACGTGCCAAGAACCATGGCAAACACTGATCAGTTGAAGAAAGATTTTGACTATCAACCTTCGGTGTCAGTTGACCAGGGTGTTGAAAAATTTGCCAGTTGGTACAAGAGTTATTACCCTTCGTGATGCCAATTTATTTTAATGCGGCATCGCATTTATGGATTTTCGGACTTTTCATCTTCAATGGATTGCTGCTGACATGGATGCTGCGGCGATGTTCTAAGGCCTTCGCTGAATTAACTAGGCCTATTGAGGCGCAAGTACTAAGCGCTTTCTTCTTGTCATTGGCAATTAATGGCTTACTGCTGCTGTTATTGGATGCCTTATCCCTAAGTTTCTCATTAGCTCAGTGGCCATTGTTATTGTTGAGCATAGTGTTATCAGTCGTGGTGCTTTTTACGATTATTAAACCGCGAAAATATCCAGCGATGCTCGCCGATTGGGGTGTACTTAGAGCCTTACTGTATTGCTTTATTTTTATTCTATTGTTTTACAATGGCGGCTTGATCGAACAGGTTTCCGACGCTTGGTGGCATATGTCTCTGGCCAGTAAAGTTTCACTTGAGAGCACGTTTTCTCCTGAGTTTGGCCATTTGACGGGGTCGTCTACACGTTACTACCCGCCTCTGTGGCATGCAAACTTAGCACTCGCTAATAAGTTGTCCGGGATTTCAATTCCAGTGCTATGGAACTCCTTTACTGCTTGGGGTGCTGTCTTCAAAGTGATGGCGTTTTATCTGCTCGCATTAGGTTTGAGTAAAGATAGATGGCTAGCCACTATTGCGGCGATTCTGTTTGTGCTGCTTCCTGGTGTTGGTGTGTCCTATCTGCGAGTATCTGCTTGGCCGTCGCATATTGCATATACACTTTGGTACACAATGTTTTATGTATTTGTGGCAATCCTAGACAGATTGCCCGAAAGAGAATTGCCGGTGTGGCTCAGTCTACGAAAATTGTTGATCAACACGTACCCGCTCTTAATCATCTTTAGTGTTTTATGCGTACTGGTTAACTTTACTCACTTGGCCGAATTGCTATGGTTTGCTGTTGCTTGGTTAGGCTATTTGCTTGCCGCATCGATTAGCCGTGTATTGTCTTCTGATAGCCACTATTTAGCTGAGCGAGACCACCCATTTTTAAGGATTGGATATAAGTGCACACTGCTTTTTTTGACCTGTTACTCCGCATGGTTTGTGTTTCAGCAGTCAAATGAACTTGCGATTATTGACGACCAATTACTCGCATATCTACTGCCTGTTGTGGCGTTCTTTTTATTGCTAGTGATCGATTTTAGAAGGGTTCCCAAGGCACTTACTGTCGGAATTCTTTGCTTGCTGTTTTTACTACTTGCCGCCTCTATAGATTACACTCACCTATTGTCTTTATTTAGTCCAAGTTTGTCGATGCCGACCGGTCAATTCTATGAGAGCTCTTCAGTTGCGATTGGATTTTTAGGTGACGAGCTTAAAGTGCCAAATTGGTCTAACCAGCTTCGTTCAGGCTTACTGTATAGCGGCGCACTGTCTCTGCTCGTGGCGCCACTTCTAGTCTTTATTAAGCCAACACGACTGTCTTTGATGCTGGCGGGCACGGTCTGCGTGGCTTTTCTTTTTTGCGCCTCACCGTACCTCTACCACTGGTTACAAGCGATACTTGCCTATCACTCGCCATGGCGTATCTCGCTAATTATCCTTCATCCTATTACTTGGGCCTACGTTTTGGTTTACTTAGTTCGGTCATTTAGTAAGAGAGCCGTTGACGAGAAAAGCATTAATGCCTAGTTTTAAGCAAACTGTCGGATCTGTAATTGGCATTTTGCTGATTGCGTTAATGGTGGGCTATGACTCTAGACCACATTTCGATCAAAGTTTAATTCAAGTTAAACGAGATAATGGGTCGGCTCAGAGGAATTGGAATCTATTTTACGGACAACGCTTCGTCTACTACGACAGTTCCTTTAGGTACCATGCTGATCTACGCTCGATTAAAGCCTTGATCGAGCCTAAACAGTTGATCTTGTCTGACCTCGCTACCAGCTATTACGCCGCCGCAATACTGCCGAATTATGTGCCAAACGTGCACCGACATCATGGCCGGTATCAGTCATTTCCATGGTCCGAAATGCTGGCCAATCGTGTTGCTTGTAACTTACATCAAGAAGGTGGGTTAAATGATTTTAGAAAATTCATCGCCCGACAAACATTGCAAAGTCAAAAATATAAGCGCCCTAAATTTAGCTACGTGTTGATAAATAAAGATCTCAACAATCGAAACGTTCGCCTTGATTGCTTATGGCAGCGTCGGATAATGTTAATCGAAAATATCGACACGCTCGCTAGCACGGTTTTTGACGGCGAGTATTTGCAGTTGTATAAGTTGGATCGTGATTTAACGCCCAGTACGGCGGATAGTGACTAACACTGTTCTAAGTAGAATATTTAGATCGAGTAGCAGTGAGTAGTTCTTAATGTAATACAAATCGTATTGCAGTTTTCTCAACGAATCTTCAGTTGAAGCACCATAAGGGTAACTAACTTGAGCCCAGCCAGTTAGGCCCGGCTTTACCACGTGGCGAAGGTCGTAATAAGGAATTTCTTTGGCCAGCGAAGATGTAAACTCTGGTCGCTCGGGCCTTGGCCCTACGATGCTCATATCACCTTTTATGATATTCCAGCACTGCGGTAGTTCGTCGATACGGCTGCTACGAAAAAAATT
>JBLHRL010000123.1:0-4052 GCA_047625975.1 Arenicella sp.
TTTTTTATTACGAACTGTCAGCCTCGAGACCCACTCGCTCTCACTGCGGGGGAGGCGGTAATCGCACGCAAACTGGCCTTATCGATGCCCCCAATCGCTGACTGGATTGCCTGATAATTTTTTATTTAATAACCGCTTCTGATTAATAGGCCAATGCGAACAGCCGGTCCACAGGTAGCTTGCGTTATTGTACCAACTTACCTAAGCTGATAATATTGGTGCAATTAATTTATCAATAACTCGTAATCATATCGGCGCGATACAAGCGCTAAAGCCAACTACTCAACATTAACGGCGGTAAAAAATGATCACTTCTAGTCGGCATCGAATAGACCAACTAACAAGCGCTGGCCACTGGGGCAATGACACACTCCATGAGTTATTAGAATCTCATGCATCTCAGCAGCCAGATAAATTAGCCTTAAAAGATCAGCCAGATCGAGAGTCTCTTACCGGCGACCAGCCACTAGAATTAAGCTGGCATAAGACCAATACCGCCGCCACTAATTTGGCAATTGCTTTACGCCAAGCGGGAATCGCTGAAGACGATGAAGTAATTGTACAACTGCCTAATATAGTCGAATTAGCGTTGGTGTATTTTGCTTTAAGTAAGCTTGGCGCAATCGTCTCGCCAATACCGATTCAATACGGTGCTCATGAGCTACAAAAAATCGCTGGCACATTAGACTCTAAATATCTAATCAGCCTACCTCGCTTTAACGATATGCCTTTAGCGGAAGCCGCCAAAGCCGCTCTACCAGAGATAAACGTGTTAACTCTAAATCAAGACATCGTGATTGATTCGCTAACGCCCGCTAATCCTGCAATGCAATGGCCAGCAAGCGATGCTAATAGAATTCTAACCATTTGCTGGACATCTGGAACCACAGGGACTCCCAAAGGTGTAGAGCGCTCACACAATATGTGGCTAGCTACCGGGCTAACCACCTTGCAAGCGGGTAGCTATACCAAAGATGATATTTTACTTAACCCTTTCCCACTAGTTAACATGGCAGCACTAGGCGGCTTTTTGTTCCCGACCGTAATATTGGGTTGCTCCCTAGTTTTGCACCATCCGATCAATGTACCGATCTATCTGGAACAGCTACAAAGTGAAAAAATAACCTTCACCTTAGCACCGCCCGCGCTATTGAATCAGCTTGCTAAATCAGAGCAAATGTGGAACAGCTATGACTTTAGCGCGCTGCGCGCAGTCGGCTCAGGTTCGGCTCCATTAGCACCCTGGATGATAGCGAAATTTGATAACGATTATGGCAAATCAGTGGTCAATTTTTATGGATCAAACGAGGGTATTGCATTGTTCTCAACGCCAGAGTCCGCGCCCACCCCAGAGCTTAGAGCGGCGGTTTTTAGACAGCCCGGGAAAGGCGACTCGACGGCAACTAAAATCATCGATACTGAGACCGGAGAGCTACTTACTAAAGAGGGGGAACGTGGCGAGTTGCTAATTGCCGGAGCGACCGTTTTCGATGGTTACTACCAACATGATAACGAGGGGGTATTTAGTCATGACGGTTTTTTTCACACCGGTGATTTAGTCGAAATCACTGGCAATGATGCTCGAGACTGCCGCATTGTTGGCCGCTGTAAAGATATTATTAATCGTGGCGGTATGAAAATATCACCCGTAGAGCTAGATGTTGCGATTGAACAGCACGAAAGTTTAGCCGAAGCCGCAGTATGCGCTTATCCTGATGAACGTTTGGGAGAAAAGATTTGCGCCTGTGTTGTGTTAAAAAAAGGTGTCGAGACAATACGATTAGAATCAATTAATGAGTTTTTGTTGGAGCAAGGTTTCGCAAAATTCAAACTTCCAGAAAGACTTGAGGTTCTCGATAGCTTGCCACGCAATCCTTTGGCGAAGGTTCAGCGATTTACATTGGAAGAAATAGTTGCAAAAAGGATTAGCGAATCCAACTAAGGAAAATCTAATTCGATCGAGTTAAGCTACTGACAGAATTTTCTATTTGATCTTTGATGAGCTTACTGAACTTTCCTAACAACGAACTCGAGTCATTGCTAACTATAACCTTGGGAGCATAGCTTAGGTGGCTATGTGCAAAGTTTTACACTGCTCATTTAATCTTTTTTGCTCACTCAATGCTGAAAAAAATCTTTACGAGACACTGAATTCGTCACCACGTGCCCAGGTTGCATGCACACCACTGGATATTCGATGCGGTAATATAACTCGACATATTGGACCCGCTGTTATGTCTTTGGCGTCGAACATAACAAATTCAGAACGATCGAGTTTGGTATCTGTAACAATTGAAACCACATAACCATCGTCTTCACTTTGCGGGTTTATCCTCGGCGCAAATGCCGGCTCGCTGCCATAGCGCTGATCACCAAATTGATAATCTTGCTGCTCGCCTGTTTCTAAATCATCTTTAGACAGACCATCAAATTGAAAATAACCTGGTGTGTTAATAACACTGTAAATATATCGATACTTAAGACCTTGATATAACGCGTTAATGACTCCAAATTCTCGCGTTCTATCATCCAAGCGTTGTTCTGTAGTTTCGCCAGTTTTTAGATTGAAACGCCATCTGTGTAACCTTGGCAATAATAAGTCATTGGCTAAGAAGCCCATTATTCGGCCTAAACCAGCAGGTGCATTCGGATGACTAGGGGGTTTCGGACAATCTTGAAAATACCCATCTAAAACAATTTCGTCGCCTTCTTCGTAGGCATTAGTCCAATGCAATACATACGTCGGGTCGGCTTCGAACCACATTATATCGTCTTCGTTGCCATAGCGTGGAATAACAGCAAATCGAGTCTTCAGTTCAGGATAGTACTCAACGGCATGAATACCCTTCTCTAGAATTTCTGGGTTCCAGAACATCGGCATATCGTTCATGATTGAATAGTTTTCGGTAAAAGCCATGTCGTGGGGCAACCTTGGTCCGGGCACCGGAACGGCAGTGTAATGTTTAAGTTTGTTGTCGGCACCGACCACACCATAGTGCATGTAGGGAGCGTGTTTTGAGTAATTGAAAAATAGTAATTCTCCAGTACGCGGATCAACCTTTGGATGTGCCGAAATCCCATCAATCGGAACCCAACCTTCGGTACCGAACTGCTCTAGCGTAACCGGGTCTAGCCGGTAACCTTCGGCTGATTGATAAAACGTAGATAGCGCTTTACCCGCGTGTACGATAACATCGGTAGAGGAAGAATCTTTTAAAGCTTCCTGAGCTCCCCACCCAGGACGAGTAGAACGAGATGGGTGTTCCGCTAAGCCAGCCCACAAAGACTCCCCAGCCTCTTGTTCTGCTTCAAACGCTTTAGTCCGCACGAAGCGATTCCGATACGAAATCGCCCCATCCTTTACATGCACGCTGTGAATCATGCCATCGCCATCAAAAGGATGGTACCGACCAATCGGCTCATGCACGGGGTTCTCGGTATTGCGCAAATACACGCCATCTACGTCACTGGGAATTTCACCGATAACCTCCATGCCGGTGGCATTGAACTCCTTATGATTAGGAGTCCATGCACCATGTGTATAAGGGTTGGCGCTTTCTTCAATAGTGGAATCAAATTCGTTAACTAGTTCTAATGCCATGTCATTTACTCTAATACTTAATAAAAAATGTCGGTTTCAGTCATTTCTTACAGGCTCGATAGCCTTCAAACGACGGTCTAAACTGACTTAAATCCAATCGCTTGCTTGAGCCTTATATTGGATAAAAAAGTTACTTTCACTATTAGACTAACAATTATCCTTATCTTATTCAAGACCAAATATTCTGAAATAACCAATACACCCTTGTTGATAGCATTAAACGATCGGTGATAAGAAAAGTGCTTAAGCTCGGTCACTTTCCATTTGACGGCGCGCACCCAGAGCAAAACAGAAGTTGAGAAGGTACTACCAAGTTAACTCTGGAAACTGGGGTATTTCGCGCATAATCTTTTGATGAGAACATATAAACGACATCGATATCCGTCTGGAATAATTAGCTATGCAGTTTGGTTGTATTTTCGTTTTAATCTAAGCCACCAAGATATCGAAG
>JBLHRL010000124.1:0-3993 GCA_047625975.1 Arenicella sp.
TGTACAAAAAAGCTTACCGGTAGAAGAAAACGTTGTAGCACTTGATATCGAGCCAAATGAGACTGTTGTGCCAGTAGAGCAATCTACTGCCGTAGGTATTTCGGCAATGGTTGTAACTACCAATACCGATCAATCACGCTTAGAAATTATGGCTAGTTTCGATCAGGCATGGGACTATTTAAGTGAAGGTCTGAAAAAATCGGATCTAACCGTGTTCAGCCGCAACAAAGAAGCTGGTCGCTTTTCGATTGGTTGTGCCGCTATCACTGCCGCACCGGCTGTGGTCAAATCCGGGCGTTGGTCCTTCTTTAATAGAGATAAAACACAAAATCTTGAATACTGTGGCTTAGAAGCGATTGAAAAACGTGGCACCACGGTGGTGTCGGTATTGAACCGCAATGGCATAGAAGTGTCAGGTGAATACAGCAACAAGATATTCAAGCGACTTTTGAATAACTAATTATCAACCTATCTAGTAAATTTCCTAGGAGTCTTCATGCAACGCGGCCAAGAACTTTATAGCGGCAAAGCTAAATCCGTTTATACCAGCGATCGTGAGGATGCGCTGATTTTATATTTTCGTAACGATACCTCGGCGTTTGATGGTGAGAAAATTGAGCAACTTGACCGTAAAGGAATGGTTAACAATAAATTCAATGCTTTCATTATGAAGCACCTAGAGAGCGAAGGTGTCGCTACTCATTTCCTCGAGTTACTTTCGGACGAAGAAGCACTGGTTCGCAAGTTAGATATGTTTCCAATTGAATGCGTTGTACGTAACGTTGCAGCGGGTTCTATCTGCAAACGTCTAGGTGTAGAAGAGGGGATAAGTTTGTCGCCTCCGACATTTGAGTTTTTCTTAAAGAACGATCAGCTTCATGACCCCATGATTAATGAATATCATATTCAATCATTTGGGTGGGCAGATGCTGAAGCGATTGCCGCAATGAAGGTTGAAACCTTTAAAGTGAACACTATTTTGTCGACGTTGTTCTCTGATGCCGGAATGATTTTAGTCGACTTTAAGCTTGAATTTGGTCGTCAAGGCGCAAGTATCTTCTTAGGCGACGAGTTTACCCCAGACGGCTGTAGAATCTGGGATGCCGAAACTCGTGAAAAGCTCGATAAAGACCGTTTTAGAAAAGGCTTAGGTGGCGTTGTCGAAGCCTACGAACAGGTCGCTCAGCGGCTTGGTCTAAGTATTTAGAATAAGTAAAAGCAGATTAAATTATCGCGCCAGATTCGTCACTAGACAATCTGGCGCTTAGCGTTTTACCAAACAGGAAATCCCATGTTGAGATTGCGAGGCAGTCAAGCCTACTCAAATTTTCGAATACAAAAGCTACTCGCATCGGTACAAGCGTTTGTACCCAGCGTCATCAGTATTGACACTGAGTTTCAACACTTGGCCATGTTAAAAAGCGAGGAGCATACTCTCGAACAGAGCGAACTCTCGAAGCTTGAGCGCTTACTTAGCTATGGTCCTAAGATGCAAGATGTAGAACATCAAGGCCAGCGTCTTTTTGTGTTGCCTCGTTTCGGAACCATTTCGCCATGGTCGAGTAAAGCCAGTGATATCCTCGAGCACTGTGGTCTGCACAAGATTGCTCGAGTTGAACGCGGCATCGGTTTTTATATTATGGCAAGTGGCGAGTTAGATGTTCATGCAACGACGACTATTGCAAATCTGATTCATGATCCGATGATTGAGTCCGTAGTTAACGATATCACTGAAGCGCGAGTACTATTTCGTGACGAACTACCAAAGCCATTGTTTGAAGTGCCTTTACTGGCGCAAGGTAAGAGCGCTTTGGAGTCTGCGAATGTCGAATTGGGTCTGGCATTGTCAGACGACGAGATCGAGTACCTAGTTACTCAGTATAATACCCTTGAGAAGAACCCCACGGACGTCGAGCTGATGATGTTTGCGCAAGTTAATTCCGAACATTGCAGGCACAAAATATTTAATGCCGACTGGATCGTCGACGGCGAACCCAAAGAGCATTCATTGTTTCGTATGATTCGCGAAACACACATGCAGAACAGTAAGGGTACATTGGTGGCTTACTCTGATAATTCGTCAGTGTTGGTAGGGTCTCAAGGCGAACGTTTCTTCCCCCATCCAGAGACCAAAGAGTATCAAGGTCACGCCGAGAGTATTCATATTTTGTGTAAGGTCGAAACGCATAATCACCCGACCGCAATCTCACCTTTCCCTGGTGCGGCGACCGGCTCTGGTGGTGAGATTCGAGATGAAGGTGCCACTGGTAGAGGCTCTAAACCAAAGGCTGGTTTGAGCGGATATTCGGTCTCTAATCTGCGTATACCAGACGCTCCTCGAGCGTGGGAAGGCCCTGAAGGGAAGCCTACTCGAATCGCCTCACCGTTACAGATAATGCTTGAAGGGCCGATTGGCGGCGCCTCATTTAACAACGAATTTGGTCGCCCTAACATAGCCGGTTATTTCCGTACATACGAACAATCAATTAGTGACGATAGTGACGTGCGTGGCTATCATAAACCGATCATGTTAGCTGGCGGCTTAGGTAATATTCGCGAGCAGCATGTGAAAAAGAATATTATTCCCGACGGTTCGTATATCGTCATTCTTGGTGGCCCAGCAATGCTGATTGGCTTAGGTGGTGGTGCTGCATCGAGTGTCGCATCGGGGCAGAGCTCAGAGCAACTAGACTTTGCATCTGTGCAACGTGGAAACCCTGAGATGCAACGTCGCTGCCAAGAGGTTATTGACTCGTGTTGGGCGCTGGACGATCAAAATCCAATCGTTTCAATTCATGACGTTGGTGCTGGAGGGCTTTGCAATGCCTTGCCTGAGTTAGTTGGCGATGCCGGGCGTGGCGCTAAATTTAGTCTGAGAGAAGTGCTTAATGATGAGCTTGGCATGTCACCAATGCAGATTTGGTGCAACGAAGCTCAAGAGCGTTACACTTTAGCTGTAGCGCCTGAAAGGTTGCAAGAGTTCAAAGCTATTTGTGCACGTGAGCGCTGTTTGTTTTGTGTTGTTGGCACTGCCACCGACGATGAAGTTTTAATACTCGAAGACAGTCACTTTTCGAGTGGTACCGAGCGCCAGCAAACCCCGATCGACTTGCCGATGCAAACCCTTTTTGGCAACCCACCGAAGATGCTTCGCGATGTCGAGTCGGTGGAACGAAATGCGCCTGAATTAGACTTTTCAGGTATTACTGTCGAAGCGGCTTTGGAGCGGGTTCTATCGTGTCCAACAGTAGCTGACAAATCGTTTTTGATTACCATCGGTGACAGAAGCGTGACTGGTATGATCGCTCGTGACCAGATGGTTGGTCCATGGCAGGTACCAGTTGCTGATGTTGCCGTTACTACTTCTGCTTATATCGGTAAAACGGGTGAAGCAATGGCCATGGGTGAGCGTACACCATTGGCATCAGTGAACGCACCAGCCAGTGGACGTATGGCTATCGGCGAATGCTTAACTAATCTTGCCGCGGCAAATATTCGAGATCTTTCCGAGGTCAAGCTATCGGCCAACTGGATGGCGGCAGCCGGACACTCTGGCGATGATGCGGCTCTCTATGACACTGTAAAGGCGGTCGGTATGGAACTTTGCCCAGCACTAGGTATCGCCATACCAGTAGGAAAAGACTCGATGTCGATGAAGAGTGTATGGCAAGACGAGCAAGGCGTTTCTCATAGTGTAACCTCGCCAGTCTCTTGTGTAATTACTGCGTTTGCACCGGTTGACAATGTCGACCTTACACTTACGCCTGAGCTTAATACGACGATTGAATCAAGCATTATGCTGCTTGATTTATCAGCTGGTAAGCAGCGTCTCGGCTGCTCTATTTTGGCCCAAGTGTACAACCAAGTTGGCACTCAAACACCCGATGTCGATGACTCGAAGATTTTAAAAAATGGCTTTTTAGCGATACAAAAACTGGTCGCGGATGGTTCCTTACTTGCTTATCACGATCGCTCTGATGGCGGCTTAATTTC
>JBLHRL010000125.1:0-3876 GCA_047625975.1 Arenicella sp.
CTAACGCCTTCACCGTTTCGGTGGTTAGCGAGCAACTGATTACCCACCAAGGCAAGTGAACAGTCGGCGGCTTCGTGAAACGGTATCAATGAATGGTCTGGTACCAACTGTCTGATCGGCAAACGATGCTTATTTGCCAAGTCTTTCCATTCGATCATCTTTGATTTCGAAACAACCGATACTTTGCTTTCCTGACCGGCCTTCCAGCTAGGGCAAATGAAGTGCATGTTTTCTATATCTTCGGAGATCGACTCTTCAAGTGAGTAAGGCAAGGCGGTGTTAAATTGCTTGCGAGTCTTAGCCGGTAAACTAACCTTGTGGATGGTCACCCATTCGCCTGGCACTACGCCAATCACCTCTTCTTCGTCACCAATTGGGTAATCGGCGAGCATCGGCACTTCGCCAAAAGCAATCACCTTTTTGCCACTCACTCGTACCCACTCAAAGGGGGCTTCTAATTTAAGATAAATCTTCATCGCTATTTGTCGTTATCGGGCTTTTTTCACAAAGCGTATTATGTTGGCGACTTAAAACACTGACCTTAGGAGTAGTGCCTCCATTTGCATTGGCACTCTCTCGTAGTACCAGTGATTGCATGCAAAAGGCATTATCGCCGAGCGTTACCTTGGTGTTAATTTGAAAAAATTGGCTATTAACCTGCATCATCTTAGGTACCGCAAATGACGGCACAAGAGACACATTGATGATAGCACTTGCAGCCCCCTGTGTGTCGCTGAAGCCTTGAAACTCTGGCACTAATCGTTGTGATAGAAAAGCCGAAACCGAACCAGTGTCGGTTACAGTAGACTTATTCAGGCTGGCAAGCACTTCGGTAGTTGTAGTGTTAATATTAATTTTCGCGTTTTCAACCGGCAGCACAGCCACAAATGGCTTTAGTGCCCTGATCACTTCTTCGGTATAACCTTCCACAAACCTCAACTCACCTAACGACGTTAGCTTTTGATCGGCGGCAAAGTATGGTATGCGCTTGCTGCCATAGTCGCCGCTTTCAAACCCGTAAGGGCCGGATAAATCGTTGTCATCAATCCAATCGACCAAGGCTCCATGCAAGCGGTCTCGTTGATCGAATTCGCCTATTTCGAGTATTTCTAATAGATTCAGAAAAATTCGCTTTTGATCAGACGCCGCCTTCGGCTCTTTAATCGCTAGGTTGTTTAAGTTGTACCTACCTTGAAGGTCTTCAATCGACACTTCTAGACCCTCAGTACCGAAATCAATGGTAGCTTCTTTTTCTTCATCGTCTTTTTTATCCTCTTGCGCCCTCGCGGTAGTGCGTTCTAACGAAAAAGACGTTGATTCTTGTTCTTCGTCTTCATTGGGCCGACCAAACTTGGCCCACTTTTCACCAAGATGGTCGACCTCCCTGTTGGCATCATCATGCAACACTCGCTGAGCCCATGAGTTTAAACCCTGACTATATTGATACCCCTGCTCAGCGACCTTTTGATTGCCAAGCCTGCGAATAAAAATATGCTGATCTTCGATCATGATCGCGAGCAATGTGACCATCAATACGATAGCTAAGATAACAACGATGAGCACGACACCGCGTTGCCGCTTTGCAAATTTTCGAAAAGTAGGCGTCATGGACATTCAGAGACGCCACAAAGACCTGTATACGAACTGGTATTAGATTGAATCGACTGTGGATTAGCATTCAAAGTCGCGGCTACAGCGTCAAGAGTATCGCCGCCAAGCATCGTGAATACCCGCCGGTATTGCTGCTTGTTTTCCAAGATTACGATGACCTCTATTTTATCTGGCAGTCGAGTTTTTTCATCCCATTTTTCACTAGTACTATCCCGACCGTTCTCAATAATACTAAGCTCAATCACAACATCCCTGACGTCCCTGAGTAAAGACTGCTTAAAGGTTTTGGTGTCGCCATCTGGGTCCATAACCGGAGATTGAATGCGTTGCAATACGCCCTCGTCCAATACCCACTTGACTCGTCGAGGCACTCCAAGACCACCTAGATTTAAATCTGGGTAAGCCGTGGTTAGCGAAATCAAACTATCGTCACCAACGCTCAGAGTTGCATCAGAGGGCTCACCGAACTCATCCTTACCTAAGCGGTTACTGGCATAGCGTAAATCGTTAGCTAAAAATAGAAAAGTTTTTTGCAAGCCATCTAATTGTTGTTGCTTGGCACCAGCACGCTCACGGATATCTAAAAACTGAAACAATGCTGGGCCAACAATGCTGGCTATCACAGCAAAGATAGAAACCGCAACCATGATCTCTATCAAGGTAAAGCCAAGCGTACGCTTTATCGATTGAAATGTCACCCTGCGGCTCATAGGCGATCTGTAACCGCGCTAGTCATATTGGCAAATACTTTTTTCTCGATATTGCTATCATCAGCCACTACAACCGTTAAGAGAAAAACTCTCTCTACGTCTGTTTCTTCAATTTTGACTTTCGAGCGCCATTCGTGACCACCTAACTCAACTCGTTCAGTCTTATTGCCACTGCTAATTTTTTCAACTTTTGCGTCGTGGCGGATTTCTGCGATATGGTTACTAGCCACCCAGTTGGCTAGCATACGTTTCTCGAGTGCACTAATATTGCTAACATGCCGAGCTGTGCCCTGTATCACTGAGATAACGCCAAAAGACACAATTAACAAGGCGACTAGCACCTCTATCAGAGTAAAACCTGATTGATGCTTACCTTTTAACGTAAGTAACATTAAAACCTCGCCTTTTTTTTATCCAGACGCTCTAATTGGCCTTCTTGGTCAATCATCACCACATAACTTAATTTAGTACCGTCAAAGCGTGCTTCAAACGGTGTGATCTCACCCAGTGATGTAATCAATACTTTGGGTTTAATCTCACTGTCACTTTCAAACACCTCATAAACTTGCCAATCTAGGCTTACTTTTTTATCGACGATGCGGTTCTTAAATAAATTGTCGGCCTTAGAAGGTTGCTGCGAGCGGGTAGACTCAAAATAGTAGCTGCCCACTTTATCGTCAACAATTAAAGCAAAATTATCTCCTGTAATAATAGCCTCATCACGCACCTCATTCACGACCGCCATAAAGCGGTTGGCTTGCAATCTAGCCGCGCGGTCGTTGTTGCCGTCAAGCGACGACACGACGGCTACCGACATCACGGCTATAATGATCACAACCACCATAATCTCGATCAGAGTGAAGCCAGACTGCTTGTGATGGAATATTGCTAGGCGCACGTAATTATTATAACAGTTTGATTGATTGAGATGAATGTTAGCACCACCACTGATAAAGACGCACTTTTTATCCAGCTTAGTAACAAATTTTTATGCTAATACCAAATATACACGCGAATTTTCTGACTTATATCGTCATATAGTGACAATATTCATTAATTGACGCAGCAATACTTCACTGCGACTCGACTTAAATCACACTTTAGCGATAAGTTTAGCTTATGCATATTTGAAATGACAAATACTTGAGATGCACCGATAGAAAAGAAACCCACGAGGCGACCCTGATGCGTTCGAGTCTTTACGCCAACGACAATACGACAGTATTTATCTTTTTACTTACCGCAAATATACGCTAAACGAACCAGATCAAGCCTTACTGGTTGCAGGGCGAGGGCATTCAAGCAATCTTAATGTCCACCAGGATCTTGTAAAATCGATGATTGTTTGCGCTAGAGACCGAGTTCATAAAATTATGCCACACTCGTAAAAGGCTTTCTATTTCTAGCTGTGGTGATGAAATTATTTGCCCGTAATATCGCTGGCTTGGGATGGGACTTCGAATCAAAGATGACTTAGTTTTGGATGCCTTGTCTGTGTCTTACTGGCTTGTTTTTAACTAGTGTGAATAAATAATATCTTTATATACCAGCTACT
>JBLHRL010000126.1:0-3863 GCA_047625975.1 Arenicella sp.
CGTCATGATCCATTGATTTGCTCACTGAGTGTCAAGTATTGCAACAAAGATTTCAATATAAAGATGTTTAATAGCATGTGTTAATCAGCCGAGAATACGTTCTCTTTGGTAAAGTTTTATCGCCAGCCATGCGAGCGCGGCGGCTAATATTGTGCTACATATCATTGATAAGCCGATCAGCTCTAAGGCAACGGATTCACCTTTTAGTGTCTCGATGATAATCATGCCTTGACTCAATGCCGGCACCCACATGTTCGAGGTCGACGGTTCCGGCGATAAAAAGGCCAGTGACATCAGCGGTAAGGTCGGAACCAGCATTACCATACCAAGATAAGACTGAGCTTCTTTATAGCTTTTAGTGAACGAGGCTACTAACACCATCAGTGCGCAACCAGCGAATACAAACGGCAAGCAGGCGATGAAAATAGTGGCTATTTTACCGGCGCCAACTGATATCGAAATTATATCAACCGGCATATAGCCGAAGGCTAGCCCGAGTCCAATTAATACCATTAATAAGGTTAATGAAGAAAATACGATGGTTGCTCCAAGCTTTGCAAGCAACACAATGTGACGTTTTACCGGTTGCGTAAGAAGCGGTTCGAGGGAGCCCTTTTCGCGTTCACCGGCGGTGGTGTCGATCGCTAAGTACATACCGCCGGCCATGATGAACATGATCATCAAATAGGGCATCATAGTTAAAAACTGTCCACTACGAGCCTGCGGCGAGGCGACATCTGAAACATTGATACGGATCGGGTTGGCGGCTTCTGGATTGATACCTCTAGCGAGCAAGCGGAGTGACGCGATTTGGCCACTGTAGCTACGAATCGCCCCCTGTACAGAATTAAAGCCTATCTTTTCAAGCCCAGTAATTGAACTGTCATGGATTAACCTTATTGGTGCTGTGGTGCCATTGAGAAAAGACTCTGGATAGTCAGATCGAATCAATAGAATGACTCTGTGCTCTCCCTTTGATATAGACAACTCGGGGTCTACCGGCGGATCAATAATATCAATATTATTCTGCGCCAGCCAACTAATTAAATTAGGTGCATGCTCTGCACCAATAACCGGTAACTGTAAGGCTTCGGCGTTAACCAAATCGGTTTCTTCTTTAACCGTTTTGTCTAAAAACCAGATTAGACTAAACATTAACATTGGAAAAATTACGATCGAGATCCCCATAGTGGTCAGGGTGCGGCGATCTCGCGCATTGTCCACAACTTCTTTGCGCAGAATAATCCATAGGCTAGATAAGTGACTTATTTTTCGAGTATGCATTTAAATCAAGCCTTCTTCAGATCCGATAGCCTTAACAAAGGCATCTTCTAAGTTTGTTTTACCGGTATCGATGCGCAGTTGCTGTGGCGAGCCGCTGGCGGCTACTTTACCATTGGCGATAATCACGATTTCATCGCACAAAGCCGCTACCTCTTGCATAACATGGCTGGAAAATAATACGCAGTGACCAGCATCTTTTAAGCGTTTGATCACTTGGCGTAAGCCACGTGTGGCCATAATATCAAGGCCATTCGTTGGCTCGTCTAGCAATACATTTTTAGGGTTATGAACCAATGCTCGAGCAAGAGCTACCTTGGTTTTTTGACCTTGCGAAAAACCTTTAGCTCGGCGATCGATAAAATCCTTCATTTCCAATAAATCGGCTAACTCATCAATGCGAATTTTAAGTTCCTTACCTGTCATGCCATGCAATTCACCGAAGTAACGAATATTTTCATAGGCTGTCAAACGCTCATAAATTCCGGCGCCATGAGTTAGTACTCCAATTGAAGAACGTACTGCGAGTTTATCGATTGTAACGTCGAAATTATCAATCAAGGCGGTACCAGCGTCGGGCCTGAAGGCAGTGTAGAGTATTCTTAAAGTGGTTGATTTACCTGCACCATTAGGTCCGAGTAGACCGGTAATTTTTCCGTCTTGGGCATTAAATGATACGCCGTCAACAGCCTTTACTGAGCCGAAATGCTTCCGCAGATTAGAAACTTCAATCATGGCATAGGTCCGGTTGTGTCTATGAAAAAAGGCATCGCTCGTTCGCGTTTAATGCAGTCGGAGTTAACCTCTTCTAGCTTCGCGTTGGCGATGAAGTCACGAATTAAAAATGGTACACAACCGCGGCTTAATACACCATGGCCATGAGATGGCACCACTAAGTGTTTCGAGTTATCGAACATGGCGGCGGCTCGTTCACCGTTAGCTGGAGGTGTAATTGGGTCGGTCTCGCCTGAAAGAATTAGTACTGGCTTATTGCTGTCGAACGAAGTCCGAAAGTCGGGATCTACTATGCCACTGGGCCACAGTTGGCAAATAGCCGCTATGCTATCGATCATATCGCTACCGAAATAAGTATCTGAGGTTTGTGCGGCAGCGTCGGCGGCCACGAACGGGGCATCCTCAGCACAGATTACGGAGTTATGCATTCCGATAGCAAATTCACTACTGAATGATTCGGTTGCACTGATGCCTTGCGCCGCTAGCGGGGTGTAGTTACCAGCGTGCGCACTTGCGATTAACATCGGCAATAAGGCTATGCTTTCTGTCGCATAAGGCATAAAGCGAACGGCCGCGAATAGATCAGCTTCACTGACTGTATGGTCAGTTTTTTTGCCAGTCAGGGGGTGGGCAATTGATAGCGTTACTGGCTGCGCTACTAAACGCTGCCTCAGTTGTTCAAATTTTTGTCCGATATCTCCGAATTGTTCCGCGCAGCTTGGGGTGTCAGCACACCGTTCGACCACGCCATCAAATGCATCTTGAGAGCGCCGCGCTATTTCTGAGCCGGCCAAATTCAAGCCGATATCGACTACGCCGTCGATGATCAGTGCACGCGTGTGCTCAGGAAAACGTCTTAAGTAGTGTTGTGCTACGCGAGTGCCGTAGCTAACGCCATAGACAGTCAGCTTCTCATAGCCAGCTGCTTGGCGTACGGCATCAAGATCTTGCACTGCGACTGAGCTGGTATAAAAACGTAAGTCGTTACCGTTTAGTTTAGCTAAACACTCACCAGTTAGTCTGAGTGTTTGCTGACGATCAAAGCCGACAGTAGGTTGGTCTTCACTGGGCAGGTCACATTTAAGAATATTCGAACGACCGGTTCCGCGCTGGTCAACGATTAAAACATCGCGTTTGGTACGAATAAAGTCTAATGTTCGTCGAAAATCGATCGCCATATCAATTGATGAACCTCCTGGGCCACCTTGAATGACAGTGAATGCGTCGGCTTCGGGCGTAGGCGAGCTTGAAGGTAATTTAACCACGAATAAATCAATCGATTTACCATCAGTTAGTTTTGGGTTTTCAGGCCGGGTAAGGGTCGCACACTCAGCGTCCATTTCGATCGATTTATGCTTTATTTGGCATCGTTCGAAGTCTAATCTGGAATTTAGTTCTTGAGCTTGGCTGGTGTTTACGCTTAATAAAACAACATTAATTACGACAATAAAAGTGGGGCAAAAAGAAGTCCAAGCAGACAATCGACGTTTGGCGAGCGGTAGTCTCATCGAGCTAGTTCCAATAGAAATATTTGGACACTAATTTAACACAATTTACAGGGTAATAGAGCCACCTTATTGCCCAGTCATGGAGAAATTAAGGGTCTATATTAACGATCTATATAGTGTTGTAGATAAGGCGCGAGTCAGTTTGTTCGCTGCTAGGCTCGGGTTGGGTTAAAGTGTAGCCTTTCTTGCTGTTGAGGCGTGCTTTTAAGGCGAACTTAATGCGTGCATAAATCTCTTTTAATTCTGCAGAATCAGTCATTTTCGCCTGGTAGACTACTATCCTTAGCGCGTGTTCATTTCTTAAGCTAATCACCTCACCGTTGTGTTTTTTTAGCACAT
>JBLHRL010000127.1:0-3647 GCA_047625975.1 Arenicella sp.
CGCCCGGTTGAGGCTATTTTCAAAGGAAGTGATGAGGTTTTTGGGCTGGCTGATACTTATTGATTTAGACGAATGGGGGGTTTATGCTTCCTATACTCTTAGAGAGAGCCGAAAATAGTCAAAATAGCTAATTTTGTGTTATTCATACGAGTACCTTTGTACTATGTGAACATTTTCAATTTGTGCTAAATTTAGTCCATAGCGTATTAGGGGTAATAGTTAATGAAGATATGTTTAACCAATGGCATATAAATAATCATGAATGATTTTTTACGAGTCAAAATTGGTCTAGCGAATGTCGATTTTAGCGCATCGCTAATTACTAATGATCGAGGTTCTAATTTTTCGATTGAGCCAAAGGTTATGAAAGTGCTGCACGCGCTTAGCAATAAGCATGGAGAGGTCGTCTCTAGAAACGACTTAATCGACGGCGTCTGGGGTAATACAGGTGGTGCCGATGAAGGCTTAACTCGTGCCATTTCATTGCTCAGAAAAGCGTTCGGCAATGGGCCAGACTGTAAGCATTACATTGAAACTATTCCTAAGCGAGGTTACCGTCTCAAAGCACCAATGATTGACGTTTGCGACCAAGTCGACTTAGCGGTATCACCGTCGCCTATGTCTATTGCTGTTTTACCGTTTATCGACATGAGCGACGCGCAAAGTTTCGATTATTTATGCGATGGGTTGAGTGAAGAAATCATTAACCAGCTTACTCATCTTGCTGGCTTGAAGGTGAGCGGGCGAACCTCTTCTTTTTCGTTCAAGGGACAAAATCAAGATATTCGTGAGATTGCTCAGGCGCTAAGCGTGGCTTATGTTTTGGTGGGCTCGCTAAGAAAAGACGGTGACCAATTGTGTATAACGGTACAGCTAATAGACGGCGGTTCAGGCTTTCATATATCGTCAGACACGTATAAAGGTGAGTTTACTGAGCTGTTTAATTTCCAAGAAAGAATTGCTGTTTTAGTGGCCGATGAAATATCAAAGACGCTAAACATCACCGAAATAGAAAAAATAAACAAGCAACAAAATATTAGCACCGAAGCCTATAAACTGTTCTTGCGCGGCAAGCAACTAACTCATCGACTGAACGGTCAAAACACAATTCCAACCGGTATCGATTATTTGCAAAGAGCGGTTGCTATAGAACCGCATTTTGTCGATGCCTTATCGTGGTTAGCCCTAGCGCATTTTATTTTACCAGAATTTTCTAAGACTGCATTATGGGCTGAACATATCGATAAAAGCTGGTTGGCAGTTGAGCAAGCGCTTACCCTCGACCCAGATTCTAGTGTTGCTTTGTTAGTAAAAGCTTTGCATCTTACTCGCAGACTTGAATTTGATGCTGCGCTCGAGACTTATCAGCGCGCACTAGAATTGGATCCAAATAATGTTGAAACAATGGCCGGAATGGGCCTTGGTCTAATGGCTATTGGCTTATACCCACAGGCTAAGCATTATTTTGAAAAGGTGATTGAACGCGACCCTCTTTGTGCCATCTGGCACACTACGTACGGCGGAATTTTATTGGCTGCTGGTGATTTCAAGGACGCTGAAAAATCCTTTTTACGGTCCTTTAATCTCGGTTTTGGCGCTGCGGCATTTGGCGTCTCACAGTTAATGGCCTCGCGAGGTGAGGCGCCGCAAGCGATTGCATTCATGCAACAGCATTGTCATGAATTAGGCCCGGTTGAGGCCGCTGAATTACATTCTCCAATGGTTAGAAAGCTAGTGTTAAATGCGTATCTAAAGCAAGCACCTGTGGCAACAACAATAGTTAACTATGCGCTTCGACGTCGGCTTAGTGATGACGCCGCGCAACCTACTGCAGCGTGCTTGATTGGCTTTCTTTTTTTAAATAAACCGGAGCTATTTTTAAGCAGTATTTTGAAAAAGCCAAATCCTTATCTGGGCTATACCATTGCCCGAATTTGGGAACCTACTGTGGCATCAAAAAATATACGCATGCATTCAGATTTTGTTGGATTTATTGAACAAACTAAGCTGGTCTCGGCATGGCAAAAATACGGATGGCCTGAACAAATAAAGCCCGATAATGGAAATGATTCATCTTCCACGTTTTCCATTATCGGGTAAAGACAAAGACAGTAGTTTATTTTAGGATTTCAATTTTCCTAAATAGATATTCACCAGTAATGGTTCGAATACTTGGATAATTCTTACGCGCATATTCGGTTGATTCGTCAGCCTTCTCCTTAGTCATCGCGGCCATCATTTTTTGGTACTTAGCTTTACTCGGAGCTAGGTCAGCGGTGTTTGCAAAGGCTACCACCAGGATCATGTTGAAGTCGCCACTGGCGGGTAAGTCGCTTGTATAGATTGCATAGTCTTGTACATGGCCTAAGTTTTTTTCAATTTCCAGTGACGACACCCAAGAGTCCATTATGCCTTCGAGATAGACCTCACCCATATTCGAATCAACCTTAATGGTGGTTATCGAATAAACTTCTTCGCTAGGTTTGTAATCTTTCCAAACTTCGATTTCAGCGTTGGCAACAGACCAAGATAGAGCTAGTAGCGTGGCCAATGTTAATGATATAAATTTCATTATAAATCTCCTTTTTTGTTAAGAGTGATTGAAAATAACTTCGCCTACGTTAACAAAGGCAATTAAGTTATTCCTGAGGGAAATATGAGGTTTTTCTATAATCTCTATGAAAGTAGAGCGTTAAAGAAATAAACGCGCCTCGTCGAATGTTGTTGTAGCGGCGATTATGTCAGCCCTGGCGATTAGTAAAGGTATCAATTTAGAATTCGAAAACTGAGGCCTAAACAGCTTAAAAATTAGCCAGACATCAGAATATGCCCTTTTATAGCCCTATACTGGAGGCATCTTTTAAATAGGCTGCGTCCTACAACATAATTCAATGTATGACTCGCCCCTGTCTGTCAATCCCGTTATTTGAGGAGTTAGGTTGCTTCAATGTATCCGAGCTGTTTATGTGATGTTTTAATGACCACTGCTCAAAATGTGATACGCACATCGCTGTTCTTACAAGACGTTCAGCCTTTTATGGCTATTGAATTTTTCAGATTTCAGAGATGTGGTTTAACCTGTGTACTCATTTAACGTAATTGCAAACCTGGTGAGATACTATTGTTTTATTGCGTTGTTCGGTCGCTAAGCAACCGCTTGATATTCTTCGTTTCGAGCAAGAATCACCCAAATCATTCTAGCCATTTTATTCGCCATGGCAACGGCCACAACATTCGGTTTCTTGGTTGCCTTGAGCACCTGCGCCCAAGCACTCCAGCGTGATGGCTTATCGATGTGCCACTGCAATGCCGAGCGAGCCCCATGAATTAGATTACAGCGCAAGCGAGTGTTTCCTCGTTTGCCGATACCGAGTAATGTTGTCTTGCCGCCCGTTGAGGATTGTTTCGGAACTAGCCCTATCCAAGCGGCCAGATCGCGGCCTGATCGAAAATGCTTTGCATCACCTACCCAAGACAATAAGCACGCAGCGGTGATTAAACCAACGCCTGGTATCTCAAGCAAACGACGACCACGGTCGTCGGCCAGTACGATCGCCTCCATATCGTCTTCGATATCAGTCGCCCGCTCGTACAAACTACGAAACTCTTCTTCTAACCGATATAAAAGAACTACCATTGAGGCTGGT
>JBLHRL010000128.1:0-3310 GCA_047625975.1 Arenicella sp.
TTTTAAATCAATGCGTTGAATTGGCTCCCTGACCAAGACTCGAACTTGGGACCCAATGATTAACAGTCATTTGCTCTACCAACTGAGCTATCAGGGAACGTTTTTCAACGAAGGCGCATAATATTTACTAAGGTGGTTTTGGTCAAGCAGTTTCCTCAGTTTTTTCATATAAAAATGGCATTTTTCTTTATGCAGGGTTAATTGGCTTTAGATAAGCAAGTTTGGCGGTTGTGATCACTCATTTTGGCCATGGAGCGAGTGCGCCCGGTATATAAAATTTTAAGGTGGCGCTCACTATTTCCGGCCTTACTACAGAGGTAGAAACCGGCACTGCGGGAGCTGCCATTAGGTAAAAAGCGGAGTCGACCATTTTGGTTGAACACCATGACGATGCTTTTGTGGCTCTGTGCGGTGGTTAGAATCTGGTCTTTTTCATCTAGCAAGTTGTTGCCATTTAAGTCAGCGTAACTAATAACGCCATCAGACCAGCGTGTGTTTCGTTTTCGAGAATCGCTGCAGTGCTTCATAGTAGAGTCTCTCGCTTGACAGACAATCACCGTGACGCCGAAGCTTAGTGCATGATATCGCGAGTTAGCGAGAGTGGTTGAAAGTTGTAACGACGCCGCTCTTATGCGCCCATTGTGTACTATATTAGCAAAGCTGGGCAACGCTATACTGCTTAGTGCCGCCATTATAGATAAGGTGATCATCAATTCCACTATGGTAAAGCCGTTACGTGTATTCACCGTGTATGTAGCAACAGTCTTAAGACTGAGATTATTTTTACCCATTATTTCCTCCATGAAATAGGGTTATGCTTGATTCTTCTGACGCACAATCTTGTTCGCCAGATAACTCAGTTCTATCCTTGAACTGACTCAGTTCTGCTCTCGAACTACCTTTACTCTAGGTCAAAGTTGGTAAAACCTCAATCTTTTCCACTTAAAAGGTGAATAGCGTGTGAGTCTCGGCTGATGCTTGAATTACAATAGCGTTCGAATTTGTTGTTGAGCCTAAAAAATGAAGCGTGATTTTGAGTTAGTTAGCGATTACAAACCTGCGGGTGACCAGCCGGAGGCTATTCTTAAGTTGGTAGAAGGCCTAAGCAATGGTGAAGCCTATCAAACGTTGCTGGGCGTAACAGGGTCGGGTAAAACGTTTACAATGGCTAATGTTATTCAGAAGGTGCAGCGTCCAACTATTTTGATGGCACCAAATAAAACCTTGGCGGCGCAGTTGTACGCCGAGATGCGCGACTTTTTCCCCTACAATGCGGTGGAATACTTTGTCTCCTACTATGATTACTATCAGCCAGAAGCATACGTGCCTAGCTCTGATACCTTCATTGAGAAAGATGCGGCAATAAACGAGCATATTGATCAAATGCGACTCTCAGCGACCAAAGCTATGCTTGAGCGTGAGGACGTTATTATTGTCGCAACCGTATCGGCAATTTACGGCCTTGGCGATCCTGAAGCTTATCATGAGATGATTTTGCATCTCAGTATTGGCGACATAATGGACCAGCGAGCAGTGCTGACACGTTTGGCCGAGCTGCAATACACCCGTAACGATACCGAGCTTAAGCGTGCCACCTTTAGAGTGCGCGGTGACGTGATCGATATTTACCCCGCTGAGTCAGAACGTTATGCGATTCGAATCGAATTGTTCGGTGACGACGTTGAAAAAATTTCGCGTTTTGACCCGCTTACGGGTGCCGTTGAAGAAGACCTGCACCGTATTACTATCTTCCCTAAGTCGCATTATGTAACACCTCGAGTTCGGGTGTTAGAGGCTTGTCAGCATATTAAAGCCGAGTTGCGTGAACGATTGGCTTTTCTGAGGGAGCACGACAAGTTGGTAGAAGCTCAGCGCTTGGAGCAACGTACCTTATTCGATCTCGAGATGATGCAAGAGTTGGGCTATTGCAACGGCATTGAAAATTATTCACGCTATTTATCAGGCGCTAAAGCCGGTGAGGCGCCGCCAACGCTGATTAATTATCTACCGCCTAATGCACTAATGATTTTAGACGAAAGCCATGTACTGGTGCCGCAATTAGGCGCAATGTACAAAGGTGACCGTTCGCGAAAGACAACGTTGGTTGAATACGGATTTCGCCTACCGTCTGCGATGGACAATCGTCCTTTGATGTTTGAGGAATTTAAGAACCTTATGCCGCAGACTGTTTTCGTGTCAGCTACGCCTGGTGATTATGAGATAGCGCAGAACCCGGATACCATTGACCAAGTTGTTAGACCCACTGGCCTAGTAGACCCACAGATTGAAGTGCGCCCGGTTGGTACTCAGGTAGACGATGTGCTATCTGAAATTAACAAACGAGTACCGAAGAACGAACGAGTTTTAATAACCACCTTAACCAAACGTATGTCGGAAGATTTAACCGACTACTTACGGGATGCGGGCGTTAAAATTCGTTACTTACACTCAGACATCGACACTGTTGAGCGGGTAGAAATTATACGAGATTTAAGGGCAGGGGTGTTCGACGTGCTAGTCGGAATCAACCTTTTGCGAGAGGGTTTAGATATGCCAGAGGTGTCACTGGTAGCGATTCTCGATGCTGATAAACAAGGTTTTTTAAGGTCAACTCGCTCTCTAATTCAAACCATCGGCCGTGCTGCGAGAAATCTCAATGGGCGCGCTATTCTTTATGGAGACAAAATTACCAATGCGATGAGAATCGCAATTGACGAAACCGATCGCCGTCGGGAAAAGCAAGAAGCGCACAATCTCAAACACGGTATTGTTCCAGTAGGTGTCAGTAAGCCAGTGCGCGACATGATTGACGGCGCTACCAGCGAAGCGGCTCAGGTGCTCGCTAGGATTAAGCCACAGCACGCAAATTTACCGAATATTAATAGCCCTAAAGAATTTTCCAAGGTGATGAAGGACTTGGAGAAGGAAATGTATCAGTTTGCTGAGAACCTTGAGTTTGAAAAAGCGGCTCGTACACGTGATCGTATTGAAGAGATACGCTCTGAGTACTTGAAAACTTAAAAAGTGAATTGTTTCCGAGCGTTACTTAGCGTAGTTCCTTGCCCACTGTAATCGTTTTTATCGTTTGACCATTTGTTATGTACCGAATTAAGGCCGTTTTAGTCAAGTCTATTATTGTAAACTATGAAATGTCGAGGCTTTATTAATGCGGTTGAGGCCGCTAAAACGGCATAGGCGTATTAGCCACAATTAGGTGGAATATACTTTTCTGGGTCTTTAGCAAAGGCGTTTTTGTTTTGTTGGCTAGCGAATAACAAGTTACCGCCATTATGTTTGAATGACAAATCTT
>JBLHRL010000129.1:0-3204 GCA_047625975.1 Arenicella sp.
GCAACCACCCACGATAAGTAGATCCAAATCAAGAATATAGGCAACGCCGCGAGCGTTCCGTAGACCACCTCATAATCAGCAAAATTTTTCAGATATGACTGGAAGCCACGTTTAGTCGCCTCGAACAACAATGATGCTACTAAAGCCCCTACTAGGCCATGTATTAAACTCACACGCACATTTGGCATGACTAAATAAAGCAATAGAAATGCCGCGGTCATTAACAAGATCGGTACTAGCACTGAACCAATTGACGATACCTGTCCAGTAAAAGCAGACAGCGACATAACATAAGCCGACATGGATAAGCTTGCGCCCATCAGTAAAGGCCCTAGTGTTACAAGAGCCCAATATACGGTTAATTTTGCCGATAATGATCTACCCTCTTCGACCCGCCATATATCGTTAAACGAAGACTCTATATTCGACAATAGCAACAATGCACTGAGTAAAAATGCACCTCCACCAATCGCCGTTAACTTTCCGGCACCCGCAGCAAACTGATCAAAATAGACCTTTATATCGTCACCGGCGGTAGGAACTAAAAATTGATAAATAAAGTCTTCCACTCGTGTCCCCATGTCACCGAACAAAGAGAGTATAACTAAGGCTATAGCCATCATTGGCGCCAAGGCTAACAAGGAGCTAAACGCTAGCGACGC
The DNA here is from genome assembly GCA_047625975.1 of Arenicella sp. Classification (GTDB taxonomy): domain Bacteria; phylum Pseudomonadota; class Gammaproteobacteria; order Arenicellales; family Arenicellaceae; genus Arenicella. The sequence continues at coordinate 663 of JBLHRL010000129.1, forward strand.
CGCGTGACGCGGTAAACGGTCCGAGCGAAAACGTTGAATAACCGCAATTGGAATATCAAACAGTTGTGTTAGCTTAGCCTTTATCGAATAATTACCCATATAATGTAATAGAAAAATTAAAGTGAAAATAAAAAATGGAGATTAAAAATGGAAATTGTTATCTATCATAACCCAAGGTGCTCGAAGTCACGCCAAACATTGGCACTACTTGACGAAAACGGGTTTAAACCACTTGTCATTGATTACTTAAAAACACCACCTAGTCACCAACAACTCGACAGTATTCTTAGAGGTTTAGAAATGCAGCCGCGTGACCTGATGCGAAAAAGCGAACCCCAATACAAACAACTCAGCCTCGCTGATGACACCTTAAGCCGTGACCAGCTGATTGATGCTATGGTAAAAAACCCAAAGCTGATTGAGCGCCCAATTGTGGTTGCTGGGGATGAAATTATTATTGGCCGACCGCCTGAAAATGTCTTAACCATCCTGCCGTAAGGTCTGCTATTCAATCCTTAGCTGCCGCTCGACTGCACCGCCAGAACTATGAGTAAGTGACCCACTATGAACACCTTAATTGTTTATGACAGCCGACTTGGGTCGGTACAAAAGATGGCCCGCCTTATTGCCAGAGGCGTTGAGTCTGTAGAGGGCTGTAATGCGTTGATTCGTTGTGTGCCAAGTGTCTCGGTAGAACCTAATGCTAAAGAGCAACCCGAGTACGGTGACTTATTCGTTGAGCTTACTGATCTTGAACACTGCGACGCCTTGATTATGGGTAGCCCTACCCGTTTCGGTAATATGTCAGCGTCGATGAAGTACTTTTTAGACAGCACTAGCTCACTCTGGATGTCTGGCTCATTGAGCGCTAAACCAGCCGCGGTTTTCACCTCTAGCTCATCAATGCATGGTGGACAAGAATCAACCTTACTATCTATGCTAAACCCGCTACTACACCATGGAATGCTGCTGTGTGGCTTGCCATATACAGAACGCGCGCTAAGCAAAACGACTACAGGCGGAACGCCCTACGGCGCTAGCCATGTAGCGGGGCCAAGTAATAGCAATCCAATATCAGATGATGAGAAAGCGTTATGTATTGCTCTGGGAAAAAGGGTTTCTAGATTTGGCCTGGCGTTGAAGAACGCCTAGCGTTGATGTGGCAATGGCCTTAACATTGCTGTGGGTCGTATACGCTGTGATTTTGTAAGCAGTGCCGTTAGATACCGAAAACATTCTGCCTTGCCAGAATAGCGCGATCATTTAAGCATTGTAATCTCATACTCAGCGCAGCCGAAGGGTCTCGACGCATAAATTTCCAACGTCGCCCATGGATTGCCACTGCGGTGACGGGCGCTGCACGCTCATTCTTTTAAGGTAAATCAATATAACCAAGCCCCCCCCTAGGGCATCTAAAAAACCTACCGCTGTGGTAACTTGGTTATGCATTTAAGCGGCAAAGTGCACCGTTGGCCCTACGGTCGCCGAATTCTAGCCGGTAAAAACAAGCGATGTATTCTTGAGTCGGCTATGCGGTAATAGTCTCTGACCGACACTGAAGAGTTGCGATTCTTAGGCGTCGCTAGTAACGAGGTTACCAGCAACGCCAAGCTTCTCTTTTACTCTAAAGCGATGCTGTTAACTCACAAGCATTGAGTCAACCCTTGATATGAAAAAGCTAGATCTCTCGCCTTAATAAATTCTGTAAAAATGGAATGGTCACTCTTCGTTGCTCTACCAAAGACGCATGATCAATTCGCTCCAACACACTGAATAACTCACCCGTATCGCGTGAGGAGCGACTCTGTAGGTATCGGACGGCGTCATCTGAAACTGACAAACCTCGCACTTTAGCGCGCATTTTTAAGGCTTCGAAACGCTGCTCATCGTTCAATTCATGCAAAGGGTAAATCAGTCCGCTCGATAGGCGGCTAACCAAATCATTAATCACGAATGATGATAAATTGGGCGGCTGAGTTGCACTGACAATCAACTGCCCACCAGCATGTTTAATTTGTTCAAACAAGGTAAACAGCGCACGCTCTTTATCAACATCACCAGCCCATGCCTCTATGTCGTCGACGCAAACCACATGTTCAACATCAACCACAGCGAGCATGCCTGCAGACACATAGGTATCAGTCAGAGAAAGATAACTGGTATTAATAATCTCAGACTTTGCTAGGCGCATAGCCGCGAAAAGCAAGTGACTCTTGCCAGCGCCAGATGCGCCATAGTAATAGACTACTTTAGGCTCACCAGTCTTTACGCTAGATTCAATAGCAGCAACCAACTCGGTATTGTGGCCTAGCCAATAGTTTTCAAATGACGCCTTATCATTGCTCGATAACGGCAACGCCAATTGACCTGCTTGTTCATTCATAAATAATTGATAAAACTAGTGGCCCTTAGCCTTTGATTAATTTGCCTGTGGCCATTAACGACCGCTGACAAAATATTTCCTTCGCCGCTAACAAAGTCTTGCCTTCGCCGCTAGAAAGTCTTGCCTTCGCCGCTAGAAAGTCTTGCCTTCGCCGCTAGA